>NZ_JASGEK010000043.1:0-5231 GCF_047606445.1 Aeromicrobium sp. | reverse complement strand
TCGATGAACGCGACACCTTGACCAACACCTCACGCTGGGAGGCGGAGACCTTCAAGGGGGCTGCCGGAGAACGCATGCTCCATCCTACAACACAAACAGATACCTATTTGCGAGCCACACCACTAGGTGGCAAAGCTGCATGCGGTAGATGAGTGCCTCGTATGACGCTTTCTCTAGCGCTGCCACGCTCTGGCTCAATCCCTCGGCAAGTTCCTTGGCCCATCCTCGGTTCACCAGCTCAATGGGCGTCAGCAGGTCGTCTATGTCGGTGGCGAACTGTGACACCCCACCCCTGTTCGGCGCGGTCGAGCGACATGGGCCGTCGAGCTATGGGCGTCAGTGACTCCGAGCTGTTCGCCGAGGCCGCCCGGCTACGTGCTCAGGGGTGGCGGCCGCACGAGGTCGCCGCGACACTGACCCGTCCAGCCGTGGGGGTGGCCGCATGAGTGAGGACTACGCGCCCTTGGAGCGCCGAGCCGTCGTCACCTGGGCATCGGAGATCGAGCCCGAGCCGGTCGTCTGGGCATGGGCCGAAGGGGGGTTGGGGCGTATCCCCGCCGGGTCGCTGTCGATGGCCGCGGGCAGGGAAGCGACCGGCAAGTCGTCGTTCGGCATCTGGCTCGCCGCGCAGGTCACCCGGGGCACGCTTCCCGGCAGCCTCCACGGGACACCCCGCCGCGTCCTGTACGGGGCCGTGGAGGACAGCTGGCGTAAGACCATCGTCGCTCGTTTCATCGCCGCAGGCGCCGACCTGGACAGGGTCGGACGGTTCGAGGTCGTCAACGAGGTGGGCGACCATCTCACCCTCTCCCTGCCGTCGGACCTGGCCCTACTGGAGCAGACCATCACGGCCCACGAGGTCGCCCTGGTCGTCGTCGACCCGCTCGTGTCGGCCGTCAACGTGAAGGACACGCACAAGGAGAGCGACGTGAGGACCGCACTCGATCCGCTCGCGCGCCTCGCGGACCGGACCGGGGCCGTCGTCCTCGGCATCGGCCACTTCAACAAGGCCGGCGGCACCGACGCCGCCAACCTCATCACCGGGTCAGGCGCGTTCAAGAACGTCCCCCGGTCCGTGTTCGGGTTCGCCCGCGACGAGTCCAGCGACGACGACCGACGGATCATCACCCAGGTCAAGAACAGTCTCGGGCGGTCCGACCTGCCGAGCCTGGCCTACCGGATCGAAGGCGCGACCGTCACGACGCCGAAGGGGCCGACCGAAACGGGCCGCCTCGTCATGCTCGGCGAGTCGGCCGTGACCGTGGCCGAGGCCCTGCGCAACGCCGGGACCGACCCCGAGGAGCGCGACGACCGACGCGACGCCGCCGCCTGGGTCGTCGACTACCTCGTCGAGTGCGGGGGAGAGGCGCCGAGCAAGGACGTGTACAGGGCGGGGCAGGCCGCCGGCGGCTGGAGCAAGGACCAGTTGAAGCGCGCCAAGGGGCGTCTCGTGGAGTCGAGGAAATCCGGCATGGGCAGCGGCTGGGTGTGGACCCTTGTCGACCGGGAGACCTCCGAAGGGAGCACGAAGGGTGTGAAGGGAGCGGGGAACTGTTACCCGCTCCCTTCACACCCTTCGGTGCTCCCTTCGGACAGCGACATCAGCGGCCCTGGCGACACGTCGACGTCCGAGAACGAGGGAACGGCTCCAGGTGAAGCCGCTCCCTTGCTCAGTTTGACCACGGCGGAGGGCGCGGCATGACCCGTCGAAGCGACCCCGCGCGGACCGATGCTCTCGCCCACCTCATGCAGGGGCTGCACGCGCACGTCGAGGCCGGTCGGCGAGTGCCGTGCGTCGAGCCTGAGCGCGGCCACTGGTGGCTCTCCGACGATCCCGAGCACGTCGAGGCCGCCGCCCACGCCTGCGCCGCCTGCCCCGCGCTGGATGCCTGCCGCGACTACGTGACCGCCCACCCTGAACACGCCGGCGTATGGGCCGGCGCCGACCAATCGACGGACCGCCGTCAACCTGAAAGGACAGAACCGAAATGACCTACGTAGTCGATCCCGTCGACGAGCTGCGGGCTATCGCCCTCATCGGAGTCGCCGCCACCTTCAAGTGCCAGCACTGTGAGGTCGAGGCCTGGGTGCTGTGGGACGAGAACATGCAGCCCTTCGTCGACATCGCCCACCAACGAGGCTGCCCCGAGCATGAGGACTTCCTCCCGGCTGCGGAGTACGGCGGATGAGTCGCCCGTGGTGGCACCTGTCGGGCGAGGCCGAGGACTGGTCGGCACTCGTCGAAGACCCGCCGGACGACGACGAGGAGCACCCGCACTGGGATCCTCGCGTCTGGGGTCGCTGACGAGTAGACTGTCCTCAGAGGTTGAGACGATCAAGTCTGAGCGTCAAGGACGAGGGGCCCCCGGGCCAAGTCCGAGGGCTGAGGACGAGGGTTGTGTCAGCGTTCAGAGGTAAGGCCATCGGTAACCAATCCGCCCGCCTGTTCCAGCCTCACCCTTGACGAACACCGCCATCGGTAGCCAATCCGCCCGTGGTGAGACCGAGGGGGCCATCTCATCGCACGTGCGTCATTCACGACGCCGTGCCCACCTCTCAAAGGAGTACCCGTGAACTTCAAGGAACAGCGGGCCGCCGCGCTCAAGGCGGCCCAGGCCATCATCGACCGCGCGAAGGCTGACGGCGGACGTGATCTCACGGATGCCGAGATCGCCGAGGTCGAGGGGCACCACGCCGAGGTCAAGCGCCTCGACGGACTGCTCGCGCGCGAGGCGAAGTCGAAGGAGCTGCGTCAGGCGATCTTCGGCTTGGACGACGACGAGGTCATCAGCCTCAGCGGCGACGGCGCGAAGTCCGGCTACCTCAACCCCCGGTCAAAGAGCTTGGCGGGCAAGCTGGCGAGCGGCTTCCATGCGACGGACCAGTTCGGACAGAAGGCGCTCGTTCCTGCGGGTGTGACGATCGGCGTCACCCCTGTCGTCGGTTCGACGCCCATCGAGCTGAGCAAGCCCGCCACGGGACTGTGGGACCTCATCGCGACGACCCAGCAGGCCACGCCGACCTACGCCTACCTGCGGCAGACGGTGCGGACCACGAATGCCGCGTTCGTCGCTCCCGGTGAGACCAAGCCGACCAGCACCTACACCACGACGAAGGTGGAGGGGCGGCTGCGGGTCATCGCGCACCTGTCCGAGCCGATCGACAAGTTCATGTTGGAGGACAACTCGAACTTGGACACGTTCTTGTCCAGTGAGATGCTCGCGGGGCTGTACGACGTGCTCGCGGTCCAGGTGCTCACCGGCGACGGGGCAGGCGAGAACCTCACCGGCATCGACAACACGCCGGGGATCCAGGTGCAGGACGCGAAGGTCGACGGCATCACGACGCTACGTGCGGCGCTGACCAAGCTGGAGGGCGTCGGCAGGGAGCCGCGTGGGTTCGCCGTCAACGCCACCGACTGGGAGCAGATGGAGACCACGCGCAACACCTCGGGCGCGTTCGACTTCGGCGGTCCGATCGACTCCGCGACCCGTCGCGCCTGGGGCGTCCCGGTGGCTATCGTCCCGAACGTCCCGGCTGGCAGTGCCTACCTCATCGGCGAGGACTCGGTGGTGCTGCGCCAGGACGGCAGCGTGCGGATGGACTGGGGCACACCGGGTGACAACTTCACGCGGAACCAGATCACGGCCCGGTGTGAGACGCGCGTGAACCTCGACGTGGTCCGCCCGTTCGGCATCGTGAAGATCACCCTGCCGGACTGACGGCGAGACTTCGGCCTCGCGTCCCTGTTCCTTTGTGAGGTCGGATGGTGAGTCGTCGGTATGTGCTTGCGGGCGACTTACCCCACCGGGGTGGCACCGCATCTCATCGAGCATGCGGTGCCACCCCGTCGTGGCCCTCTCATCTCGCTGACCGATTGCCCGAGAGGGGAGGGGCGTTCGGATCGCCAGGCGCGCCGGGGTGGCCCGGTCGGCGCCGGCAATGTTCCTCTCTCCCCCGGTATTTTCCCCTCAGATCGACCCCAGGAGGTTGGGTCATGTCCCTCTCGGCGTTGAAGGACCTCAACCGTGCCGCGTACGGCGCGCTGAGCGGGTCAAGCTCGGCGAAAGCCCCCTCGGGGACGGGGAGTCTCGGGCATCTCCGAGCTGTTCGGGGCGGGGTTCGGCCTGACGGTCGTCGCCCTGGCCGCGATCAGGGACGCTCTGTCGTCGAGATCCCCTGAGACCTCGACGCGCAGTCGAGCGAACGCGGCCGGGTCGATGGAGAGTGAGACCGGCCGCCTCATGATCGGTCCCTGTCGGGCTCGATTCCGTCGACGACCTCGGCGAGCGCGGTGAGGTCGTCGGCCCAGGCTCGCAGCTCGTTGGCGAGCTCGGCGCCGTCACGTCCGGTCACGACCCACAGGTCGAACGACACCATCCACGCCTCGCCGTCGGCGGCGGGGCCGTCGTCCCAGGTCGCCCAGATGCCCGCCTCTCCCACTGACGGGGTGCAGCAGGCCGTCACGCCGTCGTCGTGGTGACCGGGCGGGAGGCTGCACCACGACGGGCATGTCCTCGTCTCGGCGGCTTGTGCCGTGCTCATGCTGCGCTCCACGCCGGGTCGCGGAGGAGCCCGAGCCGTGCGAGTTCGTCGAGCTGTGCGGCCTGGCGTGAGTCGGTCCGGTAGGAGATGGTCACGTGTCGGCCGGCCTTGTTGGTGGCCCACTTGATCGGCTGGCCGCCGTGGGCGCCACGGGTGACGATCTCGTAGGCGATGTCGAGCGCTTCGGTCTGGTGGTCGAGCAGGTGGGCGTCGTTGGGCTGCACGGTCCACGTCTTGTCGAGGCGTGACTGTTCGATGAACACCAGCGCGTGCGGGGAGTCGTAGCCGACGGGCTCGATGTTGGCGACGGCGGCGACCCTGTGCCATGCCTCCCGGTGCGCGCGGGTCTCCCGCTCGTTGCGGGCCTCGGCGTGGTCGCGGCCGTCGCTGAGGCTGTCGAGCTTGGCGTGCCAGGTGACCTTGCGGCACTGGTCGCACTTGACGTCGAGGACGCCGAGGCAACGCGGCGGGTAGTCGCCGAGCTTGCGGCAGCCGGTGTAGCGGGCGGCGACGGTGCGGGTCTGGCCGCACTCGCAGCACAGGGCGGTGACGCGGGGGCGGGCGCTCATCGGGACTCACCGCCGTTGGTGAGCGCGGCCATGAGGGCGTCCTCGGCAGTCTGACGTTCGGCGGTGAGGGTCTTGTGGTCGGCGGTGCCGACGAACTTCGGGCCGAGCGCGCCGAGG
>NZ_JASGEK010000042.1:0-23651 GCF_047606445.1 Aeromicrobium sp. | reverse complement strand
TAGGTGACGCCGTCGTCGCCGTCGACCAGATAGGCCAGCGGCGGCGTGAGGCCGGTGAAGCCGGACGCCGCCGTGAAGACGACCCGACCGGTGAGCGGATTCACCTCCCACGTCCCGACGCCCAAGACCGTGACGGACTGCGTCGGCTGACCGTCGGCCGGGCCGACCAGACGGAGCGAACTCGTGACCGGGACGGTCGTGCCGGGGAGGACGTCGTTGGCCAGCACGTCGATGCCGACCTCGGTCTCATCGGGGAACAGCAGCGCCGTGTCGTCGGTGGCCGCGGCGAGCACGGTCACCGCGATCTCCGCGACGAACGGAGCGCCGTCCTGATTCGCCACGACGTACTCGACCGGGGTCGGCGTGCCCGCGTAGCCGGCGACCGGAGTGAAGGTGACCTCGCCGGTGGTCGTGTCCACCGTCCACGTGCCCACGCCGGCCTCCTCGACCGTCTCGACCTGCTCGCCGGTGTCCGGGTCGAGCAGCTTGACCGACGTCGGGTCGGGCGCGCTTCCGCCGAGGTTCCCCGAGCCGTCGACGTCGTTGGCCAGCGGGTCGACCGTGACCGGTTCGCCCGGCTGCGCGACCGCCTCGTCGTCGGCGGCCTCGCCGTGAACCGCCACAGTGACGGTCGCGGTGTCGCACGACAGCGGACTCGTGCGGTCGCAGATCCGGTAGGTGAGCGTGTACACGCCCGCCGGGGTGTCCGCCGGGACCGTGATGACGCCGTCAGCGTCGATGGTCGCGCCGGTGAGCCCGCCGACGTCGGTCAGCGTGACCGTGGCGTTGCTGGAGGTCACTGCTCCGGCCGGGTCGAGCACCTCGTCGTTGGTGAAGACCGAGGGGGTCGTGCCTCCCGCGGCGCCGTCGATCAGCGACCCGGAGAAGTCGTCGTCGTCGGCCTGCATGGTCTCCGGCGGCTCGGTGACGGTCAGGCTCGTGCCGGTGGTGACCGACGGCGTGAGGTTGGCGTAGTTCGTCGTCAGGTTGTTGTTGTCGTTGACGTACGAGCCGGCAGTCGAGGCGGTGACGTTCACCGTGACGGTGCAGGCGTCGCCCGTGGCGACCTCCACGGCGCTGACCGTGATCGATCCCGCTCCGGCCGCCGCGTCGTGCGTCGGGCTCGTCCCGCAGGCGGAGCTGAAGGCGACGGAGTCGTCGGCCAGCGTCAGACCGCTCGCGAACGTGTCGGTGAAGGACAGGGCCTTCAAATTCGTCTGGCCCTCGCCGGCCGGGTTGGTGATCGTGAAGGTCAGCTGCGTGGTCTGACCGGCGGCGATGGAGGACGCCGCGAACGCCTTGCCCAGGGTCGCCTGGCCGAAGGAGAAGGCATAGCCGAAACCATCAGTCGCGGCGTTCGTGGTCGGCGCGTTCATCTGTAGCTTCACCCCGCTGAGCCCGACGCCGCTGGTGGGGTCGATCTGAACCGTGCCGCAGCGGCCGTTGGGGACGGTGCCGTCGTTCGCCATGCACCAGAGGTTCGCGACGACTCCGCCGGGCTCGCTGTTGGCGGTCGTGCCGGAGACCTTGAAGGCGTCGTTGCCGCTGAGCCGCGTGAGCGTCACATCGTCGGCCGAGCTCAGTGCGTCGACGCCGACGGTCACCGTGTTCATGTTCAACAGATGCAGCCTCAGCCCTTGCACCGGCTTGCTGAACGAGACGTTCGACGTCTGCGACGTGCCCCAGGCGCAGTTGAGGCCGGCGGTCGGCAGGTCGGCGGTCGGCGTGGGGCTCAGGAACGCCCAACCGTTGCCCGTCGAGGGGATCGTGAAGTTCGCCGTGGTGCAGCCGCCGCTCGTGGCCTCCGTCGCCGTCACTCCGGTGGCGCCGAAGGTGAAAGTGCGTTGACCACCGGACGCGGCACTCACCGCTGTCGGCCACACGTGGTTCGGATCGGAAGCCGCCGAGGCAGCGGTGGTGGTCGCGTCGACGACGAGCGCCATCGTGCTCGCGGCGAGCGTGGCGCTCAGGGCCAGCGCGGCACGGCGGACGGCTCTCCGCCGGAAGGACGACAACGTCATCGGTGACCTCTTGACTCAGAACTCAGAAAAACGCGGAACGGGTCGACAGACCCACGCCGAACACTCCCAGAAAATCCCCCCCCCCCGTCAATGGGGAGAACTCCCCCGATCAGCCCGGCGGCGGGGGTGGCGGGCCGTCGCTGAGGGTGGCGATGCGCCGGTACGACTGGGCGAGCACCCGTGCGGCCTCGGCCTCGCCGGGCGCGAACGACAGCGTGGCGCGCGTCTGCGCCGCAGCGGCACGGCGGCGCGCCTCGGCGGCGACCTGTGACGACGGCGTGCCCGGCGGCAGCCCGAGCCGCACCAACGGCCCGCCCGACTTGCTCAGCCGTTCCAGCTCCGGGATCAGATCGGTGGCAACCTGGGTCGAGCGCAGCATGCCGATCGCCTGGATCTCCCGGACGATCTGCAACTGCGGGTCCATCAGCGCCTGCTCGACCAGGTCGAGCGTCTGCTGGTCGCGTCCGCTGTGCCGGGCGGCCCGCTCCACCGCGTCGAGCGCGCGCAGCGCCTTCAACCCGCCGGCCCGCGCCCGCACGTGGTCTTGCAGGCGTTGGCGCAGGCCGACGATGCCCGAGACGTCGGCCATCCACCGCACGAAGGCCTCCGAGCCCTGACCGGCCACCGTCCGCCCGGCCTCGACCCCGAAGGGTCCGAGCTTGGCCTGGAGGTCGCGCAAACGCGCCGGATCGATCACCGCGTCGAGCCCGACCCCGGTGCGCAACCGCACCGAGGCGACCTCGGCGAGCCCCGCCAGGTCGACCACGTCGCGCTCGCGCAGCCGTCCGGTGCAGGAGGTCTCGGCCAGCAGCCCCGACACCGGCACCACATCGCCCACCTCGCCGACCCGCGTCTCGGCCAGCCGCGCCGCGTGCTCGCGCGCCGGGGCCATCGGGTCGTCGGACTGAGGGTCGGCGAGCAGATCGGCCTGCGACAGCACGCCGACAGCGTTGACCGCCGAGCCGTTCATCTCCCCCGACGCCTCGCGGAACTCCCGCAGGAACT
Source organism: Aeromicrobium sp. (assembly GCF_047606445.1). Taxonomy (GTDB): domain Bacteria; phylum Actinomycetota; class Actinomycetes; order Propionibacteriales; family Nocardioidaceae; genus Aeromicrobium. The sequence goes on along the minus strand of NZ_JASGEK010000042.1, from coordinate 20,625 downwards.
CCGCCTCGTCGTCGCGCTGCTCCTGCCGGAACAGGAACAGCACCGCGTCGGCGTCGCCGGTGGCGTGCCGGGAGGCGAGCGAGTCGCCGAGGATCGCCGAGCGGGTGACCTGCTCGTTCTCGGCGGTCAACGACGACAGCCCCGGCGTGTCGATGAGGGTCAGCCCCCGCAACGACGCCGACTGCAACCGCACCACCAACCGGCGCACTTCCTCAGGCGGCACCGGCAGGTCCTCCGGGAGCCGCCCGTCGACCAGAGCGATCGGGATCGTGCGGCCGTCGTGGCAGTGCACCGCCGCGTCGCCGTCGGGCGATCCGAACTCGAACCAGGTGACGACCCGTGTGCACTCCCCCGCACGCGTCGGCGCGATCCTGCGACCGATCAGCGCGTTGACGAGCGTCGACTTGCCGGCCTTGACCCGGCCCACCACGGCGAGTCGCAGCGGATCGTGCAGGGCGGCGAGACGACACGCCGCCACCGCCTTGACCTCCGGCGAGGCGACCGCCTCCACCTGCCGCAACAGCGCGTCGACCCGGGCCTCAGTCGTGCTCACTCCGCGCCCAGGTCGTCGGCCGGCTCGGCGTCCACGGACTCCGTGTCAGCGGCCTCGCCTGTGTCGAAAGGATCGTCGAACACGTCCCCGAGACCGGTGTCGTCGGAGTCGGGGTCGTCGGAGTCGTCCTCCTCGACCTCGGCCAGATCGTCCTCCCACGCCTCCGGCTCCGCGAGGTCCTCCGGCACGAGGGCCTCGTCGGCCGGCTCGGCGTCGGGGTCGAGGGCCTGGGCCATGGCCCGGAGCCACACCGACTCCGGGACCGCGGCCACGGGCATCGGGTCAGACATGCTCACTTCTCCCACAGTTCTCTCAGGCCTGCAGCTCGGCGGCCTCGGCGCCGTGCAGCGTCAGCGGGAGCAGCGCCCACGTGCCGTCCAGCAGCGAGGAGACGGCGTCGGACTGCGGCACGCCGCCGCTGACCGCGGCGCCCGCCGGAGCCGGCTCGTCGCAGACGATGGCCTGGTTGTCGCCATCGTCCCAGGAGTCCAGGAAGTACTCGATCGGGACCTCCATCGCCTGGCCGTCGGGGGTGCCGGTGTCGTTGATGTAGACGACGCCCGCCTCCTCGTCGATCCCCGTGACCATGACGACGTGGTTGATGGCGTCGTCCTCGGCCTCGGCCGGGTCGCCGTACATCGGGTTCCAGTACTCGTCGGCGTCGACCATGACCGCGACGCCGACGTCCTCGGCCAGGTAGCCCTTGAGGTCGTCGATGGTGAGGTTCTCCTGCAGGGTCGCCGGAACCTCGTACTCCTCCAGCATGGCCACGATGTCCTCGGCGTACATGCCGCTGGTGGTGCCGTCGGGGTTGACCTCCATGAGGCCGTTGTCGACCGCCCAGTCGGCGAACTCCGACTCGTCGGTGAAGGTCTGGCCGGTGTACTCCGACACGATCTGCGCGACGGTCGAGGGTGCGCAGGTACCGTCGGCGGCCTGTTCGAACCACAGCTCGGCGTCGCCGAAGGGGTCGCCGACGAGGCCGGTGCCGTTCGGGTCGCCCTGCGGCGGATCCTCCGTCTCCTCCGGGTCCTCCGTCTCCTCCGGATCCACCGCGTCGGGGAGCGTCGGATCGACGATCACGGTCGGGTCGGCGATGATCGTCGGGTCGACCACGACCGTCGGGTCGGGCTGGCCCTGATCGGACGGAGCCGGGGCACCCGACTCGCCGCCGTCGACCACCACAGTGACGTCGACGTCGCCCGTGCCGTCGACGACCACCTCGACGTCCACATCGCTCGCCTCCGGATCGGAGACCTCGGTGGAGCCGTCCAGGCCGTAGTCGGACTCGCCGACCTCGTCGCCGAAGGTGTCGACGAGGCCCGGGGCGATGGCCGCCGCCTCCTCGGCCGACATGGTGGCGCCGTCCTCGTAGTCGGTGCCCGCGCCGCCCAGCACGGCGACCTCGCCGTCGCCCAGGTCGACGACGCTGACGTCGACCACGCCGTCGCCGTCGGCGTCGATGTCGGCGGCGTCGACGAGCCCGTCGCCGTCCATGTCGTAGGTGCCGATGGACGACCCGTCGTCGAAGTACTCGACGACGGCGTCGTCCTGGCCGTCGGCGTCGATGTCGATGAACTGCTGATCGCCGTCGAGGCCATCGGTGGGGTCGGTCATGGCGGGCTCCTTCGCTACCGTCTCGGGTTGGTCACACCTCTGAGCCGTCCTGGGACGGCCTTGTTCCCGTGTCCGCCCTATTTTTCTCCGGGGCCTCGCGCAGGGGTATGAGCGCCTCCGCGACCAACGCCTGCAACTCCTCGCGCTGCGCGCGTAGCGCCTCCAGGTGGCGGGTCTCGGCGGCGACCGCGCGCTTGAGCCGTTCGGGCGTCTCGACCGCGGCGCGACGGGCCGCCTCCAGTTCAGCCTTGGCCTGCGCCAGCGCGGTCTTCAGCTCGGCGCGGAAGGCGATGGTGACGTCGCGCAGCATGACCGTGCGCGCCCGGTCGACCGCGAAGCGCAGGTGGGTCTCGGCGCGGCTCACCCCGGTCTGCGCGGTCTGCGTGATCACCCGCTCGACCTGGCTGGCCCGCCGGTGCCGGTAGTTGACGACGTACCAGGCCGCGCCGCCCACCAGCGAGAACACCGGCGCGATGAGGGCGGGGGCGATCAACCCCGCGACGAGGCCGCCCATCGACGAGCCGATCATCGCGGTGCTCGCCAACGTGACGTCGAAGCCGCCGGCGTACTCCGCCTCGGCCACCTCCGCCATCGCGAGATCGTCGGTGGCGGGGTCGAGACGCACCGCCGAGGCGAGGTCGCGTCCGATGGAGGAGAACAGCTCCTCGGCCTGCTGGTTGAACCCGCCGATGAACCGCTGCAGCGAGGTGGTCACGATGACCCGCAGCTCCTCGGTCAGCTGCAGCGCGACCCGCTCGACGACCTGGTCGGGCTTGCCAGCGCGCAGCTCGTGCGCCTGCGCGACCCACCGTCGGCGCACCTCCGCGAAGGCCTGCGAGGCCTCGTGCAGGACGTCGGCGCGCAACACGCTGGAGTCGGAGTTGAGGTCGAGCGACCAGCGGTCCCCCTGGGCCTGCAACTCGTTCAACCGGGCGACGAAGGCGTCGAGCTCGGGCACCTGCTGACCGGCCGACTGCAACGCGGCGACCGTGCGCCGCCGCTTCTCCTCGAAGCGCTCGATCCCCGACATGCCCCGGCGCAGCCCGTTCGCGAGGGCGACCGCCTGCGGGGCGACGAGCCGCTCGGTGATCGCGGACGCCAAGGCGTCGATCCCGGCGTACTCGCGCAGGTCGTCGGCGTCGGGCAGCCCGACGATCTCCAACGCGACCGTCGAGGCGACCGGGCAGATCGGGGCGTCGGCGAAACGCGGCGCGTGCTGCCGCAGCAGTCGACGGTTCTCGGCGAGCACGTCCTGCCAGCCGGCCGGGTGCTGGTCGATCTTAGTCAGCGCGAAGACCACCTGCTCGACCTTCGCGGACACCTCCGACAAGAACTCCAACTCCGGCCGGGTGAACACCTGACCGCCGTCGGTGACCACGAGCAGGACGCTGCCCTCGGCGGCCGCCTGCGCGGCGAGCTCGGCGTGGTCGCGCCGCAGGCCGGCGATGCCCGGCGTGTCGACGACCGCCATCGAGGCCAGAATCGGCGCGTCGTGGGCCACCACCACGCCCGCCAGCGCCGGGTCGCTCTCACTGCCGGTGTCGGCGGTGACCGCGACCTCGCGCGCGGTCGCGGCGTCGACCGGACGCGAGGTCCCGTCGACGAACTGGACCGACCCGTGGCCGAGCGGCAGCTCGTCGGTCGGCGCCTGGACCCGCACACGGCCCGCCGTCACCACGCCGTGACCGGAGGGGACGACGTCGGCCTCGCCTAACAGCGCGTTGACCAGCGTGCTCTTGCCCCGCTCGACCTCGCCGACCACCACCACCGAGGCCACCTGCGGCACCGGTAGCGACAGCACTGCGGTCATCGCGTCGGCCCACGGCTCGAACTCGGTGCCCTGGAGCGTCTTGACCGTCTGACGCACCGCCCGCCCTTGGACTGCGGTGAGACGGACGCGGTCGTGGGCGGGACGCCGCCGCGCCGACGGCCGGGCGTCGGCGCTCACTCGTAGTCCAGCGCGTACCTGAACCACCAGCCGAGGTCGAAGACCTTCTCCCCGTCGACCCCGGCCCACACCTGCGTGGCCGTGCTCGGGTTGGTCCACGCCACGAGGCTGCGGTCGTTCTCGGCGCTGTAATACACCGCGACGCGTCCGCCGACTCCCCAGGTGTCCCAGCCGGGCTCCATGCCCAGCTCGACCTCTTGGAGGCTGTGCGTGGCGATCTCGTTGTCGAAGGAGCTGTCCATCGCCGTCTCGTCGGCGTAGCCGTAGACGGTCAGACCGTCGGGGGCGAAGCCGCTGCCGTCCTCCTTCGCCGGGCAGTTGAAGGCGGTCTCGGCGTCGATCAGCTCCGGCTCGTCCTCGCAGTCCTCCGGGTCGATCAGCCACGGCTCGTCGGCGAGCAGCTCGGCGAGCAGCTCGCACTGGTCGTCGGAGACGTCGGTGTCCTCACAAGGCAGCGACGGCGGCGCGACGGTGGCGGCAGTGGTCTTCGTGCCCGAACTCTCCGACGGGCTGCCGGTCGGCTCGGGATCGCCGCCGAGGGCCTTGGCGGCCACGGCCACGCCACCGCCGACCAGGAGAAGCGCCGCCACGATCAGCGCGGCGATGAGCGGCCCGCGTTTTTTCTTCGCCGAGGTCGCCGCAGACGTCGGCGCGACGGCGGGCGCGAGCGACGTCTGAACGGCCGGCGGAGCAGGTCGCGGCGCGGGGGTCGGAGCAGGGGTCGGAGCCTTCGCGAGGTCGACGTGCTTCGGCGGAGCCGGCGCGGGCATCGGCGCCGCCGCACGCTCGCGCAACTGCTGCCCGAGCGGCGACAGGGCACCGAGGCAGGTGATGAGCTTGGGGTCGTCGAGGGTCGCCGCCGACTGGCCGACGACCCGCGCGATCGAGGCCTGCAACGGCCGCACCAGGGAGGCGCCGCCGGTCAGGTAGAGCTTCGCGAGCTCGGTCGGCGCGATCTTCGCCCGTGAGCACGCCTCGACGGTGAGCGCGGTGATCTGCCCGACGTCGTCGGCGATGGCCTCGGCGAACTCCTCGGCGGTCACCGTCACCGTCGCTGTGCCCGCGCCGGTGACGACGGGGACCGTGGTGGACTCGCTCTCCGAGAGCGCGTGCTTGGCCTGCGACACCTGGTCGCGCAGCGCCTTGCGGGCGCCGAGGCTCGCCGCCCCCTCCAGCGCGGCGACCACCTCGTCATGGCCGCCCGTGCGCACCGCCTCCACGACGATGTCCTCCAGCCGCAGGTCGAACAGGCCCCCGCCGAGATCGGGACGTCCGGCGGTGGCGACCACCTCGAAGGGGCGGGAACGGTGGCCGGTGACCCGGAGCACGGCGACGTCGGCGGTGCCGCCGCCGACGTCGACGACGCACAGATGGCTGCCGCTGGGCGGAAGCGGGGCGCGCTGGGCGTAGCGGGCGACGGCGGCCACCGGCTCGGGCAGCAGTCCGATCTGGGACCGTTGGAAACCCGCCCGCTCGGCGGCCTCCACGAGCACGTCGCGGCGCGCCCGCTGGAAGCCGGCCGGATGGGTGAGAGTGAGTTCGACGGGGTCGCCCCCGCCGGCGACCCGCGCCGCGCGACGGGTGATCGTGCGCAGCACCGCGGCGACGAGGTCGACGACCTCGCGGTCGGTGTCGCCCAGCTGCACGACCGGCTGGCCGATCAGACGCTTGGGATTGCGCTCGAAGGCGCCGGGGTCGAGCATCATGCGGCGCAGCGCCTCGACGCCGACGACCAGTCCGCCGGCGTCGGCGAACACCGCCGACGGCATGAGGTCGCCGGCGTCGGTCAGCCGGACGGTCTGCGGCTCCTGCCCGTCCACGCGGATCGCCGCCGCCGAGTTCGACGTGCCGAAGTCGATCGCCAGCCGCCAGGCGCTCATCGTCCACCCACCCCCACGTCGCCGCCGTTCTCAGGCCCCACTCATCTGCGGGTCACCCTATCCCCTCCGCGCGGGCACGCACGAGCACTCGCGACAATGTTCCCGTGCTGATCCCCCCCGACCTGCTGCCCCGTGACGGACGATTCGGTTCCGGCCCCTCCAAAGTCCGGCCGGAGGCGCTGGCCGCGCTCGCCGAGAGCGGCGGGCGCCTGATGGGCACCTCGCACCGCAAACCGCCGGTGAAGAACCTGGTCGGCGCGGTGCGGTCGCAGCTGGCCGAGCTGTTCGAGCTGCCGGACGGCTACGAGGTCGTGCTGGGCGTCGGCGGCTCGCACGCCTTCTTCGACGCGGCGATGTTCGGGCTGGTCCGCGAGCGCAGCCAGCACCTCGTCCACGGGGAGTTCACCCGCAAGTTCGCAGAAGCGGTGGCCGCGGCCCCCTTCCTCGCCGACCCCGACCTGCGCGAGAGCGAGCCGCACACCCGTCCGGTGCCGCAGGCCGTGGCGGGCGTCGACGTCTACGCGTGGGCGCACAACGAGACCTCGACCGGCGTGTGGGTCCCGGTCGCCCCCGTCGCGGGGGCCGACGACGACGCGCTGGTCGTGGTCGACGCGACCTCGGCCGCGGGCGGTCTCGCCGTCGACGTGTCGGCCTGCGACGTGTACTACTTCGCGCCGCAGAAGTCCTTCGCCTCCGACGGCGGGCTGTGGGTGGCGCTGATGTCGCCGCGCGCGGTCGAGCGGGCCGAGCAGATCAAGGCGTCGGGGCGGCACATCCCCGGCTTCCTCGACCTTCCGACGGCCATCGACAACTCCCGCAAAGACCAGACCTACAACACCCCCGCCCTGGCGACGCTGTTCCTGTTGGAGCGTCAGGTCAACTGGCTGCTGTCCGAGGGCGGCCTCGACTTCGCGGCCTCGCGCACCGCCGACTCGGCCGCCCGGCTGTACGCGTGGGCCGAGGCGCGCGAGTTCGCGGCCCCGTTCGTCACCGATCCGGCCGAGCGGTCGAACGTCGTGGGCACGGTCGACCTCGTCGGCGTGGAGGCGTCGGCGGTGTCGGCGGCGCTGCGCGAGAACGGCGTGGTCGACGTCGACGGCTACCGGGGCCTGCGGCGCAACCAGCTGCGCGTCGGCATGTTCCCGGCCGTCGACCCCGACGACGTCAGCGCCCTCACCGCCTGCGTCGACCACATCGTCGAACGTCTCTGAAGGACTCAGCCCACGACGGTGGCGCGGCGGTGGAGCTCGCGGTGCTCGGTGTAGATCCGGGCGTTGCGGTGCAGCCTCTCGACCTCGGCGTCGGTCAGCTCGCGGCGGACCTTCGCCGGAACCCCGGCGACGAGCGAGCGGGGCGGGACGACCATGCCCTCGGTGACCAGCGCGCCCGCCGCCACCAGCGACTCCGCGCCGATCACCGCGCCGTTCATGACGACCGCGCCCATGCCGATCAGGCAGTGGTCCTCGATCGTCGCCCCGTGCACGACCGCGTTGTGACCCACCGACACGCCCTCGCCGAGGGTGAGCGGCTTGCCTTGGTCGACGTGGAAGGCGCAGCCGTCCTGCACGTTGGAGTCCTTGCCGACGACGATCGGCTCGTTGTCGGCGCGCAGCACCGCCGAATACCAGATACTCGCGCCCTCGCCGAGCACGACCGACCCCACGAGGGAGGCGTTCGGCGCGACGAAGGCGGAGTCGGGAACGGACGGACGGCGGTCGTCACCCAGGTCGATCAGCACGGGGTCAGGCTACCGCCGGTCAGGTCAGCCAGCGGGTGATCGGGTCGATGCAGAAGTACACCACGAACAGCCCGGACACGACCCACATCAGCACGTGCAGCTCGGCGGCCTTGCCGCGCACCGCCTTGAGCAGGACGTAGACGACGAAGCCCGCGCCGATGCCGGTGGTGATCGAATAGGTCAGCGGCATGAGCGCGATGGTCAGGAAGGCCGGCAGCGCGATCTCGACGTCGTCCCAGTCGATGCCGGACACCTGCGTCATCATCAGGAAGCCGACGAGCACCAGCGCAGGCACGGCGGCCTCGCTCGGGATGTGCGCGACCAGCGGCGCGGCGAGCGTCGACAGCAGGAACAGCACGCCGGTGACGATGGAGGCCAGGCCGGTGCGCGCGCCGTCGCCGACGCCGGAGGCCGACTCGATGTAGGAGGTGTTGCTCGACACGCCCGCCGCGCCGCCGGCGGCCGCCGCGACCGAGTCGACGATCAGGATGCGCTGCGCGTTCGGCGGGGCGCCGTCGGAGTCGTTGAGGCCGCCCTCGGCGCCGACGGCGGTCATCGTGCCCATCGTGTCGAAGAAGTCGGCGAGCAGGAGCGAGAAGACGAGCAGGAAGGCCGCCACCACGCCCACCCGGTCGAAGCCGCCGAGCAGGTTGAAGTCGCCCAGCAGCGAGAAGTCGGGCGCCTCGAAGAACTTGTCGGGCCAGGACGGGACGTTGAGGTTCCAGCCCTTCGACGTCGCGTCGCCGAGCGCCGGAGCAGTGCCGGTGAGCGCCTGGACCACCCCGGCGAGCACCGTGCCGAACACGATGCCGAGCAGGATCGCTCCCTGCACCTTGCGCGCGTGCAGCACGATCATCACCAGCAGCGTGACGCAGAAGACGAGCACCGGCCACCCCGCGAGCTTGCCGCCGATGCCCAGGCCGACCGGCGGAGCCGCCATGGCGGTGGTCCGCACGAAACCGGCGTCGACGAGGCCGATGAAGGCGATGAACAGGCCGATGCCGACCGCGATGGCGGTCTTGAGCTGCGTCGGGACCGCGTCGAAGACCGCCTTGCGGAATCCGGTCAGCACGAGGATCAAGATGACGAGGCCCTCCAGCACCACGAGGCCCATCGCGTCGGCCCAGGTCATCTGCGAGGCGACCGAGTAGGCCACGAAGGCGTTGAGGCCGAGTCCGGCGGCGATGGCGAGCGGGAAGTTCGCCAAGGCGCCCATGGCGATCGACAGCACGCCGGCGATGAGCGCCGTGCAGGCGGCGATGGTGGCGAAGCCCGATCCTTCCACCGCCCCGCCGCCGAGGTAGTCGCCGTACTTGTCGGGCACGTCGGCCAAGATCACCGGGTTGAGCACGATGATGTAGGCCATCGTCAGAAAGGTCACGACACCGCCGCGCACCTCCCGGGCGACCGTCGAGCCGCGCTCGGCGATCTTGAAGTAGTGGTCCAGCGCCGTGGTCATTGCGCTCCTCGGAGAAGTGGTGAGACGGCTCTCAGCGGCCGCCGTGCGACACAGCCATCATGACCGACGGCGCGCGCGCAGCGCCACCAGCCCGCCGACGAGGAGCAGCGCCGCGCCCACCGCGCCGACGATCATCCAGCGCGACAGGTCCGCGGCGCCCCGGCCGACCGCCGACGCAGGCTGCGGCTGCGGCGCGGGCTCGACTTTCTCGGGCGTCGTCAACGGCACGCGGAACAGCTGTTCTCCCAGGCCCTCGCTGCCGACGATCAGCGACGTGCCCGTCGGGTCGACGGCGACCGTCTCGCCCTGCGACTGCCCCGGCAACTCGATGTCCTCGACCATCGCGAAGCCGTCCTCCGCGTCGTACAACGTCGCGCGCAGATACGTGCGGACGAGCAGGTAATGACCGTCGGCGGTCATCGCCGCGTCGGTGACGAGGATCGGCATGTCGACGCCGGTGGAGAGCGCCATCGTGACCTCGGTGGTGCTCAACTCCGCCGGCAGCTCCAGCAGCTCTCCGCCCATCCAGCCCTTGGTGACCAACCACATCCGGCCCGTCGAACCGTCCACCGCCAGCGACTCGACGTCCTCGGCCCCGGCCGGGTAGGCGATCGGATACTGCTCAGGCGTGACGGCGTCGTCGCTGCGGCCGGGCTCGGGCAGAGCGTAGAGCCATCCGTGGTCGCGAACGCCGTCGTTGTCCCCCGTGTCGGCGATCCAGAGGGTGCCGTCGCCGTCGAGCGCCATCGCTTCGGGGTCGGTCCAGTCCGCATCGCGCACCGTCGTCACACCGACGATCTCGCAGGTGGTCAGGTCGACCGCGTAGACCTCCGGCGCGTTGCCGGAATCGTTGACCATGTAGGCGGTCTGGTCATGGGCGACGCTGATCGCGAGACCGCTCTGCTCGTCGACCCGGGAGTCGCTCATCGTGCAGACGGGGTCGGCGACGGCCTCAGAGTCGACGTCGGTCGCATCCGCCCGGTCGACGACCGTGACGATCACCACCACGGCGAGCAAGGCCGTCAACAGGGACGGGATCAGCAAACGTCGTCGGCGCGGATTCATATCCCACCCAGCATGACAGGCGCTCAGGAGAGCCGGGGCGCCCAGTGGGTAACCTGGCGAGGTGACGCAGGACGAGCAAGCCGCCCCCGAGCCGCGCCGGGCCGACCGACGCCTGGGCCATCGCGAGCGCGAACGGCTCGAGCGCGCCGCGCGCCGTCACGAGCTGGGCCGCCCCGACATCACGGAGTTGGAGATCGGCAAGACCACCCATCGGATGGCCGAGGTCGAGCCGATGGACGTCGACGGCGTGCGCACCATGGTCGTCGGCACGATCCTGTGGGCGGTGCTGGCCGTCGCGCTCATCCCCTTCCTCGGCACGCTGCGCGAGAACCACCGCGACTGGTGGTTCTGGGTGGCCGTCGCCGGATTCGGCCTCGGCTCCATCGGCATCGAGTACTGCCGCCGCCGCCGCCGCGCCCTCGCCCGCCGCCCCCGCGCGACCGCCGACTGACCGTTTCCCTTGCCTCCGGCCGATTGACCAGCCCACCGTGGAGGCATGACATCTCCACCGCCACTCACCAGCTTTGAAATTCAGACCCTGCAAGTTCTAGGATGCTCTCATGTGGAGCGTTGACGCCTCACTGATTGAGGCATGGGTTGCTTCTCTGGACGCCAACTCACGCGCTCAGCTCTACGCCGCCATCGAAGTCCTGCGCCACGACGGCCCCAGCTCGGTCGCCCTCTCGTCGACACGCTGACCGCCTCACGACACAAGAACATGAAAGAGCTCAGGCCCGGGTCATCCGGCCGGAGCGAACTGCGTGTCCTCTTCGCCTTCGACCCGAAACGACAAGCCATCCTGCTGGTCGCAGGAGACAAAGCCGGAAACTGGAAGCGCTGGTACCGCAAGAACATCCCCATCGCCGACAAACTGCTCGACCACCACCTACACACACTGAGGGAACAGTGATCACGATGCCACTGAGCTACGAGGAGCTAGCCACCAAATACCCCGCCGACCGTGCGGAGATCGACGCGCACAAGGAGAGGATGCTCGCCGAGGTCCGCGCCTACCGGCTCCGGGAACTCCGTGAGCAGGCCGGGCTCACCCAGGCCCAGGTGGCCGAGCGCATCGGGGTCGGCCAGCGACAGGTCTCCAAGATCGAGCATGGTGACCTCGACAACGCCAAGATCGGCACCGTCCGCAAATATCTCGAGGCCGTGGGCGGCGGACTGTCCGTCGACTACGTCATCGGCGACCACCGCGTCCACATCGCCTGATCGCCTACCCCTCGCTCAGAAAACGCACGTGCAGGCCGTCCTCGTCGCGGGCGACCCGGGCGGTCACGCCGTAGACGCGCCCGATCAGCGCCTCGTCCAGCACGTCGGCCGGAGGGCCGGAGGCCACCACGCGTCCGGCGTCGAGCACGACGACGGCGTCGCAGAAACTCGCCGCGAAGTTGAGGTCGTGCAGAGCCATCACCACCGTCGCCTCCGCGCCGCGCACCAGTTGCAGGAAGTCGAGCTGATGGCGGATGTCGAGGTGGTTGGTCGGCTCGTCCAGCAGCAGCACCTCCGGCTCCTGGGCGAGCGCCCGCGCCAGTTGCACGCGCTGGCGCTCGCCGCCGGACAGCGTGCCGTAACGACGGTCCAACAGGTGCCCCACTCGCGTGGTCGCCGCCGCCCGCGCCACCACCTCGTGGTCGTGGCTCGACTCCGGCGCCCACGACCGGCGGTGCGGGATGCGGCCGAGGTCGACCACGTCGCGCACCAGCGGGTCGAGGTCGGTGGCGACGTCCTGCTCGACCAGCGCCAGCCGCCGCGCCAACTCCGCGCGCGACAGCGTCGCCACATCACGGCCGTCCAGCGACACCTGTCCGGCGTCGGGTCGGCGCACCCCGGCCAGCAGCCGCATCAGCGACGACTTGCCCGAGCCGTTGGGGCCCAGCAGGCCCACCGTGCCTCCCGAGGGCGCGTCCAGACCGACCCCGTCGAGCACCTTCCGGCGTCCCGCCGACCACGTCAGGCCCACTCCCTGCAGCCGCATCAGGCTCCCCCTCCCGCCGCCTTGGCGCGCAGGCCCTGTCGGACCAGGATCGCCACGAACATCGGCACCCCGACAAGCGCCGTCATGATGCCCACCGGCAACTCCTGCGGCGCGATCACCGTGCGGGCGAAGGTGTCGGCCCACACCAGGAAGATCGCGCCCAGCAATGCCGACGTCGGCAGCAGCACCCGGTGCTTGACCCCGACCAGCGCCCGCGCCGCGTGCGGCAGCGTCAGCCCGACGAAGCCGACGGCGCCCGACGACGCGACGAGCGCGGCCGTCATCAGCGTCGTCACCGTCAGCAGCACGAACCGGGTCCGCGCGACGTCGACGCCCAGTGACGACGCGGCGTCCTCGCCGAAGGTGAAGGCGTCGAGCGTCGAGGCCCTCAGCAGGCACACGACCACCCCGACCGTCACCACGACCACCGCCAGGAGGACGTCGTCCCACTGCGAGGAGCTCAGCGAGCCCATCAGCCAGAACAGCATGCCGCGCGTCTCGTGCGCCGAGGCGAACACGTAGAGCACGAACGACGTCAGCGCCGAGCAGAACTGGGCGATGGCCACGCCCGCCAGGACCAGCACCGCGACCGAGCGTCCGGCCAGCCGCGCGAGCGCGATCACCAGCGCGAACGTCCCGACCGCGCCGACGAAGGCCCCCGACGCCAGCCCGACGACGCCCGCGCCGACCCCGAGGATCAACACCAGCACCGCGCCGAGGCCGGCTCCCGAGGAGACGCCGAGGATGAACGGGTCGGCGAGCGGATTGCGCAGCAGCGACTGGAAGACCGCGCCGCACACCGCGAGCCCGGCGCCGCAGAGCGCCGCGAGCAGCACCCGCGGCGTCCGCAGCTCCCAGACGATGGCGTCGCGGGTGCGCGACAGGCCCGACTCGCCGCCGAACAGGTGCGCTCGCACGACCGCGGCGATGTCGTCGGCCGTCAGATCAGACGACCCGACGGCCACCGCGACCACGAGCGACGCCGCGAGGGCGACGAGCCCGAGCCCCCAGAGGAGACGCGGCCACCAGACGCTCGAGCGGACCCGAGCGCCCATGTCAGCTCCCGATCCCCATCGCGGGCAGCGCGGCGGCGATCTGCTCGATCGCCTCGATCATCGCCACCGACGACACCAACGCGGCCGAGTCGACGGCGATGTAGCGCTCGTTCACGACCGCGTCCAGCGTGCTGGTGACCGGGTTCGACTTCAGGAACTCGATGGTCTCCTCGGCCTGCCCCAGATCGGCGAAGACGATGACGTCGGGGTCGCGGTCGGCCACGTCCTCCCAGCCGACCGACGGCCACTCGGCCTTCTGGTCCTCGAAGACGTTCGTCAGGCCGAGCTGGTCCAGGATGATCCCCGACGCTCCGCAGCAGCCGGCGACCGTGGGCGACTCGGGGTTGGCGTACCAGACCATCGCGTCGGTGTCGCCGAAGTCCTGCTCGGCCACGACGGCGAGCCGCTCGCGGAAGTCGGCGACCAGGTCGGTCCCGCGCTCGGGGTGGCCGGCCATGCTCGCCAACTGCTCGACCTCGGTGAAGAACACCTCGACGTCGAGCAGCTCGGTGCGCTCGGCGGCGTCGGAGTCGCCGGTCTGCTCCTTGTTCGCGCACTCGGTCGGCGAGATGTAGACCGGGATGTCGAGGCTCTCGAACAGCTCGGGGTTGGTCAGGCCGTAGTCGAAGGGGTTCCAGGAGCCCACGACGAGGTCGGGGTCGAGGTCGAGCACGGCCTCCGAGGTGGCGTCCTCGATGGTCTCCAGGCTCTCGGCGTCGGCCGCGCGGTCGCCGGTGACGGTCTCGGCCCAGGGCCCGGCGGCCACGATCCGGTCGGCCAGACCGAGCGCGAGCAGGGTGTGGGTCATCTCGTAGTTCGCCGAGTAGATCCGCTCGGCGGGTTCCTCGACGGTGATCTCCTCGCCACAGCTGTCGACGGCGAGCGGGAAGCCCTCGGCCGACGGCCCCTTCTCGTCGGCGTCGCCCCCGCCGCCGCAGGCGGTGAGCACGAGAGCCGTGGTGGCGGCGATGGACAGCAGTGAGATACGACGCATGTCGCTCCTAGGTCTGGGGCTCGATCGCGAAGCCCGGTGGGTGACCTCTCCCGGTTTTCTCGCCCGGGACAAGGGCCAGCAGGTCTTCGGACTCGGGCTCGACCGCGTCGGAGCGTCTTCCCAGGTCCGAGGACCCAGTGACGTAGTGCTCCGAGCGTCACCCATACCGCTGCGCGTCAGTCCCGGAGTCTCACCGGGTTCCCAACACTGGCGCTCGCAGGCTAGCACTCGCCTCCGGCGCGGCGCGGACAGGTCGCGCAGGTCGCGCCGCCGACGGAGACGTGGTGGTAATAACAACAGCTGACGCGATAGGTCCGCTGGCGGCCCAGCGCGGCGTCGAGCGCGTCGGGGAAGGCGCCGCGCAGGGTGCGGCGCGGGAGCAGCCGTCCGGCGTCGAAGACGGTCAGGAAGGCCTCGGCGTGGTCGTCCAACTCCCGTCGGAGCCGCTCGGCCAGGGCCTGCTCGTCGGCGAGGACGGTCGCGTGGTCGCTGTCGGCGGCGGGGTCGCCTGGCAGGCACCAGAACACAGGACTCCGCACCGCTGCCGCGTCGGGCGTGACGGCGTCCGTGCGACGTCGGAAGGACAGCGCCTCCCGGTCGAGCCGGGGCACGCGTCGGTCGAGTCGGAGGCATCGTGCGCCGACCGTCGCGGGGATCTCGGCGTAGTAGGCCAGCAGGTGTCCGGCGGCGGCCGCCGGGGCGGTCCGTCCGTAGAGGCGCCGGTGGTCGCGGTCGACGGCCTCCTTCCACGCGTCGAGCGCGACGCGGTCGAGGGCGTCGCAGTCGAACCAGTCGGCTCCGTCAGGCCGTCCGAAGGTCACGGTGAAGGGGGCGCGGGGCAGGCGGGCGAGGGTGTCGGCCAGGGCAGCCATGATCGTCCTGAGGGTCGGGGCTCAAGCGCGAAGCCCGGTCGGATCCGCCCGGCTGGTCGTCGGGCAGGTGCCAGGTGGTCATCGGACTGAGCGGCCCGCTCGCGTGGGCCGCCGACACCGTTGCGCGTCAGTCCCGGAGTCTCACCGGGTTCCCCACGCTGGCGTGCGCGACGGTAGCAAGCCTCTAGGGTGGCGTCGATGGACACCGCCCCCGCCTGCCTGACCGACGTCGCGTCGGCCGTCGCACGTCACGGCGCGTTCGCCCGCCGGTATCTCGCGGCGATGTGGCGCGGCGACGCGCTAGGAGACGCGGTGGCTGAAGAGGCTGAGCAGGTCGGCCGGGGACGGGTGATGGGGTGGGTCGGCGACGGCTGCGCCCGGCCCGGAGCGCCCCTCCCGTCGGGCGTCCCGGAGGCGACGCGAGCGCTGGTCGCCGAGGCGGTCGGCGCTTCGGCGTCGCTCGATCTGGCGTGGATCGATCGTCACACCCGCTTCGGCACGGCTCCGGTCGAGACGGGCGGCGACTCAACGGACCTGGACTCCTACACGGGCACGGCGGTGGGCCGCGCGGTCGTGATGAGCCGGGGCGACCAGGGAGGGCCGGTGGGCACGACCGCTTGGCTGGCGGCGCTCGACCGGCCCGGAGCGCTGGCGCCAGGAGCACCTGGCTTCACACTGACGGTGCGGGCCCGGCTCGTGCACGCCTTCCTCCGTCGCGATCTGCTCCGCCGCGACGACTGGGACGCGCCGACCTGGGGGACGCCGTTCTGCCAGGCCGATCTGGCCTTCACGACGGCGGAGTTCGGCCCGCTGCGCCTGCGCCACCTCGCGGAGACCCCTTCGGAGGTCGAGGCCCTGCACCAGCGCTGGCGCCACGTCGGCCGCCTGCTCGGCGTCGACGACACCCTCCTCCCCCGCGACGACGCCGAGGTCGCGCGCCTCGCCGACCTCCACCGCTCGACTCACCGGACGGCGGTCACTCCGCCACGAGCAACTGACCCACCACCTCGCGCCGCCGCGAAGCTGTCATCGGCCACCGGGCGGCGGGCGGGGCCACGAAGTAGCGGCTGAGCAAGCCTTGGTCGCCGCCCTTCCAGCGCTCCAGCAGGTCCATGCCGTTCTCCCACGAGAGGCTCGACAACAGGTCCCTCCCCAGGAGTCGTGCCGCCACGAGATCGGTGTCCATGTCAAGCCGCAGAAGCAACTCCATCCCCTCGTCGGAGTCGAACAACCAGCTCTCGACGTCAGCGGACTCCCGGTACCAGTACGTCGCCACCGCGAGGTCGCGCGCGTCTCGATCATCGCCCCGGTCCAACCACGCGCGGATCTTCAACGCCGCGTAACCGGCGGGCTCGTGAAGCCTCACTGAGACACCCGTCGGCAGGGGAAGCGACAGGGCCCGCTCATAGACGTCACGAAACCCGAACACCACCAGTTCCTCGCCGCGTCCCGCCGGCTCGGTGACACCCGCCGGGTCCTCCACCTCGCCGAAAGGCATGACGTCCACCGGAATACCCGCGATGAGATAGCGGATGCCGTTGCTCCCGATCCGCGGAAAGGCGCGTTCGATCCTTTCGGCCGCGCCCCAGTCCTCCAGCGCGACGCCGACATCGGCGTCCGTCGTGCCTCGCAGGCCGAACTCGTGACCGCAGGCGGCATGGAGGACGTCGCGACAGAGCGCGCCCACCACCAGCACTCGGTCGGGATCGATCCCGGCCTCGGCGACCATCGCTCCGACGACCTTGTCGATCAGTTCCAGACGTGCCGTCCCAACTCGGTCGAGATCGATCACGACGCCGCCCTCACCTGCTCGGCCGCATCACGCTGACGCGCCTCTCCGGAGGCGAGCAGGTCGGCGTACACCAGAGGCCAAGGAGCCGCTTGGAGGCCTGGGAACTCACCGTCCGGGGCACGCCAGAAGGTCTGGCGCACGAGAATGTTCGGGTTCTCGGTGTCGCGACGCCACCGACGCCTGCGGATCAGATCGACGGGAAGCCCATCGCTGTAGAGCGTCAGCGTCTCCGGATGGCGGAGGTGGGGCGCAGCGGACTCACCGCTGACGTAGACGACGTGTTCCCCTGCGTCGAGACCGCTGATCTCCCCGGAGAACGGCGAGGCCGTCTCGATCGCTCCCAACCCGGTCGGGTAGGCGTTCGCCCACTGGTCCAGGAGACGGTCACGCTGACCGGGCAGGAACTGCTTGCGCTCGTCGAGGAATCCATAACGGATCAACAACTCCCTGGTCTGCTGAGCCTGCCCGAGGGAGACACCGGCGGCGTGGGCGAGTTCGCGCAGCGGCCGGGAGAGCAGCCGCTCCCAGGCGAGGATCGCGAACACCACCTGCGCTCGTTTGGCGCTGAACAAGTTCACCGCGCCTCCCCCCGGTCGAGTCGCCCGTTCGGACGTCGAGCCGGCGGCCACGCGCTGACGGCCACGCACGTCGATGTGCACGCCGCCGAAGGTCACCCACGCGTTGCCCGCGGCGTCGAGATAGTTGACGCCCAGCAGTCTGAACGCTCGAGCGCTGCGCTCGGTCACCCGTGGGCCGAGGACGAGAAGTCGCCCGTCCGCCGCTCCGACGAGCCTCGACGCTCGTAGCGACGACTCCGTCAGTGATGACATGTGCACGACCTGGAACGATTGGCGCCCCTGCGTGTGTTCCAGCACGGCCTCCACTGGCCTGCCCTCCGGCACGTCGACGAGGCGGACCGACGGGACAAGCCTCAGGCCCAACTCCGCCCATCGGTCCGTCAGGTCCCGCGCCGACCGTTCGTCCATCAGGCACCTCGCGTGTTCACTGAAACAGCATGTTCACTATAAATGAAAATGCTGAGACAGTGAACGCCGCCGCTTCACACCCCCGCCGACTCCTCGGGCTGCCGGTCGACGGTGGTGCGCAGGGGGATCTCCTCGATGAGCAGGGCAGCGACGAGGCTGACCCCGGCGACGCCGGCGGCGACGAGGAAGATGTGGCCGGTGGCGTCGCCATAGGCCCCGCGCACGATCTCGGCGACGGGCGCGGGCAGTCGGTCGAGGTCGAGCAGCGAGCCGCTGCCGCCGCTCGGTCCGCCGACCCCGGCCGCCGTCAGCTTCCCGGTCACCCCGGCCTTCACGTCGTGGGCCAGCAGCGCGCCGAGCACCGAGACGCCCACCGTGCCGCCGAGCGAGCGGAAGAAGGTGACCGTCGCGCTCGCCGCGCCGACGTCGGCCAGCGAGACCGTGTTCTGCACCGCCAGCACGTAGTTCTGCAGCAGCATGCCCATGCCGACGCCCATGACGGCCATCGAGCACATCGCCTGCCACTCCGGGGTCGTGTGGTCGATCCGCGACAACAGCGCCAGCCCGGCCACCAGCAGCGCCGAGCCGCCGACGAGGAAGCGCTTCCAACGTCCGAAGCGGGTGATGAGCTGGCCGCTGACGATCGTGCCGACCAACGAGCCGGTCATCAGCGGGACGCCCAGCAAGCCCGCCATCGTCGCGCTGTGGCCTCCGGCGACCTGGAAATACTGGCCGAGGAACACCGAGCCGCCGAACATCGCCATGCCCACCGCGACGCTGCCGACGATGGCCAGCGCGGTGGTCCGCTCCCGCACGACCCTCAACGGCAGCAGCGGCTCGGGATGGCGCAGCTCGACCCCCACCGCGAGGGCGCCCGCGACCAGCGTCCCGGCCCAGAACAGCGCCGTCTCGGCCGACAGCCAGTCGAAGGAGTCGCCCGCGAAGGTGACCCACAACAGCGGGAGGGAAGAGGCGATGGTCAGCAGCAGCGCGCCGCGGACGTCGAGGCGCACCTCGCGCCTGGCCGTCGGCAGATGCAGGTGGCGCCTCAGCAGCACCAGGCTGACGACCGCGAGCGGCACGCAGACGTAGAACGTCCAGCGCCAGCCGAGGCCGGGAGCGTCGACGATGAAGCCGCCCAGCAGCGGTCCGCTGACCGTCGCGACCGCCATCGTCGCGCCCATGTAGCCGCTGTACCGGCCGCGCTCGCGCGGGGGGATGATCGAGCCGATAATGGACTGCGCGGTGGCGATCAGGCCGCCCATCGCGAGGCCTTGCAGCGCCCGCATGGCGATCAGCCACGGCACGCTGTGAGCGGCCCCGGCGAGCACCGAGCCGGCCACGAACATCACCAGCGCGACCTGGATCAGCGCCTTCTTGTTGACCAGGTCCGAGAGCTTGCCCCAGATGGGCACCGACACCGTCATCGCCAGCAGCGAGGCGGTCACGACCCAGGTGTACTGGCTCTGCGAGCCGCCCAGGTCGGCGATGATCGTCGGCAGCGCGTTGGCGACGATGGTGGCGCTGACGAGGGCGGTGAACATACCCGCCAGGAGTCCGAAGAGGACCTCGAGGATCTCTCGATGGGTCAGTTCGGGAATCTGGCTGTTTTGTTGCACGAGGCAACTATATGACGGGCGTCAAGAGGCAGGCGTCACATCCGGGCTGTCGTCGACGACAGCCTCCTCCGGCTCCGGGGCGGGCTTCGGCGGATCGACGACCAGATCGTCCGTGGCGTCGGTGTCGAGGTAGAGCTCCGGCAGCGGCCGCGCGGCCGTCGAACGGCTCAGCTTGACGCCCGAGTGCGCGCCGCAGCCGTGGTCGAGGGCGATGACCCGCCCGTCGTCGTTGGCCATGCCGTTGGCGCAGACGCCGAAACGGTCGGCGAGCGGACCGGCCAGGCCGACCCGGAAGCCGCAGGTGCGGCAACTGCCCGACGCCTGCTTCGCCAAGGGGGTGTCCGGACCCCGCACGCCCTCGTGCCACCGCTGCGCGGCCATCTCACGCCCCTCCAGCGAGAGCACCCAGGAGCGCCCGTCGGCCAACTCGCGCGCGGCGAGCGTGTCGGTGCTCTCAGCGTCGACGTCGCCGGCCGACCAGGCCGGGACGAGCCGCAGGTCGTCCGGCTCGGGCGGCAACAGGTCGCCCGGATTCAGATCGCCGGGTCGGACCCGATCCCGGTAGGGCGTCCACTCCGGGGCGACGATGGCGTCGCCGCCGGGCAGCAGCACCAACTCGTTCACCGTCGGAGCAGCGTCGCCCTCGACGGCGCTGAGGCTGACCACCCACGACCAGCCGCGATAACCGGGCTGACGGGCCTCGAAAGCGTGCGCGACGGCGCCGGACGCCTCGACCTCGGCCCGCAGATGCGCTCCGACGGCGTCCTCGCCAGCGGCTTCGACGGCCACCGTGCGGGCGAGGCTCACGGCATCGGTCAACATCTGATCGACGGACATGTCCCGATTGTCCCCCATCGTCTCCGACCTCGGCGACTCAGGCAGGATAGGAGGCATGGGAGCGCCGCCTGACGACCGAGATCGCCGTCCGACGCCGCCTCCGGATCCCCCCTTCGACGACACTGCCGCGCAGACCCCGACCACCGCCGAGCCGGTCGACCTCGGCCCCTCGGCGCCACAGCGCGCGGCCCAGGCGGCCCGCGGCGCCGGGCACGCGGTCGCG
>NZ_JASGEK010000041.1:0-16208 GCF_047606445.1 Aeromicrobium sp. | reverse complement strand
TGGAGTACTCAACATCGGAAAGAGAAGACTGACCAGAACGCATAAACCCCATCATTCCAACAAAAACACCGACACGCCAGGCCCACGCCGCCCCAAACCCACCCGAATAAATCAGTGCTTCCCTAGATCATCGGGTCCGCCGAGCACGAGCCGAACGCCGTCCGCCCCGTCGTGGCGCTGGTGCGCGGTCTGAGGACGGCCAGTTGACGGCGTGCGTGATGATGGAGGGGTGACCGTCCGTCGTCTCGCCGTGCTCTCGGCGCACACCTCGCCGCTGGCCCAGCCGGGCGACGGGGACGCCGGAGGCATGAACGTCTACGTCATGGAGCTGTCGCGGCGGCTCGCCGCGCGCGGCGTCGAGGTGGAGGTCTTCACCCGCGCCACCTCGCGCCGCCAGGAGCCGCAGGTCGAGGCCGAGCCCGGGATCACCGTGCACCACGTGGCCGCCGGACCCTTCGAGGGACTGCGCAAAGAGGACCTGCCCGCCCAGCTCTGCTCCTTCGTGCGCGACGTGCTGCGGGTCGAGGCCGAGCGCGGCCCCCGCTACTTCGACCTCGTCCACTCGCACTACTGGCTGTCCGGCCAGGTCGGCACGGTCGTGCGGGAGCGGTGGGGCGTCCCGCTCGTCCACTCGATGCACACGATGGCGAAGGTCAAGAACGCCCAGCTCGCCGACGGCGACGCCCCCGAGCCGATCGGCCGGGTGCGCGGCGAGGAGGAGATCGTGCGCCTCGCCGACCGGCTCATCGCCAACACCGACGACGAGCGCGGCCAGCTGATCGGCCTGTACGACGCCGACCCGGCGCGTGTCGACGTGGTGCATCCCGGCGTCGACCTCGGCCGGTTCCGCGCCGGGCGGCAGGCCGAGGCGCGGGCGGCGCTCGGGATCGACCCCGACGCCGCGCTCATCCTGTTCGCCGGACGCATCCAGCCGCTCAAGGCCCCCGACCTCGTCATCGCGGCGGCCGCCCGGCTGCTCGCCGCCGACCCGTCGCTGCGCTCGCGGCTCCAGGTCGCCATCGTCGGCGGGGCCTCCGGGTCCGGCCTGGAGCGCCCGCAGGCGCTGGCCGAGCTGACCGCCCGGCTCGGCCTGGACGACGTCGTGCGCTTCGTCCCGGCCGTCTCCCAAGACGTGCTCGCCGACTGGTACGCGGCGGCGACCGTCGTGTGCGTGCCGTCCCACAACGAGTCCTTCGGCCTCGTCGCCATCGAGGCGCAGGCCTGCGGGACGCCCGTCGTCGCGGCGCGGGTCGGCGGACTGCCGACGGCGGTGTCCGACGGGGTCAGCGGGGTGCTGGTCGACCGGCATGACGCCGCCGACTACGCCGACGCCCTGCGCCCGCTGCTCGTCGACGCCTCGCTGCGCGACGCGATGAGCGCCAAGGCGGTCGTGCACGCGGCCGACTTCGGCTGGGAGGCCACCGCCGACCGCACGCTCGCGTCCTACACCGCCGCCATCGAAGGAGCCGCCCGTGTCCGCCCGTGACGTCATCGCCGCCGTGCTGGCCGAGTCCGATCTCGAGCACACCGAGCACCGCCCCGGCGTGTTCGACGTGGAGCTGCCGGGCACGCGCAAGCTCAAGACCACCTGCAGGCTGGAGGTCGGGAAGCACGCGCTCGGCGTGCACGCCTTCGTCGCACGGCGTCCCGACGAGAACCACGCGGGCGTCTACCGCTGGATGCTGGAGCGCAACCTCAAGATGTTCGGCGTCGCCTTCGCCCTCGACGCCGCCGGCGACGTCTACCTCGACGGCCGCCTGCCGCTGCACGCGGTGACCCCCGAGGAGGTCGACCGGCTGCTCGGCGCGGTGCTCACCTACGCCGACGAGTCGTTCAACATGCTGCTGGAGCTGGGTTTCGCCACCTCGATCCGCAAGGAGTGGCAGTGGCGGACCGAGCGCGGCGAGTCGACCCGCAATCTGGCCGCCTTCGAGCATCTGCGCCCGAAGGGCGACTGAGGGCGCCTCATCGGGTGGGACGTGCCGTCGGAAAGAGCACCTCACCCCTAGGCTGGCCCGCATGACCGACGTCACAGCGCTGCCCGGACGAGTGCGGCGGGGGTACGCGCTCGGCGGTGTCGCCACCGGAGCGTTCTCCACGGTTCCTGGCCTGTTGTTGCTGCCCTACCTGACCGACACGCTCGGCGTGACGGCGGCGGTCGCGGGGGTCGTCGTCTTCGTCCCGAAGGTGTGGGACGCGGTGCTCAACCCGATCAGCGGACGGGTCAGCGACCGCAGCACGCACCCGGCCGGTCGGCGGCGGGCGTTCCTGCTGCCCAACGGGATCGCCCTCGCGGCGTGCTTCGCGCTGATGTTCGCCGGCCCGACCAGTCCGACCGTCGGCTCGCTCTGGGTGGTCGTGATGTTCCTGGCCTGCGCGACCGCCTACTCCTTCTTCCAGGTCCCCTATGTCGCGATGCCGGCGGAGCTGACCCTCGACTACGACGAGCGCACCAAGCTCATGACCTGGCGGGTCGTGGTCCTCGCGCTGGCGATCCTGCTGTCCGGGGCGACCGCGCCGATGGTGGTCGAGATGGTCGGCGAGGACTCCGCGTCCGGCTACCGGGTCATGGGCGCCTACGTCGCGGTGGTCATCGCGGCGGGCGCCGTCGGGGCCTGGTGGGGGACGAAGGGCGCGCCGGAGCACCGCGTGGCCACGCCGGCCGAGGGTGTGATGGAGCAGCTGCGGATCGTGGCTCGGTCGGTCGAGTTCCGTCCGCTGATGACGGCCTACCTGGTCCAGACGCTCGCCCTCGGCACCATGCTCGCCGGGACGGCGTATGTGGCCGCCGACGTGCTGCACCGGCCGCTGGCCTCCACCGCCCTGTTCGTGGCGTTCATCGGCCCGGCGCTGGCGGTGACGCCGATGTGGGAGCGGGTGGCGCGCCGAGGGACGAAGCGGGACGGCTACGCGCAGTGCTCCCTCGTCCTCGTCGTCGGCATGCTGGTGATGGGCCTCGGGCTGATGTCGGCGCCGTGGCTGCTCTACGTCGGCGCGGGCGTCGTCGGCGTCGGCTACGCCGGTTCGCAGGTGTTCCCGTTGGCGATGCTGCCCGACGTCGCCGCGCACGACGCCGAGCGCAGCGGGGAGAACCGGGTCGGCGTGTTCACCGGGGTCTGGTCGGCGGGGGAGACCGCCGGCATGGCGGTCGGCCCGGCGCTGTTCGCGCTCGTGCTGACGCTCGGCGGGTATGTGTCGTCGACCGCCGACGTCGAGGTGACGCAGCCCGGCAGCGCGGTCGTCGCGATCGGGTTCGGGTTCACCGTGATCCCAGCGGTCCTGACGGCGCTGAGTCTGCTCGCCCTGCGCCACTACCGCCTCGACGAGGAACTGCGTCGTGGGTCGCGCTGAGGAGGTGCTGGCCGCGCTGGAGCGGCTGCGCGCCGAGGACGTGCCCACGCACGGCGGCCGCACCCTCGCCTACGTCTACGACTCCGGCATCGCCGAGGCCGACGAGTTGGGGCGGCGCGCGCTGGCGATGTTCGGCGCGAGCAACGGCCTCGACCCGACGGCCTTCCCGAGCCTGCGGCGCATGGAGGCCGACCTCGTCGCCGACGCGCGGCGGCTGTTCCACGGCACGCCCGACATGGTGGGCACGGCGACGTCGGGCGGGACCGAGTCGATCCTGCTGGCGGTCAAGACCGCGCGGGACGCGGCGGGCGTGGACGACCCGGTGATCGTCGTGCCGACCACCATCCACGCCGCCTTCCACAAGGCGTGCGCCTACTTCGGGGTCGAGCGGGTGGCGGTCCCGGTCGATCCCGCGACCTTCCGCGCCGATCCGGCGGCGATGGCGTCCGCGATGGACGCCCACGCGGGCCGGGTCGTGCTGACGGCGGTGTCCGCGCCGTCGTACGCGCACGGCGTGATCGACCCGGTCGTCGAGGTCGCGGCGGCGGCGAGGGAGCGCGGTGTGCGGTGCCACGTCGACGCCTGCGTCGGCGGCTGGGTCCTGCCGTGGGCCGACGTCGGGCAGCCGTGGGCCTTCGACGCCGACGGCGTGACGAGCCTGTCGGCCGACCTCCACAAGTACGCCTACACGCCGAAGGGCGTCTCGCTGCTGCTGCACGCGACGCCGGAGCTGCGGCGGGCGCAGTTCTTCGCCAGCGCCGACTGGCCCGGCTACACGATGCTCAACTCGACGGTCCAGTCCACGAAGTCGGGCGGACCGCTCGCGGCGGCCTGGGCGGTCACCCGCTACTTCGGCGACGAGGGCTACGCGCGGCTCGTGCGGACGGTGCTCGACGGGACGGCCGCAGTCGTGCGGTGCGTCGAGGAGATCGAGCATCTGAGGGTGGTCGCGCCGCCGGACTCCACCCTGGTCGCGGTCGCCGCCGACGAGGTCTGCGACGTTTTCACGATCTGCGATCTGATGGGCGAGCGGGGCTGGTTCGTCCAGCCGCAGATGGCTTTCGCCGGGGCGCCCGCGACGCTGCACGTGAGTCTGTCGGCGGCCACGGCCGCGTCGGTCCCGGAGTTCCTGACGGCGCTGGCCGAATCAGTGGAGGAGGCGGTGCGGCGCGGTCCGATCGAGGTCGACGCGGGCCTGCGCGAGGCGGCGGCCTCCCTCGACCCGGCCACTCTCGACGACGCGGCCTTCGACCTGCTGCTCGACATGGCCGGCCTCGACTCCGGCGGTGAGGAGGGACTGGAGGCCCCCGAGCGCATGGGCCCCGTCAACGCCCTGCTCGACGTCGCTCCGTCCCGCCTCCGCGAGGCCCTCCTCGCCGCCTTCCTCGACCGCCTCACCCGCTGACGTTCTTCCCAGATTTGCGCCGAATTCAACCGTCTCCCATGGTGGATTCGGTTGAACTCGGCGCAAATCTGGGAGGAGGGTGACCCAGATCAGGCGGCGATGGCCTCGCGGACGCGGGTGGCGAGGTCGGTGAACTCCGGGAGGGAGCGGACCTCGTCGGTGGGCACCGGCTCGCCGCCGCGCAGGAAGCGCGCCGACTCGTCGAAGACGATCCGGCCCGGCCGCGGGCTCATCACCAGCACCCGCGAGCCGAGGTAGACCGCCTCGTCGACGCCGTGCGTGATGAACACGATCGTCGTGCCGGTGCGACGCCACAGAGCCAACAGCTCGGCCTGCAGCCGCTCGCGGGTGAGCGCGTCGAGCGCGCCGAACGGCTCGTCCATGAGGATGATGTCCGGCTCCCCGGCCAGCACCCGCGCGATCTGGGCCCGCTGCCGCATCCCGCCCGACAGCTCGTACGGACGCCGGCCGGCCGCGTCGGACAGGCCCACGACCTCCAACTGCCGCTCGGCGATCTCCCGGCGCTCCGCCTTCGGCACGCCGCGCAGCTTCAGCCCGATCTCGACATTGCGCCGCACGTCGAGCCACGGGTAGAGCGCGGGCTTCTGGAACACGACGCCGCGGTCCGCGCCGGGACGGGTGATCAGCTGATCGCCCACGTGGATCGTCCCGGCGGTCGGTCGGGTCAGCCCGGCGATGGCGCGCAGCAGCGTGCTCTTGCCGCAGCCGGACGGTCCCGCGAGCGTCACGAACTCGCCCGGCTCGATGGTCAGGTCGATCCGGTCGAGCGCGCGGACCGTGCCGCCCGCGGACCGGAACTCCTGCTCCAGTCCGCGGATGGCGAGGGGATGGGCGCTCATCGGTCGGCGGCCGCCTGCGCCGGACCCGCGTCCACGCCGTCTGCGTACACCGAAGCGTCGGCGACGGCGTCGATTCCGTCCTGGGTCAGCAGGAACTGCGCCGTGGCCAGCAGGTCCTCGCCGAGCTTGCCGCCCAGGTAGTCCGCGCCCGCCTGCTCGGAGGCGCGCAGGAAGACGAAGCCGTCGAACAGCTTCTCGGCCTCCTCGGTCGTCACGCCGACCTCGACCGCGACGCTCTCGGCGGCCTTATCGGGCTCTTCCAGGATCTGCTGGACCGCGTAGTCCTGCGCCTTCGCCCAGGTCTCCAGCACCGCCGGGTTCTCGTCGATGAAGTCGTTGTCGGCGATGCCCAGGTCGTAGGTCGGCTTGCCGGCCTCGGCGGTGTCCTCGCTGGTCAAGATGACCTCGCCGCCGTCCTTCGCCAACTCGCTCAGCGTCGGGTCCCACACCCACGCCGCGTCGACGTCGCCGCGGCCCCAGGCGGGGGCGATCTGCTCCGGCTCGGAGTTGACCAGGTGGAAGTCGGCGGCGTCGAGTCCGGCGTCGGCGATGGCCTGCAGCAGCGAGAAGTGCGCCGTCGAGCCGAAGGGAGTGGCGATGGTCTTGCCCTGGAGTCCGGCGAGGTCGGTGGCGACTCCCTCCTGCACGATCAGCGACTCGGCCGAGCCGATGACGTCGTGGACCCAGACCACCGACACCGGCAGGTTCAGCGGCTCCGACAGCGCCTTCGTGGCGGGCGAGGACCCGACCAGGCCGATGTCGAGGCTGCCGCCGCCGAAGGCCTGGACGACGTCGCCGCCGGAGGCGAAGTCGTTCCACTCGATGGTGGCGTTCGGCAGGCAGTTCTCGAGGATCTTCTGGTCCTTCACGACGACGTCGCCGTTCGGGATCTTCTGGTAGCCGATCCGCACGGTGGAGGTGACCGACTCGTCGGCCTCCCAGGGGCAGTCGGCGGCGTTCGCCTCGTCGGCGCCTCCGCCGAGCGAGCACGCCGACAGCAGCAGTGCGGCGACGGCCGAGGCCGCGAGTCCGGTGCGTGTGGAGATGGTCATGTCAGTCCTTCCCCCGCCAGCTGGCGAGTGGTCGTTCCGCGGTGCGGATGATGGCGTCAAGGGCGACTGCGGTGAGGCCGATGACGATGATGCAGGCGATCGACAGGGCGATCTTGTTCTGCGTCCCCGAGAGGTAGGCCAGGCCTCCGACGCCCGGCAGCCCGTTGACGAGCTCGGCGGCGACGACCGTGGTCCAGGCGAAGCCCACGGCCACGCGGATGCCGCTGAGGATGTCGGGCAGGCTCGCGGGGATCACGACCTGCGTCACGGTGGCCCAGCGGCCGGCGCCGAGGGTGGCGATGGCGTCGAGGTAGTCCTCGCGCACGCCGCGCACGCCGTTGAGGGTGGCCAGGGCGATGGGCGGGAAGGCGGCCAGGAACAGCAGCCAGACCTTCGAGGCGTCGTAGATGCCGAACCAGGCCACGAGGAAGCCGATGTAGGCCAGCGGCGGGATCGAGCGGAGGAAGTCGACGTAGGGGCCGAACAGCGAGCCGACCGCCCGCACGCCCATGAGCAGGCCGAGCGGCACGCCGACGCCGACGGCGAGGGCCAGTCCGAGGCCGATGCGGCCGAGGCTGGCCAGCAGGTGCTCCCAGAGGTAGTAGCCCTCCTCGCCGCGCACGACCCGGTCCACGCCGCCGCCGATGGGGTGGTCGGTGTTGGCGCGGACGAAGGCGTCCCACACCTCCAGCGGGCTCGGTGTCAGGTAGTGCGGCGTGACGACGTCGGACGCCGCCACCGCCGTCCAGGCCGCGAGCACGACGGTGATGAGTATGGCGTGCGGCAACAGCGTCCGGGCCGTGGTTCGAGTGGTCACAGTTGAGAACACTAGGGGCCGCGACACGTGCTTTCCGGGTCGTCTCACCCCGTGGCACGCGTCATCCGAGTGCCCGCTGATGGGGTATAAGCCGTTCGTGAGGGGAGGAAGTCCGACGCCGACCGCGGGGGGCGGTCGGCGTCGGATGCTGCGGTCGAGCGGAGGGTCAGCGGCGCTGCTTGGCGGCGCGGGCGCGCTCGTTGGCGTCGAGGATCACCTTGCGGATGCGGACGTTCGACGGCGTGATCTCCACGCACTCGTCCTCGCGGCAGAACTCCAGGCACTGCTCCAGCGACAGCTTCTTCGGCGGGATCAGCTTCTCGAAGTTGTCCGACGTCGCCGAGCGGATGTTCGTCTGCTTCTTCTCCTTGGTGATGTTGACGTCCATGTCCTCGTCGCGGGAGTTCTCGCCGACGATCATGCCCTCGTAGACCTCGGTGGTCGGGTCGACGAACATCGTGCCGCGCTCCTGCAGGTTTGTCATCGCGTACGACGTCGCCGCGCCCGCGCGGTCGGCCACCAGCGAGCCCGACGGACGCGTCGAGATCTCGCCGGCCCACGGCTCGTAGCCCTCGAAGACGTGGTGGGCGATGCCGGTGCCGCGCGTGTCGGTCAGGAACTCGGTGCGGAAGCCGATCAGGCCGCGCGCCGGGACCAGGAACTCCATGCGCACCCAGCCGGTGCCGTGGTTGATCATCTGCTCCATGCGGCCCTTGCGCACCGCGAGCAGCTGGGTGATCGTGCCCAGGTACTCCTCGGGCGTGTCGATGGTGAGGCGCTCGACCGGCTCGTGCAGCTTGCCGTCGATCTCCTTGGTGACCACCTGCGGCTTGCCGACGGTCAGCTCGTAGCCCTCGCGGCGCATCTGCTCGACGAGGATCGCCAGCGCCAGCTCGCCGCGGCCCTGCACCTCCCACGCGTCGGGACGGTCGGTCGGCAGGACGCGGATCGACACGTTGCCGATCAGCTCGGAGTCGAGGCGGTCCTTGACGAGGCGGGCGGTGACCTTCGTGCCCTTCTCGCGGCCGGCCAGCGGCGAGGTGTTCGTGCCGATGGTCATCGAGATGGCCGGCTCGTCGACCTGGATCAGCGGCAGAGCGACCGGGTTCTCCGGGTCGGCCAGCGTCTCGCCGATGTTGATCTCCGGGATGCCCGCGATGGCCACGATGTCGCCGGGGCCGGCCTTCTCGCCGGGCTTGCGCTCGAGCGCCTCGGTGACGAGCAGCTCGGTGATCTTGACCCGCTCGGTCGAGCCGTCGCGCTTGATCCACGCGACCTGCTGGCCTTTCTTCAACTCGCCCTCCTTGACCCGCACCAGGGCGAGACGGCCGAGGAAGGGCGAGGAGTCGAGGTTGGTGACGTGGGCCTGCAGGGGCGCGTCCTCGGTGAACTCCGGGGCGGGCACGTTCTCCAGGATCGTCTGGAACAGCGGCACGAGGTTCTCGTTGTCGGGCAGGCCGCCGTCGGCCGGCTGCTCCAGCGAGGCGCGTCCGGCCTTGGCCGAGGCGAACACGACGGGGAAGTCGAGGGCGTCGTCGTCGGCGTCCTCGGGCAGCAGGTCGAGGAAGAGGTCCATCGTCTCGTCGATGACCTCCGAGATGCGCGCGTCGGGGCGGTCGACCTTGTTGACCACGAGGATGACCGGCATCTTCGCGGTCAGCGCCTTGCGCAGCACGAAGCGGGTCTGCGGCAGCGGGCCCTCGGAGGCGTCGACCAGCAGCACGACCGCGTCGACCATCGACAGGCCGCGCTCGACCTCGCCGCCGAAGTCGGCGTGGCCGGGGGTGTCGATGATGTTGATGGTCACGCCGCCGTCGGGCGCGCCGGGGCCCTCGTAGCGCACGGCCGTGTTCTTGGCGAGGATCGTGATGCCCTTCTCACGCTCCAGGTCGCCGGAGTCCATGACCCGATCGGTGACCTCCTCGTGCTCGGCGTAGGCGCCCTGCTGCTGGAGCATGGCGTCGACCAGCGTGGTCTTGCCGTGGTCGACGTGGGCGACGATCGCGACGTTGCGCAGATCAGAACGAGTGGGCATAAGAGGCCTTCAAAAGTCGAAAAAGGGAACATCGCAGTCTACGCGACCCCCGCCGCGTCCGTGAAAACGCAGGATGATGGCTTTCGGTAGCGGTGGCGACCGCAACCCATCATTGTTTGTCCGGGGAAGGGCGCAGGATGATGGCTTTCGGTAGCCGGAACGACCCAAAGCCATCATCCTGCGTCCCCCGAAGGCGATTGAGTCGCACATCACAACCATCTCATTTCCGCAATAGTTGCGATTCCGTTAGTATCTCTCGGGTGACCTATGCGGACGAGGCCTTCGAGTGCCTGGAGGAGTTCTTCCGGCGCTTGTTCGGGCTCGCCGAGACCGAGGCGGTCCGGGCGCTGGCCGACAGCGACATCTCCTTCTCGCAGGCGCGCATGATCTTCTGCGTCGCGCGGGGGCGGGAGCCGCTGACGATCAGCGAGATCGCCCACGGCATCGGCCTGTCCACCGCGGCCGCGGGCCGCAACGTCGACCAACTCGTCAAGCTCGGCTTCGTCGAGCGGCACGAGAACCCCGACGACCGGCGGATCAAGCTCGTCTCGCTCACCGAGGCGGGCGTCGCGTACGCGCGAGGCCACATCGACGAGAAGCGCACCGCCGTGCGGGCGCTGCTCGACCGGCTGCCTGAAGCCGACTGCCGTCGCCTGACCGAGGCGCTGCGGCCCATCCTCTCGGGTGACTACCTGAGTTCCACCATGAAGGGAGAGACACATGCCGACCGACAGTCAGCCTGAAGTCTCCGACAAGATCGACGGCGCCGTCCTCAAGGTGGCCGGCGTGGTCGTCTTGGGCGCCATCATGTCGATCCTCGACATCACGGTCGTCAGCGTGGCGCTGCCGACCTTCGCCGAGACGTTCGACACCACGCTCGCCACCGTCGCGTGGACCATGACCGGCTACACGCTGGCCCTGGCCACCGTCATCCCGCTCACCGGCTGGGCGGCCGACCGATTCGGCACGAAGCGGCTCTACCTCACGGCGCTCGTCCTGTTCACCGCCGGATCGGTGCTCTGCGCGGCGGCCTCCTCGATCGGGATGCTCATCGTCTTCCGGGTGATCCAGGGCCTCGGCGGCGGCATGCTCATGCCCCTCGGCATGACGATCATGCGGCGCGCGGCCGGCCCGGAGCGCATGGGCCGCCTCATGGCGATCCTCGGCATCCCGATGCTGCTCGGCCCGATCAGCGGCCCGATCCTCGGCGGCTGGCTGATCGACATCGCCTCCTGGCACTGGATCTTCCTCATCAACCTGCCCGTCGGCATCATCGCCATCGTCTACGCGCAGATCGTGCTCCCCAAGGACGAGACCGAGCCCTCGGAGTCCTTCGACTTCGTCGGCATGCTGCTGCTGTCGCCCGGCCTGGCGCTGTTCCTGTTCGGCGTCTCCTCCATCGCCGAGAGCGGCGAGGGAGCGTCCTTCGGGCCGCGCGTGTGGGTCTCGATGCTCGCCGGCGCGGCGCTCGTCGTGGGCTTTGTGTTCTACTCCTTCCGTCCCGAGCACCCGCTGGTCGACCTGCGGCTGTTCAAGAACCGGAACCTGACCGTCGCGACCGTCTCGATGTTCGTGTTCATCACGGCCTTCATGGGGTCGAGCCTGCTGTTCCCGAGCTACTTCCTGCAGGTGCGCGGCGAGACGACGCTGACGGCGGGCCTGCTCATCGCCCCGCAGGGCATCGGCGCGATGCTGACGATGCCGGTCGCAGGCGTGCTCGCCGACAAGGTGCCGGTCGGCCGCACGGTGCCGTTCGCGCTGCTGCTCCTCGTCGGCGGCTTCGTGATGTTCACGCAGGTCGAGGCCGACACGTCCTACTGGTACCTGTGCGGCGCGCTGTTCGTCATGGGCCTCGGCATGGGCGGCACGATGATGCCGATCATGACCGCGGCGCTCAAGACGCTCTCGCACCACGACGCCGCCCGCGGATCGACGCTGGTCAACATCATCCAGCAGGTCGGCAGCTCGGTGGGCGGAGCGGTCATGTCGGTCATCTTGACCACCCGCCTGAACGGCTCGGCCGACGCGAAGCCGCCGATGCTGGGCGAGGACGGCAAGCCGCTGAGCGAGGCCGACGTGGCCATCGCGTCGAACATGGTGCCGGACTTCTTCGAGAAGGCGGCGCAGAACGCGGCCGACGGAGTGACCCCGGACATGGTGGAGTCCGCGCTGAAGCCGACCATCTCGGCCGGCCTCGACTTCGCGGCGTCGGCCTTCGCCGGGACCTTCTGGGTCGCCACGGCGCTGGTCGTCGTCACCTTCATCCCGGTGGCGTTCCTGCCGCGCAAGGTCGAGGAGGCCGAGTTGGGCGACGACGGCGAGCGCACGCCCGTCGTCCTGCACTGACCCGCTCGTCGGTCGAGAGCGCCCCGCCGAAGTGGTTCGGCGGGGCGCTCTCGCGTGTGCGCGCGGTGTCGGCGGCGTGTGGTGGAATGACCTCGTGAACGAGCCCGACGGCCTCCCGGTCCCCCGCGTCCCGGACCAGCCGGTCGTCGGCATCGGCGATATAGGCGTCTCGCAGCGGAGCGTGTTCCTGCCGCACGGGGTGTTCCCGCTCGCGGGCACGACGTGGGCGGTGACCGACTGCTCGCGGGTCGAGGAGCGGATCTCGACGACCGGGGTGATCCTGGCGATCGTGACGGTGTGGTTCACCTGTCTGCTCGGCCTGCTGTTCCTGTTGATGAAGGAACGTCGGGTGACCGGCTACATCGCGGTCACGGTGCAGGGGCCGAGTCTGCACTACACGACGCAGATCCCGGCGGGCTCGGCCACGACCCACGCCTGGGTCGTGCAGCAGGTCAACTGGGCCCGCGCCCAGGCCGCCGTCGCGCGGTGAGCCTCAGGCGATGGCCGAGGTCGTCTGGCGGACACGGGCGACTCCTGGCCGAGCGGGGGGCTCGACGAGGGCGATCACCTCGGTCATGGCTTCGAGCAGTTCCTCGTAGGTGGCTCCGGAAGCGAAATTCCGGGCCGTTCGGCGACTTCGCCCCACAGCATGCCGTCCTCGTGGACGATGGTCATCGTGTAGGTGCGGCTGTTCGTCACGGCGGACCTCTTCGTCGCCGCCTCCCTGACCCAGGCTCCGTCGCGCCTGCGGGCCAACACGCCGACGACAGTGCTTGACCTCACCCCACCGACCTTATGCAATGACGGCATTGCGTCCAGTCCCGCCACTTTACTCTCGCCCTGAGGAGATCTCGCATGGCCGACTCATCGTTCGACATCGTCAGCAAGCTCGACCGCCAGGAGGCCGACAACGCGCTGAACCAGGCCGTGA
This sequence comes from Aeromicrobium sp., assembly GCF_047606445.1. Classification (GTDB taxonomy): domain Bacteria; phylum Actinomycetota; class Actinomycetes; order Propionibacteriales; family Nocardioidaceae; genus Aeromicrobium. Next base: position 3,411 of record NZ_JASGEK010000041.1, on the reverse strand, counting down.
AGGAGATCGCCAACCGTTACGACTTCAAGAACACCGGCGCCTCGCTGGAGTGGAAGGGCGAGGACGGGATCGAGATCACCGCGAACGCCGAGGAGCGCGCCCTCGCGGTGCTGGAGGTGTTCAAGGAGAAGCTCATCAAACGCGGCATCAGCCTCAAGGCGTTGGAGACCGGCGACCCCCGCCAGAGCGGCAAAGAGGTCAAGGTCAACGGCTCGTTCAGCCAGGGCATCAGCAGCGAGCAGGCCAAGAAGCTCTCCAAGCTGATCCGCGACGAGGGCCCCAAGGGCGTCAAGGCGCAGATCCAGGGTGACGAGCTGCGCGTGTCGAGCAAGAAGCGCGACGACCTGCAGGCCGTCATCGCGCTCGTCAAGGCCGCCGACCTCGACTTCCCCGTCCAGTTCGTCAACTACCGCTGAGGTCCGCCGTGGCACGCATGTCGGACCCGAGTCGCTGTTCTGGCGGACGCCGACGCGACGTTCGACGTCGTCGGGGTCATCGGCCGCCAGGTCCTGACCGACCTGCTGCCCTACCCGCAACACCACGACCCGAGTCGACATCCTCGTCGGCGCACGACTGTGACAACCAGCACCCAACCCTCAGCTGACGGCATTGCGGCTAGGCTGTGTCCAGCGTTACAGGCTGGCGCGTGACGGAGCGCGCATGACGAAAGGCACGGACATGCCCACGGGCAAGGTGAGGTGGTTCGACGCCGCCAAAGGATTCGGTTTCCTGGCCTCCGACGAGGGAGCCGACGTCTTCGTGCACGCCGACGCGCTGCCGGCGGGCGTCGAGACGCTCAAGCAGGGCCAGCGCGTCGAGTTCGGCATCGTCCAGGGACGCCGCGGCGACCAGGCCTTGCAAGTGCGGCTGGTCGAGTCTGCGGCCACGGGACGCAAGGGCGGCGGCAAGCCGACCCCGGCCAAGCGCAAGACGCCCGAGCAGATGACGGTCATCGTGGAAGACCTGATCCGCATGCTCGACGACCTCGGCGAGGGCTACCGCCACGGCCGCCACCCCGACCCGAAGAAGATCAAGCCGGTCGCCCAGGTGCTCCGCGCCCTCGCCTCCGAGCTGGACTGACTCAGGCCTTTCGGCGAATCCACCGCTTCACGCGCTGCCAGCGGGTCGGTCCCGGCTCGGGGCCCAGGCCGAGTTCGGACAGCGGGGTGCGGGTCATCGTGGCCCCGGCCCATAACGAACGGCGCAGCCGCCACTGGCGAGTCGCGTAGTGCTGCGCGCCGGACTCGTAGGTCGTGATGAGCTCGTCGCCCAGCGCCACGACGCCCTCGGCCATGTTCGGCAGACGGTAGACGAGCAGTTTCTTTCGGTCGGCGCGTCGCACGACCACGAGCCTGCCGCGGTTGTGCCGTCCGAAGGAGGTCGTGAAGACGAACTCCTCCTCGCGCACGACGAGCCCCTGCGCGTTCTTCGGCGCGGGCAGCGGTTCGTCCTCGGCGCGCTGCCAACTGTCCTTCGTGCGGTGGTAGACGTACAGCAGGCTCTCGGTGAAGTCGCCGAGGTAGAGGGTGTCGCGGTCGAGGGCGGCGTAGGACCCGCCCTGACAGGGCCGCGACGGCCGACTCTGCCCGACGGTGTCGCCGGCGGCGGCCGCACGGATCGTCGCCAACGAGTAGGTGAAGACGCGGCCCCGGTCGGTCACCAGCACCTCGTCGCCGTCGACCACGACGCCCCCGGCGTGGCGGGGAGTGCGGCGGTACGCCTTGGCGTCCTCGCGCGACGGCGGGGCGTCGTCGGGTGGCGTGTACCGGCCCAGCCGGACCTCGGTGATCTGCTCGCCGCTCTCCTCGTCGATCAGCGAGAGCGCGGCGACCGACTGGCGCCTCGCGTTGTAGCCGTAGTAGCTCTGGACCAGATTCCCCGAGGCGGGGTCGAGCGCCAGGCCCTGCGGAGTGAGTCCGCGGTCGTCGCCGGCGGCGAGGGTGTTGGGGATCGGCGGTCCCACGCGGCTTCCGGTGCGGCGGGTCCAGGCGTCGGTGCGTCGCTCGCCGCGGCGCCGCCAGTAATCCAGGTGCCGAGGTTTCGGGGTCGGTGCGGTGTCGTGGGGCATGGATCAGGGGGTCTCCGGTGGGGGAGCGGTGGTGCGGGAGGGGTGGGTGGCGCGCAGCCGGGCGACGACGAAGGCCAGCCAGGCCAGCATCAGGCCGGCGACGATCAACAGTCCCGGGCGGACGCCGTCGGGGTCGAGCGTGTAGAGGCCGATGCCGACGAGGCCGCCGATGACCCAGCTCAGCTGGAGCAGGGTCTCCGAGCGCGCGAACATCGACGTGCGGACCTGTTCGGGGACATCGCGTTGGATCAGCGCGTCGAGGCTCAGCTTGCCGAGCGACTGGCACAGTCCCGCGGTCAGGCCGAGGACGATCGCGGTGGCCCAGCCGAGCGTCAGCGAGACCACGGCGAGCACGGCCGTGTCGAGGACGAGCACGATCATGACGATCACCTCGGGCGCGCGGGTCCGCAGCGCGTTGCCCAGGAGCACGCCGACGGTGTTGCCCGCGCCCGCGCCGCCGATGACCAGGCCCATGAGGATGGTCGCGTTGCCGCTCCAGCCCATCGCGTCGGGCGGCTCGCGCAGCACGAAGGCCATGAAGATCGTCAGAAATCCGGTGATGAGCCGCAGACCGGCGTTGCAGCGCAGCGCGTTGACGACGCCGCGCGGGGCGAGCACGCCCCGGACGCCGTTCGCGGAGGTGAGGTCGATCTTCTCCTCGCCCTCGCTGGAGTCGACCTTCGCCGGGAGCAGGATGGCCAGCACGGTGCCGACGACGAAGAGCACGAAGGCGTAGCGCAGCGACCAGTCGGGTCCGACGCTGGCCGCCCCGACGGCCATCGGCGCGGAGATCGCCCCGGCGGCGGTGCCGGTCAGCGAGATGCGGGAGTTCGCCTTGACGAGCGTCAGCTGCTCGGGCAGCAGTCGCGGCACGGCCGAGGCGCGGGTGATGCCGTAGGCCTTGGAGGCGACGAGGCAGCCGAGCGCGGCGACGAAGAAGGCCGGCGACTCGTCGGCGACGGCTCCGGCCAGCACCCAGCAGCAGAAGGCGCGGATGGCGAAGGTCGTGCCGATGGCCCAACGGCGGCCGCGGCGGAAGCGGTCGAGGAAGGGGCCGATCAGCGGGGCGATGACCGCGAACGGCAGCATCGTCAGGACGAGGAAGAGGGCGACTTTGCCGGCCGCCTCGTCGGTGGGCGCGGCGAAGAAGACGGTGCCGGCCAGCGAGATCGCCAGCGCGGCGTCTCCTGCGGCGTTGAAGGCGTGCAACTCGATCACCCGGGACAGGCCTGTCTCGCCCGCGCCGGCGGAATGGGTGAAACGGCGCGCTCGTCCGAGGGCCCACCGGCCGCCTCCCGCGACCGCGTGCCCGGCGCCGCGGGCCGCCTGGGCCGCGCGCTGTG
>NZ_JASGEK010000040.1:0-17507 GCF_047606445.1 Aeromicrobium sp. | reverse complement strand
GGGGGTCGCCGATCGCGCAGGCGAGTGCGAGGGGTCGTGTGGTGGCGGTGGCGGGTGTGGTGTTCTGGTTGGTGGTGTTGGTCCAGGGTCTGCTTGGGGTGGACCAGGCCTTGCCGGGCGTGTAACGCTCTGCTTCGATATGGACGCCGCGTTCTTCCGGGGTTGGAGTGAAGCTGGTGCCCGTCAGGAGGCTGCTGATCAGGGCCAGTCCACACAGGGCGCGGATCATGATGTCGGCACCTCTCCGAGGAACATCTGAGTCAGCAGCCAACGGTCTTCGACCCAGAACATGCCGTGGGTGACTTGTTCAGTGCTTGCCTTGTGTTGGGAGGGCACGTCTGCGTCGGGTGCTTGAGAGCTTCCTGCCGTGAGGGAAATGTCTGCTGTGATGAGCACTTCTCCGTCGATCATCTGGATAGCGGTGTTGTCGAGGGTCTGATCTCCTCCTTTGAACCAGCCGCCGCCTTCGTAGTAGTCGGTGTAGAGGTCGATGTAGGTCCGACATCCGGTGCATTCGGGGTGGCTCAGCTCGGTGAGCTGGGTGACGTCGCCGGTGGATGACGCGTAGTCCATGACGGCGAGGTAGTGCTCGAGGAAGGCCAGCGCCCCGTCCTCGGTGTTCTCCTTCGCTGCCTCGGGCAGGACCGGCTCGACCGGAGTGGGCGTGGGGTCCGGCTCGATGGGCTCGGGCTGTTTCGAGCAGCCCGGCACGACGATCAGCACTACGAGCAGAAATACGGCGAGTAGGCGCGACGAACGCATGTGATCCCCCGATCAGTGAAGCAGTATCGGCAAAATAGCCGGGCGGCGGTGATCTGTCACCCACCCCGTCCACAGCCTGGAACACGGGTGACCCCGGTGCGTCAGGCGACGATCTTGCCCACCCCGTCCGAGCTGGCCCGGTCGGGCGCGCCGTGCAGGCCGGACAGCACGACCATGCGGTGGAGGGGGAGGCCGTTCGGCAGGAACAGGGCGATGTGCACCGACCCGGGCTCCAGCCGGCGCTGACGCCGCACCCGCTCCCAGTGGCGGCGCAGGTCGTGGATGTCGGCGACCGATCGCGGACGCCGCGTGGGAATGGTGAGAGTCTTCTGCAAGAGGCGCATGGCGGCCCTTCCGTAGTGGGAGACGAGACGTGCTCCGAGCCTCCCCGTGTCCGGCGTATCTGTCGAACGACTTGTCCGCAGGCGCTGCCCTGTGCGAGCGTGGCGCCAGTCGATCCCTCCAATTCCGGTCGAAAACGAAAGAACCACCGGAATCCGTGGGGGATTCCGGTGGTTCTCTGATGGTGCGCGATACTGGGTTTGAACCAGTGACCTCTTCCGTGTCAGGGAAGCGCGCTACCGCTGCGCCAATCGCGCCCTGAGCGTATTCAGTTATCGGGGGAGTCTTGAGCGTCGAGGTGGGTACGGGATTTGAACCCGTGTAGACGGATTTGCAGTCCGCTGCCTCGCCTCTCGGCCAACCCACCGCTGGATGGGCCGGTGACCCTCTCCGAGCGGACAACGAGATTCGAACTCGCGACCCTCACCTTGGCAAGGTGATGCTCTACCACTGAGCTATGTCCGCAGTGCGTTCCCGGCCTTCCGACCGGCGCGAGAAGAAACACTAGCGCACGTCTCCGCCGACCCCAAACGGGGGGTCCCCTGAGTGTTCGTCTGTCCGTTCGGTCGCCGGGATGACGGGGAAAGTGACGCCTCGTATCGCGTACCCCGTCGGACGAGGGGATCGTCGTGCGCACTGCTGACGGGACAGGGCTAGTTCTTCCGGGTCATTTTTCGCGCGGCGTCGCCGTGGGGCTGGGCAGGGCCTCGCCGAGGGCGTAGTATGCGAGTTGACTGGGATATAAGAAGTCTCAGTTGGTTCTGAGGGAGGAATTACACGATGAGTGACACGCGCGAGAAAGCGCAGGGAGTGCGCCGTCGACGCAAGGTCATGGCGGTCGCCTCGGCCGGTCTGGCGCTCGGCCTGGCGGCGGTTCTGTCGCTGGCGGCCTGGAACGACAGCGAATGGGTCTTCGGCGGCCTCGGCCCCGGCGGCGGCGGTGACGAGGGCGTCGGCACGAGCGAGTTCGAGGTGCAGCAGAACGCCTGGGAGGGAGCGACCGCGCCCACCACGGCCAGCAGCTTCACCGATCACGAGACCAACCCGGGCAACGCACTGCTGTTCGACGTCGACCCCACTGGTCTGACTCCGGGGACCACGATCTACGCGCCGGTCGCGCTCACCACCACCGCCGAATCGGTCGCCGGCACGCTCACCCTCACGACCCCCGCAGTCGCGGCGAACGGCAAGACCGCCGACGATCCGGACGGACTGCTCTGGGACAACCTGATCTACTCGGTGAGGGTCACCGACGACGCTGCCACGGCTGCCAACTGCCAGACGGACTTCGCCAGTGCGGGCACGGCCATCGTGACCGACTCGGCGTTCAGCGACTCTGTGACGACCGGCACGCAGTCGCTCAGTGCCGCGCGGGGCAACGTGCAGTACTACTGCTTCGCGATCACGCTGCCGGACAACGCGACCACGCAGACGCTACAGGGCCTCAAGGTCTTCCCCGCGTGGCGCTTCCACGCGACCTCCAGCTGACGGCATGACGCATGGCTGAGCGGCGGCATGTCGCAGATCGCGGCAGGCGTCGCGGTCGGCGGCTCCCTGGGCTGGTCAAAGATCTCGTCCTCGGAGCCGCCGGCCTGCTCGGCCTCGTGGCTGTCGGTTGGGCGGTCTACGCCCACCAGACGGGGGCCACGGTCATCGTGCTCAAGACTGGCTCGATGGCCCCCGACCTCCCGGCCGGACACGGAGTCCTCTCCTATCCGGTCGATGCCGCCGACGTGAAGGTCGGCGACATCGTCACCACCCGCCTCGACGACGCCTCGCCGCTGGTCACCCACCGGGTGGTGAGCGTCGAGGAGATGCCCGGCGAGCCTGGCAAACGTTCGATCGTGATGCGCGGCGACGCCAACGAGATCGACGATCTGTTCCCGTATCAAGTCGACTGGGTGTACCGGGCCGACCGGCCCATCCCGTACGCCGGGCCGGTCATGGCGATCCTGAAATCGCCGCTGGTCCTGGGAGGGGTGGTTTTGCTGGTAGGACTGCTCGTCCTGTGGGCCTTCTGGCCCGCTTCGGTCGAGGAGATCGAGGACGAGCTGGCCGACGAGAACGACCCTGACAACGTGCCGGAACCCGTGTGAGAGAAGAGACATGAGAACGCTGAGAAGACTCGCCGCCGCGGGTGCCGTGACGGCGCTCGTGCTCGGCCTGCTCTCGTTCGGCGTCCAGGCCGCCGAACTGGTGTCGACCTCGCTGGCCGAGGACGAGCAGGGCGACTTGTCGGTCACGGCCGACCCGTCGAGCAGCGCCTTCTTCGACCTGACGCCGGGCGACAGCCGCTATTGGCCGGTCGAGGCCACCCTCGACGGCGCCGACGAGGGGACGCTGGTGGTGCGGGTGTGGGGCGACGGAGCCCTCATCGACCACCCCTCGTACCCCCTGCGCATCGTCGTCGACGCGTGCGACGGAACGCTGACCGGCTCCGATCCGCGCGAGTACCCGACGTGTTCGGGGGCTGTGACGCCGATCGTGGCCTCTCAGCCGTTGCGCGACGTCTCGGTCGCCGACGACCTCACCGGAGGACAGGCGTGGGACCTCGCCCCGATCCAGAGCGGTCTCGCACGGTCGCTCGTGGTCACCTTGACCGTGCCGGCCGAGGGGTCCTACGACGAGTCGCTCATGAACGTGCGCGGCGATTTCGGCGTCGGCTTGTACAGCTCGGGCGACGTGCCGTCGGTGACGCCGGAGGATCCCGACGATCCTGAGCAGCCGCCGTCGAGCACGCCGGACCGACCCGCGACCATGGGGGTGCTGCCGGCCACCGGCGGCCCGGTGCTCGCCGTGTTGCTCATCGGCGTCGGCGCGGTCGGACTCGGCTGCTTGGCGCGTACTCGGGGGAGGGAGGCGTCATGATCCGGTCTCGTCTGCGTTCGGCCTGGTACCTGCTGCAGATGCTCTGGTACGGGGTGCTGGAGCTGTTCTGGTTCTCGGCCGAGAAGCCGGTCGACCTCGTCGAGCAGGCTAAGCCGACGACCCGTCGCGGCCGGCGTCAGTGGGGCGCGGTCGGCAAGTCGCTGCGTTGGACGACCGGCACCACGGTCGCCGCGCTCGTCGCGGCGCAGGCCACGGTCGTGGTGGCCTCCAACGCGTCCTGGGTCGACGAGGAGTGGGACTACGCCGACTACGCGACCCTCAACTGCGCCGACGACGAGATCTTCAAGACGCGGGGCATGGGCCGGCTGCTCGGCGGCGGCCTGCTGCCGGTCGACCTCGACACGGTGGCGACCGTCGGCGGCGTGACGGTGACCAACGACGGCACGCGGGCTCAGCCGGACCCGGCGAACGCCAGCTCGGTGGGCGACGACGCCTACGTCAACCCGCTCGACGTCAACGCGCTCAGCCTGATCGACCTGCCGCTGACGGGCGGCGGGCTCGACGAGTTCTTGTCGCTCGACCTCGCCAACGACGTCGGCGTGCTCAACCAGTTCGCCCGGGCCAAGAGCGACGGGCACTCCCAGGGTGCGAGCGGCGTCGTCAACGACTCCGGCGTCGTCCAGACGCAGAACAACGACGACGGCAGCACCCCCACGCTCGGCACGTTGAAGCTGTCGACCTTGGTCCAGCAGCTCACGGGCGAGGCGGTCGGCGACGTGGCCTCCGGCATCGCCGATCTGAGCCTGGAGATCGGCGCGGTCGCCGGACGCTCCACGCTCGACGCCTGCCAGGCCGCCTGGACCGGCGACATCGACCCCTACCTCGACCGCACGTACGCGATCGCCGGACTCGCCGCCGTCATCGACGCGCCTGTCGTGGCCGGGCTCAGCACCACCGCGACCGGCGCGCTGGACACGGCGGAGACCACGGTGAACGGCCTCGCCAGCGACGCGAGCGTCGTCAGCGGAATCACCAGCGGCGTCGGCGCGCTGCTGAACGGCGTCATCGACACGCTGAGCCTGGGCTCGGTGACGCTCGTCGGTCCGACGGTGACAGCGGACCTGTCAGCGGCGCGCAGCCTGGTGAACGCGACCGTGAGCGACGACAACGACACGGTCGAACTCGATCTCTCCACGGGCGAGGTGCGCGTCGACCTCGCCGCGTTGATCGGCGAGGCCTATGGCGGCGAGGGATTCAACGGTTCGCAGGCGCACGGTCTCAACGGCCTGCCGCCGAACACCGAGCTGTTGGTCAACGACGCGGTCACCAACGCGCTCGTCTCCGCGTTGACCCAAGCTCTCGACAACTGGGTGCAGGACATCGTCGACGCGGTGCGCGACGCGCTGCTGGTCGCCGACGTCCACCTGGAGGTGAAGATCCCGCTGTCGGCGACGGTGCTGGGACAGACGCTCGACGTCCTCACTGTCAACGTCACGGTCGACGGAACGGTCCAGGAGGTGATGGACGGGACGGCGGCCGTCGACGTCGACCCGGTGATCCTGAGCCGTTCCGGTCTGCTGGGAGCGGCGATCAACGCCCTCGTCACCCCGCTCGTCGACGGCATCGTCTCGGCGTTGACGACGGGCATCTTGCCGGTGGTCGGCGATGTGCTGAACACGGCGCTGTTCGAGTCGGGCGGCGTCGTCCCGACTCTCGGGAACACGCTGTCGTCGGCGACCGCGCCGGTGGTCGAGGCGCTGGCGGATGTGCTGGTCGGCTTCCTCGGCGTCGACGGTCTCGTGTCGCTGCGGGCCAATCTGCAGAACGACCCGACCGCCGGGAACGACCCCGACCCGACTGACCCGGATCTGTTGTATCCCGACTGGGAGACCGGAAGCCAGGCGGTGCCGGACTACCGCTACGACGTCGCCGCGCTCGGCGTCGGCGTGCTGAACGTCGGCGGCACGGGCGCGAATGTCAACCTGGAGCTGGCCCGTGGCTCGGTCGGCGTCAACTGCGGTGTCGGCGGCGTCTGGGACCGACAGGGCCTCTGTGCGGGCTACTGAGACGGTGCGCTACAGTTTCTGACGCACAGCGGGCGATTGGCGCAGTGGTAGCGCGCTTCGTTCACACCGAAGAGGTCACTGGTTCGAACCCAGTATCGCCCACCATTAGCCGCTGAGGGCCGCGCGTCGCATGACGCGCGGCCCTCAGCTGTTCAGCGGCCTGGGTGTTACCGTCACGGCGTGACGACGAAGAGGCGTGAGGCCACGCGCGACCGGCTCGTGGCCGCAGGGCGCGAGCTGGTGGCCGAGGTCGGCATCCAGGCGGCCAGCGTCGAGGCGATCTGCGAGCGGGCCGGCTTCACCCGGGGGGCCTTCTACTCCAACTACCGCTCCAAGGACGAGCTCGTCCGCGAGATCCTCGAACGGGAGAAGCAGCGCATCGTCGAGTTGATGGAGGCGGTCGTCGACGCCGCTCCGCGCGAGGGCGAGGACGGCGTGCAGGCGGTGCTGCGGGCCGCGGAGAGCTTCCTCGCCGCCTATCCGAGCGACCGCACGAGCTTCCTGGTCCATCTGGAGTTCGTGACGCACGGGGTGCGGGAGCGGGCGGTCGCCGACATCCACCGCGAGTTGTGGCAGCAGACCTGCGGCGAGATCATGAGCGTGCTGGAACGTGGCGTGACCCTGCTCGGCGGACGGCTCGTGCTCAGCGTCGAGCAGGCCGCCGTCGCGCTCATGGGCGCCTACGAGGTCGCCATGCGCGACGCCTTGCTGGAGTCCGACGCCGACGAGGCCGACGTGACGCAGCTGCAAGAGCTCATCGGCGCCATGTTGGGCGCGTTCGTCGTCGCTTAAGCGGTCAGCGCGAGGCCGAGCGCCGCCAGGCCCACGCACGCCGCCAGTACGCCGAGCCCGTGCAGGCCGGCGGTGAGATGGCGTCGGTCGGACAGCAGCCGCACGGTGTCGACCGTGGCGGTGCTGAACGTCGTGTAGCCGCCGAGCAGGCCGACGCCGACGACGAGCGCGACGTCGTCGGACAGGTGCCGGGCCGCGAGGCCCACGACGAGGCCGAGCGCGAACGACCCGGTCAGGTTCACCACGACGATGCCCCAGGGGAAACGTCGGGAGTGACGGGCGGTCACGGCCTGGTCGACGAGATAGCGTCCGGCGCTCCCGACGCCGCCGGCGACCGCGACGGCCACCGGGACGAGCGCGCTCACGAGGCCTGCCTCGGTCCGGGGAGGCGTCGTCCGACGGCGATGCCGACGGCGACGGCGACGGCGCCCAGCACGACGGTGCCGACGGCGTAGAGCACGGCGGTCGCCACCGCGTCGTCGCGCAGCAGGGCGGCGGTGTCGACGGCGAGAGCGCTGTAGGTGGTGAAACCGCCGATCACCCCGGTGCCGAGGAGCAGGCGGGCGTCACGGCGTCGCCCGGTGTCGTCGCCCCGGCGGCTCAGCGTCTCGGCCAGGCAGCCGAGCAGGAAGCAACCGACGAGGTTCACCGTCAGGATCCCGGCGGGGAGGCGTCCAAGATCAGGAATGGACGGCCCGACCATATGCCGCGCGGCGGTGCCGACCGTGCCGCCGAGCGCGACGAGCAGCACAGGTGGGAAGGACCGTCGTCCGACCTCGGTCATAGGGCCTCCTGTGGATAACGCGAGGGGCGTGTCGGCGCCTCCTGACACGATGAGCCTATGCCTGACGCCACCACCGAGTCCGCCGCCCTGGCCGCCCTGCGCCGTCTCACCGGACACGACGACGCCGTCTTCCACCACGGGCAGTGGGAGGCGATCCGCGCGCTGGTCGACGAGGGGCGTCGCACGCTCGTCGTGCAGCGCACCGGCTGGGGCAAATCGGCGGTCTACTTCATCGCGACTGCCCTATTGCGGGCGCGCGGGGCCGGGCCGACGCTGCTCATCTCGCCGCTGCTCGCGCTGATGCGCGACCAGGTCGCCGCGGCGGAGCGGGCCGGGGTGCGGGCGGTCGCCATCAACTCGGCCAACGCCCACGAGTGGGGCGAGGTCTCGGCGAGGCTGGCCGCCGACGAGGTCGACGTCCTGCTGGTCTCGCCCGAACGGCTCAACAACCCGCGCTTCCGGGAGGAGCAGTTGCCCGGGCTGTTGGCGCGCAGCGGGCTGCTGGTCATCGACGAGGCGCACTGCGTGTCCGACTGGGGGCACGACTTCCGTCCCGACTACCGGCGGATCGCCGCGCTCATCGCGGGGCTCTCCGACGACGTCCGGGTGCTCGCCACCACCGCCACGGCCAACGGACGCGTGGTGGCCGACGTCGCCGAGCAGTTGGGCGACGACGTGCTCACCCTGCGCGGCTCGCTGGCTCGCGACTCGCTGCGTCTCGGCGTGCTCACGCTGCCCGGCCCGCGCGAACGGCTTGGCTGGCTCGCCGCGCATCTGGACGATCTGCCCGGCAGCGGCATCGTCTACGCCCTCACCGTCTCGGCCGCTGAGGACACCGCCCGGCTGCTGACCGAGGCGGGCTATCGGGTGGCCGCCTACACCGGCCGCACCGACCCCGACGAGCGGCAGCGGCAGGAGGACGCGCTGAAGGACAACGAGGTCAAGGCGCTCGTCGCCACCAGCGCGCTCGGCATGGGCTTCGACAAGCCCGACCTCGGCTTCGTCGTCCACCTCGGCGCGCCGTCCTCGCCGGTGGCCTACTACCAGCAGGTCGGCCGCGCGGGCCGCGCCACCGACCACGCCGACGTCCTGCTGCTGCCCGGGCGCGAGGACCCGGAGATCTGGCACTACTTCGCCACAGCCTCGATGCCGTCGCCGGAGCGCGCGGCGGCGGTGATCGACGCGCTCGGCCCCGAGCCGCTGTCGGTCCCGGCGCTGGAGACCCGTGTCGACCTGCGGCGCACGAAGCTCGAGCTGCTGCTCAAGGTGCTCGACGTCGAGGGCGCGGTGCGCCGCGTGCAGGGCGGCTGGGTCGCTACCGGCGAGCCGTGGGAGTACGACGCCGACCGCTATGAGCGCATCGCCGCGGCCCGCGAGCGCGAGCAGCAGGCGATGCTCGCCTACGAGCGCGGCGACCAGTGCCGCATGGCGCTCTTGCAGCGCGAGCTCGACGACCCCACGGCCGCCGACTGCGGGCGCTGCGACGTCTGCGCCGGTCCCTGGTACGCCACCGACGTCGACCAACAGGCGGTGGCGTCGGCGTCCACCACGCTCGACCGCGCGGGCGTCCCGGTCGACGCGCGGGGCCTCTGGCCGACCGGAGCCGACCGTCTCGGCGTCGACGCGCGCGGCAAGATCACGGCCGACGAACGAGTCGAGACCGGCCGCGTCGTCGCCCGGCTCACCGATCTCGGCTGGGGCGGGCGGTTGCGTGAGCTGCTGTCTCCGACGGCTCCCGACGCGCCGATCGACGAGGACACCCTGCAGATCTGCGTCCGCGTGCTGCGCGACTGGCCGTGGGCGCAGCGGCCCGCCGCCGTGGTGGCGATGCCGTCGCTGCGTCGCCCCCGATTGGTCGGCTCGCTGGCCGAAGGGCTGTCGCGGATCGGGCGGCTCCCGTTGCTCCCTGCCCTCGACGTCGACCCGTCGATCCCGGCGCCGGGGCCGGGCGGCAACAGCGCCTACCGGCTCGCGTCGGTGTGGGGACGTTTCGTCGTGGGCGAGGAGTTGGCGTCCCAGCTCGCCGCCCTCGACGGCCCGGTGCTGCTGGTCGACGATCTGATCGACAGCCGCTGGACCATGACGGTCGCCGGGCGGGAGCTGCGCCGTGCCGGAGCGCCCGCCGTGCTCCCCTTCGCGCTCGCCCAGGCGGGATAGCCTGAGCGTCATGCCTACGTTGTCCGAGGTCGCGGCGGTGCTCGACACGCTCTACCCGCCGGGGACGGCGGAGTCGTGGGACGCGGTCGGCACCGCGCTCGGCGACCCTGACGCCGAGGTCGCGAAGGTGCTGTTCGCCGTCGATCCCGTCCAGGCGGTGGCCGACGAGGCGGTCGCGGGCGGCTACGACCTCGTCGTCGCCCACCACCCGCTGTGGCTGCGCGGGGTCACCTCCATCGCGGCCAGCGACCCCAAGGGGCGGGTCGCCCACACGCTGCTGTCGAACGGCGTCGCGCTGCACACCTGTCACACCAACGCCGACATCCCCGCTTTGGGCGTCTCGGCGGCGATGGCCGACGCCTTCGGGCTGGTCGACGCCCGGCCCTTGCAGGCGGCGACGGGGGAGCGGCGCGACGTGTGGACCGTGTTCGTCCCGCACGCCGTCTCAGGCCGCGTGCTGGCCGCCCTGCACGACGCCGGAGCCGGACGCTACGACGGCTACGACCGCGCCGCTTTCGGCTCCTCCGGCGTCGGCCAGTTCCGCCCGCTCGACGGCGCGAACCCCGCTGTCGGGCAGGTCGGCGAGGTCGAACATGTGGAGGAGACTTGCCTGCGGCTCGTCGCCGCCCCGGCTCGTCGCGAGGCGGTGCGCGCGGCCCTGATCGCCGCGCATCCCTACGAGGTCCCGGCGTACGACGTCGTCAGCGCCGAGCCGGAGCCGACCGATCGTGGCATGGGCCGGATCGGCGAGTTGCCCGAGCCGACGACGTTGGCCGAGTTCGCCCGACAGGTCCGATCAGCCCTGCCCGCTCATCAGGGAGCCACGCGTGTCGCGGGCGACCCCGACCAGCCGGTGCGCACGGTCGCGCTCTGCGGCGGCGCCGGCGACTTCCTGCTCGACGCCGCCACCCGCGCCGGCGCCGACGTCTACGTCACCTCCGACCTCAGACACCACGTCGTCAGCGAGCACCGGGAGCGCCCTGGCTCGTGCGCCGTGGTCGACGTCCCGCACTGGGCCGCCGAGTGGACCTGGCTGCCCGTCGCGGCCGCCGCGTTGGCCGAACGCCTCGGCGCTACGCTCAGCACACACGTCTCGACCATCGTCACCGACCCGTGGACGATGACCCTCGCCGCCGACACCCCTGGGAGCCCGTCGTGAAAGCCGCCTCGCACGACCAACTCACACTGCTCGACCTCGCCGCCTGCGACGCCCGGCTGGGCCAGCTCGCGCATCGGCGCGGCGCGCTGCCGGAGATCGCGGTGCTCGCCGAGTTGGCGGCCGAGGAGAAGCGGCTCGACGGCGAGCGCGTCGAGGCCGACACGCTCGCTGGCGACCTCCGCCGCGAGGTGCGCCGGGCCGAGAACGAGGTCGAATTGGTGCGCACGCGTCGCGAGCGCGACGAGAAGCGCTTGAACTCCGGTGCCATCACCAATCCTAAAGACCTCTCCCATCTGGAACACGAGATGGAGGCGCTGCTGCGCCGCATCGAGACGCTGGAGGATCTGGAGCTCGAGGTCATGGACCGCCTGGAGCGGGCCGAGGCCGAGCACCGCCGAGTGGTGGGGGAGTTGGAGGCGGTGCGGGCCAAGATCGCCGAGGCGGCCGCCGTCCGCGACGCAGCCTTCGCCGACCTCGACGCCTCCCGCGCCGAGGTCGCGGCCGAGCGTCAGGCCTTGGCCGAACGGCTCCCCGACGCCCTCGTGACTCTCTACGAGAAGGTGCGCGGCCAGTACGGATCCGGCGCCGCGCCGCTGCGGGCCAAGCGCTGCGAGGGCTGCCGCTTGGAGCTCAACGGCGCCGACCTGCGCGAGATCGTCGACGCCCCGGTCGACGAGGTGCTGCGCTGCCCCGAGTGCAGCCGCATCCTGGTGCGCACCTCCGGGTCGGGGCTGTGAGCGGTCCGGTCGTCTCCGGCCTCGGCGCGCGGCTGGCCGCCGAGCCGACCACGCTGGTCCTGCTGCGCCACGGCGTCACCGACCACACGGTGCGGCGCTTGTTCTGCGGCAGTGGCGGCTCCGATCCCGACCTTAACGAGGAGGGCCGGGCGCAGGCGGCCCGCGCGGCGGCGTGGATCAGCCGCCATCATCAGGTCGACGCGGTGATCGCCTCCCCGCTGCGGCGCGCCCAGCAGACCGCCGAGGCGGTCGCGCAGGCCACCGGCCTCGACATCGCCACCGAGCCCGGCGTCGCCGAGGCCGCCTTCGGGGAGTGGGACGGACATTCCTTCGGCGAGGTGATGGAGCGCTGGCCCGAGGAGATGGCCGCGTGGTTCGAGTCGCCCGCCGTGGCCCCGCCGGGCGGGGAGTCGCTGGAACAGGTCGACGCGCGCGTGCAGGCCGCCCTCGAGCGCATCCTCGACGAGCATCGCGGCCGCACCGTCGTCGTGGTCAGCCATGTCACGCCGATCAAGATGTTGGTCAAGGAGGCGCTCGGCGCCCCGATCACCTCGATCCACGCACTGGAGCTGGCCCCCGCCAGCGTCAGCACCCTCGCCTGGTGGCCCGACGGCCTCCCCTCCCTGCGCGGCTTCTCCCTCGTCCCGGAGTGACGCGCGTCGGCTAGGTCGATGGCGTGGCGCGTTTGTATTCGTTGCGTTGGTAGTCGTCGACCCAGTCCTTCGAACTCATCCAGATGCCGCGGTCGGTTTTTTGAGCGCGGAGACGGCCGCGCTCGGCGGCGGGCAAGACAAAGCGGTAGAGGTTGTTGGTGACGGCCCGCGCGATGAGCTCGCCGAGCGGCCCGTAGCCGCCGTGGTCGGCTTTGCGCATCGCCTTGAGGTACTTCGTCCGTTCGTCTTTGAACACGATCGCGGGTGGGTACCCGAGGCGTACGAGCATCAGGTTGAGGAGTAGTCGTCCGGTGCGCCCGTTGCCGTCGAGGAAGGGGGGATCCTCTCGAAGTCGTTGTGGACCTTGGCGAGACGCTCGACGAAGGGGATATCGCTGGGAACGTGAAGCTCGTTGACATCGACGACCTAGTCGGACATGCGGTGGTCGATCTCGACGAAGGGAAGGGGCGTCGTCATCCCTTCGGCGAAGGGCCGGATGTCGTGGTGACGCCAACTGCCGGGGCTCTCGGCTGGAGTGGCGTGCGGATGTGGCGCGACGTTCCACACGGGAGTCATCGTCTTGTGATGCACGGTACGGACCTCGTAGAGTGTCAGCAGATCGCCGGTCCTCCAGTCGCCTGGCTCCAACGCCTGCCCGTAGACCCATTTGGCGGTGGTTCCGTAGCCGACGACCTCCATGTGCTCCTTGAGTTCTTTCGCTCCGACCGCACGGCCTTCGTCAAGGAACTTGCGAACCTCGCTGACGACGAGAGTGTTTCCCTCGATCGCTGTCGAATGGTGCGCCTCTTGGTGCCACAACCCCTCCCAGATCGCTTCGGCCTCGACGGGGCTTGGGAGGCCGCCGATCCGAGTACGTAGATCCTCGATGGCCTCGTCGAGGCGTTGGTAGATCAGGTGGCGCGGCGGGCGCCTCGGAACATGGGTGTCCTTCTGTCCAGGATGTTTGTTGAGTCAAGACAGGAATAGATATGACACAACAACTTCTCCGGAGGAAGGTGCGCGCACTGCCCGCGTCGTGCGGGCATCCGTTCGGCGATGCGGCTGTGTCGGTGCGGCGGTTAGGTCGTGACGATGTCGAGTTGGATCGGCTTGCCGGGGGCGGTGTCGGGGACTTCGACGGTCCAGCCGAGGTCGGACCAGACCTCGACCAGCTCGTCGACGGAGTCCGGCGTGGCGCCTTCGACCAGCAGGGCGCGGACCAACTGGCCCTTGGTGGCCTTGTTGAAGTGGCTGACCACCTTGCGGACGCCGTTCGTCTCGGTCAGCACCCGCACCGACGCGCGGGGCAGGCCCTCGGCGTGGCCGAACTGGGCGTAGGTGCCCGAGCGCAGGTCGAGCACGAGGCCGTCGCCGGCGAGTTCGGCGACGGCCCGGCCCATGACTGGCTTCCACCGGCTCGCGACCGTGCCGAGGCGGGGGAGCGTGGTGGCGCCCGACAACTTGTAGGCGGGGATCCGGTCGCCGGGGCGCACGAGGCCGAACAGCGCCGACGCGACGGCGAGACGCTCCTCGGCCCGCGCCCGGGCGTCGGCGTCGAGGGTGGCCAGGCCCAGCTCGCCGAACAGCACGCCGGTGTAGACCTCCGAGGCGGGGGCGGTCGGCTCGGACGGCAGCGCGGCGTTGCGCTCCAGATGCTCGGCCTGCGTCGGCCCGAGGCCCAGGATCTCCGCGCCCCGCTTGGTCTGGCTGAGCCGGACCAGCGAGCGCAGAATCTGCTCGCGGGTCGGGTTCAACGAGGGTGACGACAGCGAGTCGAGGTCGAGCGGTTCGCCCTGGTCAGGACGGGTCTTGCCCTCCGACGGCGGCAACAGGATCAGCACGTCGCGAGGCTACCGCGTCCACGTCGGACCCCCGCCCCTTGCACGCAGGATGATGTCTTTGTGCAGTGATAGCGACCTCAATCCATCATTCTCGGTCTGGGGGAGGACGCACGATGATGGATCGTGGCAGCGGTGGCTACCGCAACCCATCATCGTGCGTCTACCCGAGCAGCATCCACACGCCGAGGGCGGCGAAGGCGAGGGCGGTGACCGCGTGCACCACTCGCACCGGCACGACCTTCAGGATCTGCTTGCCCAGCACCACCGCCAGCATGATCGACGTGACCATGCCGAGCGTGCTGCCCAGCCACACCCACACCCACGGGTACTGCGTGGACAGCGTCATCGTGGCGAACATCGTCTTGTCGCCCAGCTCGGCCAGCGCGAAGGCCGTGCCGACCGCCAGCAAGGCCTGGCCGCTGTGCGCCTGGATCTCCGGCTCCTCGTCCTCCTCGGCCTGCCACAGCGACCACGCCGTCAGCGCCGCGAACAGCAAGAACACCGCGCCCGCGGCGATCCGCAGCAGGTCGGCGGGCAACCACGCGCCCAACGCCTCGCCGACGAGCGCCGACGCCAGGTTGATGAGCGCGCAGGCGACTCCCATGCCGAGGATCACGGTGCGGGCGCGGTAGCGGGTCGCGAAGGTCATGGCCATCAGCTGGCTCTTGTCGCCCAACTCGGCCACGAACACCAGGCCTGCGGCGATGAACACCGTCTCCATGGGAGTCTCCTCGTCCGTCCGGACGAAGGGGCCGACGAGCCCGATCGACCGGACACGTCATTGACCATCCGGTCGAAAGTCTCGTCCGCCAGTCAAGCTGGCCCGCCGCACCGGAGCCCTGTCGAAGCGGCCCAGTATGTCGATGCGGCGATTGGGGACTACTCCCTTTCGCTGCGCTTAATCTAGCGGTCGCGCGGTCCGGCGCCAAGGGGGCGTCGGTCACACCGGCGCGGGGCGTACGATGGCGGCGCGAATGAGTCGGCCGGGCGGCCGCGGCTCCGCCTCCGGGCGGGCTGAGGAAAGTCCGGACTCCACCGAGCACGGTGGTGGCTAACAGCCACCCACGGCGACGTGCGGGACAGTGCCACAGAAAGTAGACCGCCGATGGCCTCGGATCTTCGGATCGGGGGCACAGGCAAGGGTGAAACGGTGAGGTAAGAGCTCACCAGCGGCGTCGGTGACGGCGTCGGCTCGGTAAACCCCACCGGGAGCAAGACCACGAGGATCTTCGGATCTGCGCTGACGGGCTGCTCGTCTGCATCAGCGGGTAGGTCGCACCGAGGCGCCCAGCGATGGGCGCCCCAGATGGATGGTCGCCCGGGTTCCGGCCCGACAGAATCCGGCTTATAGGCCGACTCATTCGCGCTAACGCTCTGACCTGCGAAAACGCCACCTGAGAGGGTCGGCAGTCCGCAAATAGTCCGCAACAGGAAACGTCAGGCGCTCATCGGCGGGGCCGTCATGACCGCGTCCACAGCCGCCCGCGTCGTGTCGTCGGAGTCCGGCCACAGGTGCGAGTACGTGTCCAGCGTCTCCGACGCGCTCGCGTGCCCCAGACGCGACTGCACCACCTTCACCGACTCCCCGTGACGGATCAGCAGGGAGGCGTAGAAGTGCCGCAGATCGTGGAACGTGACGCCCTCGCGCAGGCCCGCGCGCTTGCGGGCCGGATGCCACACCGACTGGCCGAACGACGAACGCCGCAGAGGCTCGCCGGCGGCGTCGGTGAACACGAGCCCGTGCTCGCCGGTCCCGAACGCCTCCAGGTGCGCCCGCAGCGCGTCCATGGTGACCTTCGGCATCGGGACCGTCTGCTCGCTGGCCGTCGTCTTCGGCGGCCGGAACTCCCACCCGTCGCCGCCGGTGATCGTCTGCAACTGCCGATCGACCTGGACGGTGCGCGCGGTGAAGTCGATCCGGTCGACGGTCAGCCCGAACGCCTCGCCCTGCCGCAGCCCGGTCCCGGCCGTGAACAGGATCAGGCCCCGCATGCGCTCGGGCAGCGCGGCCACGAGGTCACCGAGCTCGGCGACGGTCAGCGGGACGACCTGCCGTCTCGTCTTGCGGGGAAGGCGCGTCGCCTCGCACGGGTTCGACGGGATGCGCCGGTCACGCACGGCCGATTTGAAGATCCCGCTCACCACACCGTGAATGACATGGACCGTGGCCGGCGCGAGGGGCTTACGGCCGTCCTCGCCGTCACTGGCCGCGCACAACCGGCCGACCCACGCCTGAACGTCCGACGGGCGTATCTCCGCTAGGGCCTGTTGCGAAAGTGGTTGTCGGCGTGGCGTGTGGATACCGGTGAGGCCTCCCCGGTAATGCAGGTGGTGTCTACGCATCAACATCACCGCAGGAGGCCTCGTGGCGAGGATAGACGCCGCGTCCCGTCATGACCTGACCGACAGGCAGTGGGAACTACTCGAACCGCTGCTGCCGGACACCTCCGGCCGGGGACGACCTCGACATTGGCCGCTACGCGGCCTGATCGACGGCGTCCGGCGCCGGACCCGTGTCGGCTGCCCCTGGCGTGACGTCCCCGACCGGCACGGACCCTGGTGGCGGGTCTACGGACTGTTCTCGGCCTGGCAGCTGCTCGGCGTGTGGGAACACCTCGAGCAGTGCCTGATCGCGGCCGCCGACCACGCCGGGAAGGTCGACTGGCAAGTCTCAGTCGACTCGGCCATCGCCCGCGGTCATGTCCACGCCGCCGGAGCCCGCCGTGACAGCAGCCAACGGATTCCCGACGAGCCCGACGACCACGCGTTCGGCCGGTCACGGGGCGGCTGGACCACCAAAATCCATCTCGCCTGCGAACAACAACGACACGTGCTGGGGTTCGTCCTGACGCCCGGACAGGCCGGCGACTCCCCGCAGACGATCACCGTCCTGGAGGCCATCAGCGTCCCACGTCATGGCCGCGGCAGGCCCAGGACACGCCCCGACCGCGTCCTGGGCGACAAGGCCTACTCCTCGGCCGCGAACCGCGCCTATCTGAGAAGACGCAAGATCGAAGCCACCATCCCCGTCAAAACCGACCAGGCCAGACACCGCCACGCACGCGGGACCGCAGGAGGACGACCACCGGCCTTCGACACCACGATCTACCGAGACCGACACGCCGTCGAATGCGGCATCGACGCCCTCAAACACAAACGAGCGTTCGCGACCCGCTACGACAAACTCGCCGTCCGCTACACCGCCACCATCCACATCGCCAACATCGACCGCTGGCTCAAACGACTTACGTAACAGGCCCTAGTGGTCCGGCGCAGTTTTAGTTGACTATTTCGTTGAGTGTGGTCCGGGCGCGGGCGACTTTGGCGAGGATGTCCTCGGCGGTGGCTGTCCAGGTGTAGGGCTTGGGGTTGTCGTTGTTGGCTT
>NZ_JASGEK010000039.1:0-40277 GCF_047606445.1 Aeromicrobium sp. | reverse complement strand
GACCCGCGCCGACGTGCGCGCCCTCGCCGCACGACTCGACCGCCACATCACCCAAGGAGACACCCCATGACCCACTCCCCCCTCACCACCCGCACCGTCGCCACGAGCAAGCACTCCCCGCGCGGCGGACGCAAGATCGAACGGCTGATCGTCCACCACACCGCCGGCGGCACGCTCGACAGCAACGTCCGCCGCCTGTCGTCCGACCCCGCCAAGGCGTCGGCCACCTACGTGCTCGGGACCGACGGCACCCTCGTCGGCGTCGTCCCCGAGGAATACCGGCCCTGGACCACCGGCAGCATGGCCGCCGACGGCCCCGCCGTCACCGTCGAGACCGTCAACACCGGCGGCGGCCCCGAATGGCGCGTCTCCGACGTGCAGGTCGAGCGCCTCGCCCAGCTCGCCGCCGACCTCTGCCGCCGGTACGGGTGGGGCAGGCTCGACCGCAACCGGGTCAAAGGACACCGCGAGTACGCCGCGACCGCCTGCCCCGGCCCCCACCTCTGGGGCCAGCTCGACCGCATCGTGGCCCGCGCGAACCAGCTCCTCGGCACGGCCTCTTCCGCGACGCCGCGCGTGGTCGGCCGGTACAGGGTCGCCACCCGGTCCAGCCCGCTGAACGGCCGCACCGGCCCCGGCACGAACCACCCCGTCGGCATGACCGCCGCCAAGGGCCACGTCCTCGACGTCGTGGAGGTCCGCGACGGGTGGGCCAAGTCCACCGGCGGCTGGTGGTACTCCATGCAGTACCTCACCAAGGTCGGGTGACCGTCGTGGGAGCACACCGCGCCCCCGCGGGCTGGCTCCGCGACGTCCTCGCCGAGCCCCGCAACCGGGCCTGGCTGTACGCCGTCGCCGAGGCCGTCGTGTACGCCCTCGTCGGCGTCGGCGTCGTCAACCAGCAGTACGGCCTCGCCCTGATCGGGCTCCTCGGCCCCGTCCTCGGCCTCGCCCGCCGCCACACAGACGACGCAGGCGACGGGGGCGGCACGTGAGCTGGCGCGGACTCGGCGAGCTGCTGCTGTTCGCGCTCCTGGTCGTCCTGCTGTCCGCCGTCGCCGGACTCGGCCTCCTCGCCGCCGCCCTCTGGCTCCTCGTCACCGTCTAAGGAGCACTCATGACCTATCCAGCAGGAGCAGTCGCCCGTCGCCCCGCCGCCGACGACGCGCCGTCGGACGGACGGCCGTGAGCAGCGGTCGCGAGGTCGTCGACCTGCGGCCGTCGCCGCTCGACATCCTCACCTACGGGGCCGACGCGTGGGCGGTCGAGCTGAAGATCACCGGCCTGGGGTCGCTCGCGGGCTCCGAGGTGGCCGCACGGTGCCGTCCGGCGGGCGCGACCACGCCGACGAGCCTCACCGTGACGATGACCGATCCCGAGGAGGGCGTCGTCACCGTCGGACACGCCGACGGGCCGATCACGGGGCCGTGGGATCTGACCGTCACCGCGCCGGGCGGGCAGGCCCGCACCTACGTCAAGGGCGTCATCCGCAACGAGGCCGACCCGGTATGAGCGGCTGCGTCGCCGTCGTCGCGCAGGCCCACCCGATCGTGGTGGTCGCCGACGCGTGCGCGACGGCGACGGTCGGCGTGACCGCCCAGGTCGTCGACGTCGCCGCCGACGCCGACCACGCACAGATCACCGTCGACCCGCCGCCGACGGTCGAGGTCGCCCCCCGGCCGGTCGAGGTCGCCGTCGACGTGTCGCAGCGCGGCGCGCCCGGACCCCCCGGACCGCCCGGACCCCCCGGCGACGGCCAGCGGCTCCTCGCGCCCGCCGCCGTGACGGCGCCGCTGTCCGGACACGCCCTGGTCGTCATCGACGACGGCCGGGCGCGGCCGGTCGACGTGAGCGACCCGGCCGACGCGGACCGCCCCCTGCACCTGACCCTCGGCGCGCTCGACCCGGGCGACGGGCACACGGTGCTGGCGCTGGGGACCGTCGTCGAGGAGACCTGGGCGTGGCCCCACCCGGCCCGCCTGTACGCCTCGGCGGCCGGACGGCTCACCGCCGACCCTCCCGCAGGCGCCGCGTGGTCGCGGGTCGTCGCGCTCACCAGGTCGCCCACCTCGATCCATTTCAACCCCCAACCCCCCATCCACACCGACTGAAAGGCCAGCCCATGCCCGTCCAGAAGTACATCCGCCAGTCCGACGGCGTCCTGCACGAGACCGTCCCCGCCGTGACCTCCGCAGGCAGCGGCGACGACGGCCGCCTCGTCGCCCTCGACCCGTCGGGGCGTCTCGACGAGTCCGTCCTGCCCGTGGGCATCGGCGCCGACACCGCCATCGTGCAGGCGTCCGAGGCGTTGGCGGCCGGGGACCTCGTCAACGTCCACGCGGCCTCCGGGTCGTTCCGAGCCCGCAAGGCCGACGCCTCCACGGCCGGCAAGGAGGCCCACGGGTTCGTCCTCGCCGCGTTCGGGTCCGGCGCCGAGGCGACCGTCTACATGGACGGCACGAACACGCAGGTCACCGGCGCGACCCCCGGCGTCCGCTACCTGTCGACCACGCCCGGCCTGTCGACCACGACCGCGCCGACCGGCACGGGCGAGGTCGTGCAGCGCATCGGCGTCGCGGTCGCCGCCGACCAGCTGAGCTTCGAGCCCGGCCAGCCCGTCGTCCTCGCCTGAGCCGGTGGCCGAGCGGCAGGTGGTCCTCGACGACACCCTCGGAGAGCTCAAGGCCGTCCTGCCTCCCCTGCCCGACCTCCGCGCCTACGGGGCGTCCGGGCTGCTGCCCGCCCCGAAGCTGTGGGTCGGCGCGGCCACCACGAACGGGTCGGGAGCGTGGACCGTCGACACCTCGTCGGCCGGCTTCACAGCCGTGCACGTCCCGCTCGCGGTCGGCTGGTCCGGCGCCACCGCGCAGAACTCGCAGCTGTTCGTCTCGATCCAGGACTGGACCCTCACCCAGGTGCGGGGCTTCGCGAACACCTCGGCCTCGTCGTCGGTCCTCGGGCTCGGCACCGTCAACCAGTGGGCAGGCAACAGGTCGGTCCTCGTCTGGGTCCTCGGCGCCTGACCCGTCACCCCTCGAACCGCCCCGCCTCCCACCCCGGGAGGCGGGGCGGCATTCGTCATTCCGGGAACATAGTCACGATCTGGCCACTCCGCGCCCACCGACGACGCTGCGAGACGACACGCCCGGACCCTCAGCGGGTTCCAAGCAGCGCAAAATCGTGTGTACACGTACACACTCGCATCGATTCTTGACCGATCCTACCCCGCCCTGACGAATCCTGAATCACTGCAATCTCAGGGAGAAACTGGAATCACCGACCGCGCTGTACGGCTTCGATTCCCGTCATCGGCTCCATCGCGCGAAGCGCGCCCCTGCCGAGGACGGGAATCGAGTGGGCCCCCTCCCGGCGCGCAGCGCCCCGTCGAGGGATCCTCGTCATCGGCTCCGAGCGCAGCGAGGTGACGAAGGCAGCGCAGTCATCCTTCGTAGACCGAGCTCCGGTGTCCTGTGTCGAGGGCGATGATCGTCACCTCTCCTCGGCGGATGTCGAGGATCGTCCTGTAGTCGCCGGTGCGCAGCCGCCACAGGCCTGTGAGCGGACCCGTCATGGCTTTGCACTGCGCCGTGGGGTCTTCCAGGCGGGTGAGGCCGTAGAGCTTGACGAGGATGCGCCGCTGCGTCGGCCGGTCGAGTTTGCGGAGAGCCTTCTCGAACTTCTCTGTCTGAACGAGTCGATAGACCCGCTCCTCAGGGGTGTCGTTCATGCCTGATCAGCATGCGGCGACTCCTCAGCCGCAGAGTCACCCGCCTCGGCCCGCAGTTCGTCAGGCTCGAACCCCAGCTCACGAGCCAGATCGTCCATCGGGCGAGTCGCGGCGACACCAGCGCGGACCTCCTCAGCGTGCGAGGCCAGATCGTAGGCCCATTCAAGGTCGCTCAGATGCTCCTCCAGTGCCTCACGGACGTAGACCGATTTCGGCCGGCGTGTCCTCGCGGCCAGGCGGTCGAGGCGCTCGCTCAACTCCGACGGCAGACGAAGCGAGATCATGTCAGACATGTAATACATAGTGCGCGGTACCGCGACCTCGCGCAACCCCGCCCCTCACTCCGCGCCGCGCAGGACCTTCGGGCCGAGGTAGTGACAGGCCTGGAGGGCCAGCTCGGTGTCGAGGCGGGAGCGGTCGAGGGGGCGGCCGAGGACGCGGCTGGCCTTCTCCAGTCGGTACTTGAGCGTGTTGCGGTGGATGACGAGCTGCTCGGCGGCGTCGCTCTGGCGGCCGCCGCAGGCGAACAGCACCCGCAAGGTCTCACGCAACGACGCATGCGACGGAGTGTCGGCGGCGAGCTCGCCCAGCACCTCCTGCACCCAGGTGCGCAAGGCGTCCATGTCGTGCATGAGCATGGCGAGCGCGGCGATGCCGTCGTGGCC
Source organism: Aeromicrobium sp. (assembly GCF_047606445.1). Classification (GTDB taxonomy): domain Bacteria; phylum Actinomycetota; class Actinomycetes; order Propionibacteriales; family Nocardioidaceae; genus Aeromicrobium. The sequence continues at coordinate 35,885 of NZ_JASGEK010000039.1, read as the reverse complement.
GTAGTTCATCACGACCGTCTCGTCCGCGGACGCGCTCACGACCTCGCGCACCGCCTCCGCCTGGCCATAAGTCCGGCGGAATCCCTCGACGCCCTGGCCCGGTGAGCCGACCGCGGCACGGCCGCCCGGCACGCCCGCCAGCGCCTCGCGCACCGCCTCGTCGGACAGGCCCGGCATACCGCGCCGCAGCGGCACCCACACCCAGGCCGTCGACCGGTCGACGGCCGAGAACAGCGGCTCGGCGCAGCGCGACGTCACCGCGATCCGTCGCGCCGCCTGCTGCAGCTCGCGCAGCGAGTCGTCGTCCTGACGCGCGTCGCCCCACATCACCAGACCGACGTGCGTCCGCTTCAACTCGTAGTCGGTCTCCTCTGCGAAACGGTCGAGGTCGACCTCCTCGCCGGCCAACACCGCGCGCAGCATCGCGGTGCGCACATGGCCGGCCGTCGTGTTCCAGCGACTCTGCTCGGTCTCGTAGACGTCAAGCAGATACATGCTAATCCAGTCGATATAGCGATAAATCTGCCCCGACATGTGGTGGACGACCCGCAGCTTCAACTCCGAGTCGCAGTCGAGCCGCTGGGCCTCCTCGAAGCAGTGCATCATGAGGTCGTCCTGCCCCATGTGATACGCCCGGATCAGCGAGTTCGCGGGCACGCCCCGCTGCGCCAGACGCAACGCGTACTCCACCGCGGCGGCCGCCGGCTGGAGGTTCGCGACCGGGATGTCGTTGATGAGCATGTGCAAGATCGTCTGGACGTTCCCGCCGATGCTCGCGTCGAGCAGCGTCAGCAGCCGCTGGTCGCCGTCGAGGTAGTCGATGTGCGACAGCAGCTCGGTCATCGATCGCGTGATCTCCCGCTCCCGCTCGTTCAACCGGCTCGCGGCGAGCGAGGCCAGGTCGCGGATCTGCTCGTCGTGCGGGACCAGATCCGGCGCAGGGGTGCGCATCACAGGCCCTTCAACGCCGACTTCGCCGCGAGATGGCCGCACATGCCGTGGGCGCCCGCGCCCGGCGGAGTCGCCGCCGAGCACAAGTAGACCCCCGCGACGCCGGTCGCGTAGGGGTTGAGCGCCGGACGCGGCCGGAACACCAACTGCCAGGGCGTGTTCGCGCCCGTGGTGATGTCGCCGCCGATGTAGTTGGCGTTGTCGCTCGCGATGCGTCGCGTCGGACGGGAGGTGTACCGGACGATGCGCTCGCGGAAGCCCGGCGCGAAACGTTCGATCTGCGCGGTGATCGCCTCGGTCGCGTCGCCGGTGAAACCCGCCGGGACGTGCGCGTAGGCGTCGATCGGATGGACGTCGCCCGCCGACCGGCTCGGGTCGGCGAGGTACTGCTGCATCAGCAGGACGAAGGGGCGCTCGGGCATGACCCCGCGCCAGGTGTCGCGCTCGGCGGCGGTCGTCTCCTCCAGGGAGCCGCTCACATGCACCGTGCAGGCGCGACGGGACGGCTCGTGCGCCCACGGGATGCCGCCCTCGACGGCGTAGGCGACCTGGAAGGCGCCCGTGCCGTGCCGGTAACGGCGGTACGCGCGGGCCACCCGGCCCGGCAGACGGTCGCCGAGAATGTCGACGGCCGCCGACGGCGACGTGTCGAGCATGACGAGGTCGGGCTCGCCCAACTGGTCGAAGGACGTCACCTCGACGCCCGTCTCGACCCGCCCGCCGTGCTGCTCCAGCAGCGCGATCATCGAGTGGGCGATGGCCTGCGACCCGCCGACCGCGACCGGCCACCCGTACCGGTGGGCGGCCGTGCCGAGCGCGGCGCCGATGGCCGAGGAGAAGGGCGACGCGAGGGGGCGGAAGGCGTGAGCGGCCACGCCGCCCCACAGCGCGCGCGCCTCCTCGGTCGTGAACCGCGACGCCAGCAGCGTCGCCGGCATCGCCGAATAGGCGCCGAACCGGCCCAGCGCGAGGGGATGGCGTGGAACATGCACCATCGGCTGGAGGAACTCCGTGCCGATCTTGTCGAAACGCTCGGTGAGCGCCCCGAACATGCGTCGATAGGAGGCGGCGTCGCGCCCGAGCCCCGCCGCAGTCTCGTCGACCGAGCGGAGCACGGACGCGCCGCGCCCCTCGTCGAGCGGATGGGTGTACTCGACGTCCGCCCACGCCCACTCCAGTCCGGCCAGGTCGAACTGGCGGCTGAAGGCGGTGTCGAGGGCGAGGGGGTGGGCCGCGGAGCACTCGTCGTGCAGCACTCCGGGCACCGTCACCTCTGCGGATCGGGTTCCGCCGCCGGGGGCGGGGGCCGCCTCCAGCACGGTGACCTCCACCCCCTCGGCGGCGAGGGTGAGAGCGGCGGCCAGACCGTTCGGTCCGCTACCCACCACGACAGCTGTCGTCACGACGTCATTCCCCTCGTGTTACCCATCACTTGTGTCCGCCAGCTCAGCCGTTGAGCTTGGACTCCCAACCAACGTACTGCGAGCCGTCCGACGGAGCGGTGTAGCCCGGCTTGGTCCAGGTGACCACGTGGTCGACCGGGCCGTTGGGCAGCCAGGGCTGCTCCTCGACACAGTCGGCGACCTTGAAGGTGCCCCGCTCCACCACACCGAGCGCGGCGTCGATGACGCGGTACTCGACGTAGTCCTTGTGGATCGGGTTGCTCTCGTGGAAGGCCACGACGAGGTCGCCCGGCTCGTACTGGCACAGCTCCTGGACGGCGGCGATCAACCGGTCGTCGTGCAGGTGGCCGTCACCGAAGTTCCAGCCGGTCAGCGCGTTGCAGACGAACTCGGCCTCGCGGATCACGTAGTCGTCGATGCTCGGCGTGTGCCGCATGTGCAGCGACATCAAGCCGCGGCCCATGTAGTGCATCATGCGGAACGAGACGCCCTTCTGGATGAAGATCTCCGCGACCTCCTCGCCGTACAGCGCGGCGACCTGGTTGATCTGCATCTTGGAGGCCTTCTTGATGTTCTGGTCGAGGCGCTCCTCCATCTCCCGGTTGCGGAACGCCCACAGGCCGGAGGCCCAGTTGCCCGCGTACTGGCGCATGGCGACCAGGAAGGAGATGTGCTTCGGGATGAACTCGCCCCAGATCGGGAAGAGGCAGCCGGCGACGACCGCGGCGATCAGGACCGGGGTGCTGGCGTCGCCGAGGCCGAAGGTGATGCCGCCCCAGGCGTCATCGGTGAACGCCGGATGGCCGATGAACAGCCAGAACGTGGCGAGCATGAAGAACAGGTTCCACTCCAACGGCACCGCGATCGGGTACGTCGAGATGATGAAGAGGTGGAAGACGATCATGCCGAGCGCGGCCAGGATCGTGATCGTGGAGTTCGTGGAGAACAGCAGGGTCAGCGGCAGGACGATCTCGGCGATGGTGCCGGTCACGTGCGCCATGAAGTGCGTGAAGCCCGACGGACGCATGTCGGTGGGGTAGTTCTTCCACGCCTTCTTCTTGATCGAGCGCGGCGCCCAGGGCGTGTTGGTCAGCATGACCGCCACGGTGAGGCTGAAGTGCTTGCCGATCTTGGAGACGCCGGCCCACACCCACACGCAGACGATGAGGATCTTGAGCGCGACGATCATGTCGACGTAGCCGAGCAGCGCGAAGCACATGATCGGCGGCAGGTACTGCTCCGAGCGGGCGGCGAGCCAGACGACGCTGTCGCGCAGACCGGCGAGGCAGATGATGACGACGAGGGCCAGCAGCAGGTACGGGTTGACGATGTTGATGGTGAGCGCTTCGTTGTCGAGGCTGCCGCCGATGATGCCCTGGCCGTTCTCCAGCGTCGTCAGGCCGAGGAAGGAGTCGCCGAAGACGCCGCTGAGCACGAGCAGGCCCGACAGGATGGTCGCGGCCCAGTAGAGTCCGGCGTCGACCACCGTGCGATGGGCGCCCGCGGTGCCGGGGACCTTGTCCGGCCACGGCGGGTTGCGCAGCGTGCCGGTCTTGCCCCAGTAGAGGAAGCCGCCGATCAACGGGCTGAACTTGAAGGCCAGCGGGCCCATGGTGCCGCCGAAGCCGAGCAGCTCCCAGAAGACCGTGAAGAGCATGATCTTCATGTAGAGGACCGGCTGCACGAAGGCGTACTTGAAGCCGGCGTCGCTGGCGATCTCCCGCAGCTCCGGCGTGGTGAACCAGGCGAGCGCGAAGCCGACGATCGCGTAGAAGATGATCTTCGGCACGTAGAACATCAGGTGGATCTGCTTCGGGGTGCCGAAGCCGAACTCACCCCAGTGCTGCACGAGGGTCTTCTGCCTCTGCAGCGTCGGCAGTGACCCGAACGTCGCCGGGTCGACAGGCGGCATATCCGCGTCTTTCAGTCCCATGAGGGACTCCTTTCCGTCCCGCCCGAGGGCAGGACAACATCACGCCGTGTCGGCGCGTCGATGGATGAGATGGAGGAAGGGGGGTCAGGAACCCTGGAGGGCTCGTCGGAGAGCGGGTTTGTCGAGCTTGCCGACCGGGTTCTTCGGGAGGGCGTCGACGATCTGTAGGTCGACCGGCACCTTCACCCGGAGCAAGTTCTCGCGGCAGTGGGCGAGCAACTGCTCCTCGGTCACCTCGGCGGTCGGATAGAGCACGACGCGTGCCACGGGCACCTCGCCGAACAACTCGTCCGGGCGACCGACGACCGCAGCCTCCAGGACGCCCTCGACCTCGCAGATGGTGGCCTCGATCTCCTTGGGGTAGATGTTCTCTCCCCCGCGGATGATCATGTCTTTGACGCGATCGACGAGGCGCAGGTAGCCGTCCTCGTCGAGGATGCCGACGTCGCCGGTGTGCAGCCATCCGTCACGGATGGTCTCGGCGGTGGCGTCGGGCTTGTTCAAGTAGCCCTTCATGACGTTGGGGCCCTTGATGAGCACCTCGCCGGACTCGCCGGCCGGCAGGTGGGCGCCGAAGGGGTCGGCGATGGCGATCTGCTGGCCGGGCAGCGCCGGGCCGACCGTGCCGAGCTTGCGGACGCCGTCGATCGGGTTGCAGGCCGAGGCGCAGGTTCCCTCGGTGAGGCCGTAGCCCTCCAGCACCTCGAAGCCGTAGCGCTCGTTGACCTTCTCCAACAGCTCCTTGGAGACGGGGGCGGCGCCGCAGACCACGAAGCGCAGCGAGGAGGTGTCGGGCTGGACCTCCTCGGGCAGCGAGGCGAGCAGCGCGTAGATGGTCGGGACGGCCGAGAAGTAGGTGGGACGCAGCCGCTCGACGTCGTCGAAGAAGCGCGAGGCCGAGAAGTTGCCGGTGACGCTGACCCGGCCGCCGACCCGCAGCGGCGCGAAGACGCTGACCATGAGCGCGTTCACGTGGAACAGCGGCAGGATGAGCATGCAGTGGTCGGCCTCCGTGAGCTGGAGGTGCTGGGCCATCATCGAGCTCATCGCCTCGCAGTTGGCGAAGGTGAGCATGACGCCCTTGGGCCGGCCGGTCGAACCGCTGGTGTAGATGAGCAGCGCCGTGTCGTCCTCGTCCACCTCGACCGGGGCGGCGACGCTCTCGCTCGGCTCGGTGGCGAGGCCGTCGACGGCGAGGCCGGTGACGCCGTCGACCGGGCTCGTGCCGTCGAGGGTGATGACGACCTTCGCGCCGGAGTCGCCGATCTGGTGGCCGGACTCCGCGCCGGTGAAGGCAGGGTTGACGGGGGTGGCCGCGGCTCCGAGTCGCCAGGCGGCGCAGAGCGCGATCAGCAGTTCGGCCCGGTTGGGGAGCATGGCCGCGACGACGTCGCCGCGTCCGACACCCAGACCGGCGAGCTGCTCGGCGACGGCGGCGACACGGCGGTCGAACTCGGCGAAGGTGAGCGTCAGCTGGTCGTCGGCGACGGCCGGGGAGTCCGCGTGACGCTCGGCGAGCGTCCAGGGCAGGTAACCGAGTGACATGAGTCGCGGCGTCCTTTCGTGTCGGTGTGACTCACGACACTAGAGACTCCGGGAGGGGTGTGTCACCGCTCACAGTTCACCAACTGTGACGAATCTTTCGTTCATTCTGCACAACAGGGCTCAAGTGACACGGAAAGTTTGTTCACCCTGGGGCATCGCGACCGTCACGACCATGCCGCGCGTCAGCTGACGCCCGCGTCGCGTCTCGACCTCGCCGTCGACCGACACGTCGCCGGAGCCGATGATCGCCGCCGCGTGCGCCCCGGACTCGGCGACGTTCACGTACTTGAGCAGCTGGCCGAGTCGGATCATGTCGCCGGTGATCGGCACGTCCTCGATGTCCATACCCCCAGCCTGCCGCACGTAATCGTTCCAGGCTAAGCGACCCTACGGGCACGGGATCGGCTTCCAGCTCTGTCCACCTGGCGCATATTCACGGCACCCCGTGTAGCCGGGGTACGGGTCACCCCCGCCGCCGCCAGCCGAGGGCTGATCGGGAGTTGATCGTTCGGCCTCGCGCTGCGCCGCTTCTTCGGCGGCTCGACGCGCAGCCTCCTCCGCTGCTCTCTGCGCTTCTTCGGCGGCGGCCGACTCCGCGGCCTGACGCTCGCCCACCAACGTCGTCAGCGCCGCGTGACGCGCCGCAGCCTCGTCGAACGTCTCCCTCAAACCAGCCAAAGCGGGTGTTCTTCCCGCCTCCCGGTAGGCCCGGATGGCCAGGTCAGCACTCGTGTCGATGTCGTTCAGCAGGTCGCGTAGAGCCGACTGCGCCTCCACCACGGCGATCACCGCCGCGGCGGCGGCAGCGGCTTCAGCGGCGCTCGTCCCCTCCTGAACTACGAGCGCGTCCGCGAGAGCGGTCTCAGCTTGCTGGACTCGATAGGCGAGCGTGCAGTCGACCGCCGGATCGAAGTGGCCTCGCTGCTCGTCGGCCGCTTCTCGCGCAGCTGATCGGACATCGTCGATCCGCCGGTCGTTATCACCGAAAACGACCGGAGCGCCCAGACCCTGACGAGCGATCTCGTCAGAGACGTAACGCCCGTCGTCGAGTTTGATATGAGCGAGAGTCCGGCCGTACTTATCGGTCCGCTCGCGGTCGAATTCGAGAGTGACCTTGTCTCCGGACGCCAGCAGCGAGTTGGTGTAGGTGGTCGCCTCGTCACCCAGACATTCCTTCGGTTGATTCGGGTCCACCGTCTCCGGGGTGTCGATGTTCAGGAGCCGGACACGCTTCTCGACTCCTTCCACCGTCACATCCACCGTGTCGCCATCGACGACACGCTCCACGGTCGCCTCCTGCGCTGAGGCCGGTGAGACGGCCACGACGAAACTCAACAGCAAAGCGGTCACGCCGCCCATCGGGATGCCCACCCGCACGAGGCCTCGCACGCCCCGCGCCCAACGAAGCGGCCACGGCGCCCTGCCCTGATAGATGCGGCAAGCCAGATATCCCGACCAGATCAGGAAGAACAGGAAAGCCGCTCCTGCCGCTCCTGCCGCAGTCGAGGGCTCAGTCGGGTCGTCAGGTCCCGGCGCATACGCCTCCGCCACCGCGGAGATCGGGGAACAGATCACCGCGAGGGCGAGCCACCAGCCGTAGATTCCCGTTTTCCCCGCGTGCGCCCACGCCGCCGGACTCGTGGCGATCACGATGATCTGACGCGCCCATACCGAGATGATGTGGGCGCACCCGCCAAAGGCGAGGAGGAAGCCCAGCAGCACCATCGCCTTGACCCATGCAGGGCCGAACCACGTCTCTCGATCAGCCGCGAACAACAATGTGACGAGGATGAGCAAACCCATGAAAGCGATGGCTGGCACTCGCCACACCATCGACCAGACAGCCCCGGCAGTCCGTCGAGACGTCGGTTGATGGTGCATCTCCACGTCAATCTCCCAGATGAGGCGGTTCAACTCTGGTCGATCAAGCTACTCCCCCCCCCGCCACGTCAAATGAGAAACTCACCTCATGGCCGATCCCACCTCGCTGACGAGCGTCCGCGTCGACGTGTGGGTGTGGTCGGTGCGGTTGTTCGCGAGCCGGTCGGCGGCGAGCGCGGCGTGCAAGGGCGGACATGTGCATGTGAACGGGAAGCGGGCCAAGCCGTCGCAGCCGGTCAGGGTCGGGGACGCGGTCACGGCGACGACGCCGGGCGGCGAGCGGGTGGTGGTCGTGACGCGGCTGCTGTCGAAGCGGGTCGGCGCGTCGGTGGCGGTCACCTGCTACGAGGACCGCTCCCCCGCCCCGCCGCCCCGCGAGGAGCGTCTGGCCATGCCCCGTCGCGAACGCGGCTCCGGCCGCCCCACCAAACGCGAACGCCGCCAACTCGACCAGTTCCGCGGCCGCTGACCCTTCGCCTTCTCCCCAGATTTGCTGACTTATCCACCATTCCAGGCGTGTGAAACGGTGGATAAATCAGCAAATCTGGCTAAGACGATGACCGAGAGGGGTCGCGGCCGATGAAGGCGGCGAGGCGGTCCTGCGGGGAGGCGTCGGTCGAGACCGGGCTCCTGGCCGTTCGCGCGGGCGAGGTCCCAGGTGTGCATGAAGACGTCGGCGATGTAGAACCGGTCGACCGCCTGATGAAGCGGCATCGTGCCGACGTGCGGGTGGGTGAACTCGGCGTCCGGCCCGTCGAGCAGTTCCTGCACCTGCTCCACCTGGTGAGACCACGCTCCCTGCGGGTCGTCGGCGACCGACGGGCCGGGGGCCAGTTCCACCCCGCCCGCGGCCAGAAAGACCGGGAACCACTCGACCAGATGCCCGACCACATCGCGTGCGGTCCAACCATCGACCGGGGCGGGCACGTCCCGCTCAGTCACTCCGGCGACCACCTCGGTGAACCGAGCGGCAGTGGAACGATGCAGCTCGGCGGCGCTCATCGGGCCACCTCCCCGGAGGCGACGAGCGGCTGCAGCGCAGCGTAGCCCTCGTTGACGCCGACCTCCATGCCGCTGTCACGCAACCAGGCGTCGCGGTCCTCGAAACTGTCGACGAGGCTCACCGCCTCCAGCCGCGTCCGGCCGTCGCCGAGGTCGGTGAAGGTCAGCGTCTCCAGCGAGACGCCGTCGGGCTCGGCGTGGGCGCCGAGGTGTTTCCGGCGATGGGCTTCGACGTGGTGACGTCGTAGTAGCGCTCATAAGTGTTGCCGTAGACGCGCACGGCGAGCGTGCCGCCGGCGTCCTTCGCGCTCGGCAGGTGCCCGGCTCATCCTCCGAGGTCGTCTGTCCTGGTTCCGACCCTGAGAGTCGTGAACTCTCCAAGCAGACTCTGTCGGGCAGCCTGCCTCCGTTCTCCGGGACCGCAGAGCCGGTGGTGCTCGCCTATGAGATGGAGAACGGTGTCACCTGCGACCCGAAATCGACCATCGGAGCCCGCGGCAGCACACGCACCGACGGATACATGCCCTTCGGCTCCTGCCAGGACAACCCGACCTGGATGCTGATGCCCTCCGACGGCGAGTTGATCGACCAGACCGACGACGGCTGGTTCGTCGAGATGGGCGAGAGCTCCGACTCGCCGACCGAACGGGTCGAAGCCACCACCGTCTTCTACATGGGGAGCCCCACATCATGATGACCACTCGCGAACGATGGACGCGCCGTGCCGCCGCCGCGCTGACCGTCGTCGCGTTGACGGCGACGGCCGCCTGCGGCTCGGACTCCGGCGGCGGGGGAGGAGGCGACTCCGACCCGGTGATCCTGGAAGCCCTCGACTCCACCGGCGACGCCCCGTTCACCGACAGTGTCGCCGGGGACGTGGCGCTGTCGGACGAGGCGGCCGCGGTGGCCGACGACGCCGGACACAGCGGCCAGGTCGACGGCACGACGCCCGGCCTGTACGGCGGCACGAACGACAACGCCGCCTGCGATCAGGCCGCGTTGGCCGAGTTCTTGTCCAGTGACGACGAGAAGGCGGAGGCGTGGGCGGAGGTCGCTGGTGTCGAGGCCGGGGAGGTCGGGGACTACCTCGCCGCGTTGACCCCCGTCGTGCTGACCCGCGACACCGCCGTCATCAACCACGGCTTCGAGAACGGGAAGGCGACGCCGTTCCCCGCGATCCTGCAGGCCGGGAGCGCGGTCTTGGTCGACGCGAACGGCACACCCCGCGTGCGGTGCGCCTGTGGCAACCCGCTCACGGTTCCCGAGGACGACCTCGACGTCGCCGACACCGAAGGCGACGAATGGGACGGCTACGACCCCAAGTCCGTCATCGGCGTGACCCCGGCGCCCGAACCCGTCGACGAGTTGACGCTCATCGACCCGACCACCGGCGAGACGATCCAACGCCCCACCGGCCCCATCCCCACCCCGCCCGTCGACGGCGCCTACCCGTGGGCCGGCGGCCCGATCCCGGAGTGGTCGCAGCCTGCTACCGTCATCAAACCCGCTCAAGAGAGCTACGAGTCAGACGAAGCCCTCGTGACCACGCCCACACTCAATATTTCTTGTCGGTTCTCAGCTCGCCACGGGCAGTGTGGCGTCTCATCGTGGTGGGAGACGCTCCCTTACGGGGAAGATGAGCACGCGGGGCCGAACACGGATGTCCGCTGGCCAGATGAAGGTCAGGGGGTTCCGGTCGTCGGCACGTCCGGCGGTGCCCCCGGACGCCCCGACCCAGCCGCACAGGTGCTTCAGTACGGCCAGGTCGCCCACTTCGGTGACTATGTCTGCGCTTCGGAGGAGAACGGCCTGACCTGCTGGAACGCCGCCACCGGCCACGGCGCCTTCATCAACCGAGACGGCTTCGCGGCCTTCTGAGGCCAAAGCGCTGGAACCGCAGGAGGACGTCGAGGGATATTCGAGTCAGCGACCAGCGCCACCCGATAGATTGGCGGGCATGGGGTTGGCGGAATTGTCGGCGAACGCCCAGAACTATCTGAAGGCGGTCTGGGGGCTGGCGGAGTGGTCGGACGAGCCGGTCACGGCCAGCGACATCGCGGCCAAGACCGGCATGAAGACCTCGACCGTCTCCGGGGCGGTCGCCAAGCTCGCCGACCAAGGCCTGCTGGAACACGCCCGCTACGGCGCGGTCTCGCTCACCCCCGAGGGCGAGCGGTACGCGGTGGCGATGGTGCGGCGGCACCGGCTCATCGAGACCTTCCTCGTGCAGGTGCTCGACTACCGCTGGGACCAAGTCCACGACGAGGCCGACCGGCTGGAGCACGTCGTCTCCGACCTCATGGTCGAGCGCATGGCCGAACGGCTCGGACACCCGACCCGCGACCCGCACGGCGACCCCATCCCGGACGCCTCCGGCGCGGTCGTCCGGCCCGACGCCGCGCAACTCCTCACCGTCGCCCCCGGCTCACGGGTCCGCGTCGAGCGGATCAGCGACGACGACCCGAGCATGTTGCAGCACTTCGCCGACCACGGCCTCGACATCGGCGTCACCGCGACCGTCGAGGAGCCCGCGCCCTATGCCGACGCCCTGTCGCTGCGGATCGACGGCCGCGACGCCCCGCTCCCCCTCGGCCAGGCGGCCAGCGCCGCCGTCTGGGTCTCGCTCATCGACTGACCGCGCGCGCCACCAGATGCTTGCGCGGCGCGACAGCCACGACGACGAAGAACACGACGCCCTGCGCCAGCACGATCGTCGCGCCCGGGGCGGTGTCGGCGTAGAAACTGACGTACAGCCCGACCACCGTGGAGACCACCGCGAAGGTCGGCGCGATCACCAGCATGCGGCCGAAGCGGTCGGTCAGCAGCCGGGCCAGCGCGCCGGGGATCACCAGCATCGCCACGACCAAGACCACGCCGACCACCTGCAGGGCGACCACCGCGGTCAGCGCCAGCAGCACCAGCAGCAGCGTGCTCAGCCGCTTCGGCCGCAGGTCGAGCGCCTGCGCGTGCGCCGGGTCGAAGGCGAACAGCGTCAGATCCCGACGCCGCAGCACAAGCACCGCCAGCACGACCGCGCCGATCGCCGCGACCTGCGCCAGGTCGGCCCGCGAGGTGCCGAGCAGGTGCCCGAAGACGATCTGGTGCAGGTCGGTCTGGCTCGGCGTCACCGAGATCAGCACCAGTCCCAACGCGAACAACGTCGTGAAGACCACGCCGATAGCCGTGTCGTCGCGGATCCGCCCGCTGCCGCGCACCACCGAGATGAGCCCGACGGCGGCGAAGGCGAACACGACCGCGCCAGCTGAGAACGGCAGGCCGAGCATGGCCGCCAGCGCGACCCCCGGCAGCACGGAGTGGGACACCGCGTCGCCCATGAGCGACCAGCCGATCAGCACCAGCCAGCACGACAGCGTCGCGCACACGACCGCCGCCACGACGCTCGCCGCGAGGGCGCGCAGCATGAACTCGTACTGCAACGGCTCGGCCAACAACTCCGCGATCGTCACCATGCCTCCGCGAGATGCTCGGGCCGCACGACCACGGCAGGGTCGTCGTGGACGATGACGCGCCGCATCAACAGCACCGCCTCGTCGGCCAAGCGCGGCAACAACTCCAGATCATGGGTGGCGACGAAGACCGTGCCGCCGTCGGCCGCCAACTCGCGCAGCACCAGCCGCATCGTCTCCTGGGAGCTCTGGTCGACCCCGGCGAAGGGCTCGTCGAGCAGCAGCACCCGCGCCTCCTGGGCGAGCCCCCGCGCGACGAAGGCCCGCTTGCGCTGACCGCCGGACAACCGTCCGATCTGCCGGTCGGCGAGGTCGGCCAATCCCACCCGCTCCAACGCCTCGTCGACCACCGCCCGGTCGGCGCGGCGCGGCCGACGCGTCCAGCCCGTGCGGCGGTAGCGGCCCATCGTCACGACGTCGCGCACGCTCACCGGGAAGGTCCAGTCGACGTCCTCGGCCTGCGGCACATGCCCGACGACCCCCGCCCGCCGCGCCTGCGCCGGGCTCAGGCCGGCGATCCGCACGTCGCCCGTGTCCGGCGCGACGACGCCCATGATCGCCTTGAACAGCGTCGACTTGCCCGCGCCGTTCATACCGATCAGCCCGCACACACAACCCGATTGAATCGACAGATCGACGCCGTCGAGCGCCGTCACCTCGCCGTACCGGACGGTCAGACCTGTCACCTCGATACTCATGCCGCGCCTCCGGTCAGGCCCGTCACGATGGTGTCGACGTCGTGTCGCAGCAGGTCGAGATAGGTCGGAACCGGGCCGTCGGGCTTCGACAGCGAGTCGACGTAGAGCGTGCCGCCGAAGACCGCGTCGGTCGCGGCGACCACCTCCCGCATCGCGTCGTCGGAGACGGTCGACTCGCAGAACACCGCCGGGACGGACCGCTCCCGGACGAACTCGATGGCGTCGGCGATCTGCTGGCCGGTGGCCTGGCGCTCGGAGTTGACCGGCCAGATGTAGAACTCTTCCAGCCCGGCGTCGCGGGCGAGATAGGAGAAAGCCCCCTCGCAGGTGACCAGGGCGCGTTGGCTCTCCGGCACGGTCGCGACAGCGGCGAGCAGGTCGTCGTGGACCGCCTGGATCTCGGTTTTGTAGGACTCGGCGTTGGCCGCGTAGTCGTCGGCGTGCTCTGAGTCGAGCTCGGCGAACGCCTCGGCGATCACGTCGACGTAGCCCATCGCGTCGAGCGGGCTCATCCAGGCGTGCGGGTTGGGCGGCGCGTCGGCGGCGGGCTCGGTCCCGGCGCGGGCGGCGATGGGGATCGGCCGGGCGTCTCGACTCACCACGACGTGGTCGGCCTCGGCGTCGGCGACGAACTGCGCGAACCACGCCTCCAGATTGAGTCCGTTGTCGAGGATCAGATCGGCCTTCGCCGCGTCGACCACGTCGCTGGCGGTCGGCTCGTAGCCGTGGATCTCCGCGCCGGGGTCGGTGATGGAGACGACCCGAAGGTGGTCGCCGGCGACCGCGCGGGCGATGTCGGCGGTGACGGTGAAGGTGGTCAGCACGACCGGGCGGTCGTCATCGTCGCCGACGGGAAGCGCGCAGGCGGCGGTCGCCATCAGGGCGACCGCCGCGAGCACACGCCAGACCAAGTTCATCGAGGCCTCCGTGATTCAAAGTTCGATGCCTCAAACTTTTATCACACAGGGTCGACCCTTCGAGGCTCGTTCCTCGCACCTCAGGGATCGAAAGTCAGCCGACCAAGTCCTTCTCCGCAGCGGCCGGGTCGGCGGGCTTCCAGCCGGGAGGGCCGAAGATGTAGCCCATCTTGTCGCGCAGGCTCCGCGCGCCCTTCACGTCGCGGGCGATGTCGCCGTAGTGCCCGTACTGGAGCTTGAGCAGGTTGTAGGTGTCGACCTTCTTCGTCAGGCCATAGGTCGGACGCTGCCTCTCCTCGGTGAAGGTGCCGAACAGGCGGTCCCAGATGATGAATATGCCCGCGTAGTTCGTGTCGAGGTACTCCGGGTCCGAGCCGTGGTGGACGCGGTGGTGCGAGGGCGTGTTGAAGACGAACTCGATCGGCCGGGGCAGCTTGTCGACCAGTTCGGTGTGGACGAAGAACTGGTAGACGAGGTTGAGGCTGAAGGCGACGTAGATCGTCCACGGCTCGAAGCCCAGCAGCGGGAAGGGCAGCCAGAAGAAGAACTCGAACCAGGGGTTCCACTTCTGCCGCAGCGCCGTGCCGAAGTTCATGTACTCGCTGGAGTGGTGCGCCTGATGGCCGGCCCAGGCGATGCGCACCCGGTGGCTGAAACGGTGGTGCCAGTAGTAGCTGAAGTCGATGCCGAGCATCAGCAGCACCCAGTACCACCAGGCGTCGACGGGCAGGTCGAAGATCGCGAAGTTCGCGAAGACCACGACGAACGCCAGGAAGGTGACGACCTTGAAGGCCGTCAGGAAGAACACCGAGACCAGGCCCATCGAGATGGACGCCCGGGCGTCCTTGAGGGCGTAACCGGTCGGGTTGGGGGCACCTCCCGCTCGCGAAGCGAGTGGGGGAGCGTCGTGGTCGAGCCACTTGAGCGCGGCGAGCTCGATCAGGATGAACAACAGGAAGAACGGCACCGCGAAGGTGAACGGGTTCTTCATGGGGTCGAGCAGTTCGTCCATGGAATCTCCACTTCGGCTTGATATGACTTTTAAGTAAGTTACCATATAGTCAATTGATCCGCTAGGCTGTCGCCGTGACTCGTAGCAACGCTGGCACCAAGGGTGTCCCACGCGCGGAGCGTTCGCAGCAGATTCTCGAGATTTCTTCCCTCGCCTTCGGCTCCGACGGCTTCGCCGCGACCAACCTCGCCGACGTCGCGCGCTCCGCGGGCATCTCCAAGCCGTTGATCTACCACCACTTCGGCTCCAAGGAGGGCCTCTACATCGCCTGCCTCGACCAGGCCGGGGAGCTCCTGGCCGACGCGATGGAGCGCGTCGCGCGCGGCGACGTCGTCGGCGTGGAGCGCGGCCTGCGCACCCTCGACGCGATGTTCGCGATCCTGGAGGACCAGCGCCACCTCTGGCGGCTGCTGCACGACCGCACCGCGCCGGAGACCGACCCCGTCGCGAGCGTCGTGCGACGTCACGCCGACCGCATCGACGCCCTCGCCCACGAGGGCGTCAGCGAACTGCTGGTCCTCGCGGGCAACACCGACCCCGTCGACGCCTCCGCGCTGACAGCCATGTGGATCGGCCTCGTCGACGCGCTGATGGACTGGTGGGTCGCCCACCCCGAGGCCACCGCCCCCGAGATGTCGGAGCGGCTCGGCCGCGTCATGGGCGCGCTGCTCACCGACGTCTCCCGGCTCGGCGCGACGGGATAGAAAGGGGCGCATGAGCGCACGCGTCGTCGTCGTCACCGGATCGTCCAGCGGCATCGGCGCCGAGGCCGCCGTGCAGCTCGGCGCGAAGGGCTGGACCGTCTGCCTGCTGGCCCGTCGCGCCGACGAGTTGGAACAGGTCGCCGAACGCGTGCGCGCGGCCGGGGGCGAGGCGTCGGCCTACCCGGTCGACCTCACCGACGACGCCCAGACACAGGCGACGGTCGAGGCGATCCTCGCCGACCACGGCCACGTCGACGTGCTGGTCAACAACGCCGGGCGCTCCATCCGCCGTTCCATCCGCGACTCGCTCGACCGCCTGCACGACCACGAGCGGGTCATGGCGGTCAACTACCTCGGCGCGATCCGGCTCACCCACGCGCTGCTGCCGTCCATGATCGAGCGCGGGCGCGGCCACGTCGTGTTCAGCTCGACCATGTCGACGCAGGTGCCGATCCCGCTGTTCAGCGCCTATCTGGCCAGCAAGAGCGCGCTGGAGTCCTACGCCCGCTCGCTGCTGGCCGAGGAGGGGCACCGCGGCATCACCACGACGATCGTCTACTTCCCGATGGTCCGCACGCCGATGTCGGGCGCGACGTCGATCTACGCGGCCATGCCGATGATGACCGCCGAGAAGGCCGGCGGCTGGCTGGTCAAGGCCGTCGTCGACCGGCCGACCCGGGTCACCAGCCTCGGCGGCGCGGCCGGCCAGGCGGGCATGTCGGTGCTGCCCGGCGTCCTGACGAAGGTCATCACCCCGCAGATCCGCCGCATGGACAAGAGCCTCGCCCGCAAGAAGTCCCGCCCCGAATAGCTCACCCGAGTCCCAGATTTGCTGGCTTATCCACCGTTTCCCACCGCGAGAACGGTGGATAAGCCAGCAGATCTGGTGATAAGGCGACCATGGGCGGGCGGGGGTCGCTTAGGCTCGACCCCATGCGGCAGTGGACCGGATCGTTGGCGCGGGCGATGGAGCAGCCGCGCATGGCGAAGGCCGCCTCGATCCTGCGGCTCGTGGCGGTCGTGCAGGCGACGGCGGCGGCGGTGAGCGTTCTGCTCGTCGGCGAGTCCGGGCAATACGAGATGTCGCTCTTCGCGCCGATGATGCTCGCCGGGACCGTCGCGGTCGCGTCGATCACGGTCGTCACGCACCTGCTCGCCCGCCGCGACCCGGAGGGCCTGACGGTCGCCTCCCGCGTGGCGTTGGGCGTCGTCGCGGTCGTCTTCGGCCTGTTCGGCACGTCCATGTCGTTCCTGCAGGGCTTCTGGAACTCGCCGTTCGTCCTGCTCTGCGCGGTCACCACCCTCATCATCGGCGTGGCCGTCGGCCGGAAGTACGGCTGGATCGCGCTCGCCACCGGCGCCGGCTCCATCGTCCTCGCCGAGTCGCTGCGCCTCGCCGGCGCGCTCGACTACGCCCCCGTGCTGCTCAACCGCTCCGTCGACGGCTCCGGCGACCTCCTGCGCGTGCTCGGCGCCGCCTTCCCGCTCGCCGCCTTCACCGCGCTCGCGGTCGGCCTGTGCTTCTGCATCCTGCGCAGCAACGAGGAGCACCAGGCCTCGCTGGCCGACGCGCACGAGCTGATCCGGCACTACGTCCCCTCGCAGGTCGCCGACGCCGTCCTCGCCCACGGCGCCGAGAGCACCCGCATGGAGCGACGCAAGCTGACGGTCTTCTTCTCCGACATCGTCGGCTTCACCGAGACGACCGAGCGCATGGAGCCCGAGGAGCTCACCGTCGTCCTCGACGAGTACTTCTCCGAGATGGCGCGGATCGCCGAGGCCTACGACGGCACCATCGACGAGCTGATCGGCGACGCGGTGCTGATCTTCTTCGGCGCGCCCACGGCCACCAGCGACCGCGACCACGCCCTGCGCGCGGTCCGCATGGCCGCCGAGATGCAGCGCGCGGTCCTCGGGCTCAACGACCGCTGGGCGCGCGCCGGGATCGACGTCGCCTTCCAGGTGCGCGTCGGGATCAACACCGGCGTCGTGGCGGTGGGCAACGTCGGCACGGGGCAGCGTCGCAAGTACGCGGCCCTCGGTCGCGGGGTCAACCTCGCCGCCCGCATCCAGTCGCACTGCCCGCCCGACGAGATCCTGCTGAGCCGGGCCACCTGGCTGCTCGTGCGTGACGAGGTCGAGTGCCGCAGCTACGGCGAGCGCGAGTTCAAGGGCGTCACCCGCCCCGTCGAGCTCTACGCGGTCGGACCTCAGGTCGCCTCACCCTCCTGACCCCGCCCGGTCCCGTTCGATCGCGTCGAGGATCAGCTCCAAGCCGTGGTCGAACTCGTCGGCGAAGTCGTAGCCGGGTCGCATGACGTGGTCGACGGCCATCTCGGTGAGATAGGGATAGGCGGCGCTGTCCAACTCCTCGGCCAAGGTCTCCACCTCCTCGGCGAACTCCTGGGGCGAACGGGAGGACAGCGTGACCTCTTGGATCACGAAGCCGTAGACGTAGCTGTCGAGCAGGGCGAAGGCGTGGGCCGCCTCGGCGACGTCGAAGCCGTCGCGCCGCAGGGTTCCGATGACGGCGTCGTGATGACGCAACGAGGCAGGTCGCGTCGACACGGCGCGGCTCTCCAACACCGCGATCGACCACCCGTGGCGACGCAGCACGACGCGCACCGACGAGGTGCGGCGGCGCAGCTGCTCGCGCCACGGACGGCCCGGCTCGGGCAGATCCATCTCGGCGAACACCTGGTCGATCACCGCGTCGAGGATGGCCTCCTTGGAGGCGATGTGGTGGTAGATCGCCATGGGCTTGACCCCGAGGCGCGCCGCGAGCGCCCGCATCGTCAACGCCGACAGCCCCTCGGCGTCGGCCAGCGCCATCGCCTCGGCCACGACCCGGTCGCGGGTCAGAGATCCTCGCGGGGCTCGAGCGGTTGACACAACACTCACCGTATCACTACCGTACTTAGTACATTACTAAGTACGGTAAGGATTCCGATGACTTCCACACCCCGCGACCGCGCCATCGTCCAAGACGCCTACGGCGGTCCCGAGACCTGGCGGCTGGCCGACGTCGAACGACGCGATCCCGGCCGTGGCCAGGCGCGCGTCCGGGTCGACGCGGCGGCCGTCGACCACGGCACCTGGCATCTGATGACCGGCACGCCGCTGATGGCGCGCCCGGCCTTCGGCGTCCGTCGGCCGCGCGTCCCCACCCCGGGGCGCGACCTGACGGGCGTCGTCGAGGCGGTCGGCCCCGACGTCACCGACCTCGCCGTCGGCGACACGGTCGTCGGGATGACGGCGGGCACGCTCGCCGAGACGGTCGTCGCCGACACCACCCGGCTCGTCCGCGCCCCCGAACGGCTGTCCCCGACGCAGCGAGCCGCCCTGCCGATCTCCGGCCTGACCGCGATCCAGGCGGTCGAGGCGGCGCGGGTGGAGGCCGGGCAGCGAGTGCTCGTCATCGGCGCCTCCGGCGGCGTCGGGCACTACCTCGTGCAGCTCGCCGCCCATCGCGGCGCCGAGGTCACCGCCGTGTGCAGTGCGAGCAAGGCTGAAGCCGTCCGCTCCTGGGGCGCGGCCCATGTTCTCGACCGACGCTCCGAGGATCCCGCCGACCTGCCCCACCGCTTCGACGCGGTCTTCGATCTCGCCGGCGGACGGACGCTGCGCCAGCGCCGCCGCCTCGCCACTCCGCGCGGCACGATCGTGTTCATCGGCGACAACACCGGCGGGCGGGTCACCGGCGGCTACTTCCGCCCGATGGGCCACGCCCTCGTCATGCTCGCGTCCCGCCAGCGCTACGTCATGCTGGCCTCACGGGAGTCCGGAGACATCCTGCGCCGGCTCGTCGCGCTCGTCGACGAGGGAACGGTCACCCCGCACGTCCACGCCAGCTACCCGCTCGCCGAGGCCGCCGACGCGATGCGCCTGCTGGAGTCCGGCGAGGTCGTCGGCAAGGTCGCGATCACCATGAGGAGGGAGGTGTGAGCGACGCCGCCGGGACGCGCGGCGCGGCGGTCGCCGCAGGCGTCAGCCTCATCGTCATGGCGCTCATCAGCCCCGTCGGCCTGCTCGTCGCCCTGCCCGCCGGGCACACCGAGGTCGCGGCGCTGGTCGCGATGACCGTCGCCGTCCTCGACATCGTGGTCGGCGTGGCCGCAGGCGTCGTGCTGGCCCCCGCCGGAGCACTGCTGGCGCGGACCGCCGCCGCGACGAGGATCGCCTACGGGGCGCTGCTGGCGATGGCGACCACCGAACTCGTCGACCCCGCCGACGCCGATCGGTTCACCCGCGCCTGGGACGCCGCGTTATTCGTCTTCGCGGTCCATCTGCTCGTCGTCGCGGCGGCGCTGGGACGCATGACCGGCGTCCACTGGATCGTCCCGGCCGCCGTCGCCCTCGCCGGCGTCGGCTATCTCGTCGACGCGACCGCGACGCTCGCCGACGTCGACCTCCCGGTCTCCGCAGGAGCCCTCTTGTTCTGGGGCGAGCTCGTGCTGATCTGGTGGCTGCTCGCCCGCGCCGGACGCCCCTCGGGTGGCGCCGACCGGGGCTAGCATCGGCTCAGGGCCGCCGCCGCGCGGCCGAATCGACGGGAGTCCCTATGTCGCTGGAGATCTTCACCCACCCCCACGAGCAGGTCGTCTTCTGCCACGACCCCGGCAGCGGGCTCCGCGCGATCATCGCCCTCCACTCCACGGCGCTCGGCCCCGGGCTCGGCGGCACCCGCTTCCACCCCTACGCCAGCGAGGCCGAGGCGCTGGCCGACGTGCTGGCGCTGAGCCAGGGCATGGCCTACAAGAACGCGCTCGCCGGACTCGACCTCGGCGGCGGCAAAGCGGTCGTCATCGGCGATCCGAAGGCCGACAAGTCCGAGGCGCTGCTGCGGGCCTTCGGACGTTTCGTCGAGTCGCTGAACGGCCGCTACCTCACCGCCTGCGACGTCGGCACGTTCAGCGCCGACATGGACGTCGTGGCCCGCGAGACCTCCTATGTCACCGGCCGCACGGTCGCGAACGGCGGCGCGGGCGACTCCTCGGTGCTCACCGCGTTCGGCGTCTACCAGGGAATGCGGGCCAGCGCCCAGCACCTCTGGGGCGACCCGTCGCTCGCCGGCAAGACCGTCGGCGTCAGCGGGGTCGGCAAAGTCGGTCGACGGCTCGTGCCGCATCTGGTCGCCGAAGACGCGCGGGTGATCGTCACCGACGTCGACCCCGACGCGGTCGCCGTCGTCGTCGACGCCCACCCGGAGGTCCGCGCCGTCCGTTCGACCGACGCCCTGGCCGCCGAGAACCTCGACGTGTTCTCGCCGAACGCGATGGGACAAGCCCTCAGCGACGAGGTCGTCCGCGCCCTGTCAGCGCAGATCGTCTGCGGCGGAGCCAACAACCAGCTCGCCCACGACGGCACGGCGAAACTGCTCGCCGAACGCGGCGTCGTCTACGCCCCGGACTACTGCGTCAACGCCGGAGGCGTCATCCAGGTCGCCGACGAGCTGCACCCGCGGGGCTTCTCCTTCGACCGTGCGAAGGAGCGTGCCGCCGGGATCTTCGACACCACGCTCGCGGTGCTCGACCTCGCGGTCCGCGACGGCGTCACCACCGCCGAGGCCGCCGACCGTCAGGCCGAACGACGCATGCGCGACGTCAGCCGTCTGCGGACGATCACCCTGCCGATCTGACGCTCAACTGGCGTCGCGTCGACTCTCGTACTGAGCTGCCAGGTCGGCGTACTGGTCGGGGATCTCATCACCCGGTTCGTCGCCATGGAGTTCTTGTTGCAGACTCCCGAAGTCCGGATCAAAGGTCCGGTACTTGAGGTTGCGGGCAACCTTGGTCTGCTTCGCTTTAGCACGGCCGCGCCCCATGGGACGACCCCCTCGCACAGTGATGGTCAGTAATCGTGCGGTCCACCCTACCCAACGAGGTCCAGCGCCGGGCGCCGGGTCGGCTCAGGCGTGCTCGCCCTCCACCGTCACCGAACCGCCCGCGCCGTGGACGCCCGCGGCGGCCACCTCGCCGGCGATCCACGCGTCGACGCCCTGGTCGGCGAGCCGTCGCACCGCCGCGTCGGCGGACTCCGGCTCGACCAGCGCGACCATGCCGACGCCGACGTTCAGCGCCTGCTCCAGCGCGCTCCGCTCGACCCCGCCCAGCTCGGCGACGAGGCCGAAGACCGGGTCGGGCGTCCAGGTGGAGCGGTCGATCCGCACCGAGACCGACTCCGGCACGACGCGCTCCAGGTTCGCCGCGAGGCCGCCGCCGGTGACGTGCGACATCGCGTGCGTGCCGCCCGCGCGGGCCAGCGCCAGGCACGGCAGCGTGTAGAGCTTGGTCGGGGTCAGCAGCGCCTCGCCGAGGGTCGTGCCGAGCTCGGGGACGTCGCGGTCGAGCGACCATCCGGCGATCTCGAAGAAGACGTGGCGGGCCAGCGAGTAGCCGTTGGAGTGCAGACCCGACGAGGCCATCGCGACCACGACGTCGCCAGGACGCACGAGGTCGGCGCCGAGCAGCGCGTCGGCCTCGACGACCCCTGTGGTCGAGCCGGCGATGTCGTACTCGTCGGGGTCGAGCAGCCCCGGGTGCTCGGCGGTCTCGCCGCCCAGCAGCGCCGTGCCCGCCTCGGCGCACGCCTGCGCGACGCCCTTGACGATCTCGGCGATCCGCTCCGGCACCACCTTGCCGGTCGCGATGTAGTCGGTCATGAACAGCGGCTCGGCGCCGCAGACCACGAGGTCGTCGACGAGCATGCCGACGAGGTCGAAGCCGATGCTGTCGTGCTTGTCCAGGCGCTGCGCGATCTGGACCTTCGTGCCGACGCCGTCGGCCGAGGTGGCCAGCAGCGGGCGGCGGTAGTCCTTGAGCGCGGTGGCGTCGAACAGCCCGGCGAAGCCGCCGATGCCCCCGACGACCTCGGGACGGCGGGCCTTCTCGACCCACTGCTTCATCAACTCGACGGCGCGGTCGCCTTCGGCCACGGACACGCCGGCGGCGGCGTAATCGGTCACGAGATCACCTTCAGGGGGGTGGTGTCGAGCGGCAGCTCCAGCAAGTGCTTGCCGATCAGGTCGTCTTCGGGCAGCGGCACCGGGTAGATGCCGTCGAAGCAGGCCCGGCACAGGTTGTCCTTCGGCACCTGGGTCGCCTCGACGAGGTCGTCGAGCTCGACGTAGGACAGCGAGTCGGCGCCGATGGAGCGGCAGATCTCGTCGACGCTGATCCCGTTGGCGATCAGCTCGGCGCGCGAGGCGAAGTCGATGCCGTAGAAGCAGGGCCACTTGACCGGCGGGCTGGAGATGCGCACGTGCACCTCCGCCGCGCCGAACTCGCGCAGCATGCGCACGAGGGCGCGCTGGGTGTTGCCGCGCACGATCGAGTCGTCGACGACCACGAGCCGCTTGCCGGCGATCACGTCGCGCAGCGGGTTCAGCTTGAGCCGGATGCCGAGCTGACGGATGGTCTGCGACGGCTGGATGAAGGTGCGCCCGACGTAGGAGTTCTTGACGAGGCCGTGGCCGAAGGGGATGCCGGACTCCTCGGCGTAGCCGATGGCGGCGGGCGTGCCGGACTCCGGGACGGGGATGACGAGGTCGGCCTCGACCGGCGCGGTGCGGGCGAGCTTGCGGCCGATGGTCTCGCGCACGGTGAAGACGCGGCGGTCGTTGATGGTCGTGTCGGGGCGGGCGAGGTAGACGTACTCGAAGACGCAGCCCTTCGGCGCGGGCTCGGCGAACCGCTCGCTGCGCAGGCCGTCCTCGTCGACGGCGACGAACTCGCCCGGCTCGATCTCACGGATGTAGGACGCGCCGACGATGTCGAGGGCGGCGGTCTCGCTGGCGACCACCCAGCCCCGTTCGAGGCGGCCGAGCACCAGCGGGCGGATGCCCTGGGGGTCGCGGGCGGCGTAGAGGGTGTGCTCGTCCATGAAGACCAGGCTGAACGCGCCGCGCACCTTCGGCAGCACCTCCAGCGCCGCCTCCTCGATGGAGCGGTCCTCGTAGGAGGCGAGCAGGCTGGCCATCGCGGCCGTGTCGCTGGTGGCCGACTCGCGGCTGCGGCGGCCGTCGCCCTCGCGCTCGGCGAGCAGCTCGACCAGCTCGTGGGTGTTGGTGAGGTTGCCGTTGTGGCCGAGCGCGACCGAGCCGGAGGCGGTGGGCCGGAAGGTCGGCTGGGCGTTCCGCCAGACGCTCGACCCGGTGGTCGAGTAGCGGGCGTGGCCGATGGCGATCTCGCCTTGCAGCGACTCCAGCGTCGACTCGTCGAAGACCTGGCTGACCAGGCCCATGTCCTTGTAGACGAGGATCTGGCGGCCGTTGCCCACCGCGATGCCGGCCGACTCCTGGCCCCGGTGTTGCAGGGCGTAGAGGCCGAAGTAGGTGAGCTTGGCGACCTCCTCGCCGGGGGCCCACACCCCGAAGACGCCACAGGCGTCCTGGGGTCCGCGTTCACTGGGATCGATGTCGTGGGTCAGAAGACCGTCGCCGCGCGCCACCGCACCAGTGTAAAGGCGTCTCACCCCGACCTCGACCGCTCAGGCTCCCCTATGGGTCACCCCTTGCCAGATTTGCTGGCTTATCCACCGTTTCCAGGCGGGGGAACGGTGGATAAGCCAGCAAATCTGGGAAGAACGTCACACCAGGGGGAGGTGGGGGGTGAGGTCGGAGCGCTCGCCGCTGGCGGTGACGCGGGCCGCCGAGCGGGCGTCGGACCAGGCGAGCGCGCCGCGGGCGAGGGCGACCCAGGTGGCCGGGTCGGTCTCGACGACGGCCGGCGGAGTGCCGCGCGTGTGCTTGGCGCCCTCGATCACCTGGACCGCGCCGAACGGCGGCACCCGCACCTCGACGCTGTGTCCCGGCGAGCGCTGCTCCAACACCGCGAGGAAGTGACGGGTGAGCGCCGCGAGGTCGGCGCGCGCCGCCTCCCCCGCGTCGATCCGCGCGCAGGCCGCCGCCAGCTCGCCCGGGGCGAGCGTCTTGTAGCGCGCCATCAGAGCGTCAGGACCCGACCGGCGACGACGAGCAGCACCTGGTCGCACTCGGCCGCGATCGACTGGTTCGCCCGGCCCAACAGGTCGCGGAACAGCCGGCCCGACCGACGCTCCGGGACGACGCCCATGCCGACCTCGTTCGTCACGACGACGACCGGACCGTCGTACGCGGCGACCGCCTGCGCGACCTCTTCGATCCGCTCGGTCAGCGTCGGCTCCCAGTCGTCGAGCACCGCGTCCCAGGCGTCGAGTTCGTCGAGCTGCGCGGTGATCCAGGTGCCGAGGCAGTCGACGACGACCGCGCCCTCGGCGTGGCTGATCGCGGCGGCGAGGTCGGCCGACTCGACCGTCGTCCAATGCCCAGGACGCCGGGCGCGATGCTGGGCCACCCGCGCGGCCCAGTCGGGGTCGTCCTCGGCCTCCGGCGACGGCCCCGGCGCGATATAGGTGACGACCGGCTCGCCCACCACCAACGACTCGGCGTGGAAGGACTTGCCCGACCGAACGCCCCCCGTCACCAGCACCTTCATGGCCCACCTCCGTCGCTCCTGTGACAGCGTAGGGCGCCAGCGGCACACCGCGAACCGATCACGCGCCGTCCGCCTACGATCAGCCCATGCGCGTTCACCATCTGGTCGCCGGCCGCACCGCCCCTCCGGGCATGGCGTCGTTCATCTGCCATGTGCTGCTGGTCGAGCATCCCGACGGTCTGACGCTCGTGGACTCCGGCTTCGGCCGCGCCGACATCGCCTATCCGACCCGCCTGGGACCGCTGCGGCACGTGCTGCGCCCGGTCGCCGGGGCCACCGCCGCCGACGCGGTGGAGGAGGCGGGCTTCGCCGTCGACGACGTCGCGCACATCGTGCTGACCCATCTCGACCTCGACCATGTCGGCGGCGCGGTCGACTTCCCGCAGGCCACCTGGCACACGACCGCCGACGAGTGGTCGGCGGCCACGACGGCGCGACGCCTGGTCGACCGTCCGCGCTACCGCACCGCCCAACTGCGCGGTTCCCGCGAGGTGCGCGCCTACGCCGGCATCGGCGACCTCTGGCGGCACGGGCTGTCGGCGCACGAGGTCCTCGGCGGCGTCAGCATCATCCCGATGCCCGGCCACAGCCTCGGCCACGCGGCCGTCGCCGTGCAGAGCGACCGGGGACTCATCGTGCATGCGGGCGACGCGGTCTTCGACGCCAGTTGCTACGGCGCCGCCGACGCGCGGGGCAAGAAGTTGCGGATGAAGCCGGAGCTGCGGGCCTTCGAGCTGACCGTCGCCCGCGACCGCCTGCGGCTGCGCCGCAACCACGCCGCGCTGGCCGCTCTGCACGCCGACCCCGAGACCACCGTCGTCAACGCCCACGACGACCGCGTCTTCCCCGGCTGACCCTCGGACGCGCGAACAGCCCAGAGCGAGGACCGCGACCTCCTGATGGGAACGGTCCATGTCAGCCCTCGCCGGTAGGCTCGCGGGCATGAGTCACCAGGAGGCGGATCGCGGGTTCTTCCTTGTCTTCGAGGGCGGCGAGGGCGGCGGCAAGTCCACTCAGTCGCGGTTGGTCGCCGACTGGTTGGAGGCGGAGGGGCGCACGGTCACGCGCACCCGCCAGCCGGGCGGCACCGACGTGGGGGCGCGGCTGCGCGAGATCCTGCTCGACCCCGCCACGGGCTCGCTCGACCCGCGCGCCGAGGCCCTCGTCTACGCCGCCGACAAGGCCGAGCACGTCGCCACCCTCCTCGCCCCGGCCTTGAAGCGCGGCGAGGTCGTCGTGTGCGACCGCTACGTCGACTCGACCCTCGCCTATCAGGGGGCCGGACGGGCCGTCGACCCCGGCGAGCTCGCCCAGCTCTCCGCGTGGGCCACCCGTGGCCTGCGCCCCGACCTCACCGTCGTGCTCGACGTCGACCCGCTGGTCGGGCTCGGCCGCGCCGGCGACCACGACCGCATCGAGTCCGAGCCGCTCGACTTCCATCAACGCGTCCGTGGGCGTTTCCTCGCCCTCGCCGCCGAACGCCCCGAGGCCTATCTCGTCGTCGACGCCGACCGCGACCCGCAGGCCGTGCACGCCGAGGTCCGCGAGGCCGTCGCCGCCCGGATCGAGGCACATCGATGACCGTCTGGGACGAGCTGGTCGGCCAAGAGCCCGTCGTGGAGACGCTGCGCGGAGTCGTCGCCGACCCGGCCGGACCCACCCACGCCTGGCTGTTCACCGGCCCTCCGGGATCGGGCCGCTCCAACGCCGCGCTGGCCTTCGCAGCGGCCTTGCAGTGCGCCGAGGAAGGCTGCGGCGACTGTGAGTCCTGCGTGATGGCGGCCGCCGGATCGCACCCCGACATCCAGGTCGTGCGCACCGGCGGGCTGTCCATCGGCGTCGACGCCGCCCGCGACGCAGTACGCCGCGCGGCCCTGCACCCCTCCGTCGGGCGCTGGCAGGTGCTCGTCGTCGAGGACGCCGACCGACTCACCGACCAAGCCGCCAACGCGCTGCTGAAGTCGCTGGAGGAGCCGTCCCCGCACACCCTCTGGATGCTGTGCGCGCCCGCCGTCGAGGACGTCATCGTCACGATCCGCTCACGCTGCCGGTCGGTCGTGTTGCGCACTCCCTCCGCGTCCGCCATCGCCGAGTTGCTGGTGCGCCGCGACGGCGTCGAGCCGCAGTTGGCCGCCGCCACGGCCGCCGCGTCCCAAGGCCACATCGGCCGGGCGCGCGGCCTCGCCCGCGACCCGGAGGCCAGGCGGCGCCGCGTCGCCATCTTGCAGATCCCGGCGCGGATCGGCCATCTCGGCGACGCGCTCGCCGCCGCCCGTCAGGTCGACGAGGAGGCCGCCTCCCGCGCGGCGGCCCGCTGCGACGTCGCCGACGAACGCGAGCTCGACGCCTTGAAGAGCTCCTGGGGCGTCGAGGACCGCGGCCGCCGTCCCGCCGGGTACGCGGGCGCGCTGTCGTCGTTGAAGAAGGAGCAGACCGCGCGCCGCAAGCGCATGGCCCGCGACGCCGTCGACGGCGTGCTGCTCGACCTGCTGTCGTTCTGCCGCGACGTGGTCGCGGTCCAGCTCGGCGCGGCGCACGCCCCCGCCGACCTCGTCAACGCCGACGTGGCCGAGCAGATCACGGGCCAGGCCCGCCTGTGGACAACCGAGGAGACACTGGCGGCGATCGATGCCATCGTGAGGTGTCGCGACGGCCTGGAGGCCAACGCGTCGCCGCTGCTGGCATTGGAACGGCTGATGGCCCGCTTCGTTCCGGCGTCGGCCTGACACCACAGGAGGAGACAGTGATGAAGAAGATCATGATCGCCGGGGGGCTCGTCCTCTCCCTCATCGTCGCGGGGGCGATCGTCGCCCTCGTCTGGACCGCCGACCGCTCGACCGACCCTGACCCCGAACCGAAGCGCGAACCCGCCGCAGAGGAGGGCAGCTACCCCGAGGAGCTGGAGGAGTTCTACACCCAGGAGCTCGACTGGGAGGAGTGCGACGGCGATCAGTGCGCGACCATCGCCGTGCCGATCGACTACGACGACCCCGACGGTGCGACCACCGAGCTGTCCATGCGGGTCGTCGGCGACGAGGACGCCGAGCAGCACCTCTTCGTCAACCCGGGCGGCCCGGGCGGCTCGGCGGTCGACTTCGCCGTCTCGATGTCGTCCGACTTCGGCGACGACGTGCTCGACGAGTACGCGATCGTCGGCGTCGACCCGCGCGGCGTGGGCGAGAGCTCGCCGCTGGAGTGCTACGACGACGCCGAGTTCGACACCTACGTCGACGCCGACCCGACCCCGGACACGCCGGAGGAGGTCACGCAGTACGGGGAGTTGGTGACCGGCATGGGCGAGGCCTGCGAGGAGAACTCCGGCGACCTCGCCGCCCATGTGTCGACGGTCGAGGCGGCCCGCGACATGGACATCGCCCGGGCGCTCCTCGGCGACGAGGAGTTCCACTGGTTCGGTGCCTCCTACGGCACCTACCTCGGCGCCACCTACGCGGCGCTGTTCCCCGAGAAGGTCGGCCGCATGGTGCTCGACGGGGCGATCAACCCCGAACTCGGCCCCGTCGACTCCGCGCTCGGCCAGACCACCGGCTTCCAGCGGGCGTTGGAGGCCTACATCGAGGACTGCGTCGCCGACGACGACTGCCCGCTCGGCACGGACCCGGCCGCCGCGGAGCAGAAGCTCGCCGCGCTGCTGGCCCAGCTCGACGCGCAGCCGATGCCCACCGACGACGAGGACCGTCCGCTGACCGAGGGCGAGGCTTTCTTCGGCGTCGCGCTGCCGCTGTACGTCGAGTCGGCATGGCCGCTTCTGACCTCCGCGCTCCAGGCGGCGATGGAGGACGACGGCAGCGGGCTGCAAGAGCTGTCCGACCTGTACTTCGAGCGCGCGGACGACGGTACCTACGCGGGCAACATGGGCCAGGTCATCACCGCGGTCAACTGCCTCGACGACTCCGAGCGTCCGTCGCCCGAGGAGGTCGCCGAGCGGCTGCCCGAGTTCGAGGCGGTCTCGCCGGTGTTCGGCCGCGCGCTCGGCGCGAGCGCCGGCGGCTGCTCCTCCTGGCCCTTCGAAGCCGACGCCGAGGAGCTCGACTTCACCGCCGAGGGGGCCGCGCCGATCCTCGTGCTCGGCACCACCCGCGACCCGGCCACCCCGTACGAGCAGGCCGTCGAGCTGGCCGACCTGCTGTCCTCGGGCGTCCTGGTGACCCGCGACGGCGACGGCCACACCGCCTACACCTCCGGCAACTCGTGCGTCGAGGACGTCGTCGACGCCTATCTGGTCGACGGGACGGTCCCCGACGAGGATCCCGAGTGCTGAGCGTCGGCCTCAGCCGAGGTGCTCGCGGCAGAACTCCAGCGCCTCGGCGAGGTCGTCCTCGCGGGAGCGGGCGTCGAGGGCCTTGCGGGTGTTGACCTCGACCACGACCTCGCCGACGAAGCCCTGGTCGGCGATCTGCCGCAGGAAGGCCGCGCACGGCTGGTCGCCGCGCCCGGGGATCAGGTGTTCGTCGAGCGCTCCGCCTCGGCTGTCGGCCATGTGGACGTGGGCGAGCCGGTCGCCGAGGTCGCGGGCCATGCGCACCGGATCCTGCCGGGCGGTGCCGCTGTGCGACAGGTCGACGGTGACGTGCGCGTAGTCGTGGACCACCGGATCCCAACCCGGCGCGTACGCCTGGAACTCCCGCTTGCCGCCGGTGCGCCAGGGGTACATGTTCTCGACGGCGTAGACGAGGCCGTGCTGGCGCTCCAAGTCCGCGACGCCCGCGACGAAGTTCGACGCGTACTCGCGCTGCCAGCGGAACGGCGGATGCACCACGATCGTGTCGCAGCCGACCGCGTGCGCCATGTCGGCGGCGCGGTGCAGCTTGCCCCACGGCTCCGTGCCCCACACTCGCTGGGTCAGCAGCAGCGTCGGCGCGTGGACCGAGACCACCGGCACCTCGTGGAACTGCGACAACCGGGCGACCGCGTCGAGGTCGGTGCTGACCTCGTCGACGCCGACCATGATCTCGACGCCGTCGTACCCCAGCCGGGCCGCCGCCTCGAAAGCGCTGGCGGTCGATCCCGGATAGACCGACGAGGAGGACAGCGAGACGCGGATGGCTTCGGACACGACTCCCAGCCTAGAACGCGGCGGACTCAGTCGAAGACGACCGTGCGGGGACCGTTGAGCAGCACCCGCGACTCGGCGTGCAGCCGGACGGCCTGCGAGAGCGTGCGCGCCTCGACGTCGCGGCCGACGCGGGCCAGGTCGAGCGGCGCGAGACGGTGGTCGACGCGCTGCACGTTCTGGTCGATGATCGGCCCCTCGTCGAGGTCGGCGGTCACGTAGTGGGCCGTCGCGCCGATCAGTTTCACACCCCGGTCGTGCGCCTGGTGGTACGGCCGCGCGCCCTTGAAGCTCGGCAGGAAGCTGTGGTGGATGTTGATCGCGCGGCCCGCCAGCGCCCGGCACAGGTCGTCGCTGAGGATCTGCATGTAGCGGGCCAGCACCACCAGCTCGACGTCGAGCTCGGCGACCAGCCGCAGCACCTCGGCCTCAGCGGCGGGCTTGTCGACGACCGGGACGTGGTGGAAGGGGATGTCGTAGGCGTCGGCGAAGCGCTCCAGGTCGCGGTGGTTCGACACGATCGCCGGGACCACGATCGGCAGCGCGCCGGTGCTCTGCCGGTACAGCAGGTCGTTGAGGCAGTGCCCCTCCTTCGACACCATCACGAGGGTGCGGGTGGGCTGCTCGGCGACCACGAGCCGCGCGTTCATCTGGTGCTCGGCGGCCACCGGCGCGAAGGACGCGCGCAGCTCCTCGACCGTCTGCGGGTGGTCGAAGTGGACGCGCAGGAAGAACTCGCCGTCGGCCAGGTCGGTGAACTGCTGGCTGTCGAGCAGATTGCCGCCGGACTCGGCGATCCAGCGGGTCACGGCGTAGACGAGGCCCGGACGGTCGGGGCAGGTCAGGGTGAGGACGAACGTCGAGGACATGGGACTCCCGGGATGAGGTCAGAGGTGGTCGATGCGTTCGAGGAGGACGCCCTCGCGCAAGGCCCACGGGCAGATCTCCAGCTCCTCGACGCCGAACAGGCTCATGGTCGCCTCCGCGACGAGCGCTCCGGCGTAGAGCTGGTGGGCGCGGTCGGCCGAGACGCCCGGCAGCGCGGCCACCTCGGCGTCGTCCAGATCGCGCAGCTTCTCGACGAGGGGGGTGAGGTCGGCCAGGGCGAGCGTGCGCCGCACGAACGGGCCGTCGGCCGACGGGGCGGCCCCGCAGACGCGGGCGAGCGAGCGGAAGGTCTTGCTGGTGGCGACCGTGTGGTCGAAGGCGCCCGCGCGGCGCACCGCCCCGGCGCCGTCGGCGATCTCGGCGCGCACGTGCTTGCGCAACTCGTCGAGG
This sequence comes from Aeromicrobium sp., assembly GCF_047606445.1. Lineage (GTDB taxonomy): Bacteria > Actinomycetota > Actinomycetes > Propionibacteriales > Nocardioidaceae > Aeromicrobium. Next base: position 4,550 of record NZ_JASGEK010000039.1, on the reverse strand, counting down.
TCGCGTCCGGCGTCGACCCACTCGCGGGTGAGGCGTCCGGCGCCGAGCGGCAGGGAGTAGGCGACGTCGGGGCTCTCGTCGGCCCCCGTGGCGACCTCCAGCGAGCCGCCGCCGATGTCGAAGACCGACAGGCGCCCCGCCGACCAGCCGTACCAGCGGCGGGCGGCGAGGAAGGTCAGCCGCGCCTCGTCCGCGCCCGACAAGACCCGCAGTTCCAGGCCGGTGGCGGCGTTGACGCGGGCGATGACGTCGTCGGCGTTGACCGCCTCGCGCACCGCCGAGGTGGCGAAGGAGGTGACCTCGGCGCAGCCCTGGTCCTCGGCGACCCGCTGCGCCTCGACGCAGAAGTCGAGCAGCCGGTCGACGCCCTCGTCGGTCATCGTGTCGCCGTCGAGGTGCTGGGCGAGCCGCAGCGGCTCCTTGTGCGAGTACGCGGCGACGGGCGGACCGCCCCGGAAGGCGTCGACCACCAGGAGATGTCCGGTGTTCGACCCGATGTCGAGGACTCCCATACGCATGACGCCCATCGTCCCACGTCCGCGCCGGACGCGTCGTAGAGTGGCCGTCACTATGCCCGAAGTCGACCTCGGATTCCCCCGCGCGTGGGTGGAGTTCGCCAATCCCGACGACGCCACCGAGCGTTTCCGGTGCGACCTCACCTGGCTGACGTCGCGGTGGACGTGCATCTTCGGCCAGGGCTGTCCGGGCATCTACGAGAGCACCCCCGACGTGGGCTGCTGCTCGCACGGCGCGCACTTCGCCGACGACGAGGACTACGAGACGGTGGCGGGTTTCGTCGAGCGGCTGACGCCTGAGCAGTGGGAGCGGCACGACGAGGGCCGCGCGACCGGCTGGACCGAGCGCGACGAGGAGGGCGACCTCAAGACGCTCGCCGTCGATGGGGCCTGCGTGTTCCACAACTCCAAGGACTTCGCGGGCGGCTACGGCTGCGCGCTGCACGGACTCGCCCTGGCCGAGGGGATCGAGCCGTTGGAGGCCAAGCCGCAGGTGTGCTGGCAGCTACCGCTGCGCCGGGGCTACCGGGAGGTCGACCCGGGCGACGGCGAGGAGTACACCGAGGTCACGATCGGCGAGTACACCCGCGCGGGCTGGGGTCCGGGCGGCCACGATTTCGACTGGTATTGCACGTCGAACACCGAGGCGCACGTCGGTCGTGAGCCGGTCTACCGGTCGAACCGCGCCGAGCTGACCGCGCTCATGGGCGAGGCCGGCTACGCGCTGCTGGCCCAGCACTGCGAGGCCTTCGAGCGCGGCGGCCTGCCGCAGCCGCATCCGGCCTCGGTCGGGACCTGAGCCCTCTCGGGTGAGCCGCCGGGTGAGGGGAGCCTCATCTGCGGACGCGGGGCCCGTCCGGGACAGACTGGGACCATGCATCTGGACCACGTGACGTTCGCCGTCGGCCATCAGGGGCTCGACGCCACGACCGAGGCTCTGTCGGCTCAGCTCGGCGCGCCGTTCCTCGACGGCGGGGTGCATCCGCGCTTCGGCACGACCAACCGGATCCTGCCGCTGACGAACCGCCAGTACCTGGAGGTCGTCGAGGTGCTCGACCATCCGGCCGCCGAGAAGGCCGCCTTCGGGCAGGCCGTGCGTGAGCGGTCCGAGGCCGGCGGCGGCTGGCTGCACTGGTGCGTCTCGACCGACGACCTGGCCGACGTCGAGCGTCGCATGGGCCGCCACGCGGTGCCCGGCAGCCGTCACCGCCCCGACGGCTTCCTGTTGGAATGGCGCCAGATCGGCACGAGCACGATGAAGGCCGACCCGCAACTGCCCTACGTGACCCGCTGGGACGTCCCCGACGAGGAGCATCCCTCACAGGCCGCCGACACCGGCGTCGAGTTGGTCCGCATGGAGATCGCCGGCGATCCGCAGCGGGTGGCCGACTGGCTCGGCGAGAAGGTGTTCACCGCGCTGGAGTCGATCGAGGTCGACTGGGCCGCGCAGAACGCCCTCCCCGGCATCCTCGCCGTCACCTTCCGCACCGCCGACGGCGTCGAGGTCCGCGTCTGAAGTTGTCCACAGGCGACCTCGACCAAGTCGTCACACTGTCCACAGGCGCGAGATTCGTCCTGGTGTCACGTCGAACTGACCACTTTGCTGGTCTTGACACTGTTCGACGACGCACACTAGGAGCGTGAACATCATGGGTTTGTCCGACTGGGCTTCAGTAGCCACCATCGCGGGGACGCTGGGCAGCTTCGCCGTGTTCATCCATTTCGGCAATCAGAAGACCCGACAGGCGACGCAGGAAGCCATCTCACGACTCGCCACGACGGTGGAGAAGAACCGCGAGGAGGCCCGAGCCGACACGCAGGCAGTCCTCGCGGTCGTGGAGAAGAACCGCCAAGAAGCTCGCTCCGACGCCCGGGAAATCCTCGCCGTCGTCGAGAAGAACCGCGAAGAGGCTCGCGCCGACACACGGGAAGTCCTCGCCATCGTGGAGAGAAACCGTGAAGAATCACGCGCCGATACCCAGGAAGTTTTGAGAGTCGTCGAGCGGAATCGACGCGAGGCTCGTGAGGACAATCAACAGACGCGCGACGAGGTCGTCCGGCTCTTCGACGCGACCTACCGTCCAGCGCCCGACATCCGTCAAGCCTGACCCTCACGCCTCGCGGCCCATGCGGGCGCGGGAGTCGTGGCGGCGGCTGTCGGGGTCGAAGGTGTCGGCGGCGGCCTCCTTCCAGTCCCGCGCCCAGGTCTCGCGCGGCTGCTCCAACAGCTCGCCGTTGGCCAGCCACTCGTAGAGGTCGTGGTAGGTCCGGGTCACCTGCGGGTCGACCCGGCGGAACAGCTTGCGCGGGTTGAGCTGGCCGAAGTCGTCCAGCCCCATCGACGCCACGATCTGCCGAGCCGAGTTGACCGTCTTCTCCTGGTACTGGAAGACCCGGTGCTTCTTATCCTCCACGACGAGCGCCCGCGCCCGCGCCGGGTCCTGCGTCGCCACCCCCACCGGGCAGGTGTTGGTGTGGCAGGTCTGCGCCTGGATGCAGCCGACGGCGAACATCATCGCCCGGGCCGACAGCGTGAAGTCGGCGCCCTGGCAGATCCGCTTGACGATGTCGATGCCGGTGGCGACCTTGCCGCTCGCGCCGATCTTGACCTGATGGCGCAGCCCCACCCCCACGAGCGCGTTGTGCACGAACATCAGCGCCTCGGTCAGCGGCATGCCCAGGTGGTCCTCGAACTCGACCGGACCCGCGCCCGTGCCGCCCTCCGAGCCGTCGACGATGATGAAGTCCGGCGCGCTGCCGCGTTCCAGCATCGCCTTGCAGATCGCCAGGAACTCGCGCCGCGAGCCGATGCAGATCTTGAAGCCGACCGGTTTGCCGCCGCTCAAATCGCGCAATTGGTCGATGAAGTCGATCAGCTCCAACGGCGTCGTGAACGCGGTGTGCACCGGCGGCGAGGCGACCGTCGTGCCGATCTCGACGCCCCGCGCCTCGGCCACCTCGGCGGTCACCTTCGACCCGGGCAGCAGTCCGCCGAGACCCGGCTTGGCGCCCTGCGAGACCTTGATGTTGATCGCTTTGACCTGCTCGATCCGGGCGCGCTCGGCGAACTTGTCGGGGTCGAACTGGCCGTCGGGCGTGCGGCAGCCGAAGTAGGCCGAGGCGATCTCCATGATGAGGTCGCCGCCGTGTTTGAGGTGGTACCGCGAGATCGACCCCTCGCCGGTGTCGTGCGCGAAGCCGCCCATCGCCGCGCCCGCGTTCAGCGCCTCGATGGCGTTGCCCGACAGCGAGCCGAAGCTCATCGCCGAGACGTTCATCAAGGCGATGTCGTAGGGCTGCGTGCATTTCGGGCCGCCGAGGCGCACCCGCGGCTGCGGGGTGTCGGGCTTCGGTTTGGCGCGCAGCGAGTGGGCGACGAACTCATAGCCGACCGCCGTCACGTCGCGCTGGGTGCCGAAGGGCTCCTCGCCGTGGTTGCCCTTGGCCCGGTCGTAGACGAGGTCGCGAGTCTCGCGGTCGAAGGGCATGCCCTCGGTGTTCGACTCGACGAAGTACTGCCGGATCTCCGGTCGGATGTGCTCCAGCAGGAAGCGCGCGTGCCCGATGATCGGGTAGTTGCGGGTGATGCTGTGGTGGGTCTGCACGAGGTCGTGGAAGCCCACGAGGGACGCCACCACCCCGGCGACGCCGACGACCGCCAGCCACCACCACCCGCTCACGACGCCGACCGCCGTCGTCGCGCCTCCGATCACCAGGACTGCCAGGACCACCAGGGCTCGTGTCATGCCGCCACCTCACGATTCGCCCCTCCCGAGGAACAGTGTGGCGCCGATCACATCGTTTGTCATCGACTCGATGGTGTCCACGAGTTGTCCGAGGCGTGGCCTAGCGTTGAAAAGGTGAGTTCCAAGACGAAGGCCTCCCGTCCCACCTACCGCTGCGCCGAGTGCGGGTGGACCACGTCGAAGTGGGTAGGGCGCTGCGGCGAGTGCCAGGCGTGGGGCACGGTCGACGTCGCGGGCGGCGAGCGCACGGCCGGTCGCACCGCGCCCGCCGAGGCCGCGCGGCCCGCGG
>NZ_JASGEK010000038.1:0-26115 GCF_047606445.1 Aeromicrobium sp. | reverse complement strand
GGGGGTCGCCGATCGCGCAGGCGAGTGCGAGGGGTCGTGTGGTGGCGGTGGCGGGTGTGGTGTTCTGGTTGGTGGTGTTGGTCCAGGGTCTGCTTGGGGTGGACCAGGCCTTGCCGGGCGTGTAACGTTCTGCCTCGATATGGATGCCCTGCCCGTTGGGAGTGCGGTCGATGTTGAGGTCCGTTGGAAAGCCAAGTATCGAGGTCATCATGAGTATGGCCAGAATCTTCATGGGGCGGGTACCTCCCCGAGGAACATCTGAGTCAGATACCAACGATCGTCCGTCCAGAACAGTCCGTGAGTGACCTGGACCGTGGATGGTTTGAAGGAGCCTGGTTCTTCGCTTTTGGATTCCTGATAAGTTCCTTCTGCGTGGTGGATGTTCGCTGTGATGAGGACTTCGCCGTTGATCGTCTGCACTGACACGTCACTCGTTGACTGACCGCCTCCGTCGACCCAGCCACCGTTCCGGCGGCGTTCGGTGAACAGGTCGACGTAGGTCTTACAGCCGGTGCATTCGGGGTGGCTCAGCTCGGTGAGCTGGGTGATGTCGCCGGTGGATGACGCGTAGTCCATGACGGCGAGGTAGTGCTCCAGGAAGGCCAGCGCCCCGTCCTCGGTGTTCTCCTTCGCTGCCTCGGGCAGGACCGGCTCGACCGGAGTGGGCGTGGGGTCCGGCTCGATGGGCTCGGGTTCTTTCGAGCAGCCCGACAGCATGAGCAGTGCCGCGAGGAGAAAGACGACGAGTAGGCGCGACGAACGCATGTGATCCCCCGATCAGTGAAGCAGTATCGGCAACGTAGCTGTGGGTCATGTGATCTGTCACCCACACTGTCCACAGCCTGGAACGGTGTTCGCTGACAGCGAACAGGCGAACGTGCAGGATTCTGGAAAGTGTCAGAGGGCTCTACTAGATTGGAACTAGCAATCCAATCAAGGAAGGACGCTAATTCTGATAGTCGCCACGCAGTTTGAGACCCACCCGTTGGTGGCGGCTGTCGCGATGGTCGAAGCCGGACTCGACGCCATGAGCGGTGGGGCCTGGTCGAGTGTCGACGGGCGCGAAGCACGGGCCTTGGTGAGCCGACTGTCGCGAGCGCAGGCGCGGATCGACTCACAGAAACTGCACGCGACCCGGCGCTTGGAGGCCACCGGCGCGGCCCGGCAGGCCGGAGCCACCTCCACGAGCGCGTTGATCGCTCAAGATTTCGGCGGCGACGCGCGTGAGGCCAACAACTTGGTAAAGTTGGCGAAGAGCGTGAAGCCCAGCTCGCCCACCCAGGCCGCGTTGGACGCCGGGGAGATCACCCCGAAGAAGTCAGAGGTCATCGCGCGGACCGTCGCAGGTGTTCCGAAGGACAAGCAAGAGCTGGCTGAGCGGGGTCTCGTGCGTGACGCGAAGAAGCTCTCACTGCCCGAACTCCGCAAACGAGCCGACCGCGTCTCCGACCTGTGGGCTGAACCCGCCGAGGTCGACCGGACCGAGAACACCACTCTTGAAGAGCGTGAGCGGAAAGCACGAGCCGGGTCGTCGTTCCGTATGTGGTCGAACCACGACGGCACTTGGTCAGGCGACTTCCGCGTCCCGGAGGCACAAGCGGCCATGCTGAAGACCGCCGTCGAAGCGTTGGCCGCGCCACGACGCGACCATCTGCGTGACGAGGTTGATCAGGCCCCTCGTGATCATTCGCAGCGGATGGGACTCGGCTTCGCCGACCTGTGTGAGCACCTCCCCACCGACCGTCTGCCCGACGCCGGAGGGCTCGGAGCCACCGTCACCGTGAACCTGGACTATGCGGCTCTGCTGGCCGATGTGAAGGCGGCTTCCCTGTCCACCGGCGGCAAGATGAGCGCCGGGCAAGCCCGGCAACTCGCCTGCCGAGCCGGAATCATCCCCCAAGTCCTCGACGGCGACTCGCTCCCACTCGACCTCGGCACAACACAACGACTCTTCACCCGTCCACAACGACGGGCCTTCGCCCACCGCGACCGAGGCTGTTCCTTCCCCGGATGCGACCGACCACCCCAATGGTGCGAAGCCCACCATCTGACACCGTTCGCCCAAGGCGGCACCACTGACCGCACCAACGGAACGTTGGTCTGCTCGTACCACCATCACGTGATCCACGAACAAGGCTGGGAACTCCGGCGATCACCCGTCGACGGGATCGTGGAATACAAACTGCCGCACCACGACCGATGGCGACGCAACGAACGGTACCGGCGGTGATGACTAGGATCGACGTATGACCGGACGGCTGATGTTGTTGGACACCGCGAGCCTGTACTACCGGGCGTTCTTCGGGTTGCCGGACTCGTTGAAGGCGCCGGACGGGACCTGCGTCAACGCGGTGCGGGGCATGATCGACTTCGCCGCGACGCTGCTGGCCCGGGAGGAGGTCGAGGCGCTGGTGGCCTGTTGGGACGACGACTGGCGGCCCCAGTGGCGCGTCGACCTCATCCCCAGCTACAAGACCCAGCGGCTCGCCGACGGCAGCACCGACTCCGAGGAGACCCCCGACCTGCTCGCGCCCCAGGTGCCGCTTATCCGCGAGGCGTTGGAGCTTGTCGGCATCCCCGTCATCGGGGCGGCCGACGCCGAGGCCGACGACGTGATCGGCATGCTCGCCGCCCGATGGGACGGGCCGGTCGACGTGGTCACCGGCGACCGCGACCTCTTCCAACTCGTCGACGACGCCCGCTCGGTCCGTGTGCTCTACACCGCGCGGGGCGTGTCGAAACTCGACGAGGTCGACGACGCCTGGATCCAGCACAAGTACGGCATCGCGCCGTCGGCCTACGTCGACTTCGCGGTGATGCGCGGCGACGCCAGCGACGGACTGCCCGGTGTCGCCGGCGTCGGCGAGAAGACCGCCGCCAAGCTGCTCGACCAGTTCGGCGACCTTGACGGCATCCTGGCCGCCGCCGCCGAGGACCCGGCCGCGAAGATCACCCCGAAGGTGCGCGCCTCCCTGCTCGACTCCCGCGACTACATCACCGCCGCGCGCGAGGTCGTCACCGTCCGCCCCGACCTCGACGTTCCCGTGCCGGAACCGCTCACTCCCCCGTCCGCCGAGAACATCGCCGCGCTCCAGGCCTTCGGCGAACGCTGGAACGCCGCCAGCCCGATCGAGAGGCTGCTGGCCCGACTGAACTAGTCAGTGAACGGGTTGATGACCGGGATACCTGTCTCAGCGAAGCCGCCTGTGTCCCGTGTGGCCATTCTGGCGTTATGAGCTTGAGCGGTAGCGGCGATGAACGCGTCGAGAACACTGATCGGACGACCGATTCGCTCGCGATGAGCGACGATGGAGCCGTACCGCCCTGCGGCGGTGTCGTTGAACGGCAGGCAACGGTCGCCGAACGCCGTGATCAAACGGTCGGCCGCCAGCTGGAGATCTCGTCGCCGCTGGCCTTCTGGCAATCGTTCGACTCCGGATCTGATCTCAGCTGTTGTGACAGCGGTGATGCGAAGATCATCGGCTTCCTGTGCCGCTGCCCAGGCCAAGACCGATGGGGAAGGACTCGGCTTCATGAGCTCGGACACCAGAGCTCTCCCATATCAATTCACAGGCCGCTGAGTCTCGGTGTGCCGAGACGGGAACATGACGCTGAGTTCGTCCTCCGTGAGAGCGGACTCCTCGGCGAACTGTCGTAACGCGGCGACCACACCTCGATGCTCGGAAGCGATCCCTGCTTCGAGGATGTCCTTCGCCTCCGCCTCGACCGAGCGGCCATGTTGGGTAGCGGGAGCAATGAGTCGCTGATGGATCTCCGGAGGCAGGTCGCTGACGGTTATAACGGTCATAGTCCGGCCTTTCTCGTGAGCGGACATCCTCAATGAGGAGGCTACTCCGACAACCCCACCTCTGCCAGCGGCGTGTGGGTGAGCCGGGCCAGGGGCCACATGGTCTCGGGCCGTCCCCGGCGGCGCTCGCCGTCCACTAGCCCGTCGAAGGGACGCGAGTAGGCGGCGGCGCCGGACTCGTACGTCACCACCAGCTCGCCGTCCAACTCCACGATGCCCTCGGACATGTTCGGCAGACGGTGGGAACGGTCCTCAGTGTCGTCGCCACCGGCGTCACGCGGCCGCACCACCAACTTGCTCATGTGATGGGTTCCGCGTGAGGTGCTGAACACGAACTCCTGATCCCGCACGAGCACGCCTTGCCCGTTCACCGGCGTCGACATCGCCTCGCCGACTGACGCCCAGCCGCCCCGGACACGCTCATAGGTGAACAACAGCGACTCGCCGAACAGCCCCACGTACAGCCGGTCCTCGTGCGCGGTGGCGTAGGAGCCGCCGTCGATCGGCAGCGTCGGCGCGATCTGTCGGACCGTCCTCCCCCGCCGGGCGTTCAGCACCTCGTCGAGCTCATAGGTGTAAAGCCACCCCCGGTCGGTCACGAGCAGCCGCTTGCCGTCGACCGTGACACCCCCGGCGTGGCGCGGACGCAGCCCCGGACCGCCGAGCCGCACATCGGTCACCACCCTCTCGGACGCGGGGTCGAGCACCGCCAGCGCCGCGCCCCGACGGACCCAGCCGCCGTAGTAGTAGCCCTGGAACAGGAGCCCTGACACCGGGTCGAGGCCGAGCCCCTGCGGAATCCAGCCGCGATCCCCGTACCGCCGCTGGTCCTCGGTCGCCAGGACGTACGGGATCGACCTGCCCAGACGGGTGCCGCTCTTGGCCAGCCACTTCTCGGTGCGCCGCTCGCCGGTGGCCAGCCAGGACGCTCGCTGACGCTTGTCCATGGTTCCCCTCGGTCTAGCTGTAGCTGACGACGCCGCGATAGAGGCAGGCGAGCGCCATGCGGGCGGACGTCCGCACTGGCGACCCGGCGTCGGCGGCGTTCGCGATCTGCGCGAGCGCGTCGACCATCTGCTTGATCGAACGGACGAAGTCGCCCGCCGCCATGTCGGTCAGGTCGAGCACCTCGTGCAGGGGCGCGCCGTCGGCCCAGCGGTGCGCGCCCACGGCGAAGCCGAAGTCGGGATCGCGCAGGAAGCGCAGCCGGTGGCTCCGCTCCAACGCCGACAGCTCGGCATGGATCAGCCCCATCTCCCCCGCCACCTCGCGGGCGCGCCTCGTCGGGAAGTCCGGCGCGGGCGTCTCGTCGCTGCTCCGTGACGTGTAGGTGAGGCCGCTGACGACGGCGGCCAGCTCCGGCGCGTCGAGGTCGTCCCAGACGCCCCGGTTCAAGCACTCGGTCACCAGCAGGTCGAGCTCACCGTAGACGCGCTGCAACCGCTGGCCGGAGGCCGTCACCTCGTCGCCGTCCAGATAGCCCAGCTCGGACAACAGATCGCAGACCCGGTCGAACTGGCGGGCCACGGTGTTGGTGCGCTGCTCGATGGTGCGCCGGTGGTTCTCCGTCTCCCGGTCGAGCTTCTGATAGCGCTCGGCCCAGCGGGCGTGCGACTCGCGGTCGGGACAGGCGTGGCACGAGTGGTCGCGGATCTGACGCCGCAACTCGGCGATCCGGGGGTCTTCGCCGGACGGACCCCCGTCGCGACGGCTCGGTCGAGGGCGGCCCATGTTCGCCGACTTCGTGCGCAGCGCCGACGCCAGATCGCGCCGGGACTGGGGGGAACGGGGGTTGAAGCTCTTCGGCACCCGCATCTGGCCGATGGGCTCGACCGGCTCGGAGAAGTCGACCAGGCCGAGACGCCGGGCGTGCCGGTCCTCGGTGAGCACGAACGGACGCGGGCCGTCACGATCGGTCATCAGGCCGGGCTCCAACACGACCGCGATGCCCGCCCATTTGCCGCGCGGCACCTCGATCACATCGCCGCGCCGGACCTCGGTGAGCGAGCGGGCGGTGGCCTCCCGCTGCCGCGCTTTGCGGGCTTTCGCCCCTTGGCGCTCGATGTCGGTGATCTGCTGGCGCAGCGCGGCGTACTCCATGAAGTCGCCCAGATCGCAGGTGGCCGAGTCCGCGTACCCGGCGAGCGCCTCGTCGGCCTTGCGGATCTGCCGGGCCAGGCCCACCACGGCGCGGTCGGCCTGGAACTGGGCGAAGGACTGCTCCAAGAGGTCGCGGGCGGTGTCGCGGCCGACCTGCCCGACCATGTTGACCGCCATGTTGTACGACGGGCGGAAGGACGAGTGCAGCGGATAAGTGCGCCGTGACGCCAGCCCCGCGACCTGTTTCGGCTGCAATCCCGGCTGCCAGAGCACGACTGCGTGCCCCTCGACGTCGATGCCGCGACGTCCCGCGCGCCCGGTCAGCTGGGTGTACTCCCCCGCCGTGACGTCGACGTGCGCCTCGCCGTTCCACTTGCTCAGCTTCTCGATGACGACGGTCCGCGCGGGCATGTTGATGCCGAGCGCCAGCGTCTCGGTGGCGAACACGACCCGCACCAGACCCTCGCTGAACAGATGCTCGACGCACTCCTTGAAGGTCGGCAGCATGCCCGCGTGGTGCGCGGCGACGCCCCTGCCGAGCGCCTCGCGGAACTCGTGGAAGCCGAGCACGTGCAAGTCCTCGTCGGGCAGATGAGAGCACGCCTCGTCGACGTACTCCTCGATGGCGATCCGCTCCTCCGGCGTGGTCAGCATGACCCGCGCGTCGACGAGTTGTTTCGCCGCCGCGGCGCATCCGGCCCGGCTGAAGATGAAGCAGATCGCCGGGAGCAGGCCCTCCCGTTCGAGCTTCTCGACGATCTCCAAGCGGGTCGGCTGGCGGTGCCGGGTGCGCGGACGGCGCTGGGGCTTGCCGCGTCCTCCGGGCCGGCCCCGGCTCAGTTGCCAGTCCTCACGGGCCAGCCGCTCCAACTGGCGGTTGACGACCGGGGAGCCGTCGGGCGCAGTGACGTCCTCCTCGAACAGGCCGTGCAGCCGACGGCCGACGAGCACATGCTGATGCAGCGGCACCGGACGGCGCTCCTCGACGATCGTCACGTTGTTCCCGCGCACCTCGGCCAGCCAGTCGCCGAACTCCTCGGCGTTGGAGACCGTCGCCGACAGCGACACGATGCCCACCGACTCGGGCAGCCCGATGATGACCTCTTCCCAGACCGCGCCCCGGAACCGGTCGGCGAGATAGTGCACCTCGTCCATCACGACGTGGCGCAGCCCGTTCAGCGCGGGCGACCCGGCGTAGAGCATGTTGCGCAGCACCTCGGTCGTCATGACCACGATGGGCGCGTCGCCGTTGATGCTGTTGTCGCCGGTCAGCAGGCCGACCTTGTCCTCTCCGTACCGCTCGCCGAAGTCGTGGAACTTCTGATTCGACAGTGCCTTGATCGGCGTGGTGTAGAAGCACTTGCCACCGGTCGCGAGGGCCAGATGCACCGCGAACTCGCCGACGATGGTCTTGCCCGAGCCGGTGGGCGCTGCGACGAGCACCCCATGGCCGGACTCGACCTCGCGGCACGCCTCGACTTGGAAGTCGTCGAGCTCGAAGCCGTGATGCTGCCGGAAGTCGGCCAGATGGGGGAAACGTCGCTCGGCCCGCGCCCGCGCGTAAGCCTCCGACGGACTGATGGACATGCGCCACAGCCTACGGGCCGGGGTTCACAGCGGGGAGGCCTCGTCGTCGCCGATCTGGGCGAGCGGGGTCTTGCCGCGCCGCCAGTCGGTGATCCGCGCGATGATCTCGGAGATCAGATACAGCACGGTCATGGGGATCGCCAGGAAGAGCATCGTCAGCGGGTCGGTGCTCGGCGTGGCGACCGCCGCGAAGACGAACAGGCCGACGACCGTCCACGGACGCGCTCGGACGAGGGCGCGGCCGCTGAGCAGGCCCATGCGGTTCAGCAGCACCACGACGAGCGGGATCTCCGAGGCCACGCCGAAGACGAGCATCATGCGGATGATGAAGTCGTAGTACTCCGCGCCGGTCACCAGGCTGTCGATGCCCTTTGGCACGAAGCCGATGAGGATCAAGATCGCCTTCGGCAAGATCACATAGGCCAGCGCCACGCCGCTGAGGAACAGCGGGACGCCGGTGAAGGTGAGCAGGAGCGCGCCTCGTCGCTCGTGCCGGTGCAGCGCGGGCAGCACGAAGGCCCACAGCTGCCAGAACCAGACCGGGCTCGCGGCGACGACGCCCGCCACCAGCGAGATCTTCAACTGGAACTGGAACGCGCCGCCGACGCCGGTGATGACCAGGCTCGTGTCGATGCCCTCGGCTTTGAGCTGGGGCGCGATCTGATGGTAGGGGTCGGTCAGGAAGCCCAGCAGCGGCTCGTAGAAGACGAAACCGAGGATCGTGCAGGCGAGCACCGACAGCACGCTCTTGAGCAGACGGCTGCGCAACTCGCGCAGATGCTCCACCAACGGCATCGTGCCGTCGGGGGGCTTCGTGCTCGCCCCCTTACGTCGCCGCCACACAGCGGCCGGTCAGCGTGGGTCGTCGGGCGCGTCGACGCGCGTGCTCTCGACACGGCGGGCCACCGGCTCGTCGGCGTCGCTCGTCGCCGTCTCGGCCTGCTTCTCATCCTCTTCGAGGCCGCGGATCTCCGACTTGAAGATGCGCAGGGCGCGGCCGCTGCCGCGGGCCAGCTCAGGCAGCTTGGCGGCGCCGAAGAACAACATGACGACGGCCAGGATCAGAATGATCTCCATTGGACCGATTTGTTTGAACATCACGACTCCTCAGTTGCCTGCTCGGTGTCATGGTACGCCCCGAGCGCCGCTGCGGCGCGCTCCGCCGCCAGGGAGCGCGCTGCGGCGGGCTCGACGATCCGCACCGCGCCGCCCGACCGCAGCGCGAGGCGGCTGATCCAGGTCTCGTCGGTGGCGGGCAGACGCACCCGCCAGGTGGGGCCGGCGTCGTCGAGGATCTCCGCGTCGTAGTACTCCACGATCCAGCGGGCTGGCGGCTCGACGTCGAGCACCGCGCGCAGCGCGTCGTCGGCGAAGAAGCCGTCCTGGGCTCCGCGCCCCTCGGCCGCCCGCTCGCGCGGGGTGTCGAGGACGGTCGCGGTGTCCATCCGGTCGAGACGGAAGAACCGCTCCCCTCCGGCCCGATGACACCAGGCCTCGAGGTAGTCGTGGCCGTCGCGGCTGAAAGTGGCGATCGGGTCGACCTGCCGCGTGGTGAGGGCGTCGCGCGAGGCGGTGGCGTAGACGATCTCCAGACGGCGGTCGCGCTCGAAGGCCTCGGTGACGGCGGCACGGATGGCGGGGGCCACCGGCGTGACCACGACGTCGACGGCCTCGGCGGGCCGCTCCCCGGCCGCCCGGTGCAGCTTGTCGAGCGCGGAGTCGACCACGGCGGCCTGACCCGGCTCGGCGACGTCGCGCAACGCCCGCAGCGCCACGATGAGCGCCGCGGCCTCGCCGCCGTTGATGCGCAGCGGACGGGTCAGGACGTCTGCGTTGGACAGATGGATGCGGTCGTCGTTCTCGAAGGCCAGGTAGTCGACGTCGATGAGGTCGCCGCCGTAGGCGCCCACGCCGGTCATCGTGATCTGCTCGACGTCGCGGCGGATCACCTTCGGCGCGACTCCGAACTCGCGGGCCACCTCGTCGACGGCCACGCCCTGTTTGCCGCGCAGATACGGGATGAGCGCGAGGCGACGGCGGACGTCGCGCGAGGACGGCTTCACGCGTTCACCTCCAGGGCGCGTTCCAACAGTTCGACCGTCAGCGCGCGCACGTCGTCGGGGCCGACCACGACCACGTGCTCGGCGAAGGCGGCCGACAGCGAGGCCAGCTCCCAGCTCGACCGGTAGCCGACGCGGACCTCGTCGGTCTGGTCGTCGACGGGGGTGACCGACGTGGCGCGGCGGCGCAGCGGCAGGGCGCGGTCGCGGCGGACCCGCAGCACCGCCTCGCCGACCGGCTCGGTCGAGATGAACGAGTCCGCCAGGTCGCGCACCGACGGCTGCTCGGGCGGCTCGTAGTCGCCCGGCTGTCCGTCGGGCAGCACCTCGCCGCGCACTCGGGAGAGCCGGAAGATCCGTGGCGCGTCGCGGTCGCGGTCGTGGCCGCCGACATACCAGCGCCCCTGCCACGACAGCACTCCCCACGGCTCCAGATGCCGCTCGACCGGCTCGTCCCCGACGCGGCCGTAGCGGAACCGGACCGGCTGACGCTCCTGGACGGCCGCCAGCATCGCGTCGAAGGCGGGCTCGGAGGCGGCGATGCGCGGATGGGCCAGCGGCAGGGCGCTGGTGTCGATCTCGACGCCGGCGGCTTTGAGCTTCATGAGGGCGGCGCCGGACTGGCTGGCCAGGTCGGCGTGGTCCCAGGACTGCGCGGCCAGTCCGATGACGGCGGACTCCTCGGCGGTCAACTCCAGGTCGGGCAGCTCGGCGGCGGCCCGCGGGATGCGGTAGCCCTGGTCGTCGTCGTGCAGCGGGTCGAAGCTGCCGACCTCCAACGGCACGCCCAGCTCGCGCAGGGTCGCCTTGTCGCGCTCGAAGGTCCGGTTGAAGGCCGCCTCGGACACCTCTTGGTAGTCCGGGATCGACGCGCGGATCTGCTCCTTGCTGAGGAACTGCCGGGTCGACAGCAGCAGGAAGATGAGGTTCATCAACCGTTCGGTCTTGCGCTCGGCCATCGACGGACTCTCAGCTCGCCTCGAGCACGTCGACGACGAAGGTCGGCGCGCCCGTCGCTGCGGCCAGGCGCGCGCGCATCAGGAGGCCTCGGCCTCGGGCACGTCGATCCGGTCGAGGACGTCGATCACGAAGGTCAGCGCGTCGCCGGCCTTGATGGGGCCGCCCTCGGGCGGGCTGTCGCCGTAGGCCTTGTCAGCCGGGCAGGTCAGCACGACGCGCGAGCCGACCGTGACGCCGGCCAGCCCCTCGGTCCAGCACGGGATGACCTGGTTGAGCCCGAGAATCGTCGGGCCCCCGTTCTCGAAGGATGAGTCGAAGGTCTCGCCCGCCGGGTAGATCTGGCCGTGGTAGTTCACGAACACCGCGTCGGTCTCCTCGACCTTGGCGCCGTCGCCCTCGACGACGGTGTAGACCTCTTGGGTGGCCTTCGCGGGGGCGTCGCCGGCCTCGATGCCGGTGACCTCGTCGCCGTCGGTGACCGGCACCGGCGACTCCTTGGGCAGATCCTGCTCCTCGCCGTGCGGGGCGACCTCGATGCGGTCCTGCAAGTCGAAGTAGTAGACCATCACGAGCGAGAGGTCCTGGCCCTGCGCCTCGGCCTGTTCAGCCTGGTCGCCGTAGATGTCGGCGAGCGTGAGGGCCACGAGCACCTTCGCGCCCTCCCTCACGTCGGTCAGCTCGTCGACGACCGCCTGGGGCAGGCCGCTGGTCTCGCTGGCCTTGAGCTGCAGCGGCAGCGGCGTGCCCTGGTCATAGGTCGAGAAGGGCTCGGCTCCCTCGGTGTTCTCGACGGAGATGAGATTGAGCTTGACGTAGTCGCCCTCCTCCAGCTCCGCTCCGTCGCCCTTGTCGACGACGGCGGACTTGGGGCCGTCGCCGTCCTTGAGTGCCTCGCTGAGCGCCTTCGCGTCGTCGATGGTCACGGTCGGCTTCTTCCCGTCCTTCAGCGTGACGCCGGGGAGCGACTCGGGGCCGCCGAAAGGCTTGAAGACGAGTAGGGCGAAGACGATCGCCATGACCGCGACGGTGGACACGGCGAGAATGACATTGCGGCGCACAGGGATACCTCGAAGATCAGCGCATGAAAGGGCACGCCGGACGACGGCCGGGGCCAACAGTAGCCAACCAGGGGTGACGACGGGTCACATGCCGTCGATCAGACGGCGCACACGGTCGTCCTCGGCCTTGAAAGGGTCCTTGCAGAGCACGGTGCGCTGCGCCTGGTCGTTGAGCTTCAGGTGCACCCAGTCGACGGTGAAGTCGCGGTGGCGCTCCTTGGCGCGGGCGATGAACTCCCCCCGCAACCGGGCGCGGGTGGTTTGCGGCGGCACGGTCTTGGCGCGGAAGACGTCGAGGTCGCGGCTGACCCGGGCGACGGCCCCCTGGCGCTCCAAGAGGTAGTAGAGCCCCCGGTCGCGGCGGATGTCGTGATAGGCGAGGTCGAGTTGCGCCATGCGGGCGTCGCCCCATCCGAGCTGGTGCTTGGCGCGGTACCGCTCCAACAGGCGCAGCTTGATCACCCAGTCGATCTCGCGCTCGACCAAGGAGAGGTCGCCGGAGTCGACGGCTTTGAGAGTGCGTTCCCACAGGTCCATCACGCGGTCGATCACCGGCGTGCGCAGGCTGTGACGGTCGATGAAGTCGGCGGCCTTGCCGAAGTACTCGGCCTGGATCTCCAGCGCCGACATCTCCCGGCCGTTGGCGAGCAGCACCGGGCGGCGTCCGGTGGGATCGTGGGAGATCTCGCGAATCGCGCGGATCGGGTTGTCCAAGGTGAGGTCGCGCATCGTCACCCCCGCCTCGATCATGCGCAGCACCAGCTCGGCGGTGGCGACCTTGAGCAGCGTGGTCGTCTCGCTCATATTCGAGTCGCCGACGATCACGTGGAGGCGCCGGTAGCGCTCGGCGTCGGCGTGCGGCTCGTCGCGGGTGTTGATGATGGGGCGCGAGCGCGTGGTCGCGCTGGAGACGCCCTCCCAGATGTGCTCGGCGCGTTGGCTGACGGTGTAGACGGGACCGCGGCTGGTCTGTTGCACCTTGCCCGCGCCGCAGATGATCTGCCGCGACACCAGGAACGGGATGAGCATGTCGGCCATGCGGCCGAACTCGCCGCCCCGGTTGACGAGGTAGTTCTCGTGGCAGCCGTAGGAGTTGCCCGCGGAGTCGGTGTTGTTCTTGAACAGGTAGACGTCGCCGTCGACGCCGTCCTCGCGCAGCCGCTCCTGCGCTTCCAACATGAGAGCCTCGAGGATGCGCTCGCCGGCTTTGTCGTGGGTGACGAGCTCGGCGACGTCGTCGCACTCGGGGGTGGCGTACTCCGGATGGCTGCCGACGTCGAGGTAGAGACGCGAGCCGTTGCGCAGGAAGACGTTGCTGCTGCGACCCCAGGAGACGACGCGTCGGAACAGGTAGCGCGCCACCTCGTCGGGCGAGAGGCGGCGCTGTCCGCGGAACGAGCAGGTCACCCCGTATTCGTTCTCGATACCGAAGATGCGCCGGTCCATGACCAGAGCCTAGTCCCGCGACAGCGCTTTTCCGACGACCCGCGCGCCGTCGGCGAAGGCGGCGGGATGGGGTCCGGCGTAGTTGAGCCGCAGATAGCGTCCGGTCGGCTCGGCGGGGAACCAGTCGTCGCCGGCGGCCACGATGACGCCCGCGTCCTCGCAGTCGGCGGTGAGCCGGCGCAGGTCGGTGGCGTCGGGCAGCCGGAACCAGAGGTTGAGGCCGCCGGGCGGCACGGCCTCCAGTTGCGCGGCGGGCGCGTGTCCGGCCATCGCCGCGACGAGGAGATCGCGACGGCGGGCGAGCTGGTCGCGCAGCGTCCGGCGGTGGGTCTGCCAGCCGGGCTGGGAGACCACGTCGAGCGCGGCCGCCTGCAAGGTCGGGCTGACGTACATCGACTGGGCTTGGACGTCGTCGAGGATCCGGTCGCGGGCCGGGCCCCGTGCGATGAGGCCGGCGACCCGGACCGACGGGGAGACGCTCTTGGTGAGCGAGCGGAGATAGACGACATGGCCGGTGTCGTCGTGGGCGGCCAGCGGGGAGGACTCGGTGGTGACGCCGAAGTCGTGCGCCCAGTCGTCCTCGATGAGGAAGGCATGGTGGTCCCGGACGATGTCGAGCACGCGGCGGGCGACGTCCGGCGGCCACTGCGCGCCCGTGGGGTTGGCGTAGTTCGGCTGCGCGTAGAAGGCCCGCGCTCCGGTGCGGGCGAAGGCCTGCTCGACGTCGGCCGGGTCGGGGCCGTGTGGACCGGCCGGGATCGGCACGAGGCGCACGCCGACCTGGGCCGCAGCGAGGATCGCGCCCCAATAGCTGGGCGACTCGATGAGCAGCGCCTCCCCCGCGCCGACGAGGGTGCGGAACAGCGTGCTGAGGCCGCTCTGGCTGCCCGGCAGGACCACGACGTCGCTGGCCTTCGGCGCGATGAGGCCCCGCGCGGTGACCGCCGCCAGCTCGGCCGCGAACCAGCTCTGCAGCTCCGGCAGGCCGGCGGCCGGTGAACGGCTGAGGGCCGTCTCGGCCCGGGCGGCGCGGGCGAGGGCCGACCGCACGAGGCGGGACGGCAGGAGGTCGGCGTCGGGGTAGCCGGAGTGCAGGGCGATGACGTCGTTCGGCACGACGCGCAGCGCCGCCGAGAGTTGCGGGATGCGCCGGGGCGGGGCGCCGAGCGCGGTCGTCTGCCAGCCGTAGTCGTGCGGTTGTAGGACGCGGGACTCCCGTACGAAGGCGCCGACGCCGGGCCGCGTCTCCACCAGCCCTTGGCGGGTCAGGGCGCGCAGCGCTTTCTGGACGGTGACCGGGCTGGCCTCGAACTGGGCGACGAGCGCGCGGCTGGAGGGCAGCCGGGCGCCGGGCGGGGCCGTCTCGATCCAGGCGCGCAGCGCGGCGGCGATCCGCTCACTGCTACTGTCAGTCATGAGTCATGACGATAGCGCTACTCCCCGGCAGGGCTCGCCGCTACTCGGCGTGCGGGCCGGTCTGGGATGGGGCCTGCTCGGCGTCCTCGCCTTCTCCTTCACCGTGCCGTTGACCCGCGTGGTCGTCGGAGACGGCGCCATGTCGCCGCTGTTCGTCGGATCGGGCCGCGCCGTGGTCGCGGCGGTCCTGGCTGGGCTCGCCTTGGCGCTGACCCGGCAGCGGGCTCCCCGCGGCGTCCAGTGGCTCCGGGTCGCGGTGGTGGCCGGCGGTGTCGTCCTCGGCTTCCCGCTGCTCACCTCGTACGCGCTGACCACGGCGTCGGCGAGTCACGGCGCGGTGGTGATCGCCGTGTTGCCCGCCGCCACCGCCGCGATGGCGGTGCTTCGCGGCCGGGAGCGGCCGGGCCGCGCCTTCTGGGTCGCGGCGACGCTCGGTGGAGTCGCCGCAG
The DNA here is from genome assembly GCF_047606445.1 of Aeromicrobium sp. Lineage (GTDB taxonomy): Bacteria > Actinomycetota > Actinomycetes > Propionibacteriales > Nocardioidaceae > Aeromicrobium. The sequence continues at coordinate 11,231 of NZ_JASGEK010000038.1, read as the reverse complement.
TGGTCTTCGCGCTCGTCCAGGGCGGGGGTGGCGAGCTACGGCCGTCGGACCTGCTGCTCCTGGCCGCCGTGGTCGTCTGTGCGATCGGTTACGCCGAGGGAGGGTTGCTCTCGCGCGAGCTCGGATCCTGGCAGACGATCTCCTGGGCGCTCGTGTCAGCCTCGCCCGTCATGGCGACGCTGACGGCGCTCTCGATCGGCCACCACCAGCCGACGGGGTCGTGGGCGGACTGGGCGGCCTTCGGCTATCTGGCGGCGGTGAGCATGTTCCTCGGCTTCTTCGCCTGGTATCGAGGCCTGGCGATCGGCCCGATGGCGCAGGTCAGCCAGGCCCAGTTGGCCCAACCGGTGATGAGCGTCTGCTGGGCCGCGCTGCTGCTGCATGAGAAGGTCGGCTGGACGACGGTTCTCGGCGGCGCGGTCGTCGTCGGCGGCGCGTTGACAGCCGTCCGAGCCCGCGTCAGCGAGAGGAGAGCCTGAGATGCGATGGACGCCGCGTTATCTGATGACCGACACCGCCGAGGTCAAGCGGCTGGTCCGCCGTCACCCCTGGGCGACCTTCGTGTCCTGGACCGCGAACGGGCTGGTGGCCTCGCACTATCCGGCGCTGGTGGACGAGACGGCCGACGGCCTCGTGCTGCTCACCCACTTCGGGCGGCCCGACGAGGTCGCGCACGAGGCGGGCGAGCGCGAGATGTTGGTGATCGTCCAGGGCCCACACGACTACGTGTCATCCAGTTGGTACGAGACGGGCGACCTCGCGCCGACCTGGAACCATGTGACGGCGCATCTGTACGGCGTGCCGAAGGTGTTGTCGGGCGAGGAGACCTACGCGCTGCTGTCCGATCTCACCGACCGATTCGAGCGTGACCGTCCGGGCGGCCGCTCCTTGGCCGAGGACGAGGCGTACGCCCGCCGGATCGCGAAGGGAGCGGTGGGCCTGCGGATCCCGGTGACCCGTTTCGACGCCCGTGCGAAGCTGAGCCAGAACAAGGCGCCCGAGGTGCGCGAGCGGATCACGAGCCATCTCGACACGGGCAATCCGGCCCTCGCCGCCGAGATGCGCCGAACCCAGGAGGACACATGATCGACACCGACCGGGCCGCCGGAGTGCTGCTGGGCGCGGCGGTCGGCGACGCGCTGGGCGCCGGCTACGAGTTCGGCTCGGCCCCGCTCGGCGACGCTCCCCCGGCGATGATCGGCGGCGGGTTGGGGAACTTCGCGCCCGGCGAGTGGACCGACGACACCGCCATGACCTGGGCCGTCGCCGACGTCGCGGCGAGCGGCGTCGACCTGCGGAGCGAGGCGGCGCTCGACGCTGTCGCGCTCAGATTCCGTCAGTGGTACGAGTCCGGGCCGCCCGACATCGGCATCCAGACACAGCGGGTGCTCGGTCTGGTCGGACGCGAGCCGACGGGGCGTGCGATGGCCGAGGCAGCGCGTTCGGTCCACGAGCGGATCGGGCGCAGCGGCGGCAACGGCTCGCTCATGCGCACCTCCCCCGTCGCGCTGGCCCACCTCGACGACCCCGCCGCGCTCGCGGAGGCGGCACGCGCGGTGAGCGGTCTGACCCACCACGACCCGGAGGCCGCCGACGCCTGCGTGCTGTGGTGCCTCGGCATCCGTCACGCGGCGCTGCATGACGCGTTCGACCTCCGCTCCGGGCTCGCGTGGGTCGAGGAGTCTCGCCGGGCGCTCTGGGAACAGCGGATCGACACCGCCGAGACCGAGTCGCCGTCGACCTTCCGGCCGAACGGCTGGGTCGTCACGGCCTTCCAGGCGGCGTGGTCGTCGGTCGTCCAGACGCCCGACACCGGCTCCCATCTGACCGACGCCTTGCACACGGCCATCCGGATCGGCGACGACACCGACACCGTCGCCTCCATCGCCGGAGCCATGCTCGGCGCCCGCTGGGGCGCCTCGGCGATCCCGGCCGAGTGGCTCGCGATCTGCCACGGCTACCCGGGCCTGACCGCCGAGGATCTGCGGGAGCTGGCGTTAAGGATCGTCCCTTAGACGAATGCCTCGGCGACGGCGGCGTCGGTCAACCGCTTGAACTTGCGCTGCTGGGCGCGGGTGCGGTCGAGCACCGCGACCTCCAGCGATTCCGGGGCGATCTCGCGGGGGTTGACCGCGTCGTGGCCGAGCGCCGCCCGCGCCAGCGACAGCGCGCCCGGCAGGTCGAGGCCTTCGCGGTAGTGCTCGGTGAGCCACTGCTCGACCGGCTCGGTCGTGCCGCCCATGACGCTCCAGCCGCGCACGTCGGCGACCGATCCGTCGTAGGTGAGCCGGTAGATCTGGTCGCTCTCGCTCGCCTCCCCCAGCTCCGCGACGAACAGCTCCACCTCGTAGGGCTTCTCGCCGCCGGCCGAGAAGATCGTGCCGAGCGTCTGGGCGTAGGCGTTGGCCAGGCCCCGCGCGGTGACGTCGCGACGGTCGTAGGAGTAGCCGCGCAGGTCGGCCATGCGCACCCCGGCGATGCGCAGATTCTCGAACTCGTTGTACCGGCCGACGGCGGCGAAGCCGATCCGGTCGTAGATCTCGCTGATCTTGTGCAGAGCGTTCGAGGGGTTCTCGGCGACCAGCAGGATGCCGTCGGCGTACTGGACGACGGCGACGGACCGTCCGCGGGCGATGCCCTTGCGGGCGAAGTCGGCCCGGTCCTTCATCAACTGCTCGGGCGAGACGTAGAAAGGCGCGGTCATAACGCCTCCTCTCAGATCAGGGGCGCCGACGGTCCGTCGGGCGCGGTGCGGCGGGCGGTGACGATCTCGTCGGCGACGCCGGCGGCCTCGTCCTGGCTCAGCAGACGCACGCCGCCCGAGGTGATCACCGCGACCATCGGGAAGATGCGACGGGCGACATCGGGACCGCCGGTGGCCGAGTCGTCGTCGGCGGCGTCGTAGAGCGCCTGCACGCAGGCGGTGACCGCGCCGGACTCGGACAAGTCGGGCCGCCAGAGTTTCTTCAGCGCGCCCCGGGCGAACAGCGAGCCCGAGCCGACCGTGGCGAAGGTGCGCTCCTCGTGGGCGTTGCCGGTGACGTCGAAGCCGAACACCCGGCCGATACCGGCGTCAGTGTCGAAAGCGGCGAACATCGGCACGACCGCGAGGCCCTGCATGGCCAGGCCCAGATTGCCGCGGATGAGCGCGGCGAGCCGGTTGGCCTTGCCGTCGGTCGACAAGACGGTGCCCTCGACCTTCTCGTAGTGCTCTAACTCCACTTGGAACAGCCGGGTCATCTCGATGGCGATGCCCGCGGTGCCCGCGATGCCGACGCAGGAGAACTCATCGGTCGGGAAGACCTTCTGGATGTCGCGTTGCGCGATGACGTTGCCCATCGTGGCGCGGCGGTCGCCGGCCATGACCACGCCGCCGGGGAAGGTCGCCGCGACGATCGTCGTGCCGTGCGTGACCTGGCCGAGCCCGGCCGCCGACGTCGCCCGGGCGCCGGGCAGCTGGTCGGGGGCGTGCTGGGACAGGAACTCGGCGAAGGACGAGGTGCCCGCCGTGCGGAAGGCGTCCGGCAGCATCACTGGCCGCCCTTCTGCACAAAGCCGCGCACGAACTCCTCGGCGTTCTCCTCCAGCACGTCGTCGATCTCGTCGAGGATCGCGTCGACGTCGGCGTCGAGACTCGCTTTCGCCTCCGCGTCGACCACGGGCGTCTCGACGACTTCCTCGGCCTCGTCGGCGGAGGATTGGCTGCTGCTCTGATGCTGCTGCTCGGGCATGGCCTCAGCCTAGTGCGTGAGGGCCCGCACCAACTCGGTCGCCGTCGCGACACGGTCGAACAGCTCCTCGACATGGGCGCGGGTGCCGCGCGACGGGTCGAGCGTCGGCACCCGCTGCAGCGAGGCGTGGCCCGGCAGGTCGAAGACGACCGAGTCCCAGGAGGCGGCCGCGACGTCGGCGCCGAAGCGACGCAGGCAGGTCCCACGGAACCAGGCACGCGTGTCGACGGGAGGTGTGGCGACGGCGGCGGCGATCTCCGACGGGTCCACGATCCGGCGCATCCGGCCGGTCCGCACGAGCCGGTGGAACAGGCCCTTCTCAGGGCGGATGTCGTGGTATTGCAGGTCGATCAGATGTAGTTTCGCGTGGTCCCAGTCGAGGCCGTCGCGCTCGCGGTAACGCTCCAACAGGTCGAGTTTGGCGACCCAGTCGAGCAGGTCGGCGCACTCGCGGGGGTCACGGGCGAGCCGGTCGAGGACATCGGCCCAGCGGTCGAGCACGTCGGCGGTCTGTCCGTCGCGCTCGCCTCGCCGGTCGACGAAGTCGGCGGCGCGGGCCAGGTACTCGCGTTGCAGGTCGATCGCGGTGAGCTCCCGTCCGTCGGCCAGCGGCACGGTGGTCCTGAGCGTGGGGTCGTGTGAGATGGCGTGCAGGGCCGCCACCGGGTCGGCGAGGTCGAGCTCGGTGATCGTCTCCCCCGCCTCGACCATCGCGAGCAGGAGCGAGGTGAGGCCGTGTTTGAGGTAGATGGCCGTCTCGGAGCAGTTCGCGTCGCCGAGGATCACATGCAGGCGTCGGTGGCGCTTCGGGTCGGCGTGCGGCTCGTCGCGCGTGTTGACGATGGGGCGTTTGAGCGTGGTCTCCAAGCCGACCGGCACCTCGATGTAGTCGGCGCGCTGGCTGATCTGGAAAGCGTGGGTCGAGCCGTCCTGGCCCTGTCCGACCCGCCCGGCGCCGCAGACGATCGTCCGGGAGACGAGGAAGGGCGTCAGGTGCTGGACGATCCGCTCGAAGGGGACGGCTCGGTCCATGAGGTAGTTCTCGTGCGAGCCGTAGGAGGCGCCCTTGTTGTCGACGTTGTTCTTGTAGAGCGTGATCGGCGGTTGGCCGGAGATTTGGCTGGCCAGCGCGGCCGCCTCCCGCATGACCTCCTCGCCGGCCTTCTCCCAGACCACGACGTCGCGGGGGCTCGTGACCTCGGGGCTGGAGTACTCGGGGTGGGCGTGGTCGACGTAGAGCCGCGCGCCGTTGGTGAGGATGACGTTGGCCAGTCCTAGGTCCTCGTCGGTCAGCTGCGAGGGGTCGGCCGCCGCGCGGCTGAGGTCGAAGCCGCGGGCGTCGCGCAGCGGGCTCTCCTCCTCGAAGTCCCAGCGCGCGCGTCGCGTCAGCCGACGCGCCGAGCCGTAGGCGTTGACCACCTGCGTCGAGGCGACCATCGGATTGGCCTGGGGCTGCCCCTGCACGACGATCCCGTACTCGACCTCGCTGCCCTGCACCCTGTGGACGGTCATGGGCTCAGCCTACGGAGACTCGGCATGGTCACGCGATGGGCAGCGCGCGGACGCGGATCACTTCTTGGCCGATCACGACGATCGCCCCGGAGGCGAGGTCCTCGGAGAAATCGGGGACATGGCGATCGATCAAGCGGGCGATGGTCTGATGGTCGACGCCGTTGATCCGTCGCACCAGGACGTAACGAGGGGCTCGCGGCTCCGCTGATCGCGAGCAACTCTCCAAAGTCGGTGTCCGCCGAGACGAGGACGCGATCATGCTGGTGGGCGTAGTCGAGGATCTCCGTGTCGAGAGCGCGGTTAAGTCCCAGTTCTCGCGTGTGTACGACATCGAACTTCTCCGGCGAGAGCAACGCTGGAATCCGGGCGTCGATGTTCTGGTCGAGGAGGAGCCTCACGCGCTCAACAGCGGTACTTGCCGCTCGTCGACGGCCGCTGCGGCGAAACGCAGTGACTCAGCGATGTCCTCTCGTTCCAGATCGGGAAAACCCGCGAGGATGTCTTCGACGCTCTGGCCGTCGGCGATCAACTTCACGACGGTCGACACGGGCATACGAAGGTCACGGATGATGGGAACGCCGCCCATCTTCAGAGGATCGACGGTGATGCGTGTGAACGTCATGGACTCACAGTAACGCCACTTCGTGACGCTCTTCCAGCGAAAGCGAAGCCGGACCTACCGAAGCGTCTTCGCGTAGTGGCGGGAATCGTCGTAGGCGGCGTAGAAGCCGAACGGCGCGACGGGCTCGAAGCCCGACGACTCGTAGAGGGCGAGCGCTTCGGGTTGGGCGGTCCCGGTCTCCAGGACCAGACGGGTCGCGCCGGCCTCGGCGGCAGTTCGCTCCAACTCCGCGAGCAGCGCCCGGGCGTGGCCCTGGCGGGCGAAGGCCGGGCGCACGTACATGCGCTTGACCTCGACGTCGCTCGACCCGTGCGGACCGCCGCGCCGCCATCCGCCCATTGCGGCGGGAACGCCGTCCGAGTAACCGATGAGGAACAGCCCGTCCGGCGGCTCGAACTGCGCCGGGTCGATGGGCGAGATGTCGCCCTCTCCCCCGTAGCGCCGCGCGTACTCGGCTTGCACCTCGTCGGTCAACCGCCGCGCGTCGTCGCTGTCGTAGCCGACCGCGCGCAGGTCGAGGCCGCTCAGAGGTACTGCCCGGTGTTCGCGACGGTGTCGATCGACCGGCCCGGCTCGCCGCCGGACTTGCCCGAGACAAGGGTGCGGATGAACACGATGCGCTCGCCCTTCTTGCCGGAGATGCGTGCCCAGTCGTCCGGGTTGGTCGTGTTCGGCAGGTCCTCGTTCTCCTTGAACTCGTCGACGCACGCCTGCAACAGGTGCTGCACGCGCAGACCGTGCTGGTCGCGCTCCAAGAAGTCCTTGATCGCCATCTTCTTGGCGCGGTCGACGATGTTCTGGATCATCGCGCCGGAGTTGAAGTCCTTGAAGTACAGGACCTCTTTGTCGCCGTTGGCGTAGGTGACCTCGAGGAATTGGTTCTCCTCGGTCTCGGAGTACATGCGTTCGACGGCGCGCTGGATCATGCCCGCCACGCAGGCGTCGCGGTCGCCAGCGTGCACGGCGAGGTCGTCGGCGTGCAGCGGCAACCGGCTGGTGAGGTACTTGCCGAAGATGTCGCGGGCGGCCTCGGCGTCGGGTCGCTCGATCTTGATCTTCACGTCGAGGCGGCCCGGGCGCAGGATCGCCGGGTCGATCATGTCCTCGCGGTTCGACGCGCCGATGACCAGCACGTTCTGCAGACCCTCGACGCCGTCGATCTCGCTGAGCAGCTGCGGCACGATCGTGTTCTCGACGTCGCTGGACACCCCCGACCCGCGCGTGCGGAACAGCGAGTCCATCTCGTCGAAGAACACGATGACCGGCGTGCCCTCGCCGGCCTTCTCGCGAGCCCGCGAGAAGATCAGCCGGATGTGCCGCTCGGTCTCGCCGACGTACTTGTTGAGCAGCTCCGGGCCCTTGATGTTGAGGAAGTAGCTGCGGCCCTCCTCGCCGGTGCGCTCCGACACCTTGCGGGCCAGCGACGCCGCGACCGCCTTGGCGATCATCGTCTTGCCGCAGCCGGGCGGTCCGTAGAGCAGGATGCCCTTCGGCGGACGCAGCTCGTGCTCGACGAAGACCTCCGGGTGCAGGTAGGGCAGCTCGACGGCGTCCTGGATGATCTCGACCTGCGCGCCGAGGCCGCCGATGCTCGTGTAGTCGACGTCGGGCACCTCTTCGAGCACCAGCTCCTCGACCTCGCTCTTGGGCACCTTCTCGTAGACGTGCGCCGACTTGGCGTCGAGCAGCAGCGAGTCGCCGGCGCGCAGCTTCTCCTCGGCGAGGCTGTCGGCGATGCGGACCACCCGCTCCTCGTCGGTGTGGTTCAGCACCAGGGCGCGGGCGCCGTCGGCCAGGACCTCCTTGAGCATCACGACCTCGCCGACGTTCTCGAAGGCGAGCGCCTCGACGACGTTCATCGCCTCGTTGAGGATGACCTCCTGGCCGCGCCGCAAGGTCGTCCGGTCGATCGTCGGGCTGACGGTGACGCGCATCTTGCGGCCGCCGACGACCACGTCGGCGCTGTCGTCGTCGCTGAGGTGGAGGAACGTGCCGAAGGCCGCCGGGGGCTGGGCGAGCTTGTCGACCTGCTCCTTGAGTGTGACGATCTGGTCGCGCGCGGCGTTCAGCGTCTCGGCCAGCCGGGTGTTCTGCGCGGCGGTGCGGGCCAGCCGCGCCTCCAGCTCGCGCACGCGGGTCTGATCGGTCGGGCGGGGGTCGTCCTCGCGCATCGCGTCACCTCCTGGTCACAGCGTCGACCCTACCGGGCGGACGTGACAGGCAGGTGACATCTCAGGTCATGCGCGACGTGTCGTCGTCCATGCCCGCCGGGCGCGGGCCGTGGTAGTCCGGGCCGTAGGCGCCGGGGGCGGGACGCCGGGTCTTGGCGAGGGCGCGCTGGCCGTGGGCCATGCGCCGCGCCGTCACGAGATAGGCGGTGTGAGAGCCGGCCCCGTGCGCCGGGCGCACGGCCAGGCCTTCGGCGTGCCAGTCGCGCTCCAGCGTCTCCCACGCGCGCGGCTCGGTGAACTCTCCGTGCTCGCGGAGCGTCTCGACGAAGAGCGACAGCTGGGTGGTCGTGGCGACGTAGCCGCAGACGACGCCGCCGGGGGCCAGCCGCTCGCCCGCCAGCGGCACGCAGGTCCACGGATCGACCATGTCGAGGATGAGCCGGTCGATCTCCGGCTCGGCGATCACCTCGCGCACGTCGCCGACGGTCAGCGTCCACGCCGGGTGGCCGTCGGCGATCTGGCCGATGTTCTTGCGCGCGATCTCGGCGAAGTCCTCCCGGATCTCATACGAGCCCAGGCTCCCGGTCGGGCCGATGGCGCGCAGCAGCCAGGCGGTCAGGCTGCCCGAGCCGGCCCCGGCCTCCACGACGCGCGCCCCCGGATAGACGTCGGCGGCGGCGAGGATCTGCGCGGCGTCCTTCGGATAGATGATCGCCGCGCCGCGCGGCATCGACACGACGTACTCGCTCAGCAACGGCCGGAAGACCTGGTACTCGCCGCCGAGCGACGCCTCCACGACGATCCCCTCGGGCCGGTCGAGGATGTCGTCATGGCGGATCTGCCCCTTCTTCGTGGAGAACTCCTTGCCGCGAACCAACTGGATGTTGTGCTTACGGCCCTTGGCGTCGGTCAACCGCACCCACTCGCCGGGTGCGAACGGCCCCCGACGCGTCCAGAGGGGCTCGGGGGGTAACTCGGGGCTGGTCATCTATCGGGCTCCCGCTCGGTAGGCACGGTTGACGGTCTCGGTGCGCAGCGTGCCCAGCACGGTCCCGTGGAGGTCGACCACGGCGTAGGCGTCGGAGGGCTCGCACGCCATCGCCCGCAGCAGGTCGCTCCCGCGCGCCTCGACCGAGAGCGACGGCCAACCGGCGTCGGGAGCGGCGTCCTCGAACAGGCTGCGGACGTCGAGTGCCTCGACACGCCGCGCCCGGTCGACGCGCCGGAGCGACTGGGAGGAACCTTGCCACATGAACACCGCGAGCAGCCCGCACAGCCCCGCGTGCAGCCAGACCTCGAGCCCGCCGCGCGTCAGCAGCCACGCTCCCACGGCGGTCGCGGCCAGCGCTCCGATCTGTCCGCAACGGGCGGCGATCACGAGGCCTTTGCGCTCGTCGCCGGTCGCGGCCCAGCCGAGCGCGCGCAGCATGCGGCCGCCGTCCAGCGGGGCGGCGGGCAACAGGTTGACCGCCGCGACGACGAGGTTCACCCAACCCAGCGCCTCGACGACGCGGGCGGCCAGAGTTCCGTCGGTCATCGTCGGGGCGGCGCCGAGGCCCGACAGGCCGAGCAGGATCGAGGCGAGCGGTCCCGACCCGGCGGTGACCAGCTCCTGTCGCGGCGTGGCGCTGCTGGCGGCGACGAGCGTCTCCCCGCCCATGAGGTGCAGGGTCACCGACTCGACGGGCGCCCGGTAGAAGCGGGCCGCCGCCACATGGGCCGCCTCGTGCAGCAGAAGCGAGACGAACAGGGCGGCGACCGCCGCCGCCGCGACGAGCCAGGGCCGCTCCTCGCCGAGCGCGTCGAAACGCGTGGCGAGCACGACCACGAGCAGCCCGGCCATCACGAGGGCGCCCGGCCGGACCAGCAACGGCGCCGACCACAGACGTCCGACGCGCAGGGTCGTCGGCGACACCATGTCCTCGGCCTACCCTTCGGCCCAGAGGGCCACGACGCCCTCCGGGGTCAGATCGCGCAGCGAGACGGCCTGACGACGCCGCGAGCGGGCGGCGATCGGAACCATGTGAGGCACGGTCAACACGAAGCAGCCGGCCTCCGTGGCCGAGGTGGCGCCGGTCTCGGAGTCCTCGACGGCCAGACAGGCGGCCGGGTCCACGCCGAGTTCCGCGGCTGCGGTCAGATAGGGCTCGGGATGGGGTTTGCCGTGACGGACCCGGTCGCCGGTGACGACCGCGGCGAAGGGCAGCGCGGCGACGACCGGCTCGGCCAGCGTCGCGTAGGACATGGTGACGAGCGCCTGGGGAACGCCGAGCGCGGCATAGGCGGCGAACAGCTCGCGTGCCCCCGGACGCCAGGGGGTTCCGCCGACGAGGCCCTGACGGACCCGTGCGACGAGGAAGTCGACGATCTCGTCGGCCTCCATGTCGGCGTCGAAGCGCTCACGGAGCCGCCGACCGGCCGCGCGGAGGTCGGAGCCCACCAGGCCGATCGCGTCCCGCGGCGTCCAGACGCCGCCGAGCCGGGCGGCGAGCTCGGTCTCGGCGGCGAACCAGAGCGGCTCGGTGTCGACCAGCGTGCCGTCGAGGTCCCAGAGGACCGCCGCCGGCGCGATGCTCAGCACTCGTCGTAGATGAGGTCGTCCAGATCGTACTGCGCGGCGTCGGAGGCCTCTGACTCGGGGGAGTCCCAGACCTCGCTGGGATCGTCGGTCCAGTTCTCGAGGGTGTCGGCGTACTCGAGCCACGTGTCGGCCCAGTCGGCGAGGTCCTCGTCGCCGTGGTCCTCGAAATCCTCGATGACGGCGACGGCGTCGTCGAAGGTGTCCTGGTCCTCGCCGGGCCACCAGTAGTTGAGATCCGCGACGGCCTCGGACAGGTCGTCGAGGTCGTCGCAGTCAAGGTCCCCGGGCTCCTCCGTCGGATCGTCGCTCTCGTCGTCGTCGGTGGTCTCGCTGTCGGTGGTGCTCTCCTTCTCGTCGTCGCCCTTGGTCAGCGCCCAGACGCCGATGCCGACGCCGCTGAAGAGCAGGAGCGCCACCAAGACGCCGAGGACGATCCACAGGCCTGTCTTGGAGCCGCGGCCGGTGCTCTGCGGCGGGGCGGCGAAGGTGGTCGGGGGCGGCAGGACTCCGCCGGGGGGCGGCGTGACCGGGCTGCCAGGGGGGGGTAGGACGGAGCCGGCAGGCGGCGGCGTGACGGGCGACTGCGCCGTCGGCGGCGCGGGCTGGGCGGGCGG
>NZ_JASGEK010000037.1:0-19809 GCF_047606445.1 Aeromicrobium sp. | reverse complement strand
CTCATCCACCCTATGAGCGCTCATAGGGTGGATGAGCCACCGCTCGGGTGGGAAAGGTGGACAACTCACCGCCCTGGCGGGAGGGTGGGGCGTGACGCGGATCACGATGCGGGCGGGCTGTTCAGGAGTAGACTGACGCCGTCAGAAACGTCTGGTACCCCTCGGGGACTGGAACGGAAAGGCACTCAGATGAAGCGAATTCGCTCTGCCCTGGGCGTCGTCGGCTCCGGCCGCGTCGGCGCCGTGCTCGGCGCACGGCTGCGGGCCGCCGGCCACCCGGTCGTCGGCGTCAGCGCCCGTTCGGGGGCCTCCCAGCTGCGCGCCGGAACCCTGCTGCCGGGCGTGCCGGTCGCCGAGCCCGCCGAGGTCGTCGCCGCCTGCGACGTGCTGCTGCTCGCCGTCCCCGACGACGCGCTGGAGGCGGTCGCCGCAGAGCTCGCCCCGCACGTGCGTCCGGGCCAGTTGGTGCTGCACACGAGCGGCCGCCACGGCCGCGCCGTGCTGGCCGCGATGGCCGCCGCCGGGGCCCGCACCGCCGCCTTCCACCCGGCGATGACCTTCACCGGCAGCCACGTCGACCTCGACCGGGGCTGTGTCATGGGCCTGACCGCCGAGCCCGCCGACCGGGCCGAGGTCGCCGAGCTGGCGCAGGCCGTCGGCGGCACGCCGGTCTGGATCGCCGAGGCCGACCGGGTCGTCTACCACGCGGCCCTCGCCCACGGCGCCAACCACATCGTCACCGTCGTCAACCAGGCGATGGACCTGCTGCGCTCGATCGGCGTCAGCGACCCCTCGGCGGTGCTGGAGCCGCTGCTGAGCGCCGCGCTGACCAACACGCTCGCCTACGGCGACGCCGCGCTGACCGGCCCGGTGGCGCGCGGCGACGTCGGCACGGTCCGCGAGCACGTCGCGGCCATCGCCGACCCCGAGATCGCCGACACCTACGCCGCGCTGTCGTCGGCCACGGTCGGCCGCGCGGTCCGCGACCGGCGTCTCGACGAGGCCGCGGCCGCCGAGCTGCGCGCCGCGCTGACCAAGGAGACGCAGTCATGAGCGCCCGGCCGCAGGTCGCCCGCACCCCGCAGGAACTGCGTGAGCTGTGCGAGGGCACGGTCGCCTTCGTCCCGACGATGGGCGCCCTGCACGACGGGCACGTGCGGTTGATGGAGCACGCCCGCCCGCTCGGCCGGACGCTCGTCGTGTCGATCTTCGTCAACCCGACGCAGTTCGCCGAGGGCGAGGACTTCGGCCAGTACCCGCGCACCTGGGAGGCCGACCTGGAGCGCTGCGCCGAGGCCGAGGTCGACGTCGTCTTCGCGCCCGAGGTCGCCACGATGTACCCGCACGGCACGGGCGACCAGGTGACCGTCGACCCCGGCCCGCTCGGCACGATCCTCGAGGGCGCGGCCCGGCCGACGCACTTCCGCGGCGTGCTGACCGTGGTCGCCAAGCTGTTCGGCCTGGTGCGCCCCGACGTCGCGGTGTTCGGCGAGAAGGACTACCAGCAGCTCACGCTGATCCGGTTGATGGCCGACGCGCTGTGCCTCGGCGTCGAGGTCGTCGGCTGCCCCACCGTGCGGGAGGCCGACGGGCTCGCGATGAGCTCGCGCAACCGCTACCTGAACGACGAGGAGCGCCAGCTGGCCGTGACGATCTCGCAGGCGCTCGCCGCCGGGGTCGCCGCCGGTCCGCAGGGCGCGCAGGTCGTCCGTGAGGCGGCCGCCGACTGCCTGGCGCGAGCGGGGATCAGCCCCGACTACGTCGCCGTCACCTCGCCCGATCTCGGCGAGGCCCCCCAGTCCGGCGAGGGACGTCTGCTCCTCGCCGCCCGTGTCGGCCAGCCCCGGCTGCTCGACAACTGCGCCGTGACCCTCGGCGCCGTCCCGGAAGGAAACTGACCATGTTGCGCACCATGATGACCTCCAAGATCCATCGCGCCACCGTCACGCAGGCCGACTTGCACTACGTGGGGTCGGTGACCGTCGACGCCGACCTGATGGACGCGGCGAACCTTCTGCCGGGCGAGCAGGTCCACATCGTCGACATCGACAACGGGGCCCGCCTCGTCACCTACGTGATCGAGGGCGAGCGCGGCTCCGGCGTCATCGGCATCAACGGCGCGGCCGCCCGCATCGTGCAGCCGGGCGACCTCGTCATCCTCATCGCCTACGGGCAGATGGACGACGCCGAGGCGCGCGCCTTCGAGCCGAACGTCGTGTTCGTCGACGCCGAGAACCACATCATCGGCACCGGGTCCGACCCGGCCGAGGCGCTGCCGGGCACCGGACTGCTGCGGGGGGACATCACGGCGAACCCGCTCGCCGTGAGCCGGGCGTGACGCTGCTCGCCCTCGACGTCGGCAACAGCCGGTCGGTCATCGGAGCGTTCGACGGGGCGAGGCTCGTGCGGCACTGGACGGTGTCGTCCGAGCCCCGTCGGACCGCCGACGAGTGGCACCTGCTGGCGCACGGCTTCGTGCGCGCGGCGGGGCTGGCCGAGGTCGAGGCCGTGGCGATGTGCTGCACGGTCCCGTCGATCCAGGCGGAGCTGCGTTCGATGCTGGAGCGGTACTACGCCGATCTGCCGGTGTCGGTCGTGGGGCCGGGGGTCAAGACGGGCATCCCGATCCACACCGACAACCCGCGCGAGGTCGGGGCCGACCGGATCGTCAACGCGCTGGCCGCCGCCGAGCTGTACGGGGGGCCGGCCATCGTCGTCGACATGAACGGCACCGCGACGATCTTCGACGTGGTCGACGAGTCGAACCGGTACGTCGGCGGCGCCATCGCCCCGGCGATCGAGCTGTCGCTGGAGGCGCTGGCGCGGCGGGGGGCGCAGCTGCGCAGCGTCGAGTTGGCGGCTCCCCGGCACGTGATCGGCAAGAACACGGTCGAGGCGGTGCAGTCCGGCGCGGTCTACGGGTTCGCGGGCTTGGTCGACGGGGTCGTGGAGCGCATGATCGAGGCGCTGGACACGCATGTCGAGGACGTCGCGGTGATCGTCACGGGTTCGTATTCGGACGTGGTGGTGGACCATTGCGGCTCGATCACCCATCGCGACCCGCATCTGACGCTGACCGGTCTGCGGCTGGTGCACGAGCGCAATGCAGCCGGGGCTATTCGGGATAGACCGAGGTGAGACCGTAGTACTCCTCGAACGTCAGGCCGCCTTCGTGGAGGACGGTCGCGAGCTCCACGCCGAAGTAGCGCAGGTGCCACGGCTCGTAGGTGAAGCCGGTGACCTGCTCTTTGCCGTCGGGGTAACGGACGACGAAGCCGAAGCGGTGCGCGTTGTCGGCGACCCAGCGGCCTTCGGGGGTGGAGCCGAAGCTGGGATAGAGGGAGTTGACGTCGATGGCGAGGCCGGCCTGGTGCTCGGAGTGCCCGGGGCGGGCGGAGAGCCGGTCGGCGAGCTCGGGGCCTTTGCTGCCGACGTTTCCGTCGTAGGTGGTCTGCTGGTCGCCGAAGCTGCGGTAGCCGGAGACGATGCGCAGCGAGACGCCCGCCTGGGCGGCGTCGGCGCGCATGGCGTCGAAGGCGGCCTGCGTCTCGGGAGTGAGGCCGCCGGGGGCGTAGTCGGCCGGGAGCGGGTAGGTCTTGTTGACGACGAGGTGGCCGTCGATCCGATAGACGCCGTCCTCGCCTCGGACGGGGACCGGCTTCGGCGTCTCGGTGGTCGGCAGCGGCATCGGAGTGACGCTGAAGGTCGGCGACGTCGGATTGGCGGTGCGGGTCGCGTCGGTCTGGGCGTCGCGCGTGTCGAGCACGGCCCCGGCGATGCCGACCGTCACGGCGATCAACCCGACGACGACGATCGCGGTCGTCGGCTTCGCCTTCTCTTGTCGGACCACCCGCCTGACGCTACCGGGCGCTGCCCTGGTCGGGTTGCGGGGCGAGGTCGTGTCTGGCGGGTGGTGTGGGACTGTCGTCGATACTGCTCTTTCCTTGACCGGTGCGGGTGGGCGATCTACCGTCGGGACATGACTGATGTGATGCCGACGAGCGAGGTGGGGACGCGCTGGGACGCGGTGGCGAAGCGTGTCCGTGCGGGGGAGACGGTCTACATCGGAGAACACGGCGAGGCCGACATGGTGCTGAGCCCCGCCCCCAAACGTCGGCGGATTCGCCTCGGGGTGTTGGCGCATCGGCGGGACCCCGCCGTCGATCTGGGGTCGGAGGATCTGATCGGACCGGACCCGGAGGTCTGGGAAGAGTTCTTCGCGAGTATGGATGCCGATGAGCCTGCTGGTTGACTCGCATGTGTTGCTGTGGTTTCTTTATGAGCCTGAGCGTTTGTCGTAGCGTTCCCGAGAACTGATCCAAAGCACGGCCACGGTGTTCTTCTCGCCCATCACGACCTGGGAACTGACGATCAAGCACCTGAAGGGACGCTTGGCGTACGAGCCGCAAGAGATCGTTGTGGGCGCCCTGAACGCGGGCATGGAAGAGTTGCCGGTGGCGCAGCGTCATGTGCGCCTTCTCCCCGATCTCAGACTTCCGCATGGAGGTCCGTTTGACGCGATGCTCATGGCTCAGGTCGTGGCTGACGGGTTGACATTGGTCACCGCCGACCGCAACCTGCTGGGCTCGCCCCACCCGACCCTGGACGCCCGATCCTGACCCGGACCCCACAACTAGACTCGCCCCGTGACCGACGTACCCGTGTCTGAGCCCGACGACGACCTGCCCGAGCAGTTGCGGATCCGCCGTGAGAAGCGGGCCGAGCTGTTGGAGGGCGGGGTCGCCCCGTATCCGATCAGCGTGCCGCGCACCCACACGCTCAAGCAGATCGTGGAGGCCTACGACGCCGAGGCGCTGGGGGCCGACCACCACAGCGGCGAGACCGTCTCGGTCGCGGGTCGCGTCATCTTCATGCGCAACACCGGCAAGCTCTGCTTCGCGCGGCTGCGCGAGGGCGACGGCGCCGAACTGCAGGCCATGCTCTCGCTCGCCGAGGTAGGGGAGGAGTCCCTCGCCGATTACAAGCGACTCGTCGACATCGGCGACCACCTCTCCGTCACCGGCGAGGTCATCACCAGCCGTCGCGGCGAGCTGAGCGTTCAGGCGACTTCTTGGGCCCTCGCCGCCAAGACCCTCCGGCCGCTGCCCAACGAGCACAAGCCGCTGTCCGACGAGGCCCGCACCCGGCTGCGCTACGTCGACCTCATCGTCCGGCCGGAGGCGCGCGAGAACGTCCGCGTCAAGGCCAAAGTGCTCCAGTCCTTGCGCGCGACCCTCGACCGACGCGACTACATCGAGGTCGAGACGCCCGTCCTGCAGCACACCAACGGCGGCGCGGCGGCCCGCCCCTTCGCCACCCACGTCAACGCCTTCGACGAGCCCGCCCTGCTGCGGATCGCGCTCGAACTCCACCTCAAGCGCTCGCTCGTCGGCGGCATCGACCGCGTCTACGAGATCGGCAAGACCTTCCGCAACGAGGGCGTCGACAACACCCACAACCCCGAGTTCATGATGCTCGAGGCGTACGAGGCCTACGGCGACTACGACACGATGGCCGCGCTCACCCGCGACCTCGTCGTGAACGCCGCGCGCGCCGTCGGCAAGACCGTCGTGCCGGGCCGCGACGGCTCGCAGATCGACCTCGAGGGCGAGTGGCGTCACGCGACCATATACGAGCTCGTCACCGAGGCCGTCGGTCAGCCGGTCGACGTCGAGACGGACGCGGCCACGCTGCGCGCCCTCGCCGAAACCCACGGCGTCGCCCTGCAACCGCACTGGGACGCGGGCGAGATCGTGCTGGAGTTGTATGAGAAGTTGGTCGAGCACACCCTCATCCAGCCGACCTTCGTGCGCGACTACCCCGAGTCGGTCCGCCCGCTCGCCAAGAAGCACCGCAGCACGCCGGGCCTGGTCGAGGCGTGGGACCTCATCATCAACGGCGTCGAGCTGGCCCCCGCCTACACCGAGCTCAACGACCCCGTCATCCAACGCGAGCGGCTGGAGGAGCAGGCCCGGCTGGCGGCCGCGGGCGACCCCGAGGCGATGGACGTCGACGAGGACTTCCTGCGCGCGCTGGAGTTCGGCATGCCCCCCGCCGGAGGCATGGGGCTCGGCGTCGACCGCCTCGTCATGCTGCTGCAGGGCATCGGCATCCGGGAGGCGATTCTCTTCCCGATCACCCGCGCGGAGTAGTCCTCAGCTGAGTGCGGCGCGGGCGGCCTCGCGGGCGGCCTGCGGATCGGCCGCCGCGAGGGCTCCGCGGGCGGCCTCCTGGCACTGCGCCAGCGTCACCGACGACAACTGCGCGCCCACACTGCGCACCGCCGTGGCCGCGCAGGACAGCGAGGTGACGCCCAACCCGGCGAGCACGCAGGCCAACAGAGGGTCGGCCGCCGCCTCGCCGCACACGCCCACCGGCTTGCCCGCCGCCTGACCGGCCTGCGCGACCCGCTCGATCAGCACCAGCAGCGCAGGCTGCCACGGGTCGGTCAGATGGCTCAGCGACGACGCCATGCGGTCGGCCGCGAAGGTGTACTGACTGAGGTCGTTGGTGCCGATCGACACGAAGTCGACGTGCTCCAACACGCGGTCGGCCAGCAGCGCCGCCGACGGCGTCTCGATCATGACGCCCGCCGTCAGCCCGCGCGAGTGCAGCTTCTCGGCCAGCGCGGCGGCCTCCGACGGCACCGCGACCATCGGCGCCATCACCCACACGTCGGCCTCGCTCCGCCCCGCGGCCTGGGCGATGGCGTCGAGCTGATGGTCGAGCAGCTCCGGGCGGCTGTCGGCGATGCGCAGCCCCCGCACGCCCAGCGCCGGATTCGGCTCGTCGCCCATGTCGGCGAACTTCAACGGCTTGTCCGAGCCCGCGTCGAGCGTGCGCACCACGACCTTCGCGCCCGCGCCCGCCGCAGCGAACACCTCGCCGTAGATCGCCGCCTGCTCGTCGACCGTCGGCTCGGCGGAACGGTCGAGGAAGCTCAACTCGGTGCGGTAGAGACCGAAGCCCTCCACCGGCTCGGCCGCCGCGACGACCGCGCCGGGTCCGTCCTGCACGTTCGCGAGCACCTGGACGGCGTGGCCGTCGGCGGTGCGGCCCGGCCCGGTCCACGACGCCCCGGCCGAGCGGCGCGCCTCGTCGGCGGCCTGCCGGGCGGCGACGTCGGCGGGGTCGGGGTCGAGCACGACCTCCCCTGTGCCGCCGTCGACCAGCGCCGTCGCCCCACCCTCCAGAGGCAACGACGCCACGCCGACGACACAGGGGATGCCGAGTTGACGGGCGATGATCGCGGTGTGGCTCGTCGTGCCGCCGAGCCGGATCGCGATGCCCGTGATCCGCGCGGGGTCGAGCCCCGCCGTGTCGGCCGGGGCGAGGTCGTCGGCGAACAGCACCGACGGCTCGTCCGGCTCCGGGACGCCCGGCTCCGGCACGCCTAACAGCTCGGCGACCACCCGGTC
Source organism: Aeromicrobium sp. (assembly GCF_047606445.1). Taxonomy (GTDB): domain Bacteria; phylum Actinomycetota; class Actinomycetes; order Propionibacteriales; family Nocardioidaceae; genus Aeromicrobium. Next base: position 12,391 of record NZ_JASGEK010000037.1, on the reverse strand, counting down.
GCGCACGTCGTGCAGGTCGGTGACCCGCTCGGCCATCAGACCGCCGGCGGCGGTGAACATCGCGGCCAGCTCCTCGACCGCCTTCGTCGTCGCCGTCGCGGGTCCGGCGGTGGCGGCGTGCTTGCCGACGAAGGTCGCCAGGCCCTTGTCGGCGGCCATGCCCGCCGTGGCCTGCAGGACCTCGGCGGCCGCGCCCGAGGCGTGGGCGGCGCGCGCGGTCAGTCGCTCGGCGACCGCCTGGGCCGCCGCCGCGAAGGCAGCGACGGTGGCGTCCTTGTCGCCGACCGGCTCGTCGCTCGGCGTCTGCACGCGCTCGCCCGGACGGACGACGGGCCCGGCGCCGATGCCGGGGACGACGGGGGTTCCAGTGAGCGACATCGGCTCTCCTGTCCTGCGATGGCGGAGCAGGGGCTCGGCGCATGTGATCCATTCGGCACGTTGACGAGGATCTTCGCGCAAACCCCTTGACTTTCGACCACATTAACGCGTAGAACAACATAAAGCAACAGATTTCCACACGAATCCACATGCTTGTGTGACTCGCCACTCACTCAGAGGGAGCCGCCGTGTACGCCGCCGAACGTCGCGCCGAGCTGGCCCGACGGCTCACCGCCGACGGGCGGGTCAGCGTGGCCGAGGCCGCCGCCGACCTCGGCGTCTCCGGCGAGACCATCCGCCGCGACCTCGCCGCGCTGGAGCGCCACGGCGCCGCGCGACGGGTCCACGGCGGGGCGGTCGCGCGGACGGCCGTCGAGACGGTCGAGCTCGACCTCGCCGAGCGGGAGGTCCGCCAGGCCGAGCAGAAACAGGCCATCGCGCAGGCCGCGCTCGCCCAGCTGCCCGGCTCCGGCGGCAGCATCGCGGTCGACGCGGGCACCACCACGGGGGCCTTCGTCGACGCGCTGCCGACCGACCTGAGCCTGCTCGCCGTCACCCACGGCGTGCTCACCGCCGCCCAGCTCGCCCGCGTCGGCTCGCTCGACCTGCACGTCGTCGGAGGCCACGTGCGCGGCGCGACCGGCGCGGCCGTCGGCGCGAGCACGGTCGAGGGCTACCGGGAGGTCGGCGTCGACGTCGCCTTCGTCGGCACGAACGGACTCTCGCCCGAACGCGGACTGACCACCCCCGACTTCGCCGAGGCGGCCGTCAAGCGCGCCGTCGTCGGCGCGGCGCGGCGCACGGTCGTGCTCGCCGACTCCACCAAACTCGACGCCGACCACGTGGTCACCTTCGCCCGGCTGGCGGAGGTCGACGTGCTCGTGACCGACGCCGGAGCCGCCCCCGACGACGTCAACCGCCTGCGCTCCGCAGGCGTGGAGGTACTGCTCGCATGATCGTCACCGTCACCGCCAACCCCGCGATCGACCGGCTCATCACCCTCAACACGCCGCTGGAACGCGGCACGGTGGCGCGCACCCACGCGCCCGTCGACCAGCCCGGCGGCAAGGGGGTCAATGTGGCCCGCGCGCTCGCGGCCGCCTCGCAACCCGTGGTCGCGGTGTTTCCGTGCAATCCGCACGACATCTTCCTCAGCGCGGTCGCCGCGACCGGGCTCGACCACGTCGTCTCGCCGATGGTGGGCCGGGCGCGGGTCAATCTGACGCTGGCCGAGGGCGACGGCACCACCACCAAGCTCAACGGCCCCGGCCCGTCGCTCGCCGACGAGGAGCTGGACGCGTTCACGGCGGCGGTCCTGGACGCGTCGCGGCGGGCCGAATGGGTCGCGCTGTGCGGCTCGCTGCCGCCGGGCGTCCCGCCGTCGTGGTACCGCGACATGGTCGGGCAGCTGCGCGCGCTCGGGGCCAAGGTCGCGGTCGACACCTCCGCCGAGCCCTTCGAGGAGACGCTGGCCGACCCCGAGGCCGCGCCCGACCTCGTCAAGCCGAATGCGGAGGAGCTGGTCGACCTCGTCGGCGGCGACGCCGAGGCGGTCGAGGCCGACCCGCGTCTCGCCGGGGAACTGGCCCAGAAGCTGCGCGGCGACCGGGGCGTCGGGAGCGTGCTGCTCACCCTCGGCGCGGCGGGCGCGGTGCTCGCCACCGTCGACGGCAGTTGGTTCGCGCCGTCGCCGCGCGTGCGTCCGCTGAGCACCGTCGGCGCCGGCGACTCCTCGCTCGCCGGATTCCTGCTCGCCGCCGCGCGGGGAGCCGACGCCCCCGCAGCGCTCGTCAGCGCGGTGCTCCACGGCAGCGCTGCCGCCGCGCTGCCCGGCACCACCCCGCCGTCCCCGCCCGACGTCGCCCGGCTCGACGCGGTGTCGGCCCGCCTGCTCACCGATCTGTCCACCCACTTCTGAGAAGGACCGCCATGTCATCACTGCTCACCGCTGACCTGGTCAGCCTCGACGCCGATCTCGGCGCCGAGGCGCGCGAGGTCATCGCCCAGCTCGCCGCCCGTGTGGCCGCCGCGGACCGGGCCACCGACGCCGACGGCCTGGCCGCCGACGCGCTCGCCCGCGAGGAGAAGTCCGCGACCGGCCTGCCCGGCGGCATCGCGATCCCGCACTGTCGGTCCGCCTCGGTCACCGAGCCGACGCTCGCCTTCGCGCGGCTGGAGCCGAAGGCCGACTTCGGCGCGCCCGACGGCCCCGCCGACCTCGTCTTCATGATCGCCGCGCCGGAGGGGGCCGGCAGCGAGCACCTGACGCTGCTGTCGTCGTTGGCGCGGGCGCTCGTGCGGCCCGACTTCACCGCGTCGCTGCGTGAGGCGTCCGACGCCGACGAGATCGTGGCGCTGGTCGACGGCGTGCTCGCCCCGGCCGAGAAGAAGGACGAGCCCGCCGCGTCGGCGAAGCCCGCCGAGGAGGAGGCCGCGCTGCGCGTCGTCGCGGTGACCGCCTGCCCCACCGGCATCGCCCACACCTACATGGCCGCCGACGCGCTCTCGCAGGCCGCCGAGGCCGCCGGCGTCGACTTCCAGGTCGAGCCGCAGGGCTCCTCGGGCAGCACCCCGCTGACGCCCGACGCCATCGCGGCCGCCGACGCGGTCATCTTCGCCACCGACGTCGGCGTGCGCGACGAGGCCCGTTTCGCGGGCAAGCCCGTCGTCGTCAGCGGCGTCAAGCGGGCCATCAACGAGCCCGCCGCCATGTTGGAGGAGGCCCGCGCGGCCGCCGCCGACCCGAACGCGCGTCGCGTCACCGCCACGGGCGCGAGCCCGGGCGGCGCCGACGAGGCCGAGGGAGCCAGCTTCGGACTGCGGCTGCGCCAGTGGCTGCTCACCGGCGTCAGCTACATGATCCCGTTCGTCGCGGCGGGCGGCCTGCTCACCGCGCTCGGCTTCCTCTTCGCCGGCTACGACACCGACGGCGCGAAGATCCTCAGCGACTTCACCCTCTTCGACCCGCCGCCGGCCGCCGAGCACGCGGCCATCTCGTCGGGCTGGCTGACGTACATCGGCGCGGTCTGCCTCGTCATCGGCAGCTACGCGATGGCCTTCCTCATTCCGGCGCTCGCTGGCTACATCGCCTACGCGATGGCCGACCGCCCGGGCATCGCGCCCGGCTTCGTCATGGGCTACCTGGCCGCAGAGGCCGGCACCGGCTTCCTCGGCGGCATCGTCGGTGGTCTGCTCGCCGGCGCCATCGCCATGTGGTTCGCCCGGCTATCGCCGCCGCGCTGGCTCGCCGGACTCATGCCGGTCGTCATCATCCCGCTCGTCACGACGCTCGTGGCCGGTTTCATCATGATGGTCGTCCTCCGCAAGCCGATCGCCGCCGCGATGAACGGCCTGGAGGACTGGCTGACCGGGATGTCGGACGGTTCGGCGGTGCTGCTCGGCGCGATCCTCGGCCTGATGATGGCCGTCGACCTCGGCGGTCCGGTCAACAAGGCGGCCTATCTGTTCGCGACGGCGGGCCTGGCCGGCGCCGACCTCAGCGACCCGGACTCCCCGCAGATGCAGATCATGGCGGCGGTGATGATCGCGGGCATGGTGCCGCCGCTGGCGATGGCGCTGTCGACGCTGCTGCGCCCGGCGCTCTACACCGAGGGCGAGCGGGAGAACGGCAAGGCCGCCTGGCTGCTCGGCGCCGCCTTCATCTCCGAGGGCGCGATCCCGTTCGCCGCGGCCGACCCGCTGCGCGTGCTGCCGTCGATGATGCTCGGCTCGGCGACTGCGGGCGCCATCGCGATGGCTGGCGGCGTCACGCTCGGCGCGCCCCACGGCGGCGTGTTCGTGTTCTTCGCCGTCGACCAGGTGTTGTGGTTCTTCGTGGCCATCATCGTCGGCATGGTGGTCAGCGCGCTGGCCGTCACCGCCCTCAAGCAGCTCGGCCAGGCCAAGACGCCCGTCGTAGCCTGATCCCCACCCATCCCTAAGGAGAGACATGCCCAGTAAGACCGTGACCGTCGGTTCCGCCGTCGGCCTGCACGCCCGTCCCGCCGCCGCCATCGCCGCGGCCGCCGCGGAGCAGTCCGCGCCCGTCACCCTCTCCGTCGAGGGCGGCGAGCCGGTCGACGCCGGCTCGGCCCTGCTCATCATGACCCTCGGCGCGGGCAACGGCGCGACGGTCGTCGTCGAGTCCGAGGACGAGGCCGCCGTCGCGGCCATCGCCGCTCTCGTGGAGGCCGACCTCGACGCCGAGTGACCCGTCCCCGGGCCTGTCGGGTGCCATCGTCCTCTGGTCGGCGGACGGTGGCACTCGACGTTCAGGCGTCCTCAGGTCGCTACCTCACGCCGACGGGCGCCGTGAGGTCGTGTCACGTGGTGATACACAGGACGCGGGCGGCTGATCCCGATGAATGATCGAGCCTGGGCGATGCCGCCTGTGCCCGCGCGCGTGCCCGCGCGGCCCTGACAGCGCCCGACGAACGACTCTCACGAGGTGGAGCATGACGCTCAGCACGAACCAGGACCTGGACCCGATCCGACTCCGTCAGGTCTTCGGCTCCTTTCCCAGCGGCGTGGTGGCCGTGGCGGCCGAGGTCGACGGCGTGGTCACCGGGCTGGCGGCTTCGTCGTTCACCTCGGTGAGTCTCGACCCGCCGCTGGTCGCGATCAACCTCGCCAGCACCTCCAAGACCTGGCCGGACCTGCGTCGGGCGCGGCGTCTCGGGCTGACGGTGCTCGCCGAGCATCACGCCGAGGTCGGGCGGCAGCTGTCCGGCCCGGTCGAGCACCGTTTCGACGGCATCTCGATCACCACGACCGAGGAGGGCGCGGTGATCCTCGACGAGGGCGTCGCCTTCTTCGACTGCGCGGTCTACAAGGAGGTCGACGCCGGCGACCACATCCTGGTGCTGCTGGAGCTGCACAGCGCGGGCCACGACCTCGACGAGACCTCGGCGCCGCTGGTCTTCCATCGCAGCGGCTTCACCCGACTGGTCGGCGCGCCGCGCTGACCAGGGGTGACGCGTCGGGGAGACGAGCGTGTACGCCGAGAGCGAACGGGTGGAACACCGGGGGGCTCTCGGGAGTTGGGCCCGATGTGCGGACGCCGGTCCGCGCCGCCGTGCCGTGTCACTAGACTGACGGGGCACAGCCCATCACCGGGAGGGACGCCATGTTCGAGAGATTCACCGATCGGGCTCGCCGCGTGGTCGTACTCGCGCAGGAAGAAGCGCGACTGCTCAGCCACAACTACATCGGCACCGAGCACATTCTGCTCGGCCTGATCCGCGAGGGCGAGGGAGTCGCCGCGAAGGCGCTCGAGAGCCTCGACATCTCGATGGACGCCGTGCGCACCCAGGTCGAGGAGGTCATCGGCCAGGGCCAGCAGGCGCCCAGCGGCCACATCCCCTTCACCCCGCGCGCCAAGAAGGTCCTCGAGTTGAGCCTGCGCGAGGCGCTGCAGCTCGGCCACAGCTACATCGGCACCGAGCACATTCTGCTCGGCCTGATCCGCGAGGGCGAGGGAGTCGCCGCGCAGGTGCTCGTCAAGCTCGGCGCCGACCTCAACCGGGTCCGCCAGCAGGTGCTGCAGCTCGTCCAGGGCTTCCAGGGCAAGGAGCCGGAGACCGCGGGCGCGCCGTCGGGCGAGCAGGCCCCGCAGGGCTCGACCGTGCTCGACCAGTTCGGCCGCAACCTCACCCAGGCCGCCCGTGAGGGCAAGCTCGACCCGGTCATCGGCCGCGAGAACCAGATCGAGCGCGTCATGCAGGTGCTCAGCCGCCGCACCAAGAACAACCCGGTGCTCATCGGCGAGCCCGGCGTCGGCAAGACCACCGTCGTCGAGGGCCTCGCCCAGGACATCGTGCGCGGCGACGTCCCCGAGACGCTCAAGAACAAGCACATCTACACCCTCGACCTCGGCGCGCTGGTCGCCGGCTCGCGCTACCGCGGCGACTTCGAGGAGCGCCTGAAGAAGGTGCTCAAGGAGATCCGCACGCGCGGCGACATCATCTTGTTCATCGACGAGATCCACACGCTCGTCGGCGCGGGCGCGGCCGAGGGCGCCATCGACGCCGCCAGCATCCTCAAGCCGATGCTGGCCCGCGGCGAGCTGCAGACCATCGGCGCCACCACGCTCGACGAGTTCCGCAAGCACTTCGAGAAGGACGCCGCGCTGGAGCGCCGCTTCCAGCCGGTCCAGGTGCCCGAGCCGTCGATCGCGCACACCATCGAGATGCTCAAGGGCCTGCGCGACCGCTACGAGGCGCACCACCGCGTCACGATCACCGACGAGGCGCTGGTCGCCGCGGCGACGCTGGCCGACCGCTACGTCACCGACCGTTTCCTGCCGGACAAGGCCATCGACCTCATCGACGAGGCGGGCTCGCGCTTGCGCATCCGCCGGATGACCGCTCCGCCGGACTTGAAGGACTTCGACGACCAGATCTCCGACGTGCGCCGCCGCAAGGAGGGGGCCATCGACGCGCAGGACTTCGAGGCCGCCGCCGCGCTGCGCGACGAGGAGAAGAAGCTGATCTCGGCGCGCAACGAGCGCGAGCGTCAGTGGAAGGCTGGCGACATGGACGCCGTGGCCGTCGTCGACGAGGAGCTGGTGGCCGAGGTGCTGGCGCTGGCGACGGGCATCCCGATCGTCAAGCTCACCGAGGAGGAGTCGAACCGGCTGCTCAACATGGAGGAGGAGCTGCACAAGCGCGTCATCGGCCAGGACGAGGCCATCAAGGCGCTGTCGCGGGCGATCCGCCGCACCCGCGCGGGCCTGAAGGACCCCCGTCGTCCGGGCGGCTCGTTCATCTTCGCCGGACCGTCGGGCGTCGGCAAGACGTGGCTGTCCAAGACGCTCGCGGAGTTCCTGTTCGGCGACGAGGACGCGCTCATCCAGCTCGACATGAGCGAGTACTCCGAGAAGCACACGGTCGCGCGGCTGTTCGGCGCGCCTCCGGGCTACGTCGGTTACGAGGAGGGCGGCCAGCTCACCGAGAAGGTGCGCCGCAAGCCGTTCAGCGTGGTGCTGTTCGACGAGGTCGAGAAGGCCCACCCGGACATCTTCAACTCGCTGTTGCAGATCTTGGAGGAAGGCCGTCTGACCGACAGCCAGGGTCGCATGATCGACTTCAAGAACACCGTCATCATCATGACCACGAACCTCGGCACGCGCGACATCGCCAAGGGCGTCAACCTGGGCTTCAGCCAGGCCGGCGACGTGGCGGGCTCGTACGAGAAGATGAAGGCGAAGGTGTCCGAGGAGCTCAAGCAGCACTTCCGCCCGGAGTTCCTCAACCGCGTCGACGAGGTCGTCGTGTTCCCGCCGCTGACGCAGGAGCAGATCATCGCGATGGTCGACATGATGATCGCGTCGCTGGAGAAGCGTCTGGCCGACAAGGACATGGGCATCGAGCTCACGCCCGCGGCCAAGGACCTGCTCGCCAAGCGCGGCTTCGACCCGGTGCTCGGCGCGCGTCCGCTGCGGCGCACGGTCCAGCGCGAGATCGAGGACACGATGGCCGAGAAGATGCTCTTCGGCGAGCTGCGTCCGGGTCAGATCGTCCTGGTCGACGTCGAGGGCGAGGGTCCGAGCGCCGCGTTCACCTTCACCGGCGCGGCCAAGGCCGACTTGGAGCTGACCGGCGAGCCGCTCGCGGTGGAGGCCGGCAGCGCGGAGTGACGGCTCCGGCTGCTCTCCGGTTAAGGGGCCTACGGTCTGTGTGACTCGGAGCGTCGGGATCAAGAGGCTTTGACGGCGCTCGCACAGGCTGTGCATAAGTTTCGTGCGTACGCTCCGGAGAAATGCGGTACCCAAAGGTCTGGTCCGCGTATCCGGAGGGAAGCTCTCATGCTGGACGTTCATCGATCACGTGTCCTGTCACTGTTATTAACGGCAGCAGCTACCACCGTCGCCTTCGGCGTGCTGCCGGTGTCGTCAGCCGCTGCGGAGGAGGCGACCTTGACGACCACGACGGAGGTCATGGCGGCCAACCAGTCGGCTCATGACGATTCAACCGACGAGGAGTGGGACACCAGCGCTGAGACCGCCGTGACGTTGTCTGGCGCCACGGCCACGGCCAGCGGTTCGAATGCCGATGCCGTCACGGTGTCGTCAGGCACCGTGACGATCGGCTCGGCTGGCACCTACCGGCTGTCCGGCTCGTTGAGCGGCCAGGTGGTGGTCACGGCTTCTGAGGGGCTGGTTCGGCTGGTTCTCGACGGTGCCACGATCACCAGCGCTACCACGGCCGCCGTCAATGCGACCGAGGCTGAGCGGCTCGTCGTCATCGCCGAATCCGGGACGACCAACACCCTGACCGATGGGGAGACCTACACAGACACCAGTGACGATGCTCCCGGGGCTGCGCTGTACTCCAAAGCCGATCTGACCCTGGCGGGACAGGGGACGCTGAAGGTTGTCGGCCGCAATAACGACGGCATCGCCAGCGCTGACGGCCTGTCGATTCGATCGGGAACTCTCGTCGTCGAGGCCGCTGACGATGCGATCCGCGGCAATGACTACGTCGTGGTGCGCGACGGAACTATCACCGTCACGTCGGTCGCTGACGGACTCAAGGCGACCAACGACGAGAAGCCCAAGCGTGGCTACGTCGAGATCCTCGGCGGAACGATTGACGTCACCTCAGGCGATGACGGCATTGCTGCGCAGACCGATGCGGTCATCGAGGGCGGGACGATCAAGGTTGTCGCCGGCGGCGGCGCCGGTGCGACCGTGGGTGAAGACTCCCCGCACGGCGTCAACGCCGAGGTGATCGTCGCGGTTGGCGGTGGCAGCCTCGACATCGACACCGCGCAGGACGGGCTCAACGCGACGGGCGACGTCGTGGTGACCGGAGGGACGATGACCATCGCTGCGGGTGGCGACGGCGTGCACGCCGACGAGCAGGCGCTGATCGGCGCGGGCACCGTGACGGTGACCGGCTCGGAGGAAGGCCTGGAGGGTCGGATCGTGCAGGTGTCCGGCGGCACCGTCTCGCTCGTGGCGACCGATGACGGAGTCAACGCCTCCAGCGACGTGACCGACGCCGAGATCGCGATCACGATCAGCGGCGGCACATTGGATGTGAGCGCCCAGGGTGACGGCATCGACTCCAACGGGGCTCTGACCTTCAGCGGCGGGACGACGGTAGTGGCCGGACCAACAGGTCAGGACAACAGCCCTGTCGACGCAGACGGCACGTTGAGCGTCGACGGCGGAGTTCTGCTCGCCGTCGGCAGCAACGGCATGTTGCAAGCGCCGTCATCGGCTTCGTCCCAGGGATGGATCACCGCGAGTTTGTCGAGTACTCAGAAGGCCGGCACGGTCCTGTCGATCGTGAGTTCAAGCGGAGAACTCCTGGCCACGTATGTGTCGGAGAAGGCGTTCGCCGGGGTCGTGTATTCCGCATCGGACATCACGAACGGGTCGCAGTACAAGCTGTACTCCGGTGGCACGGCGACCTGCACCACCGTGGGCGGTTTGGCGGAGAGCGGTACGGCGGGAACCAAACTGCTGGCGACGGTGTCTGCGGGTCAGGCCGCCACGGCCGGTCAAGGCGGCGGAACGAGTTCGAGCGGTGGCAGCACCACCACGTCCGTGCCGGTCTGCGACGGCACCACTGATACCGATAGCGATGACGATGATGACGACTCGAACACCGGTTCGGTGACGTTCTCCGACATCGCTGGCAACGTGTTCTCCGATGAGATCATCTGGCTGGCCGAGAGCGGAATCACGACGGGCTATGCCGATGGCACGTTCCGTCCGAGTCGGCCGGTGTTGCGCGAGCAGATCGCCGCGTTCCTGTACCGGTTGGCCGGAGAGCCGGACGTCACGCTGCCTGAGGATTCGCCGTTCACGGATGTTCCGGAGACCCATACGTTCTACAAAGAGATCGTCTGGCTCTCGGAGTCGGGCATTACGACCGGATACAGCGATGGGACGTTCCGGGGGTCGCAGGCGGTGTTGCGCGAGCAGATCGCTGCTTTCCTCTACCGCTACGACGAGCAGGACTATCAGCGCTCGGGGGCGGCGACGTTCACCGATGTCCCGGTCGGTCACGTTTTCGACGACGAGATCGAGTGGCTCGCCTCGACGGGGATCACGACGGGCTATGCCGATGGGACGTTCCGGGGTTCGCAGGCGGTGTTGCGCGAGCAGATCGCCGCGTTCCTCTACCGCTACACCCAGCAAGCCGACTGAGCCGGACCCCGACGGCGCCTACAGCGTGAAGGTGCCGTCGGGGAGGGGTGCGAGTTGGTCGTCGATGAGGGAGTCGGAGCAGCGTTCGCGCTCCATCTTCCTGCCGCCGGGGACTCGGAATGATGTTTTTAGGCAGTAGCGGCTACCGCGAACCATCATTCTTGTTCTCCTGTGACCACCGGTCGGCCAGGTAGGCGCAGGCGATGAGCTGGAACTGGTGGTAGAGCATGAGCGGGAGCACGACGAGGGCGACGGTGTCGGGCGCGAAGATCACCGCCGCCATCGGCAGTCCGCTCGCCAGCGACTTGTGCGATCCGCAGAAGGTCAGCGCGATCTGGTCGCCTCGCTCGAACCGGCACAGGCGCCCCAGCAGCGTCGTCCAGGCCAGTGCGACGGCCAGCAGCGTCAGACACAGGACGACGAGCAGCGCCGCGTCGGCCGCGTCGATCTGCGACCACACGTCGGCCTCGCGCCCCCGGCTGAACGCCAGGTAGACCACGAGCAGGATGCCGCCCCGGTCGATGAGCTTCAGCCGTCGGTCGTGACGCGCCACCCAGTCGCCGATCCACCGGCGCAGCAGCTGTCCGGCGACGAACGGCGCGAGCAGGTGCGCCATGATCCGCAGCACGGAGGAGGCGTCCACCTGGGCGCCCGCGTCGGCGCTCATCAGCAGGCCGATCAGCAGCGGCGTCGCGAACACGCCCAGCAGGTTCGACACCGACGCGCTGACGACGGCCCCGGCGACGTTCCCGCCCGCGATCGAGGTGTACGCCACCGACGACTGCACGGTCGACGGCACGAGGCACAGCAGCAGCACGCCGGTGGCCAGCCCGGCGCCGACGACGTCCGGCGCGACCAGGCCGATCAGCAGCCCGAGGGCTGGGAAGACGAGGTAGGTGGTCCCGAGCACCGCCGTGTGCAGCCGCCAGCGGGCCAGGCCGCTCAGCGTCTCGGCGGTCGACAGCCGCGCGCCGTAGAGGAAGAACAGCAGCCCGATGGCCACGATCTGCCCGACGTGCGCGACCTCGGCGGCCTCCCCGGTGACCGGCAGCACGGTGCCCGCCGTCGCGGCGGCGAGCAGCAGGGCGATGAAGGGATCGAGGCGCACTCCTCGCATTATGGTCCTCCACTCCCTCAGGGCGGTGAGTTATCCACCTTTCAGTTCGCATCGGTGTCTCATCCACGTTATGAGCGCTCATAAGGTGGATGAGACACCGTCAGATGGGCAAAGGTGGACAACTCACCGCCTCATGGGGGACTAGGGTGGGGCTATGACGATGATCGCGTTCCTCGGGGCCGGAGTGATGGGCGAGACGATCCTCTCGGCGGTGGTCAAAGCCGGGCAGGATCCGGCGGCCACGCGGGTGGCCGAGCGTCGCCCGGAGCGGGCCGCCGAACTGCGCGAGGCGCATCCCGGATCGGTGGTCACCGACGCCCGGAGCGCGGTCGAGGGCGCCGATGTCGTGATCGTCGCGGTCAAGCCGCAGGACGTGCCCGCCGTGCTCGCCGAGGTCGGCGACGTCGTCTCGCCGCAGGCGGTCGTGGTCTCCATCGCCGCCGGGGTCACCACCGCCACCTTCGAGGCGGCCCTGCCCGAGGGCGTCGCCGTCGTGCGAGCCATGCCGAACACACCCGCGCTCGTCGGCCAGGGCATGTTCGGCTTGTCGGGCGGCAGCGCCTGCGGTCCCGAACACCTCCGGCTCGTCGGCGACCTGCTGGGCTCGGCCGGACGGGTCGTGACGGTCCCGGAGGCCCAGCAGGACGCGCTCACCGCCGTCTCCGGCTCCGGTCCTGCCTACGTCTTCTACTTGGTCGAGCAGATGATCGCCGGGGGCGTCGGGGGCGGGCGCGGCG
>NZ_JASGEK010000036.1:0-5069 GCF_047606445.1 Aeromicrobium sp. | reverse complement strand
GCTCATCCACCCTATGAGCCCTCATAGGGTGGATGAGCCACCAACAGCGGGGCAAAGGTGGACAACTCACCGCCCCAGGGGGTCGTTAGGACATCACGAGGCGCCAGGAGGAGGCCTGCTCGCGTTGGCGCCAGTAGTCGGCGAAACGGCCGCCTGTGGCGCGGAGCTCCTCGAAAGTCCCGCGCTCGACGATGCGGCCGGCCTCGACGAAGCAGATCTCGTCGGCGCGGGCGATGGTGCCGAGGCGGTGGGCCACGACGACGGTCGCGCGGTCGGCGGCGCCCTCCTCCAAGGCCGCGATCAGCGCGGCCTCGGTGGCCGCGTCGACGGCGCTCGTGGCCTCGTCGAGCAGCAGCAGCGGAGCCCGCTTGAGCAGCGCGCGGGCCACGCTGACCCGCTGCCGCTCGCCGCCGGACAGCAGCCGCCCGCCCTCGCCGATGCGGGTGTCCCAGCCGTGCGGCAACTGCGCGATCACCGGGTCGAGCTGGGCCGCCGACGCCGCCTCGCGCAGCTCCTCGTCGGTCGCGTCAGGGCGGGCCATGCGCAGGTTGTCGACCAGCGGCGCGTCGATCAGGTACGTCTGCTGGAAGACCACCGCGATCTGCTCGTTCAACTCCTCGGCCGAGAACGACCGCGCGTCGCGGCCGTCGATCCGCACGACCCCCTCGCGCGGGTCGGCGAAACGGGCCGCGAGCGCCAGCACCGTCGACTTGCCCGACCCCGACGGCCCGACGATGGCGAGCGTGCGGCCGACGGCCACGTCGAGGCTGATGTCGCTGAGCACGTCCGGGCCTTGCGGGTAGGCGAAGGCGACGTCGTCGAAGGACAGTCGGGGCGCGCCGGGGACGGGCTCGGCGGCCGGGGTCCGCGTCAGCTCCGGCGTCTGCAGCACCTTGTCCATGCGCTCCAGCGACCCGCGCGCGATCTCGACCGCCGGGGCCAGGTCGCTGATCGTGAAGAAGGGCTCCAGGAAGCGCAGCGCCACGATCACCAGCGCCACCACGCCCGCGGCGTCGACCGCGCCGCCCTGCACCAGCAGCACCGCCACGAGCGCCAGACCGGCCAGCGCGAGCTGCGAGACGACGGAGAACAGGATCGTGCCGGGCACCGCCGCGACGACGAGTCGCATCGAGGCTTTGCGGAAACGGTCGAGCGCGGCGGTCAGCGCGCTGTCGGCCACGCCCGCGCGGCGGCTGGCGCGCAGCAGCCGCTGGGCCTGCGCGAAGGTCACGATCTCCTCGCCGACGTCCTCGGCCGCCGCGTCGAACATCGCGTCCGCGCCGCGCAGCAGCCGTCCCGACAGGGCGACGGCCAGGGTCAGCAGGCCGGCCGCGACCAGCGCCGCCACGCCCAGCCACGGGCTGATGAGCAACAGGCCGAACCCGATGAGCACGGTCGATCCGAGCGCCGCCGCCAGCGGGGCCAGCACATAGGCGAAGGTCGTGCAGAGCTCCTGACCGGCGGTCGCCGCGGCCCGCTGGGCGGCGGCGGTGACCGTCGGGGTCAGCTGGGGCAAGGGAGCCGACTCCAGTCGGGTGACGACCCGCCGCTCGACGGCCGTCAGCAGGTGGAAGCCGACCGCGAAAGCCGTGCGGGCGGCCCGCAGGTCGACCTGCCAGGAGGCGACGGTGAGCAGGGCGAGCCCACCGAACCAGGCGAAGCCGACCGCGTACTCGGCCTCGAAGAACGCGGTGGCCGTCGGGAACAGCAGCAGCACGATCGCCGTGCGCAGCACCGCGCTCGCGGCGGTCCACGCCCAGAACCGGCGGCGCAGGGCCGGGTCGTCGACGAACGACAAGACGAGGGGGATCATGCGGTCACCTGCTCTCCGTTGAAGGCCGCCCAGAGGTCGGCGTAGCGTCCGGGCTGTTCGACGAGCGTCGCGTGCGGCCCGTCTTGGACGACGCGGCCCTCGTCGAGCACGAGGATCCGGTCGACGCCGGTGATGGTGTGCAGACGGTGCGCGATGACGAGCACCGTGCGTCCGTCGCCGACGAGGCTGGCGATGGCCCGCTGGATGGCGTCCTCGGACTCAGGGTCCGCCGACGCGGTGGCCTCGTCGAGCACCAGGATCGGCGGGTCGGCCAGCAGCGTCCGGGCGATGGAGAGGCGTTGCAGCTCGCCGCCGGACAACCAGGTCTGTTCCCCGAGCACCGCGTCGTAGCCGCGCGGGTCGCGGACGATCCGCTCGTGCAATTGCGCCTTCTTCGCGGCGTCCTCGACCTCCGCGCGGGTGGCGTCGGGACGGCCGAGGGCGATGTTGTCGTGCACGCTCGCGCGCAGCGCCGTCGGATTCTGGAAGACGAAGCCGACGAGGCCGTAGAGGTCTTGCTGACTCATCGCGCGCACGTCGACGCCGCCGATGGTGACGCGGCCGGAGTCGACGTCGTCGAAGCGGGCCAGGAGGGTGGCGAGCGTCGACTTGCCCGCGCCGCTCGGCCCGACGATCGCGGTGATCGTGCCGGGCTCCAACGCCAGGTCGACGTCGCGCAGCACCGGGTGTCCGGGGCGGTAGGAGAAGGTGACGTCCTCGAAGCGCACGCGCGTGCCGTCCGGCGTCCGGCCCTCCTCGAGCCGGGAGTCGTCGAGCACCGGCTCGGCCAGCAGCAGACCGACCCGTCCGGCGGCGTCGGAGCCCTCCTTCAACGCCGACAACCCGTAGCCGATGGCCATGAGCCGGGATCCGAAGGTGACGCCGACGAGCAGGAAGGCGACCAGGTGGGCCGCGTTCAGCCATCCGGCGCTCATCATCAGCCCGCCCGCGCCGAGGATCAGCAGCAGATAGGTGGTCGGACGGGTGGCGATGTCGACGGCGGTCTTGAGGCCGACGAGCGGCCCCTGCCAGGCGTTCACGAAGCGCGCCCGGTCGTCGAGCAGCGTCCGCAGACGGCCCTCGGGACCGAGGTCGTAGACGCGGGCCACCTCGGCCCCGTCGACGAAGGCGACCACCTCGCCGCTGACCTGCTCACGGAACCGCTCGAAGGTCGGCAGGCCGTCGCCGGCGATGGCGAACATGCGCAGCGCCAGCACGTAGTAGACGAACAGCGGCAGCAGCAGGACGGCGGCCAGCCCGGCGTGCACGGTGAACAGGTAGACCAGCACCGCCAGCGGTGTGACGATCGCCGCGACGAGGTCGAGCACCGCGTGGGTGACGAGGTAGTGCAGGCCGCCCGCGTCGTCCTGGACGGCTTTGCGGACCTGGCCGGAGTTGCGGTCGTCGAACCAGCCGAGCGGCAGGCGCCCCAGCCGGTCGACCATGCGGGTGCGGACGTGATGGCCGAAGTCGGCGTCGACCACGTGCAGCCAGACGATGAGCGCCAGCGACAGCGCGCTGCCCGCGCCCATCAGGCCGAGTGCCCACCACGCCAGCTCGGCGATGTCGTCCGTGCCGTCGAGCACGCGGCGGCACACCTCGGTCAGCACGACGTACGGCGCGAGGGTCAGCAGGCTGACGAGCACCTGGAGCACGGCGGCGATCTTGAGCTTCGGCCAGACCGGGGCGAGCAGGTCGCGGCGCGCGGCGGCGGCCCACTGTCCGGCGGGGGCGGCGGGCTCCTGAGGGGCGTCGTCGGCGCGCTGCGGGGCCTTCGTGGTGACGGTCTCGACCTCGGGCCGCTCGGCGGCGTCCTCCTCGGTGCGGCTCTTGCCCATCTCCTGCCCGGAGGCCCAATAGGCCTGCGCCTTGCGGGCGCTGTTCGGGAAGCCGATCTCCTTCAGGTGGGCGCGGACGTGTTTGACGGCGGTCTTCTCGCCCGCGACGACCGCGTACCAGCCGGGCCAGGTCGACCCGGTGGCGGCGAGCGCGTCGCGGGGGGCGGTGGAGTCGTCCTTGCGGCGCACCCAGGTGACGGTCAGCTCGGGGTGCTCGGTGATCGGCAGGGTGAGGTCGTCGTCGTGGACGTACTCGAGGAACGCCTCGATGGGCACGTCGACCGGGAGGGAGGCGATGATCGCGTTGACGGCGGGCAGCGAGGCGAGGTCGCCGACGAGGAGGTAGCCGGCGGGCTCCTGCGCGGGCGGGGAGAAGGACTGGACGCCGAAGCGGGTGGCGTTGATGGTCGAGCCGACCTCGGCCGCCTGTGCCCACGCCGACGCCGGCCCGGCCGGCTCGTGCAGGACGAAGTCGAGGGTCATCTGCTCCGTCTCGGGGTCCGGGTCGACGACCGTGTAGCCGCGCTGGTGCTCCTTGCGGGGGTCCTCGATATCGGGCGCCCAGAGCCGCACATAGGAGGCCGGGCCGAGGTCGACTTGGTTGTCGGCCTGGCCGTGCGCCCCGAAGAAGCCGGGGGCGTGCACGCGTAAGCGTCGATAGTGCGGCGTCAGGTCCTCGACGCTCAGCACCTCGAACGTCCACTCTCCGACGCCGGACGCGCGCATCAACGCGCCACTGAAGCCACGACTCACCGTTACTCCTCGCTGTCGTCCCCGAGGCCTCGTCTGGCTAAGGCCAGCCTCACTGTAGTCCTCCGGTGAGGGTCGAGAAGAAACTGTGACAGATGTCTCAGTTAGCGCCCGTTCCGCTCGGAGGACCGAGGTCAGAACACGTTGGTGGTGCAGTCGGGGAGGGGAAGGTCGGGTGATGTCGCGATGATGTACTCGCGATAGTGGGTGTCGGAGTGACCTTGTTCATGCCTTCGCAGCCGATCGTGTAGCGGCCTTAGTTTTCCGGCAGTGAGATGTAGGGACCTGTCGGCGAGCATGTCTATCTGGTTATCCCAGAGACCTACCTCGCGCACGATGGCCGCCCAAGCGGCTGCTCCCTCGTCGCGAAAACGCGCATTCTTAGTCGAGATTCTCTCAGAATGCACACCTCCGATTGTAGTGAAGGGGGTTATGCGTTCACTCGTGAATAGATCGTCAGCTAAAAGCTATCCGTACCAAAATATGCATCCCGGGCTTCGTTCCAGATAGATAGATAGAGGCTTATTCAGGGAACTGAAACAAAACCTCACGGCGTTTCACAATAAAAGACGGTCCGTTTCTTGAGGGAATTGGGTTACCAGACTCAAACTCACGAGAAACGAACCGTCGACATGAGTCATACCACTGGACTGTACCGCGACGAGATC
>NZ_JASGEK010000035.1:0-37262 GCF_047606445.1 Aeromicrobium sp. | reverse complement strand
CCCTCGTCGGCGTCGGCGTCGTCAACCAGCAGTACGGCCTCGCCCTGATCGGGCTCCTCGGCCCCGTCCTCGGCCTCGCCCGCCGCCACACAGACGACGGGGGCGGCACGTGAGCTGGCGCGGACTCGGCGAGCTGCTGCTGTTCGCGCTCCTCGTCGTCCTGCTGTCCGCCGTCGCCGGACTCGGCCTCCTCGCCGCCGCCCTCTGGCTCCTCGTCACCGTGTGACCGGACGCTCAGGCGGCGTCCTTGACGAGCTGTCCGGCACGCTGGAACGACACGCCGAGCACCGCGCCGATGTCGCGGAGGCTGAGGCCTCGGGCGCGGAGTTCACGGGCCGCCACGCGGGCCTCCTCGGCCGAACGCCGGTTCGCGTCGGCGGCCTGCTCGCGCAGCCGGGCGGCCTCGTCCATGTGGGCGCGGACCTCCGGCGGCACCAACAGCTCGACCCGCACCTCGACCTCGGCCGGGTCGATGTCGTAGACGGTCGCCACGGCGTCGGCCGCCATGGCCTCGACCTCGGAGTAGGTGCGGGCCTGGGTGAAGACGCCGCCGTCGTTGACGTCGGGAATCTCGATGGCCCACCACTTGCCCTCACGCTGGGCGACAGCCTTGACGTTCATCGCCGCTCCTCCTTCTCCATGTGCTCGATGATCTTCCCACGCTTGACGGTCATCGTCCGACCGCTTCGACCGTGCGGCGCAGGCTGTCCCGAGGCATCGCCACGTACACGCGCGTCGTCGCCGGTGAGGCGTGCCCGAGGAGGTCCTGCACGGTGAACACGTCCCGGTCCACTTCGTAGGCTTTCGTCGCGAAGCGATGCCGTAGCTTGTGCATGGTCCAGCCGTCGGGCAGGACACGGCCGACGAGCGTCCCCACCCAGCGCGGCGACAGGTGCCCGCCGTCCTCGCCGGGGAACGCCCACCCCTTCGGCAGGGCGCGCAGCTCGCTGGCGAGGCCGCTCGGCAGCGGCAGCACGCGCGTCTTGTCGCCCTTGCCCGTGACGATCAGCGACCAGCCCTCCAAGTCCTCGACCATGTTGCGTGAGTGGACCGTGGCGACCTCGGCGCGCCTGAGACCCAGCTCGCCCGCCAACCGCACCATGAGCCGCACCCGCTCGTCGGCCCGCGCCAGCGCGTGCCGGTACGCCTCGTCGGTCACCGGCCGAGGGTGGGGCTTCGCCGCCTTCACCGCTGGCAGGGCCTCCACCGGATCACTCGCCGCATGGCCCGCGAGCAGCGCCCACTTGTAGAACGACTTGAGACTGTTCCGGTAGCCGCGTCGCGTCTCCGTCGCCCACGACTGGGCAGCGAACCACCTCACGAGATCGGTAGTCTCCACAGCCCACGGGCTCCCCCCGAGCCCCCGAGCGATCCGGTACAGGTGCTGACGCCGGGTGTCCATCGACCCCCGCTTCGCGCCGCCCGCCTGCATGTACTCCACGTACGAGCCGATCGCGTCGGCCCACTCTTTCGTCAGACTCACGGCGCGTCACCCTAGATCCCGGTCTCGGGAGGCGGGCGCAGACACCCGCGCTTCGCGCACAGCCATGGCTCGCCCTCGAAGTCGAGGTGCAGGGCGTGGTCGCCGTCCCGGCAGGCGTCACAGATGTGAATGTCACGGCTCATGACGCGCGCTCCGCCCGGTATGCGGCGAGGTCGGCGACGAGCCCGGACTCCCAAGCAGGATGTTGCGGGTTCGAGTCCCGTCGTCCGCTCCGCTCGCCCCTTCCGCCTCGGCGGAGGGGGCGTTTCCCGTTTCCAGCCACTCCACCGGCACACCCGTAGCCAGCGACCACGCGTTAAGCGTGATCCGACGGACCTTGTTGTTGTCGTTCTCGGCGTTCGTCACAGTCGCTTGCGAAACGCCGATCCTCTCCGCGAAGGCCCGTGTCGTCAGCCCCGTCATTTGCCGCGCCTTCCGCAGCCGATCCCCCATCGTCCACTCAGGGATCCGAACGCCTTCATACTCCACGGCATGCGATGTCATGGTTCCAAGTTATGTCACCACGGGATTTTCCGCAACTACCACCATGAACGACTTGCGTCATTACTATGTCATGACATAACTTAGTCGCATGATTACCGATGTGTTGACTGTCGCCGAGGCGGCGAAGGCTCTGGGGATCAGCCGACGCGCCGTGATCCGTCGCATCCACGCCGGGTCGATCTCGGCCGAAAAACTCAGCGCCGGAACGACCGCCCCGTTCCTGATTCACGTCACCGAGGTCGAGCGGGTACGCGCCGACCAGGCTGCTCACAAGCAGCCGGACGAGGCCGAGCGGTGACGGCGGGGTCGAGGTCCTCAGTCAGCGGATCGAGCAGCTGGTCAGGTGATGGCCGGTGAGCGGGTCGTACGAGGCGGAGGCGGCGCTGCGGCTGGTGCTGGAGCGGGTGTCGTCCGGGGAGTCGGGCGATGCGGTGTGGTCGAGCGCTGAGGGCCGTGTGGTGTTGGCCGAGTTGGATCGTCGGAGTCGGCATGTGGCGCGGGTTGCGTGCGAGTCGTGGCCTGCGGCTGCGGGGAGGTCGGCTCAGCTCGCGGGCGTGTTGACGTCGGAGGGTTGGGTGTTCCTCGCGGATCCGCCTGAGGCGTTGCTGGGGTCTGTTGGTCGTCCTTGGGCGTACGTCGAGGCGTTTCTGCGGAGGGTCGCCAGGCGGGAGATGACCGCGACTGTGTGGCAGTGCGGTCCGGGGGTGGCGGCGAACCCGGGCCGTCGGGCCACTTCCTCGCTTCTGTTGTTGGACGACCGGGTGTTGGAGCGGGAGCTGGAGCGGCGTTCGGGTTCGTCTCTCGTCGAAGCGTCGCCGCTCGGGCGGGACGTCGAGCTGGTGCGGGAGGTGCTCGCCGAGGTGGTGGACGCGTTGGCGGGCGTGGGGGTGCCTCGCGGGGTCGCGGAGTTCGGCGTGTGGCAGGTGGTGGCGGTCGTCTCGACGTTGCGGTCGCGTGACCGTATCCATCGGGCGGCGCGGGCGGACGAGCGTCTGGCGGAGCGGTTCAGTCCGACGGCGGTCACGGGTCTGCTGAATCTGCTGTTGGGGACTCGCAGGCAGGGCGCGGAGTCGTCCCTGGTGGGCGTGTTGGTGGAGGCGGCGCGCGAGGGGCGTCCGATGCCGTTCACGGCGTTGGCTCACGTGAACGTGCTGCGCGACCTGGAGATGGTCGCCGCGGACTTCGTGTGGCCGGCCTCGGAAGCGGCGTCGGCGGCCGCGTCGTGACGGCGAACGCCGTGGGGCGCGTTTTGTGTGCCCGTGGCGTGCATATGGCGGGCGAGAGGTGGTGAAAAAAGTGGGCCGCAGCCCTGATCGAGAGAATCAACTGCGGCCCACCAACACAATGGACTTCTATTGTGACGTAGAAGGGTCGCCGGCGCAACTGGCGTCGGCGTGGGCGTTGACTCGGGCGGTCTCGCCGCGTCCGGTGGCGCGTGTCGCGGCCGTCGACGGCGCCGGCGTTCCGCTGAACTTGTACCCGTCGACCGTGCCGGTCGCGGGTCCGCCGCCGCTGGTGCCGTGGGCTGTGCATCTGGCCGGCGGCGACGGCGGGTTCGTCCTGGTCGTGTTCGATTTCGACGAGGCCGCCGACGGCGATCCCGCTGGCGAGGCGGAGCGGGTCGCCGGCCTGTTGCGGTCGGCGGGGGCGCGGCCGCTGGTGTGCGCGTCGTCGGGCGCGGGGTCGGCGCGGCGGCATGTGTGGGTGCGTCTGAGCGAGCCGGTCTCGCCTGAGGTGGCGCGCAAGTGGGCGCGTGCGGCGGCGTTGGCGTGTCCGAGCCTGGACCCGTCGCCGTTGATGAATCCGGCGACGGGTTGTGTGCGTCCGCCTGGCGCCCCGCATCGTGGCGGCGGCCGGTCCGTGGTGGTCGGCGGGGACGTCGAGGGGTGGCTGTCGGAGGCGTCGGCGCCGGCGGCGGTCGCGGCGGCGGTCGATGTGTTGCGGGGCGAGGTGTCGCGGGCGGCCGCCGTCGACGTCTCGGCCGGCCGCGCCGCCTCGCCGGGTCGGGGTCCCGTGGTCGTCGACGAGCGTGGCTTCCCGAGGCTTCCTGGCGCCAGGCGGGCTCTGCCTCCGGGTTCGGCCGCGGCGTCGCGCGGCGTCGGCGACGACGCGTCGCGGACGTTGGCGGGCGTTCTGGCCGGGGCGGCGCGGGCGCGCTGGTCGTTGGCCGAGGTCCGCGCCGAGTTGGGCGGTTGTCCGGGCCTTGAGCATGCGCGGACCCGCCGTGCGGGGGCCGGACGGCGTGAGCGGCGATCGCCCGGCGAGTCGGCGCGCGTGTTGGAGGCCGCGTGGGCGCGGGCGGTCGACCTCGCGGCGTCGACCGCGCCGGTGTCTGGCGGCGGTTCGGACGTCCTCGACGGCCGCCTGGTCGAGGTGGTGGCGGCGGTCGAGGACGTCCAGTCCCGCGCGGACGCGGCCGCCGGGCGTTGGACGCGGGGTCGGGGGGCGGCGCAGCGGCGCGTGCTGGACGCCTTGTGCCGGTTCGCGTTGCAGGCGGTCCGCACTGGCGTGGAGGCCGACGTCCGCCGGTTGGCGCTGACGGTCGGAGTCGGTCGCGAGTCGGCGAGGTTGGCGTTGCGGGCGCTCGCCGTCGAGGGGTGGATCAGGTTGTCGGTCGAGGCCGACGGCGTGCACGGGCACACGTGGGAGCTCCGACCGCCCCCCGGAAAGTTTTCCACATCCTCTGACATCGAGAGGGGTCACAAGTCTGTGACGCCCCCCGGGGGTTCCGGGCTCTCCCCCGTGGTGGGGGCCGAGGCGCTGGAGGTCGCGTGGGTCGATCGCGACTACTGGCTGCAGGTCCTGGGCCGGCGCGTGGAGGTGTACGCGCATCCGTGGTTCAGCTCGGCCGGTGCTGGTTTCGCCGTCGGGAACCTGCGGGCTCGGGCGTACGAGGAGCAGACGCGGTTGCCGAACTGGGACGAGCTCGACCGTCTGGCCTCCGGTCCGGGCGGTCCTGCGGAGGTGGTCGCGGCGCGACGGGCGGCGTACGCGGCCGAGAGGGCGCAGTGGGCGTGGTGGACGAGCGAGGTGTCCTGGTTGCGTGCGCCCCGGCATGCGCGGGCCGCCTCCAGGCGTCCTGGTTTCGGGCAGTTGGACTTGGAGGGCCGGCTGGCGACGGCGGAGGCCCGGTATCCGCGCGGTTCCGACGGGCGTCCTGACCACGTCCTGGCGCGTGTGCTCGCCGCGGCCTGACCTGCGTCGTGTCCCAGCTCTCGAGCAGCTTGCGCGCCGCTGCGACCCGCCCGTGCCTGCTCTCGCATCTTCAGAGCAGGCGCGAGGTCTTCCGGCTCACGCCGTGCGCGCGTACGCCTCCAGCGCCTCGCGCGCGACGGCCGAGAGGGTCTTGCCCTCGCGTTCGGCGCGCGCGAGGAGCAGGTCGCGGACCTCGGGGTCGACGCGGACGGCGAGGGCGGGCGTGCTCCCGGCCGCGCCTGTGAGGGAGGGTCGGCCGCCGCGTGCTTTCTCGAACTCGGCGGCGGCCGCGTCGGCGTCGGCCTCGGTGATCCGTTGGCCGTCTTTGCCGGTGACGACGACCTCGTCCAGGTCGATGTCTCCGGCGTCGGTGTAGGTGGTCATCGCGTTCACTCCTTTTCGTTTCCGCGGTAGCGGGTGGGCATGACGTGGACGACGAGGAGGGTTTCGCCGTCGTCCACGACGAACCCGGCGATCTCCAGTTCGATGCCTCGGTCGTCGAGTCCGGTCCACTCGTGGACTTCCTCGCCCTGGTCGTTGACGGTGATCGTGGGGTCGTTGTTGGTGATGACGTGGAACGCGCGGGCGCGGCCGATCTTGTGTTTGCGGCTGCTGCGCGTGAACTGCGTCCTCATGCCTTCACCGTATGACGGAACGTCGGTAATGTCAAACGAAACCTGGCCCTCGACCCGACCGCGATCACGGCCACGGCCACGGCCACGGCGCGGAGCGGCGTTACGATCACAGGTGCCACCTTCGCCGGTGTCTTTATGGCACTCTCACGGTCAGGTCATACGGGGTCGTAGCCGGTGACCTCGCGGTACTGCTCGTGCCGTCGGCACCAGCGGCCGTGCCAGCGGCCGGCCCGCTCGTCGTAGTGCTGTTCTGCCCGCTCGTCGCAGCCGGTGGCGGCGCAGGCCCGGCGGCGGGGGCGGGGCGGCAGTGCGGCGGCGATCCGCTGCGCCGCCGTCCTCGTCTGCTCGCGGTAGTGCTCGTAGCACAGGCCGGCGCCTTTGGCCGGTCGTCCGCAGTCGTCGACGGTGCAGCGCGGGGTTCTCATGGGTTCGTCTCTCTCGCGTGGGCGGTTGTCTCTCGTCCCCATGTGCACGCCTTCGTCCGCGCGCGGTCGCGGACCGTCGGCGCCTGTCCGCCTGTGGACGACAGGACCCTTGCACCGCTTCGCGGGGTCCTCGTCGCCCACAGGCGGACAGGGTCCGGGCGTCGGGAGCTTCTTCGGGCGGGCGTTTTGTGTGCCCGCGGTGTGCACATGGGCGTGAGAGGCAGGCCGCGTCCGGCGGCGTGCCGCGGGGTGAGGGGTCCGGCCGGTGGAGGTGTGGCGCTTGAGCGTGGCTGTCGACGGGGAGTCGGTGGTCGTCACGGGCGATCCGTGGCCCGGCGAGGAGTTGGACTATCCGACCGCTGTGGAGCGTGTCGCGGCGGGCCTGAGGGCGCACGCGTGGCTGCGGGTCGAGACCCGTGCGGGCCGGCAGGTGTTCGTCGACGAGTTCGTGGCTCCCTCCTCGGAGGACTCCGCCGCTCCGCCGCTCCCGGCGACGCCTGCGGTGGCGGCGGCCGCCGAACTCGCGGCGGCGGCCCCGGCCGCCGTCGCGACCGCGGAGCGTGTCCGTCGTGGTGTGACGCGGGTGCTTCCTCCTGGCCGTCGTCGCAAGCGCCGCGCGGGAACGGCCGTCGCGGCCGTCGCGGCCGCGCTGGTGGTGCTCGTGGCCGGCGTGCCGGCGGCGTGGTCGCTGTTGGCGCGCGACGCCCCTGAGCCCGGTTCCGGTGCGGAGCTGCTGTCGCCGGCGCTGGTCGACGTCGGGCAGCGAGCCGGGCTGGGCGAGGAGGCGTGGCAGGCGGCGGTCGATCCGGCCGCGACGGTCGTGGCGACGTCGGCGGGCGTGGTGGTCACCGGCGACGGCCGGTGGCGGGTCGTCGCCTCCGACGGGACGGCGTCGGCGGCGTTGGCGTTGCCGGGGACGCCGGAGCTGGTGGCCGAGGCCCGCGTCGACGGCGAGCACGTCCTCGTCGCGCAGGCGGGAGGTCGGCTGTTGTGGTGGTCGCCGGGGACGCCCGAGGCGTGGGCGGGCTCGGTCGGCCTGCCCGCGGGCGCGGCGGTGTCGACGGACGCCGGCGGCCTGCTGGTCGTCGCGGGCCTGGAGGCGTTCACGCTCGTCGACGGGCGGCTCGTCGACGTGGCGGTGCCCGCCGGGACGACGCCGGTGGCGTTGACGCCCGACGGCGAGCTGATGGCGTTCGAGCCGCCCGCGCGCCTGGTGGTCGGCGGCGAGCCTGTGACGTTGTCGGCCCCCTCGGCGGCCGCGGAGGACCATGCCCGGCCGAGGGTGGTCGCGGTCACCGGGCCGGCCGTGATGGTGGCGTGGGCCGGCGGGTCGTCCGGTCGGGCGTGGCTCGCCGGACACGCGGTCGAGGACGGCGAGGCCGAGTGGCTGGCGGAGGTCGGCGGCCGGACGGCCGCCGAGGGCGTGTGGCGACGGGCCGGCGACCGGTCGGTCGCGGTGTTCGGCGACCTGGTCCTGGCCCCCGACGGCCGGCCGACGGCCCGGTTGGAGTCCGCGGGGCTGGTGCTGGGGGTCCGGCCGGGACTGGTGCTGGCCGACGCCGACGGCGCCGGCGTGGCCGTCACGGCCCAGGGCGTCCCCGTGGAGGCGTCGTCCGGGGCGGTCGGGCTGGTCGACGGGTTGCTGGTGACCAGGTCGCAGGGCTCGTTGACCGCGTGGCGGTTCGAGGATTTCGACGGAACGAGAGAAGGAACGGAAGATGAGAAGTGACATGTCGGGCAGGCGGCGCCTGCGGGCGCTCTCGGCGGCGACGCTGGCGGGCACGGTCGCGGTGGTGGGCGTCGCGGTCGCCCCGGTCGCGGTCGCGGCCGCGCCGACGACCGCCGAGGTCGTCGAGGACCAGACCGGTCGGGGACGGTTGACGGCCGTCCCCCTGCAGGCGGCGTCGACGCCGGTCACGGCCATGCTGTCGCAGTGGCCGGCCGGGGCGACGGTGAGCGTCGTGGCGATCCCCGAGGACGCCGACAGCGGCCAGCCGGCCTACTTCACGCAGGTCGTCGTCGACGAGGACGGCGCGGGCGAGTGGACGCAGCTGTTCGAGGTGACCGCGACGACCACGTACGTCGTCTCCGCGTCCGCTCCGGACGTCGGGTCGGCCGAACCCGTCCGGGTGGACGTCGTCGACGACTCGGGGGTCTCGCTGGAGTTCGAGCCGGTCGGCGGCGTGGTGGGGGTCGGCGAGAGCGTCGCCGTCGTCGGGACGGGCCTGGTCGAGGACCTGCTGACGCCGGTGCTGGTGGTGCGCGACTCGGCCGGCGCGCTGGTCGGCGAGCAGGCGTTGGCCGTCGACGGCGGCCTGGTCGCCGCCGACGTGTCGTTCGCGTCGGCGGGCGTGTACGAGTTGACCGTGGAGGTGCGGCTGTCGGGGCTGCCGATCACGGTGCGGGTGCTGCCGTTGGGGCAGGTGACCGTCGTCGCCGACACGCCGGTCGACCCGGTCGACCCGGTCGACCCGGGAGGGTCCGGTGTCGACCCGGTCGATCCGGGAGGGTCCGGCGACGGCGCGGGCGACGGGTCGGACTCCGACGACGGGTCGAGTCCCGACGGCGACGAGGCGGTGGTCGCCGACCCGCCGAGCTTCCAGGTGCTGGACCGGCTTGCCGATCAGAGCGGGCAGTCGGGCGTCGGCGCCCTCGGGTGGCTGTTCGGCTCGGACCTGGCCGACGACGGCGGGGGTCTGGTCGACCAGCTCGGCCGGACGCCGGACGCGTCGGGCGGGGACCGTGACGTGGTGGAGGTCGAGCTCGCCGACGGCGGCGACGGCCGACGCGTCGACGACGACCGGTTCCCGTCGGCTTGGTGGCCGGCCGTCGGGCTCGCGGCGGCCGCGCACGTCGCCGCGCTGGGCTGGCTGGTCCTCGGCCGACGACGCCGCGAGGACGACGACGAGTCGACGTGGGACGACGACGAGTCGACGTGGGACGACCTGTCACCGCAAGACGATACGGTCGGGCGCTGAGCCGTGCCGACGATGAGGGGAAATCTGCGATGAACCGGAACAAGCAACTCGTGATCGCCGGGGCGTTCATGCTCGTGCTGATGGTCGCCTCGGGCGTCACGCTGATCTCGATGGCCGGAGGCGGCGCCGACGGCCGGGACGGCGGCGGGTCCGCGAGCGGGTCCGTCGAGCTGGCGGAGGGGTCGGGGTGTCTGCCCGCTGAGACCCCGTTGGACCCGTACGGCATCCCGTTGACCGACGACCCCGAGGTGTACGCGTGCGGGGTCGCCGAGTGGGCGCTGACCGCCGACCTCGCCGACCCCGAGTGGGACACCGCGAAGATCGCCGGCCACCTCCAAGCGGTCGAACCCATGAACCGGCAGTTCGCGACCGAGTCGCTCGACATCCAGGAGGCGGCGGGCAAGGAGGCCTCGCCGTTGAACATGGTGCTGTCGAGCCTGCAGGACGAGGACTCGAAGAAGTTCCGCGCGGAGTTCCTCGGCGGCGAGGCGGCGTCGGAGTTCTTCGGCGAGTCGGGCTCGTTCGTGGTCGACGAGGTCGACGAGTGGGACCTCTACGAGCGGGCGATGGAGGCGAACGACTGGCTCCGGCCCTACACCGTCTGGGAGGACATGACGATGTATCTCGTGACTGGGACCGAGACGGTCGTCGGCGTCACGGAGACCGGCGCGCCGGTCGAGGACAGCGAGGAGCGGAACCTGCTCGTCGGCGTGTGGTGCTCCGAAGGCCGGTGCACGTTGGGGTACGTCGGGCACGAAGCCTCGATCGAGGAGGAAACCTCCAAGTTCCACGCTTGGATAGAATACGCCGAGCAGTCCTGACCCCCGCCCCGCGAGGCGCCCCGCCCGTCCGGGCGGGGCGTTTTGTGTGCCCGGCGGGTGCATATGGCAGGCGAGGGGCCTGCCGCGCGAGGCGGCGGCCCGCCAGGAGTGAGGAACCGCCATGGACCAGCCGCCCGACGCCGCCGACGGCCGCCCGGACCGGGGGCGCGCCCGATGAGGACGGCGCCGGTGCGCCCGTCCGAGTCCATCGTCCCGGATATCCCGTCGGTGGGCGAGATCGCCGACGAGGTCGCGTCCCGTGTGATCGACCCGATCATCTCGGCGATGCCGTCGGCGGAGGATCTGACGACGGGTGTGGCCGACACGGTCGGCGACACGGTGGTCACCGCGATGGGCGGCGTGGGGGCGCAGCTGACGGCGGCGGTCCTGGGCGCGTTCGCCGAGGGCGTCTCGGCGGTCGCGTTGGGCATGGTGTCGATGATGCTGGAGTTCACGGTCGGGGCGACCGGGCCGGTCCTGGACGCGTCGTACATCTACGACCAGGCGGGCCGCATGTTCGCGCTCGGCGTGGTGATCACCGGCGCGTTCATCTCGTTGCAGGTGCTCGTCGACCTGGTGAAGTTCAAGTCCCCGACGAGGATGGTCGCGATCGCGGCGCGTGCGTTGGCGGCGGTGATCGGCACGGGCGCGTCCTTGCCTGTGGTCGCGGCGCTGTCGAACCTGGTCGACGTGTTGAGCGACAACATGCTGTCGCTGGCGGTCGGCGACCTCGCCGTGATCCGGCAGCGGTTCGTCGACGTGTTCGAGCCGCTGTTGGACAACGACGCGCTGGCCGAGCAGATCAGTCTGGACCCGACGCTGTCGACTCTGATCCCGACGGAGCTGTGCGCGCCCGCGGGCGCGATCCTGGCGATCGTCGTCGGCGTCCTGGTGATCGTGTCGACGGTGATCGTGTGGTTCGCGCTGCTGCTGCGCGACAGCATGCTGATCATCTTCGTGGTGATCGCGCCGGTGGCGATCGCGGGCATGGTGTGGGACCCGGCGAAGTCGTGGTGGCGCAAGTGGGCGTCGGCGACGACCGCGTTGCTGTTCTCCAAGCTGGGCGTGTTCGTCGTGTTCAGCGTCGGCTTGGCGGGGATCGCCGCGGTCACGACGCCCGGCGGCGTCCAGGCGTCGTTCCCCCAACGGCTGGCGACGATGATGTCGATGATCCTCATGCTGATCCTGGCCGGTTTCGTGCCGTGGGCGGCGTTCAAGTTCTTCGACTTCCTCGGCGAGGAGGCGGTGTCCGGACTGCACCGGGATTCGGGGTCGCCGGTGACGAAGCCGACGTCGCAGGTGGCGAATCTGATGAGTCCGGCGAACATCTTGACCACGGTGATGAGGGCCGGGCGGGGCGCGGGGTCCGCGCCACCCGTCGGGCAGGGCGGAACGCAGCAGGGCGGAACGCCGCCGCCCGCCACCACCGCCTCGACCGGCGGCGGCAGTCCGGGCGGCACCGGCAGTCCGGGCGGCGGCTCCACCGGGCCGTCGGGCTCGACCGGGGGCGGCAGTCCGGGCGGCGGCTCCACCGGCTCGACCGGGTCGACCGGGTCGACCGGCGGCGGCAGTCCGGCGAAGTCGCAGGCGGGGTCGGGGCCGAAGCCTCCGCCGTGACCGGGCGCGCGCTCGTCGCCGCCGGCGTCGTGCAGGCGCCGTGCGGGCGCCGTGGTGCGCGGGCCGCTGTTTCGTGTGCCCGCGGCGTGCACATGGCAGACGAGGGCGGGCCGCGTCGGGCGGGCCGCCGCAGGGGTGCGAGGAGCTGTCATGGAGGAGGCCCGCGAGGTCTATATGCGGTTGGGCGAGCAGGACTGGTGGCGGACGCTGCGGAGTCTGGCGACGCGGCCGGAGGACCCGGTGTGGCATTACGACGTCGCGGCGCTCGACGATCTGCTGTATCGCGAGCTCGACCGTCGGCTGCTGGAGTACTCGGGTGGTTCGTTCGTGCGCGACGGGGACGCCCTGGTGCGGATCCCCGGCCGCGAGACGCCCGAGGCGGTCGTGTCGATCCCGGATCTGTCGGAGATCTCGGACGCCCCCTCGGTGCGCGCGGAGATCGACCGCCATCGGCATGTCGAGGCGGCCGAGGTGTTCAGCTACGAGACGCGTGCGGGCGAGAGGATCACGGGCACGCTTCCGGAGGTCAGCGCGCGTCTGGCCGCCCGGCACGGCGTGGACCGGTTGCCGGTGTGGCGGGACGCGGCGATGGCCGGCCCGTTCGAGACGGCGGCCGAGGTGGAGGCGGCGTCCGCGTCGGTCACGACCCTGGCGAGGTGGGAACGCTGGGCGGCCGGAGTCGAGGGCCGGAGCCGGAGCGAGGTGGAGGACTCGTTGACGCGTCGCGGGTCGCTGCGGATGGCCGTGCAGGTTCGTGAGGGCGACGAGTGGGAGGTGGTCGCGGCCGGTTCGCCGGTGACCCGCCGGCTCGATGCCAGTTCGGCGGAGTATCGGGTGGCGATGGTCGACGACCACGGGGACGTGGTGGCCGCGTCCAAGCCGTCGGTGTTCGACGATCCCCGTCGTCAGCGGCATCTGCCCGGTCCTGCGACGCCTCGGCTGGCGCCGGAGCCGCATCTGTTGCCGCCTGCCGTGTCTGGTCCGTCGCGGTCGTTGTGACCGGTCCGCGGGAGGCTCGTGATGGCGTCGGAGGTGTTGGGGCACGCGTGGGCGGCTCATCGTGCGGTGACGCGGTCGTGGAACCGACGTGAGTCCGACCCGCGTTCGCTGTTGCGGTCGTGGCCCGCGTTGGCGGCGGCCGCCGGACGGGCTCGGGTCCGGCTGGGCCTGCCCGACGAGGGCCGTTCGATCGCGCAGGTGGCGTCCGCGTCGGAGGCCCTCGAGCGGGCCGGGCTGGAGCAGGGGTGGCTGCGTCCTGGCCGGTCGGACTCCGCGACGACGGCGGCGGCGGCGGAGCTGGACAAAGCGTCTCTGGCCGGCGGCGGGCTGTCGGCGGCTGACGCCTTGCAGGCGTCCCGGGTGGTCGCCGGGACGCTGCGGCTCGGTTCGCACCATGTGGCGGCCGCCGCGCGGGACCGCGCGGACCAGATCGGTGTGGGGCGTTCGTTGAATCCCGAGGTCGGTGACGCGGCGCGGGACGCGGAGATGCTGTGGCGGTACGTGTCGGCGCGGTTCGCGGCGATGGAGGTCTCGGTGGAGCCGCATCGCGGCGACGGGCCGGCGCCCGCGCCGGTGCGGGCGCTGGCTGACGCCTCGGCGGAGTGGACGACACAGGCCAGGCTGGCGTTGGCGCGGCAGCCGACCGCGTCGACGGTGTGGGCGGTCGCCGCGACCGAGCGGGACGCGGCGGCCGCGCTGGTCGAGCACGTCGACCGGGCGCATGAGGGCGGGCTGGTCGACGCGGCGACGGTCGCGTCGGTGCGGCGGGGGACGGTCCCCGCGAGTCTCGGGTGGGAGCGGCTGGCGGCGATGATGGAGAAGCTGGGGGCGGTGGGGCCTGTTCGGCCGCCTGGGCTCGAACCCGTGGCGGCTCGTTTGGCGGGCGCGGCCCGGCAGTTGACGGATCTGCCGGCGACGCCTGCGGGGTTGCGGGTGGCGACACGTCATGCGGCGGCCGCGATGGGGACGGCGGCGATGCTCGAGGATCTGCGTCTGAGTCGGGAGTTGACGGTGCACGCGGCCGCGTTGAACGCGTATCTGCGTTCCCCTGAGGAATCGGCTCTGGCGGCGGTGGTCGATCCTCATGCGGTCGCGCACGGGCGCATGGCGCCGATCCCACGCGGCACGAAGGTCGCCGACGCGGTCTCGGTGACGCCTCGTCTGGCGCATCTGTCGGTGCGGGCGTCGGCGGGGCTGGGCTCGGTGACGACGCCCGGTCTGACGGGCGCGGCCACTGGTCCGAAGGTCGACTACCGGCCGCCGTCGCGCTAGTTGTGGCGGGTTTTCCACAGTTTGAAATTTTTCTCCCACGAGGGGTCGGAATGCGGTTGGCTGTATGTCATGGACCAGCTGTCGAGCGAAGGGCGCGTGTGATGGTGACGAAGGTGGACGATCCGGAGTTCCGGGATCTGGCGTGGGAGGTGTGCAAGGAGTGCAGCCGTCTGTCGTGGGAGGCGAGGCGGCAGTCGTCGTTCCTGGACCCGTTCGAGCGGTCGCGGCTGGGCTGGCTGCTGTCGCAGTTGCAGCACGACGCCTCGATGGCGTTGTGGTCGATGCAGTTGTTGACGGGGCTCGCGAACCCGGCCACGCCGCCTGTGCTGATGGGCGAGCTGACGCAGCCGTTGGAGGTGTTGATGCCGCAGCTGGTCGACCCGTGTGCCGACGTCACCGCCTACGGCAGCGACGACGCCTCGGCCCATCTCAACACCGCCTTCATCAGGATCGGCGACGTGCTGGAGGGGTTGCGCGCGATCGGCGGGATCGACGGCGCGCCGGACTTGTCGCCGCCGACCGGGTACACCGTGGAGGAGCGGGACGCGGCGGTCCGGTACATGCGTGGCCTGTTGGGCGAGCTGTCCGAGGCCGACGGGACGCCGTTGTTCGACGCGACGGGTCTGGAGGTGTCGGACACGTGGGAGCCTCGGACGGGTCCCGGCGTGGACACGACGCTGCTGCGGGAGCCCTGGTGACGGGCGGCGGCCTCGCTGACCGGTTTGTGTGCCCGGCGGGTGCACATGTGGTTGGGCGGGCTCCTGTTCTCGCGCTTCCTGCCCCGACGGTGAGCTGCGCGGGGCGGGGAGGCGTCCGTGGACCTTCGGGCGGGGATCGTGTCGGCGCGGGGCTCTATGGTGCGACCGCCGGGGCGTGCTCGTCCCGACGGTCAGCTGCAGTTCGATTTGTGGGGGCTGCCGGAGTCGGCGGCCGCCGGGGCGGTGTCCCGTCCGAACGATCCAGGAGAGGCGAGTCATGATCGACGCGACGCAGATACGCCGGATGTGGGAGGCGATCAGTCCGGAGGCGGTCGAGGCGTTGGAGGACCCGGAGGGGTTCTTCAGGGGTCTGGCCGAGACGGCGGGGGAGCAGATGGTGTCCCTGTACGACCAGCTCGACTCCGATCCGACGTTCATGCCGTGCGACCCGGAGGACTTCATGGCGAGGGTGGCACGGGGCCGGCAGGCGCAGTGGACGGCCCGCGAGACGGCGTTGGCGGAGGTTCCGCTGCCGAGCCCGCCGCCGGTCGACCCGGAGGCCGAGGAGACGGCGGAGGCGGCGGCGAGCCTGCGGCGCTCTTTGGAGGACTGGGCGACGCGGAAGCACTTCGATCTGTGGGCGCTGGTCGTCGAAGCTCGCGAGGACGCGGGCGTGAGGAGTCGGGAGGAGTTGGACGCCGATCCGGCGGTCGAGGAGTTGGAGGCGGTGCTCGACCCGTATCTGATGGCCAACCTGATCACCGAGACCCGTTGGTGCTCGATTTTGAGGCTCCCGGAGAGTCTGTTGCGCGATCTGGTGATCCACGGGCCGCGGCAAGCCGAGCTGTTGCCGAGCCCGGACGACCCGATGCTGTTGGAGGCGGTTCGTCGAGAGATCGAGTGGGAGCGCCGCCTGAACGAGATCGACGACCCGGCCGAGCGGCTGATACTCGAACGGAAGATGTTCGCCGACCGGTAGCGGAAGGGTCTTCGCGTTTCGTCCCGGGCACGGTGGGTGTCCCGTCGGGCGCGAAGGCCCGCTTCGCGGCGAACGTCGCCGCGATCGAGACCGTCGGCCGGGTGGAGGCCGAGGGACGGGCCGCGACGCCGACCGAGCGGGAGGTGTTGGCCCGCTGGTCGTCGTGGGGCGCGATCCCTGAGGTGTTCGACGAGGCGAAGGCCTCATGGTCGGCGGAGCGGGCGCGGTTGCGCGGCCTGCTGGACGAGGGCGAGTGGGCGGCGGCGCGGCGGACGACGTTGAACGCCCACTACACCGATCCGGACTACGCGCGGGCGATGTGGGACACCCTGGTCGATCTCGGTTTCACCGGCGGGACTGTGCTGGAGCCGGGGTCGGGTCTGGGCACGTTCATCGGCCTGGCGCCGGACGGCGTGGAGGTGACGGGGGTCGAGCTCGACCCGATGACGGCGCGGATCAGCCGGGCGTTGTATCCGCACGCCCGGGTGCGGGCGGAGTCGTTCGCCGAGACGCGTGTGCCGGAGGGCTCGTTCGACGCGGCGGTCGGGAACGTGCCGTTCGCTCAGACGAGGCTGCACGACCCGGTGCACAACCCGAACGGGCATTCCCTGCACAACCACTTCATCGTCAAGAGCCTGCGGCTGACCCGGCCGGGCGGCATGGTGGCGGTGTTGACGTCGCGGTACACGATGGACGCCCAGAACCCCGCGGCACGGCGGGAGATGGCCGAGCTGGCGGATCTGGTCGGCGCGGTGCGGTTGCCGTCGGGGGCGCACCGGCGCACGGCGGGCGCCGACGTGGTCACCGACCTGTTGGTTTTGCGGCGCCGCGAGCCGGGCCGTGAGCCCGTCGACACGTCCTGGACTCAGGTGGCCGAGATCGAGGTCGACGGACGCCCCACGCAGGTCGGCTCGTACTTCACGGCTCATCGCGAGCACGTGCTCGGCGAGGCGCGGCTGCGCAGCGGCCGGTACGGCTCGGACGTGCTGGAGGTGGTCGCCGACGTCGGTCGGACGCCGACGCGGCTGCGGGAGGCGTTGGCGTCGATCGTGGCGTCCGCGCGCGAGTCGGGTCTGACCGTGTCGGCCCGTCCGGCCGAGGCTCCGTCGCCGGAAGCGTCGGGGTCGGCGCGTCCGCCGGCGGAGGCGGCCTGGTCGGGGACGGTCGTGGAGACGTCCGATGGTTTCGGGCGGGTCGGCGTCGACGGGACGGTCGAGCCGGTCAACGTCGCGAAGAAGCACGCCGACGAGGTGCGCATGTTGATGGGGTTGCGCGATCAGGCGACCCGTTTGCTGGAGTTGGAGTCGTCGAGTCGTGACGACACCGGCGAGCTCGGCGGGGCTCGCGCGTTGCTGCGGACCGCCTATGAGGAGTATGTGGCGGCCTACGGTCCGGTGAACCGGTTCACGCTGCGCCGCACCGGCCGGACTGATCCGGAGACCGGTGAGGACAAGCACGCGAAGGTGATCCCTCCTGCTGTGCGGTTGTTCCGTAAAGACCCATTCGGTCCGGTCGTGCAGGCGCTGGAGTTGTACGACGAACAGACTCAGGCGGCGCGGCCCGCGCGACTGTTGAACGAACGTCAGTTGGCGCCTCGGTTGGAGGTGCTGGGGGTCGACACGCCTGCTGAGGCGTTGGCGGTGTCGATGGACCGCACCGGTGGCGTCGACCTGGAGCTGGTGGCGAGCCTGCTCGGCGTCGACGAGCAGACGGCGCGCCGCGGTTTGGACGGCCTGGTGTTCGACGATCCGGCGTCGGGGCGTCTGACGCCGGCTCCGGAGTACCTGTCCGGCGATGTGCGGGTCAAGCTCGAACGGGCGCGAGAGGCCGCTGAGACCGATCCTGTGTTCGCGGCGAACGTGGCGGCGCTGTCGGAGGTGTTGCCGGAGCCGCTCGGGGTGGCCGAGATCGAGGTCGGCATGGGGGCGGCATGGCTCGGTGAGGGCACTCACGAGGAGTTCTTGAAGGAGGTTTTGGCCGATCCGGGGGTGAGGGTGGCGTCGCCGGAGCCGGGACGATGGCAGGTCGGGGGTTGGAAGACGTCCTCGATGGAGGCGACCAGCGTGTGGGGCACCGACCGGGTCGACGCCTACCGGATCGCGCAGGCGGTCATGCAGAACCAGGTCGGCCAGATCGTCGTGTCCGACACCGGCCGGGACGGCGGGAAGGTCGTCGACGTCGACGCCACGACGGCGGCGCACGAGAAAGCCGCGGCGATGGCCGAACGGTTCAGTTCGTGGGTGTGGGAGGACCCGGAACGGGCCTCTCGTCTGGTCGACGAGTACAACCGTCGGTTCAACTCGATCGTGTTGCGCGACTACAGTGCCGCCGGCGAGCATCTGAGCCTGCCGGGTTTGGCTGAGAGTTTCGAGCCGCGCCCGCATCAGCGGTCGGCGGTGGCGCGGATGATCGCCGAGCCCGCAGCCGGTCTTTTCCATGAGGTGGGCGCGGGGAAGACCGCCGAGATGGTCATGGGCACGATGGAGTTGCGCCGCCTGGGCATGGTGTCCAAGCCGGTCGTGGTGGTGCCGAACCACATGCTGGAGCAGTTCACTCGTGAGTGGTTGCAGCTGTACCCGCGTGCCCGGTTGTTGGCTGCGGGGTCGGCCGACCTGTCCGGTGACGATCGTCGCATGTTCGTGGCCCGGGCGGCCGCGCACGACTGGGACGCGGTGCTGATGACGCACGGGTCGTTCAAGAAGGTCGGTTTGCGCGCGGAGACCCGCGCGGCGCATGTTCAGCGTGAGGTGGACGCCAAACGCGCCTATCTGGCGGCCTCCGGCGCTGGCGAGAAGGGCATGAGCGTCAAGAACATCGAGAATCGGCTCGCGGGGGCCGAGGAGAACGCCAGGAGAGGTCTGGAGACCGGCGACAAGGACGCGGGTCTGTCTTTCGAGGACACCGGTATCGACTATGTCGTCGTTGACGAGCTCCACACTCATAAGTCGATCGCCATCGACTCGGCGATCGACGGGATGAGCCGGCCGAAGGGCTCGGCGGTGGCGACGGACCTGCTGATGAAGCTCGACTATCTGCGCGGTCAGGGGTTGGAGCGGGTCGCGACCGGCGCGACGGCGACCCCCTTGCCGAACTCGGTCTCCGAGGCGTTCGTGATGCAGCGGCTCCTGCGCCCCGATCTGCTGGAGTCGGCCGGCATCGCCCATTTCGACCAGTGGGCGGCGACCTTCGGGCGGACGGTCACCGAGATGGAGGTGACCCCGACGGGCGCTGATTTCAAAATCAAGACGCGGTTCGCCAGTTTCCAGAACGTCCCCGAGATGCTGCGCATGTGGTCGACGTTCGCCGATGTGAAGACCGCCGAGGATCTGAACCTTCCGACGCCGGAGCTCGTCCGACGACCCGACGGCCGCCGGGCGCCCGAGACCGTGGTGGTCTCCCCCACGGTCGAGCAACGCGACTACATCGCGTCCCTGGTCGAGCGTGCCGAGAAGGTCTCGAACAGCCGCCGTGCGGGCAAAGGCGAGGACAACATGCTCGTCATCACCACCGACGGCCGCAAGGTCGCGATGGACCCGCGCATGGTCGACGCGCTGACGCCCGGGACGAGCCCGTCGGGGCCCACGAAGGTCGACGTCGCCGCCGACCGCATCCATGCGACGTGGCAGCGCACGCGCGACAACGTCTACACCGACCCGGACACCGGGGAGCCCGAGCCGACGCCGGGCGGTTTGCAGATCGTGTTCTCCGACCTCGGTATGCCGAACCCCGGCCGGTGGAACGTCTACGAGGAGTTGAAGGCGCAGCTCGTCGACCGGGGCATGCCGGCCGAGAAGATCCGGTTCATCGGCGAGGCGAAGACCGACGACGACAAGGCGCGCCTGTTCGCGGCCGCCCGGTCGGGTCATGTGTCGGTGCTGATCGGGTCGACGCAGAAGATGGGCGTCGGCACGAACGTGCAGCGACGCGCCGTCGGCCTGTACCACTTGGACTGTCCGTGGCGGCCCAGCGACATCGCACAGCGTGAGGGCCGCATCATGCGTCAGGGGAACCAGAATCCGGAGGTCGAGATCGTCCGGTTCGTGACCGAGCAGAGCTTCGACGCGTACATGTGGCAGACCGTCGAGCGGAAGGCGAAGTTCATCGGTCAGGTGATGCGTTCGCGTCTGGACGCCCGGGAGATCAACGAGCTCGACGACGGAGCCTTGTCGGCGGCCGAGGCCAAAGCGTTGTCGTCGGGCAATCCGCTGCTGCTGGAGCACGCGGCGGCGACCGCGGAGGCGACCCGCCTACGACGGTTGAGCCGCGCCCACGACGCCGACCAGGCGCGTCTCGTCCACACACGGGACTCGGCGTTGGCGTCGCAGTCGGTGCTGTCGAGGCGGATCGAGCAGCTCGAGGCCGCCGCGGCGCGGGTGGTCGATCTGACCGGCGACCGGTTCACGATGAGGGTGGGCGGCCGGACGGTCCGTGAACGTTCCCTGGCGGCCGATGGTCTGCGTGACGCGGTGGTCAACAGCCGCCACCGTTCGGCAATGGCCGGGGGGCGTCGCTCGCTCGGCGTGATCGGCTCCGTGTCCGGATTCGACGTCGAGGCCGCGTACGTCGCGGCCAACGGCATGACGGCGATCGAGCTTCGCCTCGCCGAGGTGCCGGGTTCGGGCTTCCAGATGACCCAGCAGGCGTTCCTGGGCTCGGGTCACGGGGTGGTGACGAGGTTGGAGAACCGGGTCGCCGGGATCTCGGCCCGGCTCGACCAGACCCGGCGACGGCTCGCCGAGGCCGAACAGGGCGCCGAGCGGGCGGCGGGCATGGTCGGCGCCCCGTTCAAGCACGCGGACGAGTTGGCGGCCGCGGTCGACCGGCTCGCCGACGTCGAGCGACGCATGGGGCAAGCCCGGCAGGAGTCGCTCGCCTCGGCCAGCCCGTCGGGCCCTGGAGAGATCACGACTCCGGAGCCGGTCGCCTCGCTGGTGGTCGGGACGCGACGGAAGATCCGGGACAGCACGCAACTCGTCGAGGCGTTCGATACCGCGCGTGAGGACGCCTCTGTCCGGTTCGTGCTGGAGTTGGACCTTCCCGAGGGCGGCGGGCTGACGATCAACGACGCGCCGGCGAACGTCGAGGTGGAGGTGGTCGGGTCGAGCCATGTCGTCGTGGGCGGGAACGTGCGTGTGACGGGACGGGAGCGTTGCCAACTCGTGTTGAAGGATCGGGCGAGGGCCGACGTCGCGGACGAGGGTCGCGTGGTCGCTCGTGACGGCGCCCGGGCGCGTCTGAGCGGTCATGCTCAAGGAGGAGCTGACGGGACGGCCCACCTGGTGCTCCACGGGCACAGTACGGCGGTCTTCCGAGGACGGTCGACCGGCGACCTCCACGACCACGCGACGGCCGACGTCGGCGGCTCGGCGAGGGTGCTGCCGCACTCGGACACGGTCAGGGTGGCCGCTTCTGGCCGGGGGCGCGTCGTGGACCGGTGGGAGACCCCGGCGTCGCATGCCCCTGGTGTCCTCGCGGTCGGCGTGTTCGACGGCCGGAGTCTGCCCGCCGCTCCCCCGTCGCCGACTCGCTGACCGGTTTGTGTGCCCGGTCGGTGCACATGGACGGTGGGCGGGCCTTTCCACGCGGGGTCCGTCCAGCGTCGGCGCGTGGTGAGCAGTCGAGGTGCATGGTGGCCTGGTTCCGTGATGAGTCCGCCGTCGAACGGGCCGCGTCCGCGCACGCGTCCGCGGGACGGCGGGTCGAGATCGCCGACACGCCGCTCGGGGCGGACGGGTTCTTCCTGCTCGTGGGGCGGCCGTGCGGCGCCGAGCGGCGCGAGGACGTCTGATGGCCGTTCCCGTCGGCCTGGCGGTAAAGGCCGCGAGGGCGGCGAAGAGGGCCAAGGGCAGGCATGGGACGGGCAAGGCCGTCCTGGTCGTGGTCGGAGGACTCGTGGCGGCGTTGGTCGCGCCGCTGGCGCTGGTCGGGGTGGTGGTGGTCGGCGCGCTCCAGGCGCTGGGAGGCGAGGACTGCGCGCCGGGCGGGTCGGCGGCGGCCGGTCTCGCCTCGGGGCCGGGGCGTGTTCCGATCGCCGGGAGCTGGTCGGTGACGAGCCCTTACGGGATGCGCGTGCATCCGGTGACGGGCGTCTACAAGCTGCACGACGGCCTCGACCTGGTCGGCCCGGACCTTCGGATCGTGGCGACGCTGCCGGGGACGGTCGCATCGGCGCAGGCCGAGTCCGGCTACGGGAACATCGTGCGGATCGACCACGGCGGCGGGCTGTCGTCGGCGTACGCGCACCTGTCGGCGTTCGCCGTGGACGCCGGGCAGGCCGTCGCGGCGGGACAGGAGGTCGGGACGATGGGCGCGACCGGGTACGCGACGGGCGTCCATCTGCATTTCATGGTGGCCGTCGACGGGGCGACCGTCGATCCGGCGGCGTGGCTGGGCCTGACGGGCGTGGCGGGGACGGCCGACGAGGCGGCGGCCGCGTTCGAGTGCGAGGCGGGGACGGCGGCCGCGCAGGAGGTCGGCGACGAGGTGAACCAGCCGTGCCACCGCGGCACGACGATCGAGGACGAGCTGCAGCCGCCGCTGGTGAGCGTGTACCGGGCGGTCTGCCACCTGTGGCCGGACCGCACGTTCATCGGCTACGGCGACCGCGAGGGCCACCGGACCGGGCACTCCTTGGACATCATGGTCGGCCCGGGGGCCGAGGGCGACGCGATCGTCGCGTACCTGCAGAGGAACGCGGCCGCCTTCACGATCGACTACATCATCTGGCAGCAGCAGATCTGGTCGGTGGCGCGCTCGTCGGAGGGGTGGCGGCCGATGGCCGACCGAGGAAGCGCGACGGCGAACCACCGCGACCACATCGACGTGAACATCGCCGGCGACTGACGCCGAGCCCGCGGGCGGGCCGTCTTGTGTGCCCGTGGTGTGCACATGGGCGGTGAGAGGCCCCGACTGGCGGGGCCGGATCCGCGAACGGACTCCCCTGATGGACATGGACACCGACCTGTTGACCAACCCGGCCGAGACGAGGCTGGCCGGACAGCTCCTGGCCGAGACGGCCCGTCTCGCGACCCGGGTGCGGAGCGAGTACCAGCCGAACATCACCCCCAACACGGACTGGCTGCCGGGCATCAACCTGGCCGAGGGCATCGCCGGGTCCGTCCAGTCGTTCGCGCTGGTCGGCTGTGTGACCGCCATCGTCATCGGCGGTCTGATGATGGCGTTCGGTCCGATGATGGGCCACGGCAAGTCCCGGATGATCGGCCTGTGGGTCGCGCTCTCCGGGTTCTGCGGTGGCATCCTCGTCGCGGCGTCGAACGCGATCCTCGGCTCCGGCGTGGACGCCGGCGGTCAGGCGTGAGCGCGGCGGCCGCCGCGTCCGGCTCGACCGGCGTGGTCTTCCCCCGCCGGTCGAGCCGGGGCGTGATCCTCGGCCTGTCGGCGGGGCAGGTTTTCTGTTTCGGCTGCGCGGGCATGCTGGTCGCGGCGGCCGTCTACGCGGGCGGCTTCCCTGCGGTGCTGGTGGCCGCGCCGCTGTGGGGCGCGTTGGTGGTGCTGGCCCTCGCGCGGGTCGCCGGCGTCCCGATCGTCCAGTGGGCGCCGGTGTGCGTGCAGTACGCCGGCCGGCGGGCCATGGGCCAGTTGGAGTTCCGGCGCGAGCAGGGTGTGAGGCGCCCGGAGAAGGTGCTGGCGCTGCCCGGGGACGTCGCCTCCCTGCGCCTGCACCGCGACGAGCACGAGACCGGCATGGTGATCGACCCGCACGGCCGCACGATGACGGCGGTGCTGCGGCTGCGGCATCCGGCGTTCGTGCTGTTGGACGTCGACGACCAGCGGCAGCGGGCGATGGCGTGGGCGCA
The DNA here is from genome assembly GCF_047606445.1 of Aeromicrobium sp. Taxonomy (GTDB): domain Bacteria; phylum Actinomycetota; class Actinomycetes; order Propionibacteriales; family Nocardioidaceae; genus Aeromicrobium. Next base: position 13,839 of record NZ_JASGEK010000035.1, on the reverse strand, counting down.
GGCGCTCGCCGGATACTGCAACGCGGGCAGCTACATCTCACGGATCCAGACGCTGGAGCGGACGTTGCCGGACTCCTCCAACGACGCGCGGGCGTACTGGGACCGCGCGGGGGTCCACGACGGGTCGTGGGCGTCGCGGTCGTACCAGCAGCTGATGGCCACGGCCGCCCCGGACGCGTTGCGGCACGAGTCGTTGATGGCGGTCACGTTGGACATGAGGGCGGCCAAGCGGGCGGGGTCGGGGCAGGGTCGGGGCCTGGCCGGCCTCGCGGCGCTGCTGCGGGCGCAGATGGCGAGCATCGAGAGGACCATGCAGAACGCCAGGTTGAGGCCGGTCGGCTGGCTCGGCCCCGACGAGGTGACGAGCGTGCTGCGGACCGCGTACGACCCGACGGTGACGGGCGCCTACGACCGGCATCCCGGGGTCGGCCGTTCGCCCGGCTCGGCCGGTCCGATGGCGGTGCGCGAGCGTTGGGGCCATCTGCAGGCCGACGGCGTGTACCACTGCGTGCTGATCGTGACCGAGTGGCCGCGCGTGGAGGTCGAGGCGGGCTTCCTGTGGCCGGTGGTCCTGACCGCGGGGGTGCAGCGGACGTTCACGCTGCTGATGGAGCCGCAGATCACCGCGAAGGCGTTGAAGGAGGCCCAGGCCGAACGGCTCAAGTACGACACCGACCGGAAGGCGCGCGAGAAGGCCGACCTCCAGGTGGGCGTGGCCGACGAGGTCGAGGCGGCCGAGGTGCACCAGCGCGAGGCCGAGCTGACGGCTGGCCACGGGTCGATGAACTACGTGGGCCTGCTGGCGGTGTCGGCGCCGACGAGGAAGGAGCTCGACCGGCGCGTGTCGGAGGTGGTCGACACGGCCGCCCAGTCGGCTGTGCGGCTCGACCGGCTGTACGGGCGGCAGGGTCAGGGGTTCGTCGCCGCGGCGCTGCCGCTGGGCCAGGGGCTCTGATGGCGCGGGCGAGGACGGTGAGGAGCCGTCACGACCAGGTGACGTCGCTGGTCATCCCCGTGAGGGAGACCCGCCGGGAGCGCGCCGAGCGCGAGGCCGCCGAGGGGGAGATCGCCGAGCTGCTGGCCGCCGACGCGCGCGAGGAGGCGGAGAGGGTCGCGGCCGAGCAGCGCGAGCTGCAGGAGCTGCGCGCCCAGGTGCCGCGTCTCGGACCCGCCGGCAAGGCGAAGCTCCGGCCGTGGTGGCGGATGCGGCTGGTCCCGCACAAGGCGACGACGGCGAAGCTGTACACGGCGTTCCCGTTCCTCGCCGACCAGGGGCTCGGCTCGGAGGGCATGCTGATCGGACGGAACGTGTTCAGCAAGGAGGCGTTCAGCTTCGACCCGTGGATGCTCTACCAGGCCGGCGTGCTGACGAACCCGAACGTCGTCCTGGCCGGGGAGATCGGCAAGGGCAAGTCCTCGCTGGCCAAGTCGCTCGTGGTCCGCGGGGTGGCGTTCGGCCGGCGCGCCTACATCCCCGCGGACCCGAAGGGCGAGTGGACGCCTGTCGTGCGCGCGCTGGGCGGGCAGGTCATCGAGGTCGGGCCGGGCTCGCCGGTGCGCATCAACCCTCTCGACCCCGGCCCCCGGCCGTCGAACCTCGTCGACGACGACGAGTGGGAGCTCGTGATCCGCACACGCAGGCTGGAGCTGCTGGAGTCGTTGGCCGAGGCGATCGCCGACCGCCGGCTGGATCCTGTGGAGCGGTCGGCCCTGTCGGTCGCGCTGGACGCCTCGGTCGAGCGTCACGACGAGCCCGTGCTGTCCCATGTCGTCGACTACCTGTTCGAGCCGCCCGCCGACCGCGCCCTGCCGGCGGGCTTCTCGGACCGGGAGGAGCTGATCGGCGACGGCCGGGGCGTGGGCCACTCGCTCGGCCAGATGACGACGGGCGTCCTCGCGGGCGTGTTCGACGGCCCGTCGACCGTCGCCTTCGACACGCGGGTCGCGGCCGTCTCGATCGACCTGTCGCGTTTCGACGAGAACTCGCCGATGATGCCGCTGGTCATGGCGTGCACGGCGGCGTGGATGGAGGCGGCCGTCCGCGACCCCGCCGGCGGCCTGCGGTGGATGATCTACGACGAGGGCTGGCGGGCGATGAAGTACCCGGCGCTGCTGCGTCGGATGCAGTCGCAGTGGAAGCTGGCCCGCGCGTGGGGCATCGCCAACTTCCTGGTGATCCACCGGCTGAGCGACCTGGACGCGATCGGCGACGAGGGGTCGTCGCTGCGGGCGTTGGCCGACGGACTGCTCGCGGACTGCTCGACCCGCATCATCTACGCCCAGCAGGTCGACCAGGTGGCGAACACGGTCGCGAAGCTCGGGTTGACGACGACCGAGACCGAGTACATCCCGAACCTTCATCAGGCGCACGGGCTGTGGAAGGTCGGCCAGCACTCGTTCATCGTGGAGCATCAGCTCTCCGCCGAGGAGTGGCCGGTGTTCGCCACCGACGCGCGCATGGCGACGGTGGCCTGATGGGCGGGCAGAAGATCGTCGCCCCCCGGTCGCCCGACCTGGCGCTGTACGCGGCCGCCGGCCTGGTCGCCGCGGCGGCGTGCGGTTGCGCGTCGATGTGGGCGGTCGTGTGCGCCTCCTGCTGGACGGCAGGACGGCCGGCGCCCGGTTTCGACCTGCGTGCCGCGTCGCGGAGCTGGTGGTGGCCGTCGGACGTCGACGCCCTGTGGGGCACGAGCGCGGGCTCGGGATGGCCCGACGTCGTCGTCCGGGTCGTGGCGGGCGTGCTCTGCCTGGCCGTCCTGGCGGTCCTGGCCCGTCTGCTCGCCCGTGCGGCGGCGTGGGCCGAGGACTCCACCGACGACCTGACGGGGAAGGTGCCCGGCACGGCGTCGGCCGCGCAGATCCGCCAGGCCGCCGGGGAGAAGGCGGTGCTGCGGCGCGCCGGGAGCCTGCGGCCGTCGCTCGACAGTCCGAAGATCACCGATTGCGCGTACCGGCTGGGCACGGCGTCGGGCGTCGCGGCGTTCGCGACGGTGGAGGACTCGACGCTGATCGTGGGTCCGCCCCGCTCGGGCAAGGGCCTGCACCTGATCGTGAACCAGATCCTCGACGCGCCGGGAGCGGTGGTCACCACCAGCACCCGGCCCGACAACCTGACGCTGACGCTGACGGCCCGCCAGCGCGTCGGGCCGGTCGTCGTGTTCGACCCGCAGGGTCTGACGCCGGGGCTGACGGGCCCGGTGTTCGACGGGGACGGCGAGCCTCTGACCGACGAGGCCGGCCGGCCGGTCTTGGAGCCGCTGAACGTGAAGTGGTCTCCGATCCGCGGCTGCGAACGTCCGAAGACGGCGCAGATCCGCGCCAAGGGTTTCGCCTCCGGCAGCGGCATCGGCGGCGGAGGCGTGTCGGACGGGTCGTTCTGGGAGGCGCAGTCGCAGACGGTGATCCAGTGCCTGCTGCACGCCGCGGCCCTCGGAGGCAAGGACGCCGCCGACCTGTACCGGTGGAGCGTGAACCCGGTCGCCGCGGTGCGCGAGGCTCGTCCGATCCTCACCGACGACCCGCGCGCGGCCGAGGGGTGGGCGTCGACGCTGGCGGCCGTGGCCGACGGCGACCCCCGCCAGCGGGACAGCGTCTGGATGGGCGTGCGGTCGGCGTTCGCCGCGTTGAGCTCGCCGGAGACCCTGGAGGCGGTACGGCCCCGCTCGAAGGACGAGGAGTTCGATCCGGTCGAGTTCGTCCGCGACCGGGGAACCCTGTACCTGCTGGCGTCGTGGAAGGAGTCGGAGATCGTCGGCCCGTTGGTGGCGGCGATGGTCGAGGACGTGATCGAGGCCGCCGAACGGCTCGCGGCCGGGTCGCAGGGCGCCCGCCTGGACCCTCCGGTGGCTTTCGTCCTCGACGAGATCGCGAACTTCGCGGCGCTGCCGTCGCTCCTGCCGATGATGAGCCAGGGCGGCGGCTCGGGCATGACGACCGTGGCGGTCGTGCAGTCGAAGGCCCAGCTGCGGGACAAATGGGGCAAGGACGCCGGCGACGCGATCTGGGACTCCTCGATCGTCAAGGTCATCCTCGGCGGCGGCTCCAACACCCCGGACTTGAAGGAGTGGTCGGACCTGATCGGCGAGCGCGACGAGACGCAGATCAGAGTCAGCCACGGGACCGGCCTGCTGGGGTCGCTCGACCGGTCGGAGTCGTTCGACTTGCGGAAGACGCCGATCCTGTCGGTCGCGCAGCTGCGCGAGCTGCCGTTCGGGACGGCGGTGCTGCTGCTGCGGTCCGCCCCGGCGATCATGCTCGACTTGAAGGCGTGGAACGAACGCGCCGACGCCGGCCGGCTGAAGGCCGACAGGAAGTCGGTGGAGAAGCAGATCCGCGATTCCCTGGCGAGTGGGCGATTCTGATGCGGGCGGCCAAACCGGGGACGATGAGCGTCGCGCGTCTACGACGGCGTGCCGCCTACCGCGAGTACATGGCCTCGGCCGCCTGGTGGACCCGGCGCCGTGACTGGCACGCCCACCACGTGACGGTCACCGGGTCCGAGCCTCGGTGCGCCGGCTGTCTGGCCGAGTGGTCGCTGGACGACGACGACCTGCACCACCTCGACTACACGAGGCTCGGCGACGAGGCCCACGCAGACCTGATCGCGGTGTGCCGCGCCTGCCACGACGTCGTGCACTGGCTCTACGACAGCTCCCGCGCGTATCGACGCCTCGGCCTGCGGACGGCGTCGCTGACGATCCTCCAACGGATACGCGCCGGCCGGGCCTAGTTGTCGGCGGCCGCCGATACCATCCCGAGCATGAACCAGATCCTCGACGTGCGGGTCCAGTCGGTGACGCACGGCCCTCACGGGTCGACCGCGATCGTGAAGCTGCCCGACGGGCGTCGTTATCCGGCGTGGACGCACGGCCACTGGATCGGCAAGGGCCGGTTGCGCGTCCACGGCGATTTCAGACTGGACCACGCGGGCAGCCAGTGGCTGGGGGTCGCCGGCGTGGAGCGGAAGATCTCCTGGCTTCAATGGCAAAGGTCTCGGCGGGCCGCGGTCGGTCCGGCGCGCTTCTACGCTCTGAGCGCGGTGCGGGTCGTGCTGTGGACGGTCGTCGGGGCGTGGGTCGCGGCGGCGTCGGTCATGATCCTGGCCGCGGCGCTGGTGTTGTTGCTGCCGCTGTGCGCGCTGTCCGTGGCGGGACTGATGTGCGGCCCGTCGAATTCGTACCGCTACGTCGGCGGCGGCGTCTATCGCAGGTACTGAGCACGTTCCTGGCTCCTGATCGTGTGTGCCCGCAGTGTGCACATGGGCGGTGAGAGGCCCCGGCTGGCGGGGTGCGAGCACTGTTGGAGGCGGATGCGCTGTGGTGTTGCTGGGCGAGAAGGAGACGGTGACCGCGTCGTGCGGTCACGAGCACGAGGTCGACCTGTCCGAGCTGGCGGTGGACCGGCGGGCCGGCCGTAAGCGGTTCTTCGAGGAGAAGGGCCTGTGCGGCGAGTGTTTCGCGGAGTCCTCGTCGGCGGAGCGCGAGAAGCAGAGGGACGCGTGGGTCAAAGCGCGTCGGGCGGAGGTCGACCAGGCTGTCGAGGCGTGGTCGACGGCGGCCGGCATGCCGTCTCTGGACGGCTCGCCGAAGCAGGCCTCGTACGCGGCGGCCATCCGCATGGCGATGGTCGTCGCCGCGCACAAGGAGTTGGTGTTCGAGGGCGCTCACGACGAGGACTGGTTCACCGGGAACGTCGAGGGGCCGGCCCGGAGGGTCGGGCAGGCCCGCTGGTGGCTGGACAACAAGGACATGGCTCCGTCCGACCTTCCCGTCCTGCTCGACGCCGCGGTCAACGACCCCCGCAACCGGGCCGAATGCGAGAACGACGCATGAACAACTCGCTGCCCTTCGCCGAGCGGGGCAACCTGACCGGCGACCCGGAGCTGTCGTACCTCGCCGACGGCACGGCGCGCACGAGGTTCACGCTCGCGGTCGACGAGCGTAAGAAGCAGCCCGACGGCTCGTACAAGACGGTCGGCAAGGTGTTCTACCGGGTGGCCTGCTGGGCCAACGCGGCGAACCTGGTCGCCGAGCTGTACCGCAAGGGCGACCCGGTGGTGGTGGTCGGCGACCTGCGGCACCGGTCGTACCTGGACGCCGAGGACAAGCGTCGTCAGTCCGTCGACGTCACAGCGACGATCGTGTGCCCGGATCCGTCACGGTCTCGCTTCAGCGTCGACCGGGCTCCCCAGGGGTCGTCCGAGCGGCCGGCCGCCGCTGCGGCGTCGGAGCAGCCGCCCGGCGCCGACCCGTGGGCGCCGGCCTCGGGCGTCGGCGGAGGGTGGGACGGTCCGTGACCTCCGAGGAGTCGCAGAAGCCGAACCTGTACGGGCCGGAGGTGCTCGAAGGCGTGGGGGCGATGGTCGCCGACCTGATGGGCGAGCTGGAGGCCGGTTCCGACGCGTCGCCGGCGACCGACGGGGCGGACACGGGTCTCGCGCAGATGTTGGGCTCTCTGGCCGTCGCGCCGGTCGACTGGCGCGAGCTGGAGGCGGCGCCGGACCAGACGGCCGCGGCGCGGACGTGGCGTGACCTCGGCGCGTGGGTGGTGTGGTTGACCGGGCGGTACGCGCTCAAACGGGTGCTGGTGCCGCCGTGCTGGTATCTGCACGGCGCGCTCGTGGAGGAGCTGACCGCCCTGTGGGGGGCCTGGCTGACGATGTACGACCGGACCCAGCCCGCGTCGTCGATGATCGTCTGGCATCGCGAGTACGAGTGGGCGCGCGTCCGGTTGCGGGAGTGGGTCGGCGAGGCCGGCTGCGGCACCGAGCAGAACCACACGCCCGACGAGCAGCAGCGGACGTGGATCGGGCAGCCGGCCGACGACGGCCGTCGTCCCGGACGGTCGCCGGAGGAGTGGTGGCCGGTGTTCGACGCCTGGGTGACTGCGGCGACCGGAATCGCCGCCGACGGACAGGCGGCCTAGGACGGCGTCGTCGAGGCCCTGCGACCAGCTTCTCTGGTCGCAGGGCCTCGGCATTTCCGCGGTTCAACGCTGCACGCCGGGCGCGCCTTTGGTGCGGGGTCCGACCGGAGCCGAGTCGTCGGCTCCGGCGGCGGCGCGGGCTCGATCGCGCGCGGCGATGGCTTTGGCGTAGGCGACCCGTAGTCCGGAGTCGGCCGGGGGTCGTCCGAGGGTGTCGTCCGGGTCGGTGACGCCTGCCCGCTCCCGGTAGGCGGTGACGGCCGCGAAGGACACCAGCCAGGCTCGTCGCGCGTCGGCGGCCGCGGGGACCGGGCCGAGCTCGGCATGCCACGGTCGCGGGCTCGCCATGGCCTCGGCGAGGCGCGCTTCGAGCCGTTCGGCGATGTGGGCCTCGATCTGTCGCTCGCGTTGGTCGAGGGCGAGCCGGTAGTCGGGGTCGGTGACGTCGTCGGCGGCCGGGACGACGCCGCCGACCATGCGGGGTCGGGCTCGTCTGAGGGCGCCGGCGTCGTCGAGGCCGGCCATGACGGCGTCGAGCCGGTCGGCGAGTTCGGCGACCGGCTCGTCGCCGAGGTCGGCCGACGCCGCGGCGTCGATGGCCGCGGCCTCGGGGTCGACGCCGACGGCTTCGAGGTGGCGCAGGGTGTTGATGGCGCGGAGCCAGGCTTCGTCGGACTCGATGTGGTCGATCGAGGCCGCCTCTAGGACGGCGTTCCAGCGGTCGTGGTGGGCGTACATGGCGATGACCTCGTACTCGGTGACGAGCCGGTCGAGGCTGTCGGCGGCCTCCTCGAGTTTGGCTCGGGTCTCGGTGGCGGAGTCGGGGGCGCCCACGGCGGTCATCGCGCCCCGGAACGCTTCGAGCATGGTCTTCTCGGGTTCGGGGACGTGTCCGTGGCCTGGTTCTGCGGCGTGGTCGTCGACGTGGACGACGCAGGCGTGGTTGGCCTCGCTAGCGCGGGTCATGGCCACGTACAGCAGCTCGCGCGTCATGCGTTCGCCGACGAGGGCGTAGGCGGTGTCGACGGTGGACCCTTGCGCGCGGTGGGCGGTGAACGCGTAGGCGAGTTCGACTTGCTCGGCGACGTAGTCGGCGTCGAGGACGATCGTCTGTCCGTTCTCGGCGCGGGTGACGGTCAGGGAGCCGTCCTTGTGGCGCTGCTGGACGGTCCAGAGGTGGCCGTTCTTGACCCAGGAGTTCGGGCCGGTGGTCTTCTTCCGGTCGTTCTTGCGGGTGACGATCTGGTCGCCGACGCCGGCGTGGCTTCCGTCGTGGAGGCGGACGCCGTCGGCCTCGACGAGTCCGGCGGTGACGAGGTCGGCGCGGGCGCGGGCGTTGAGCTCGGCGACGAGTTCGTTCTCGGCGGCGATCATCATGGTGTTCTTGCCGGCCTGGGTGTCGGCCAGCCACGACGTGTAGACGTGCTCGACCATCTCGTCGTGGGTGCCGCCGTGGAGGCGGCCCTGGCCGTCGTAGGCGTCGGCGGCGGCGTGGTCGCCGACGCGTAGGAGCGTGGACGCGGCTTTCTCCCAGTCGTCTTTGAACCGGCGGATCTCGACGAGCTCGGGGACGTCGTCGCGGTCGCGGGCGAGCATCCCGAACGCTCCGCCGGCGTCGACGGCCGACAGCTGCGCCCAGTCCCCGACGAGCAGGATCTTCGCGCCGGCCGTCCGGGCTTGCGCGGTGAGCTGGTCGAGGGCGAGCGTCCCGGCCAGGGAGGCCTCGTCGACGATGACCAGCTCGCCGGGCCGCAGCTGCCACTTCTGCGCGTCGGTCTGGAGACGGTCGGCGATCTCGTGGCGGCCTCGGGCGCGCAGACGGTCGATCCGCTCGCGCCGGCGGGCGTTGCCGCTGATCGACTCGGTCAGCCATTTGGCGGTGTTCTCGGTGTCGATGCCGAGGGAGTCCGCCAGCACCTCGGCGGCGGCCGCCGAGGGGGCGAGGCCGCGGACGGTCCCGGCGCCGTGCTGGGCCTCCCACGCGCCCAGGAGCTGCGCCATGGTGGTGGTCTTGCCGGTGCCGGCCGGCCCGACGAGCACGTCCAGCGTCCGCCCGCTGGTGGCGATCGCCACGACCGCGTCGGCCTGGTCGGTCGACAGGCGGAAGCCCTTCTCGGTGAGGGCCTCGGCGTGGTGTCGCGCCACGCCGGCGTCGACGGCCGGCCCGGACGTCGTACGTGACGCGGTGAGGAGGCGCTGCTCGGCGGCGAGGATGGCCGGGCTGGTGAACGTCTGTCCGCCGGTGCGGGTGAACGCCGAGGTGCCGTCGGCGCGGCGGAGCGCCTGCGGCAGGTGCAGGGTGTCGGCGGGGTCGAGTCGGATCGCCCAGGACTCGATCTGGTCGACCACGGCCCGGGTGACGGCCATCCGGTCGTCGACCGACGCGAACCGAATGCCTTTGATCGCCCGTTGGGCGGCCGCGGTGGCGTTCCAGCGGGTCCAGGTCGTGCGGGACGTCTCCAGCTCCTTGAAGGCGGTGGCGGCTGCTGCTGCGAGGTCGTCGCCGACGACGTCGTCGGCGCGGAGCTGCTGGACGGGTCGGCGTCGCTGCCGGTCGAGCAGTTTGCGGACGAGCCGCGACGGGTCTTCGCCGAGCACCTGGCGGGCGTGCTCGTGCCATGTCTCGGTCAGCTGCTGGAGCGGTCTGATCTGTTTGACCGGACGAGTGGCGAGGGTGGCCTGCTGGCGGAGTCTGTGGATGTCCTTCTGGCTGGGGCTGCGGCCTTTGCGGTCTCGGAAGAGTTCGACGAGCCGGTCGGTCTCGGCGTCGATGTCGGCGCTGCGGCTGGAGAACGCCTCGGTGAGCTCGACGGGGACGCCTCTGATCTCGAAGCGTTTCATCTTGCCGCCTCGTCCGGTGGCTCGTTCCTCCCACGCGAGGCCGAGCTGGTCGGTGAGCCGGTCGGCGAGGACCGCGTCGTACAGCTCGCTCATGGCGACGGTCGACGGGAACAGGGCGCCCCGTGAGTCGAGGGTGCGCCATTTCCCGTCGGGCCCCTGGGTCTTGTTCGCGACGAGGACGTGGGTGTGCAGTTGCGGGTCGCCGGTGCGTGAGTCCCAGTGGTCGAACGCGTTGACTCCGATGCCCTGCGTCTCGACCTGCGCCGCGCCGGCCTTGCCGACGCGGGTGCGGACGGCGTCGGCCTCCATCACTTTGACGACGTCGGAGATCGCCGCCTGGTGGGCCTCGTAGATCTGCTCGCGCACGCCCTGGTCGGCGATCGCCCAGAGCGTCGACACGCTCTTGGGCGGGCTGAAGGTGTGGTCGAACGCGGCGACGGCCTGCTTGGTCTTCCTGCCGGCCTCCTCGCCGCTGATCCGTTTGTAGGCCTCGTCTCGCTGCTCGGTGCTGAGGCCGGCCGGCAGTTGGCGCATCCGTTTGGAGATCCGGTCTCTGACCGACGTGGTCGTCTCGTACTTGCGGCCCATGGCCTCGCCGGTGAACGGGTTGACGCCTTCCTCGTAGAGCAGCCGCATCTGCTCGGGCGTGACCTCGTCGCCGACGGTCACGCGGCCGCCGGACATAGCCTCGACGGCCGAGCCGAGCCAGCGTCCGGGCGGGGTTCCTTCGGCGCCGTAGTAGTCGGTGATCTGCGAGGGCGTCAGCTCGGCGGCCTTCGCGCTCAACGCCGCTTCGGCGTCCGCGACGGTGTCGAGGAGGTAGGTGTACCCGTTGCCGGCGTGCATCTCCTTGACCGAGACGACCATCAGGCGTCCTCGACGGCAGCGTGGCGTTGACGGTCGCGGCGGGCGCGTTGGGCGCAGCGGGGCGAGCAGTAGAGGGCGTCGGCGCGGCGGGGGTAGAAGCCGGTGCGGCATGAACGGCAGGTGGTGGGGCGTGGCTTGCGGTCCCGGATGCGTTTGGCCCGTTGGCGGCAGGCGGTCGAGCAGTGGCGGCGGGTGCGGCGGGTGAGGGTGATCTGGTGTCCGCAGACGACGCAGTGGGCGCGGTCGCCGACGGCCAGGCGTGTCCGGGCGCAGGCGTCGGGGCAGCGGTCGCCGGTGGCGGGTTGTCCGCAGACGCGGCAGCGCCATGACCGCGTGGCCGGAGCGGTCACCGTGGAGGTGGTGCCCGTGACCGCGCCGGTGGCCAGGTCGTCACCGGCCTCGGTGGTCACGGCCTCGGTGGTCACGTCGAGGTGTTGACCAGGTGGCGACGTGTCCGTGGCCGCCTGGTCGGGGCCGCCCGGCGTGGACGTGTCGCGTTCGGCCGAGCGCGACACGTCGGCTTGGAGCCGGGCGGCGAGGTGGCGGAGGGCCTGCTCGGTGACCCGACGACGGCGTTCGCGTTGGGAGCACGTCGTCGAGCAGAACCGCTGTTTGCGGTTCGTGGCCGCGTAGACGGCTGTGCAGTCGCGGGCCGCGCAGACGCGGCCGCCCCAGACTCGGCGGGCTCGCGGCGTCGCGCCGGGCGGCCTGGAGGGGTCCGGCGCGGGTGGTTTGGGTGGCACGGTGTGGCTCCTGGAGGCGAGACGGGGTCGCCTCCATGTGCACTCGCCGGGCACGCAAACCGGGGAAGCGTCGCGGTTATCTCTGACAAGTGCCAGATGTGTATGCCGAATTGCGACGTAGGAGCGATTCGGCCGTCGGCGCGCCAGCGCCGACCTCTCTTTTTCCTCCTCTCAACTTTTCCTCCTCTCAACTTCCTCTTCAAAATTTCTCTTTGCGGGCAGTGGGGATGAACTCGGGTCGTCGGCGGGGGGGCGTCGTGTCGGTCGCGGGTTGACGAGTGCGTTCTCTCCCCCCGGGCCGGCGGTGGCCCTCGCGCCCCTCCGCCGGGTGTCCGTCGGTTGGCGAGGGCGACGGGCTCGGGTGGGGACTCGGTGCTTTGGCCTTGTCCGCATGTGGGTAACGGGAGGACCGGCGGAGCGGACAGGAGGTCCGGGTTATCCATATGCGGTCAAGGCCACGAGACGCGGCTGAGCGTCCGCGACGGTCACGGCCACATGTCGGCGCGGACGTGCGGTGAGGAGGCCTGGCCGGTCGACGGTCGCGTGACCGCTTGTGGGCTTGTCCACGGGTGGTCAAGGCCACGGTCGAGGTCTGACCGCAGCCCTCGGCTGGTGACCACGCGTCGTCGTGTCCGACGGCCACGAACTGCCTGGCCGGTCGACCGGCTCGTGACCGCGTGACCGTGACCGCGTGACCGCGTGTCCGTGACCGCGTGACCGTGACCGTGACCGCGTGACCGCGTGTCCGTGACCGCGTGACCGTGACCGCGTGACCGCGTGACCGTGACCGCGTGACCGCGTGTCCGTGACCGCGTGACCGTGACCGTGACCGCGTGACCGCGTGACCGCGTGACCGTGACCGTGACCGTGACCGCGTGACCGTGACCGTGACCGTGACCGCGTGACCGTGACCGTGACCGTGACCGCGTGTCCGCGTGTCCGTGACCGCGTGTCCGTGACCGCGTGACCGCGTGACCGCGTGACCGTGACCGTGACCGCGTGACCGCGTGACCGCGTGACCGCGTGACCGCGTGTCCGTGACCGTGACCGTGACCGTGACCGCGTGACCGCGTGTCCGCTGTCCGTGTCCGCGTGTCCGCTGTCCGGACGGCGCGTGGACCGTGGTGTGCACACGGGGTGTGAGGCGGTCGTTCTGATCGTCGGCCACGCGACCATCTGAGGGGCAGATTGATGACCGGACACGACGACCGCAAGACGAGCCGTTCGAGTACGTGGCTGCTGGGCGTCTTGGTGGCGGTGGTGGCGGCCATCGCGGTCGGTGCGTTCACGTTGTCGTTCGACGCGTTGTCGGACCTGGCCGTGACCGCCGGCATCCGCGTCGGCCTGGCCTGGTTGCTGCCGTTGATCGTCGACGGGTTCATCGTCGCGGCCACGCTGGCCGCCGTCGTCCTGCGTGGCCGGGCGGCCGCGTCGATCTACGCGTGGGCCACGCTTGTGATGTTCGCCGGCATCAGCGTGGCCGGCAACGCGCTCCACGCCGAGGGCGCGGCGGACGCGACCGCTCTGCCGGTCACGGTCGCCGCCGGCGTCTCGGCCGTCCCGGCCGTCGCTCTTCTGCTCGCCTCGCACCTGCTCGTCATCGTCATGGACGGCAGCTCGGGCAAGCAGAACCGGACCACCGCGCCCCCGCGTGCGTCGGCGGCCCCTCGCCCCCGTCCGGGCGACGAGACCGCGGCCTCCCCTTCCGGTCCGTCGGAGCCCGTCGCGGCCCGGCCGGCCGTCGACCGGCCACGACCGGACCCCGCTGACGTCGGCTCCGCTCCCACCGCCACGCTGACGGCGAAGACCGACGCGGTCGGCGCTCCGGCCGGCGACGTCGCCGCCCAGATCGCCTGGATCAAAGCCGAGCTGGCGGCCGGCCGCGACCTCACCGGCGCCGAGGTCGGCGGGCAGTTCGGATTCAGCGCCAAGACCGGGCGGCGTCGCCTCGCCGAGGCCCGCGCGCAGCCGGACTCCGCCGGGCTGCGCATCGTCGCCAGCCAGTAGCCGCGACCCCCGCGAGACGACCCGTCCGCCGGGTGGGGCGTTTTGTGTGCCCGTGGTGTGCACATGGGCGGTGAGAGGTCCGGTTCCGGGCTTCTCCCCCGCGTCCGGTTCCGGCGCGGGGCCGGTTTAGCAGGGATGAGGAATCTCATGAAGGACTCTCCAGTGGAGTCGCGTCGTCGGCGTTGGCGGCGTGGGTCGCCGGGCACGGCGACCCGTAGGAAGACGGGCGCGCTGCTCGCGTCCGTGTTGTTCGGCGGTGTCGCGGCGATGGGCGCGACGGCTCCGGCGGGCGCGATGGACTCCGGATCGCTGTCGGGCTACAACGCGGGCACGGGCACGGTGAGCACGTTCGCGGTCGGCGGTCAGCGGGTGGTGTGCGTGGAGGCGTTCACGGACACGCCGGACTCGTTGTCGGGCGGCGAGACGGTGAGCCATCCGGCGATCGGCTACGCGCTGT
>NZ_JASGEK010000034.1:0-29357 GCF_047606445.1 Aeromicrobium sp. | reverse complement strand
CGCCGCCCGCCCCGGCGGCACCCCCGGTCCCGGCCTCTCCGCCCGCGCTGCGCACTCCGCCGGGCGGCGGCGCCGTCATCGGCCGGGACCCCTCCTGCGACCTGGTCGTGGACGACCCGATGGCCTCGCGCGCCCATGCGCGGTTGACCGAGGCCGACGGGCAGTTGTGGATCGAGGACTTGGGCAGCACCAACGCCACGCTGGTCAACGGCGGCGCGGTGCGGCGGCAACGGCTCGTCGAGGGCGACCAGATCCTGATCGGCAACACCCACCTGGTGGTGGAGGGCGGCGTGCTGCGCGCGGCGCAGGTCAGCGGTCTCGTGGTGCGCCACGCGGTGCTGGCGATACCGAGCGGCAAACGACTGGTCGACGATATGAGCTTCGAGGTCAGCCTGCCGTCGGTGGTGGCGGTGGTGGGCCCTTCCGGCGCTGGAAAGTCGAGCCTTCTGCGGCTGCTCACCGGGCAGGAGCGTCCGACGAGCGGCGTGGTCGACTTCCGGGGCGCCAGTATGGTGAGCCAGCGCAAGGCCTTCCGGGGCGAGATCGGCGTGGTCCCCCAGTACACGGTGGCGCACTCGTCGCTGACTGCTCGCGCCGCGCTGGACTACACGGCGCGGCTGCGCCTGGCCGAGGACGTCTCGGCGGAAGACCGCCGCGCCCGGGTCGCGGCAGTGCTGGACCAACTGGGCCTCGCCGAGCACGCCGACACGCAGATCGCGCGGCTCTCCGGCGGCCAGCAGCGCCGTGTCGCGATCGCCATGGAGATGTTGACCGAGCCGTCCATGTTGATCCTCGACGAGCCGACCTCCGGCCTCGACCCGTCGTTGGTGCTGCAGATCATGCAGATCCTGCGGGGGCTCGCCGACGCGGGCAAACAGGTGTTGGTGGTCACCCACGACCTGGAGCACCTCGACCTCGTCGACCACGTCCTCGTGCTGCGCACAGGCGGCACGATCGCCTACAGCGGCCCGCCGGACGGCATCTTCGCGCACTTCGGGCGCGACAGCTGGGCGGAGGTGTTCCAGCTGCTCTCCGTGCCGGCGGTCGCGGGAGCGGGCGCGCCGGCTCCGCAGCCGGGGAGCGAGGAGGTTCCGAGGTCGGTCGACGTGCCGACGCCGCCGACCCGGATCGGCCACGTGCTCCGGCACGCCGCGACCGTCGGCGCCCGGCATCTGAGGCTGGTGCTGGCGGACCGGGTGTTCCTCGCATTGCTCGTCGGCATGCCCGTGGTGCTGGCGGTGCTCGCCTTGGCGGTCCCCGGCTCGGACGGTCTCGGGCCGACGAAGGACCCGGCCAACGCCGAGGCGGCGCGGCTCCTCGTGCTGCTCGTCGTGGGCGCGGCGTTCCTCGGCCTCGCCGGCGCCATCCGCGATCTCGTGGGGGAGCGGCCGATCTTCCATCACGAGCGCGACGCCGGGCTCGCGCCGACCTCCTATCTGCTGGCCAAAGTGGTCGTGCTGTCGATGATCGCGGTGGTGCAGGCGGCGACGCTCGTGCTGTTGGTGCTCGTGGCCCGCCCCGGGCCGGAGGGGGCGGTGCTCGTCAGGTCCAGCACGCTGGAGCTCCTGGTCGCGGTGTGCGCGACCGCCGTCTGCTGCGTCATGCTCGGACTCGCCGTGTCGGCGCGCGTGGGGACCACCGAGCAGACGATGCCGCCTCTCGTGCTGCTCGTGATGGGGCAGCTGGTGTTGTCCGGCGGGCTGTTCCCGATCGCGGGACGCGCCGTGCTCCCGCAGCTGGCCTGGTTCAGCCCGACCCGTTGGGGCTACGGAGCGGCCGCGAGCACGACCGACCTCAACGTCAAGAACGTCGAGACCGACCCGCTGTGGGACCACGAGGCGCTGACCTGGCTGACGAGCGTCGGGGCGCTCGGCGGGCTGACGCTCGTCTTCACGCTGCTGGCGTGGCGCGGGGTGTCGCGCCGCGTCGGCTCGCTGTGAGCGGTCCGGTCAGGGGCGGGTGAGCTTGAGGGAGCGGTCGGTCCACTCGCGCAGCTCGGCCAACAACTTCGGGTTCTCCTCCAGCGACGTGCCGTAGGAGGGGACGAGGTCGGTGAGCTTCGGACGCCAGCCCTCGACGCGGTCGCCGAAGCAGCGCTCCAGCACGTCGAGCATCGCCGAGACGGCCGTCGACGCGCCCGGCGACGCGCCGAGCAGGCCGGCGATCGAGCCGTCGGCGGAGTTGACGACCGTGGTGCCGAACTCCAGCGAGCCGCCCGCCTTGCCCTTCTTGCGCACGACCTGGACCCGCTGGCCGGCGGTGATGATCTCCCAGTCGTCGCCGTCCACCTCGGGGGCGAAGACGCGCAACTCCTCGATCTTCTTGCCGCGACCCTTGGCCAGCTCCATCACGAGGTACTTGATGAGCCCCCACGACGTGACGCCGACCGCGGCCATCGGCATGAGGTTGTGCGGCCGGATCGACAGCGGCAGGTCGGTGAACGACCCCTCTTTGAGGAACTTCGGCGTCCATCCGGCGAAGGGGCCGAACAGCAGCGACCGCTCGCCGCCGATGACGCGGGTGTCGAGGTGCGGGACCGACATCGGCGGGGCGCCGACCGCGGCCATGCCGTAGACCTTCGCCTCGTGCCTCTCGGCGACCGCCGGGTCGAGGCAGCGCATGAACTGGCCGCTGACCGGGAAGCCGGCGAAGCCCTTGATCTCCGGGATGCCGGACTTCTCCAGCAGCGTCAGCGCGCCGCCGCCCGCGCCGACGAAGACGAACTTCGCGTTGATGGTGACGGTCGTGCCGTGGAGGCGGTCCTTGGCCTTGACCCGCCAGGTTCCGTCGGTCTCGCGCGTGAGGTTCTTCACGTGGTGGCCGTAGCGGATCTCCGCGCCCTGACGGGCCAGATGGTCGACGAAGGCCGAGGTCAGCGCGCCGAAGTCGACGTCGGTGCCGGCGTCGTTCCAGCTGACCGCGACGGTGTCGTCGGCCGCGCGGCCCTGCGCCATGAGCGGCAGGCGTCGGGCGAACTCGTCACGGTCGTCGATGAACTCCAGGCCCTCGAACAGCGGGTTGGCCGAGAGCTTGTCGTAGCGCTTGCGCAGGTACTCGACGTTCTCCGCGCCGCGCACGAAGCTCACATGGGGCACCGGGTTGATGAAGCTCGACGGGTCGCCGAGCAGGCCCTCGTCGACGCAGTGCGCCCAGAACTCGCGCGACAGCTGGAACTGCTCGTTGACGACGGGCGCCTTGCTGACGTCGACGTCGCCGTTCGGCAGCTGCGGGGTGTAGTTGAGCTCGCAGAGCGCCGAGTGGCCGGTGCCGGCGTTGTTCCAGGGGTCGGAACTCTCCTTCGCGGGGCCGTCCAACCGCTCCAGCAGCGTGATCGACCAGTCCGGCTCGAGCGACTTCAGCAGCGTGCCGAGCGTGGCGCTCATGATGCCCGCGCCGATCAGCAGCACGTCGGTGGTGACGCGATCTGGCAGGGGCGAGGATGCGGGGACGGGAAGGCTCGCGTTCTCGGGCACGCTCGACAACTCCTCAGGGCAGACAGGCGGCCGGAGACGTCGGCCACCCTCCCACTGTGCCGGAAGTCGTGGGCGGCGTCCGCATCGGGGTCGTCGTGTCTCTCGGGTTACCCGCTGGTTCGCCGGGGGCGGGGCACGAGATGCGGCGTCGGTCCTACGATGAGGAGCGGTCTCACACCCGTCGAGGCCTCTCTCATCCGTCGTCTGCCAGGAGCCCGCCGATGTCCGACCTGTTCGCCCTCTCCGAGGAGCACCAAGCGATCCGCGAGGCCGTGAGGGCCGTCGCGGAGGCCAAGATCGCCCCGTACGCCGCCGAGGTCGACGAGGAGGCGCGCTTCCCGAAGGAGGCGGCCGAGGCGCTGCTGGCGTCGGACTTCCACGCGCCGCACGTGCCCGAGCAGTACGGCGGCGCCGGGGCGGACGCGCTGGCGACGGTGCTGGTGATCGAGGAGGTCGCGCGGGTCTGCGTGTCGAGCTCGCTCATCCCGGCGGTGAACAAGCTCGGCTCGCTGCCGGTGCAGATCGGCGGCAACGAGGAGATCAAGGCGAAGTACCTCGGCAAACTCGCCGCGGGTGAGGGCGGCTTCTCCTACTGCCTGTCCGAGCCGGATGCCGGGTCCGACGCCGCGAACCAGAAGACCAAGGCTGTGCGCGACGGCGACGACTGGATCATCAACGGCACGAAGCGCTGGATCACCAATGCCGGCGAGTCCGAGTACTACACGGTGCTCGCGCAGACCGATCCCGAGAAGCGTTCCAAGGGCATCACGGCGTTCGTGGTGGAGAAGTCCGACGAGGGCGTGTCCTTCGGCGCCCCGGAGAAGAAGCTCGGTATCAAGGGCTCGCCGACGCGCGAGGTCTACTTCGACAACGTGCGCATCCCGGGCGACCGGATCATCGGCGAGGTCGGCGAGGGCTTCACCATCGCGATGAAGACCCTCGACCACACCCGCGTCACCATCGCGGCGCAGGCGGTCGGCGTCGCCCAGGGGGCGCTGGACTACGCGCTCGGCTATGTCCAGGAGCGCAAGCAGTTCGGTAAGGCCATCGCCGAGTTCCAGGGCGTCGAGTTCATGCTCGCCGACATGGGCATGAAGATCGAGGCCGCCCGCCAACTCACGTATGCGGCCGCCGGGCGTTCGGAGCGCGGAGATGCGGACCTGACGTTCTTCGGCGCCGCTGCCAAGGCCTTCGCCTCCGACGTCGCCATGCAGGTCACGACCGATGCGGTGCAGTTGCTCGGCGGCTACGGGTTCACCCGCGACTACCCGGTCGAGCGCATGATGCGCGACGCGAAGATCACCCAGATCTACGAGGGCACCAACCAGGTCCAGCGCATCGTCATGGCCCGCCAGCTCCTCGCCGGCATCCAGTCGTCGATCTGACAGCCCCGCAGGGGGTAGGGCGCGGCAGGGGTTACAGTCCGGTTCATGGGAACCGCCTTTCTGCTGACCTGCCTGGTCATCGTGGCCACACCGGGCACGGGCGCGCTCTACACGATCGGTACGGGCCTCGGGCGGGGTGCGCGAGCGAGCGTGATCGCTGCCTTCGCCTGCACGCTCGGCATCGTCCCGCATCTGCTCGCGGCGATCACGGGACTTGCCGCAGTGCTCCAGGCCTCCGGCGTGGCTTTTGCCGTCATCAAGTGGGCGGGCGTCGCCTATCTGCTCTACATGGCATGGTCGACCTGGCGGGAGCGGGGTGAGATCGCAGTGGAGGCGGCGGCCACGGTATCGGTGTGGAGAGTCATCGGGACGGGGATCACGCTCAACCTCCTCAACCCGAAGCTCACGCTGTTCTTCTTCGCGTTCCTTCCGCAGTTCGCCCCGTCCGGCGCGGTGGGGGAGATGGTGGGGTTGTCGGCCGTCTTCATGGCGATGACCTTCGTGGTGTTCGCGGGCTACGGTGCGTGCGCCGCAGCGATGCGTGATCGCGTGCTGCGCCGTCCCCAGGTCATGGACTGGATGCGCAGGGTGTTCGCCGCGACGTTCGCCGCGCTCGGTGCTCGGCTCGCCTTCGAGTCCCGCTGAATCGACGTGACACAGTGGGGGCATGCCGCTGGACCTGACCGCTGATGTCGTCACGCTGACCGCTGCCCTCGTGGACATCCCTTCGGAGAGCCTGGCCGAGCAGCGGATCGCCGGCGAGGTGGAGGTGGCGCTGCGGTCGCTGCCGCATCTGGAGGTGGTGCGCGACGGTCACTCGATCATCGCGCGGACCGACCTCGGCCGGCCGGAGCGGGTCGTGATCGCCGGGCATCTCGACACCGTGCCGGTCAACGGCAACCTGCCCGCGCGGCGCGACGGCGAGCTGCTGCACGGCCTCGGATCCTGCGACATGAAGGGGGGCGTGGCGGTTGCCCTGCGGCTGGCCGCGACGCTCCCCGAGCCGACGCGCGACGTCACGTACGTCTTCTACGAGGCCGAGGAGATCGCGGCGGTCCACAACGGACTCGGACGGCTCGCGCGGGAGCATGCCGACTGGCTCGCCGGGGACTTCGCGATCCTCATGGAGCCGTCCAATGCCGGCGTCGAAGCGGGCTGCCAGGGCACCATGCGCGTCGACCTCACGACGCGCGGAGAGCGCGCCCACTCGGCGCGCGCCTGGATGGGCGTCAACGCGATCCACGCCCTCGCCCCCGCCCTCGCCACGCTCGCCGCCTACGAGCCGCGCGAGGTCGAGATCGACGGCCTCACTTACCGCGAGGGGCTCAACGCGGTCGGCGTGTCCGGCGGGGTGGCCGGCAATGTCATCCCCGACGAGGCCACGCTGTCGATCAACTTCCGTTTCGCGCCCGACCGCAGCGAGGACGATGCGCTCGCCTTCTTGCGCGAGACCTTCGCCGGCTTCGACCTGACCGTCACCGACTCCGCGCCCGGCGCGCTGCCCGGCCTCGACCGCCCCGCCGCGGCGGCCTTCGTCGAGGCGGTCGGCGCCCAGGTCGCCCCGAAGTTCGGCTGGACCGACGTCGCCAAGTTCACCCTGCTCGGCGTGCCCGCCGTCAACTACGGCCCCGGCGACCCGCTGTTCGCCCACAAGGCCGACGAACAGGTGCCGATCGCCCACCTGAGGTCCGTCGAGGAGCGCCTGCGCGCCTGGCTCACCCATGGTTGAGGCGACGGGGCGAGACCGTCCGGGCGACGTCCTGCCCGGACCCGACGGACTGTCGCGCTGCCCCTGGGGCCTCGCCGACGGTCAGCTCGACTACCACGACGCCGAGTGGGGGCGACCCGTCCACGGCGACGCCGCGCTGTTCGAGCGGATCAGCCTGGAGGCCTTCCAATCCGGCCTGTCGTGGGCGGTGATCCTGCGCAAACGCGAGAACTTCCGGTCCGCTTTTCACGGTTTCGACCCCGCCCGGGTGGCGGCCTTCGACGACGAGGACGTCGAACGGCTGCTCGCCGACGCCGGCATCGTGCGCAACCGTGCCAAGGTCGAGGCGACCGTCGCCAACGCGCGGGCCGTGCTCGACCTCGACGGCCGCCTCGACGCCGAGATCTGGTCCTTCGCGCCGCCGCCGCGCCCCCGCCCGCGCCGGGTGGCCGACGTCCCGGCGGCGACCGAGGAGTCGACAGCCCTCGCCCGACGCTTGAGAACGCTGGGTTTCCGCTTCGTCGGGCCGACCACGGCCTACGCCCTGATGCAGGCCGTCGGCCTGGTCGACGACCATCTCGCCGACTGCGCGACGGCTCCGTGAGGCTTGCCTCACGGTCGTCGGGGCGAAGCTGTGAGGGGCATGAGATAATCGTCTGCGGCCCTGCCAGGTCGGCGGGTCCGCCAGACGAGAGGGGAACTCATGGCGGCGATGAAGCCTCGGACCGGCGACGGACCGATGGAGGTCACCAAGGAGGGGCGTTGCATCGTCATGCGCGTCCCGTTGGAAGGCGGAGGCCGCCTGGTGGTCGAGCTCACCAACGAGGAGGCCTCGACGCTGGGCGACGCGCTCAAAGCGGTCTGATGTTCGGGCTCACGGTGCGCTGGTCGTTGGCCAGCGCACCGCTTGGCGCCCTGGAACGCCTGCACGCCTATGTCGAGGACGAGTCGTTCGCGCGGTTCGCGGGTCTCGACGGGCTGCGCCACAAGACCTGGCGCGCGCGGGAGGGGGAGTGGTTCGAAGGAACGTACGTGTTCGCCTCCGACGAGGCGCGCGCCGCCTTCCAAGAGCAGTTCGAGGCCGTGGCGCCGGAGTCACGGGTGTCGCAGATCGTCGGGTCGGCCCCGATCCTCGTCGAGCCGTGCGAGATCGTCGCGGCGGTGCGCGGGCCGGCCGGCTTCCGCTCCGCGGCGCGTTTCGAGTTCTGAGGCGGCCTCAGCCGGTGCGGCGGACGGCGAGCAGGCCGCCGCCGAGCGGCAGGATGACCGCGTGCAGAGTCTCGTCCTCGGCGACGCGCTGTGCGAGGTCGCGCAGCGCCTGCGTCTCCGGGTCGCGGTGCGCGGGGTCGGCGACGCGGTCGCGGCCGAGGGCTCCGGCGAAGCAGATGACGCCGCCCGGTCGGACCAGACGGACCGCCTCGTCGAGGTACTCGCCGTACTCCAAGCGGTCGGCGTCGCAGAAGACCACGTCGTAGCCGCCGTCGGCGAGCCGCGACATGACGTCCAGGCCCGAGCCGGCGATCAGTCGGAAGCGCCGCGGCGCGATGCCGTCCTGACGGAAGACGCTGCGGGCGTTCTGCTGGAACTCCGTCTCCCGGTCGACCGACGTCAACTGCACCGAGGGCAGCGCGCGCAACAGGTAGAGGCCGGACACGCCCGAGCCGGTGCCGATCTCCACGACCGACTTCGCGCCGGTGGCGGCGGTCAGGAAGGCCAGCGCCTCGCCCGCGGCGGGCTGGATGGGTGTCAGGCCGAGCATGGTCGCCCGGCGGCGCGCCTCGACGAGCACCGCGTCCTCGGTCGCGTACTCCTCGGCGAAGGCCACACTCGCCGCGCTCGTCATGCCGTCACTCTCCTCGCCACGGGCCACAGCCTAGTGCTCCCGCCCCTGTGACCAGCGGCGACACTGCTGTGGACGGCACTCTGCCCGATGGCTCGATGACGGGAGCGGCAGTGGAACACCGGACGACATGCGAGGAAAACGAGGGCATGGGGAACAGTCAGGACGTGCTGGGCGTTCTCTCAGCAAGAGACGTGACGATCAGAGCATGACGAGCGACAGGAACACCGTGGCCGACGCCGAACCGCATCCCTCGCTGGAGTGGGAGGACATCGTGGCCGAGCACTCGGCGCGCGTCTACCGGCTCGCGCTGCGGCTGACCGGCAACCCGCACGACGCCGAGGACCTCACCCAGGACGTCTTCGTGCGGGTCTTCCGCTCGCTCGACGGTTACGCGCCGGGCAACTTCCCCGGCTGGCTGCACCGCATCACCACCAATTTGTTCCTCGACCGCGCGCGTCGTGCCTCCCGCATCCGCATGGACCGTTTCGCCGACGGCGCCGAGGACCGGCTGCTCGGCGGGGAGGCGCGCCCCGACGAGGCCGTCCACGACGCCGGCTTCGACGCCGACATCGAGCAGGCCCTGCAGTCGCTCTCGGAGGACTTCCGGGTGGTGGTCGTCTTGTGCGACGTCGAGGGGCTCAGCTACGAGGAGATCGCCGACATCCTCGGCGTCAAGCTCGGCACGGTCCGCTCGCGCATCCACCGGGGCCGCACGCAACTGCGGGCCGCGCTCGCCCACCGCGCGCCGTCGGCGGGGCGCAGCCGTGTCTGGGGACCGGTCGAGGCCGGATGACGCATCTGGGCGCCGACGTCGCGGCGTATGTCGACGGGCAGCTCCCGCCGGAGCGCGAGGAGGCGGCGCGCCGTCACGTCGAGACGTGCGAGCGGTGCCGTGCTCTGGTGGTCGGGCAGCGGCAGGTCAAGCGGCGTGTGACCGCGACGGCGTCGGTCGAGGTGCCCGCGCACCTGGCGGCGACGCTCGCCGCCGTCGGGCAGGACGCGTTCGCGGGGCGTCCCGAGGAGGAGCGGCGCCGCCTGCGCGCAGCCGTCGGGGCTGCCGCCGCCGTGTTCGGCTCGGCGGCGGCCGTGGTGCTGGCGGCCTATGTGCTGGCGCCTCCGCCGCCGCGCGACGGCGACCCGGTGAGCCCGGACTTCGACGCCTACGCGGCGGGGTTCGTGGAGGAGTCGCAGGTCCGGCGCACCGTGGCGGCGATGACGGTGAGCGCCTCGACGAGCGTGCCGTCAGCGGCCTCGACTCAGATGACGGCGGCCTCGACGGACGAGCCGGTGCTCAGCGCGGCCGAGCTGGACCGGCTCGCCGATCACGGCTGGCCGTGCCATGAGCGCATCGCCGGAGGCTTGGAGCGGACCAAAGGTCGCCTGATCGACCATGAGACCGCCGTGGAGTTGCGCTACGCCGACGAGCACCTGCGAGCGCACCTCGTCGAGCAGGTCGGATCGCTCGACGAGACCGCCGTCGAGGGCTTCGACCGGCAGACCGTCTCCGGAGCGCACGTCTGGGTGCGGGAGGGCCAGCCGACCATCGTCGCGTGGGACGCCGACGGCGTCGTCTACACGCTTGTCACCAACGCCTCCTCGCAGCGCATCGCCGAGGCCGTCGAGGAGCTGCCCTCCACGCCCGTCCGCTCCACGGCCTCCCGCGTCGGCGAAGGACTCGTGCGCATGGCCGACTGGTGGCCCGTCGGCTGACTCAGGTCGCCTCGGGGTCGAAGGGCGGACGCTCGCCGGGCGCCAGAGGGCGCGGCGAGGAGGGTCGAGGTGCCGCCGTCCTCGTCGCGGCGGGATCGTCGAGGAGGGTGCGCCGCACCGCCTCGCGCGGGTCGAGGTCGCGCAGGTCGAGACCGGACAGGTCCTGGCCGAGTTCCTTGCCGAGGTCGTTCTTGGCGTTCTCGGCCATCTGGCGCACGGTCCGCAGGAGACTGCCCGCCTGACGGGCCACCTCCGGCAGCCGCTCGGGCCCGAAGACCAGCATCGCCACCACGAGGATGACGCCGATCTCGGCCCAGCCCATCCCGAACACGGGAGTGACTCTACAGACGCCCGGCGGGGGTGAGGCCGAGCTGCATCCCGGCCAGGCCGCGCGAACGGCCGCTGAGCCGGTCGGCGGCGTCGAAGATCGCCTTCGCGGCGGCGGAGTCCGGATGGGAGACGATGATCGGCCGACCGGCGTCGCCGCCCTCGCGCAGCTTCTCGTCGAGCGGGATCTCGGCGATCAGCGGCACGTCGTGGCCGAGGCGCTCGGCGAGCGTCGAGGCGACCTGCCGGCCGCCGCCGCTGCCGAAGACCTCCAGGCGCTCGCCCGACGGCAACTCCAGGTAGGACATGTTCTCGACCACGCCGACGACCCGCTGGTGCAGCATCGAGGCCATCGTCCCGGCGCGCTCGGCGACGGTCGCGGCGGCCTGCTGCGGCGTGGTGACCACGACGACCTCGGCGGTCGACAGGTGCTGGCCGATGCTGATGGCCATGTCGCCGGTGCCCGGGGGCAGGTCGAGCAGCAGCGCGTCGAGGTCGCCCCAGTAGACGTCGCTGAGCATCTGCACGAGCGCGCGGTCGAGCATCGGGCCGCGCCACGCGACGACCTGGTCCTTGCGCGGCTTGAGCATGCCGATGCTGATGACCTTGAGGTCGTGCTCGGCGCCGCTGATCGGCACCGGGACCGGCATGATCATGTCGTCGACCTGGGTCGGGCGGGCGTCGCCGGCGCCGACGAGGTCGGGGATCGAGTGGCCGTAGATGTCGGCGTCGACGATGCCGACCTTGAGGCCGCGCAGCGCCATCGCGACGGCCAGGTTGACGGTGACCGAGGACTTGCCGACGCCGCCCTTGCCGGAGGCGATGGCGTAGACCTTGGTGAGGTTGCCCGGCTGGGCGAAGGGGATCTCGCGTTCGGCCTGGCCGCCGCGCAGCGTCTCGCGCATGGCCGCGCGCTGCTCGTCGCTCATCACGCCCATGTCGACGTGGACCAGGTGCGAGGGGGCCACGGCGGCGACCGCGTTGGTGACGTCGCGGGTCAGCGTGTCCTTGAGCGGGCAGCCCGCGACGGTCAGCAGCAGCCGCACGGTGATCTCGGTGTCGCCGATGGTGATCGCGTCGACCATGCCCAACTCGGTGACGGGACGCTTGATCTCCGGGTCGTTGACGCTGTTCAGCGCCTCGCGGATCTGCTCTTCGGTGACGACGGCCATGACCGACATGCTACGTCGGCTCCACGCCCCCGCCTTCTGAGCGTCGCCTGAGTTGTTGAGAGTCGGACGTGATCGGGGCGGCGCGAGGCTGAGGACGATCCCAGCGGGGAGCGGTAGCTCAGCAACCCTACGGAGCGTCGGGAGGTACGTCAGCAACCCTTCAGGTGGGCGGAAGGTATGCCAGTGACCTTTCAAGGCTGTTGTTCGGTTACTGAGTTACCTTCACCCCAGTCGTTAGGTTGCTGAGGTACCTCCCCAGCCCCTGAAAGGGAGCAGCACCACCGCCGCTCACTCCTTCTCGCCAGACTCCTTGTCCCTCTCCTCGGTCAAACTCTCCAGGAGGCCGCGGAGCTCGCTGCGGAGGAAGTCGCGGGTGGCGACCTCGCCGAGGCCGAGGCGCAGGCTGGCGACCTCGCGGGCGAGGAACTCCATGTCGGCGTGGGACTGGGCGTTGGCGTCGCGGTCCTGCTGCTGCTGGACGCGGTCGCGCGCCTCCTGGCGGTTCTGCGCGAGCAGGATCAGCGGGGCCGCGTAGGAGGCCTGCAGCGACAGGATCAGCGTCAGGAAGATGAACGGGTAGGGGTCCCAGACGGGACGGTCCGGGCCGATCGGCGCGTTCCAGACCAGCCACACGACGATGAACACCGTCATCCAGGCCAGGAACGTCGCGGTGCCCATGAACCGGGCGAAGGACTCCGCGAACCGGCCGAAGCGCTCGGTGTCGAAATCGGGGCGCGGCACCCAGGACCGGCGGCGCTCTCGCGGTTGGTCGAGCCGGGAGCCGCGGTCGCGCGCGGCCGGGTCGCGGCGGGCGGGCTCAGCCATGGCGCATCACCTCCAGGGACGACTCCCGCCAGCCCTCGGGGAGCAGATGGTCGAGGACGTCGTCGATCGTCACCGCGCCGACGAGCCGGTGCGAGTCGTCGGTCACCGGCAGCGCGACCAGGTTGTAGGCGGCCAGCAGACTCGCGACGTCGGCGAGGCTCGACTCCGGGCGCGGCCACTCGATGTCGTCGTCGACGATGGCGCCGACCAGCGTCGACGGGGGATGGCGCAGCAGCGCCTGCAAGTGCGCGACGCCGAGGAAACGGCCCGTCGGCGTCTCGACCGGGGCGCGGCAGACGTAGACCATCGACGCCAGCGCCGGGATGAGGTCGGGCTCGCGCACCCGCGCCAACGCCTCGGCGATGGTCGCGTCGGGGGCCAGGACGACCGGCTCGGTGGTCATCATCGAGCCCGCCGTGCCCTCCTCGTAGGTGAGCAGCCGGCGCATGTCCTCGGCGTCGTCGGGGCGCATGCGGGCCAGCATCTGCTCGGCCGTGGCCGGCGGGAGCGAGCCGAGCAGGTCGGCCGCGTCGTCGTCGTTCATCTCGCCGAGCACGACGGCCGCGCGGGTCGGGTCGAGCACGCCGAGGATCTCCACCTGGGTGCGCTCGGGCAGCTCCTCCAACACGTCGGCGAGCCGCTCGTCGCCCAGCTCGGCGGCGATCTCCAACCGACGTTTCGGGGTGACCTCCAGCAGCGCGCCGGCCAGGTCGGTGGCGCGCATCTCGTCCATCGTCTTGAGCAGATGCCGGGCGCCCTGCACCGAGTCCTCGTCCGCCAGGCCCACGACGTCGCTCCAGTCGAGCGTGTGCGTCGTGCCGCGCCGGCCGAAGCGCTTGCCCGCCTCCTGCACCGCGACGTAGGACAGGTACCAGTCGCCGCGCGCGTCCACCTCCATGCCGAGGTCGAAGACCGTCCCCTCGACGTCGTCGCGGCTGCTCACCTGCCGGTCGAACAGCTCGTGGACCGCCAGCGTCTCGTGGTGGCGCTGCTGGAACCGGCGCATGTTGACCACGCCGGTGGTGATGATCTGCCCGCCGTCGAGGGAGGTGACACGGGTCATCGGCAAGAACACGCGACGGCGTCCCAACACCTCGACGACCAGCCCCAGCACCCGGGGGCGGCGGCCGGCCGAGCGCACCGAGACGACGAGGTCGCGGAGTTTGCCCACGCGGTCGCCCGCCGGGTCGAAGACCGGCTGACCGACGATGCGCGACAGGAAGACGCGCCCAGGAGTGGTGCTCACGGCGTCACTGTATCGACGCCCGATGAACGGGGGCCGACGTCGCGGCGGTCAGGCCGACGAGGCCGCGCGACGACGGCGGGACGTGCGGACGGGCGTGCGGGTGACCGGCGCCGTGGTCGAGTCGCGGCCGTCGAGCGAGGCGATGAACTCGCCGATCTCGTCGATCGCCGCGCGCGCCTCGGGCACCCAGGACGCGGCCGCCTGGAAGACGTGTACCTGGCGGTCCCACACGGTGAGGTCGCACGGCACGCCCGCGCTGACGAGCCGGCTCGCCATCAGCTCGGCGTCGGCCAACAGCACCTCGCGCGAGCCGATCTGGATCATCGACGGCGGCATGTCGTCCAGCGACATGTTGACCGGGCAGGTGCGGCGGCCCGACACGCCGCGGCGGGTGTCGAGACGGTGGGTGACCTGCTCGAAGCGCTCCAGCGCGCGGACTGAGAACAGCTGGCAGCGGTCGGCGTTGCGGTGCGCCAGCCGACGGGCGTTGTCGAAGTCGAGCAGCGGCGAGAGGGCGACCACGCCCGCCGGACGTCCGAGCCCGGCGTCGATGGCGGCGCGGGCGACGGCGAAGGCGAGGTAGCCGCCGGCGGAGTCGCCGACGATCGTGACGTCCTCGATCCGGTAGCCCTGGGCGAGCAGCCACCGCAGGCCTTCCAGGCCGTCGGCGACGGACTCTGCGACCGGCTCGTGGGGCATCTGCCGGTAGCCGACGTTGAGCGCGGGCCGGTCGGCGGCCGAGGAGACGCGGGCGACGAGTCGGCGGTGGGTGTTGATGCCGCAGGTCAGGAAGGCGCCGCCGTGCAGATAGAGGATGACCGGGCCCTCGCCCGGGGTGTCGGCGACGCCCGGGCCGATGACGTACTCGCTGCGGCAGTGCTCCAGCCGCACCGGACGCCAGCGGGTGCCGTTGGGGGCCGGAAGCAGACGTGCGGCGTGCTCGAGGACGTTCGGCGGGAACAGGTCGAACGGGAGCCGCGCCCAGACGTCGAGCAGCGGCTTGACGGAGTGCTTGAGCCCGAACCCGAGGGCTTGTGAACGCCAGCTGGCGCCGGGACGGAACTCCGCCTCCGCCGCCACCGTGAGATGGTTCGCCATGTCGGCTCCCCTTCGTTGAAGCCTCGTTCAGGAGGCTGTGCGAGAGAATTCACGTATTCGTGACCACTTGTGACTTGCTTCACAGCTGGGCGATAGCGTACGACACGACCGCCGGACCTGTCAGAGGAACCCCCTATGCCCTTCATGCCACCGACCGACTCGATGTTTCTCCTGGCCGAGTCCCGCGAGCATCCGATGCACGTCGGAGGCCTGCAGCTGTTCGAGCGTCCCGAGGGCGCCGGGCCCGACTACGTGCGGGATCTGATCGGGCGGTTCCGCGACAGCGACTACGTCCACCCGCAGTTCCGCACCCGGCCGGCCGACCCGGTCGCCGCGGTGGGCAGCACCTGGTGGACCAAGGACGAGACCGTCGACCTCGGCTACCACGTGCGGCATTCGGCCATCCCCGAGCCGCGCCGGGTGCGCGAGCTGCTGGCGGCCGTCTCGCATTGGCACAGCGCCCTGCTCGACCGGCACCGGCCGATGTGGGAGTGCCATGTGGTCGACGGCCTGGGCGACGGGCGGTTCGCGGTCTACACGAAGGTGCACCACTCGCTCGTCGACGGCGTCTCGGCGATCCGGCTCATGCAGCGCTCGCTCAGCACCGACCCGTCCGCCACCGACTGCCTCCCGCCGTGGCTGCACCCGGTGCGCAAGCGGGCCGAGATCGAGGTGCGCCCGCGGAGCCTGTCGCCGTTCAGCCTCGCGAGGTCGCTCGCCTCCACGGCCACCAGCGTCGTCGGCGATGTGGCCGGCATGCTGCCGGCGACTGCGAAGATCGCCGCCGACGCCTTCGGCGAGAAGGAGTTGACGCTGCCCCGCGCGCCCAAGACGATGCTCAACGTCCCGGTGGGCGGAGCCCGACGCTTCGCCGGCCAGTCGTGGGAGATCGAGCGGGTCAAGCGGGTCGCGCGGTCGTCCAACACGACGCTCAACGACGTCGTCCTCGCGATGGTCTCCGGGGCGCTGCGGGCCTATCTGCTCGACCACAACGCGCTGCCGGAGGAGTCGCTGACCTCGATGGTGCCGGTCTCGCTGGCGTTGCGCTCGGGCTCGGGCGAGGCCAGCGGCAACCAGGTCGGGGCCATCGTGGTCAAGCTGGCCACCGACCAGGACCACGGCGCCGACCGCCTCCAGGAGATCGCGGCCTCCTCGCGCAGCGCCAAGCGCATGCTGAGCGACCTCTCGCCGACGCAGATCCTCGCCTTCTCGGCGCTGCAGATGCTGCCGCTCGCCTTTGGGCCGGTCCCCGGATTCGTCAAGAACACGCGTCCGCCGTTCAATGTGATCGTCTCCAACGTGCCCGGCCCGAAGGAGGAGATGTACATGAACGGCGCGCGCATGGACGGTCTGTACCCGGTCTCGATCGTCACCGACGGCCAGGCGCTCAACGTCACGTTGACCAGCCGCGCCGGGTACATCGACGTCGGCCTCATCGCCTGCCGTCGCACCCTCCCGTCGATGCAGCGCCTGCTCGTCTACCTGGAGGACGCGCTCGCCGAACTGGAGACCGTCTACGGCTGAGCCGCGCCGCGCCTATCCTGACCTGCGTGAACTGGGTCGTGGTGGTGGTCGCGCTGTGCGGGGTGTCGTCGTCGGGACCGCTGATGGCGGCCACCGCCGCGCCCGCGCCGGCCATCGCGTTCTGGCGCAACGCCTCCTCGGCGGCGGTGCTCGTGCCGCTCGCGGGCTCGCGCTGTCGTGAGGAGCTGCGGGCGCTGTCGGCGCGGGGCTGGCGGCTCGCGGTCGTCGCCGGGGCGACGCTCGCGCTGCACTTCGCCGCCTGGGTCGGCTCGCTCAAGCTCACCTCGGTCGCCGCGGCGACGGCGCTGATGAGCACGCAGCTCGTCTGGGTGCTGCTGATCGACCGGATCCGTGGCGTCGCGTCGCCGGTCCAGGCCGTGCTCGGGTCGACGCTGGCGGTGGTCGGCGTGCTCGTGGTGTCGGGATTCGATTTCCAGGTGTCGACCGAGGCGCTGCTCGGCGACGCGCTCGCCGTGGCCAGCGGCTTCTTCGCCGCGCTCTACCTGCTGGCCGGCGGCGCGGTGCGTACCGAGCTGACCACGACGGCGTACACCGCGGTCTGTTACGCCGTGTGCGCGCTGGTGCTGCTGGCCGGGGCGCTCGCGCACGGCGACCCGCTCGTCGGGTTCTCCGGCCGCGACTGGCTGCTCATCGCCGCGGTCACGGTGTTCGCGCAGTTCCTCGGCCATTCGTTGTTCAACCACCTGCTCGCCGTGACGAGTCCGATGGTCGTGGCGTTGCTGTTGCTGCTGGAGGTGCCGTTCGCGGCGCTGCTGGCGGCGGTCTTCCTGGGCGAGGCCGCGCCGGGGGGCGTGTACGCGGGCCTCGCGCTGATCCTCGTCGGGCTGGCCGTCGTGGTCACGAGGCGCCGGGTCGAACCGTCGGTGGCGCGGGCTCCGCTGCCGGAGTAGAACGCGCTGGCGCTAGAGTCGCCCTGATCATCACGCGCCCTCGCGGCGCCTCGAACTCTCAGGGAGTCACGCATGGGACGCCTCGCCCAGACCGATGGACTGACCGATGTCCAGGACGAAATCCTCAAGACGATCCACCAGTACGTCGAGGACAAGATCATCCCCGTCGCTCAGGATCTGGAGCACGCCGACGAGTACCCGCAGGACATCGTCGACGGCCTCAAGGAACTGGGCGTCTTCGGTCTGACCATCCCGGAGGAGTACGGCGGACTCGGCGAGTCGCTGCTGACCTACGCGCTCGTGGTCGAGGAGATCGCGCGCGGCTGGATGAGCGTCTCGGGCGTCATCAACACGCACTTCATCGTGGCCTACCTGCTCATGCAGCACGGCACGGAGGAGCAGAAGCAGAAGTACCTGCCGAGCATGGCCACCGGCGAGGTGCGCGGCGCGTTCTCGATGAGCGAGCCGGGCCTCGGCTCGGACGTCTCGGCGGTGTCCACCAAGGCGACGAAGACGGACGACGGCTACTCGATCACCGGCCAGAAGATGTGGCTGACGAACGGCGCCTCCTCGACGCTCGTCGCGGTGCTCTGCAAGACCGACGAGGGCTCGGACTCGGTCTACAAGAACATGACGACCTTCCTCGTGGAGAAGGAGGCCGGCTTCGGCGAGACCGCCCAGGGCGTCACCATCCCGGGCAAGATCGCCAAGATGGGCTACAAGGGCGTCGAGACCACCGAGATGATCCTCGAGGACCACCGGATCTCGGCCGACCAGATCCTCGGCGGCACGCCCGGCAAGGGCTTCTTCCAGATGATGGACGGCGTCGAGGTCGGCCGCGTCAACGTCGCCGCCCGCGCCTGCGGCCTGGCGATCCGCGGCTTCGAGCTCGGCGTCGCGTACGCGCAGCAGCGCAAGACCTTCGGCA
This sequence comes from Aeromicrobium sp., assembly GCF_047606445.1. Taxonomy (GTDB): domain Bacteria; phylum Actinomycetota; class Actinomycetes; order Propionibacteriales; family Nocardioidaceae; genus Aeromicrobium. The sequence goes on along the minus strand of NZ_JASGEK010000034.1, from coordinate 11,207 downwards.
AGCAGATCGCCGACCACCAGGCCGTGCTGTTCCGCATCGCCGAGATGGCCACCAAGGTCGAGACGATCCACACGATGATGGTCCGCGCCGCGCGTCTGAAGGACACCGGCAAGCGCATGGACGTCGAGGCCGGCATGGCCAAGATGCTCGCCAGCGAGTACGCCAACGAGGTCGTCGAGGACTCCTTCCGCATCCACGGCGGCTATGGCTACTCCAAGGAGTACGAGATCGAGCGCCTGATGCGCGAGGTCAAGTTCATGCTGATCGGCGAGGGCACGTCCGACATCCAGAAGATGATCATCGGCCGCTCCCTGCTCAAGGACTACAAGCTCTGAGGTGAGCCCCCTGGGACGCTCGGTGATGGATCCGGGTCGCTACGACGACCCGAATACATCACCGTTCGTCCTGCGGCGCTTCCAGACAGAAGCGCTGCGGGCCGTCCGGGCAGGTCTGGACGGCGGCGGCTCCCGGTTCTGGGTGTCGCTGCCGCCGGGCGCGGGCAAGACGGTGCTCGGCCTGGAGCTGATCGCCGAGCTGAGGCTGCCCGCGGTGGTGTTCAGCCCGAACACCGCGATCCAGGGCCAGTGGGTCTCGACGTGGTCGGCCTACGGTCGCGGGGCCGCCGGCACGAACCGTGACCTCTCGACGGAGGTCACGGCGTTGACCTACCAGTCGCTCGCCTCCTTCGACGCCGATGCCGAGGGCGAGGCGCTGACCGACCGGTTGCACGAGAACGGTCGCGCGTTGGTGCGGGCGTTGCGCGACGTCGGCCCGATGGTGGTCGTGCTGGACGAGTGCCACCACTTGTTGGAGGTGTGGGGCGCGCTGCTCGCCGAGGTGCTGGCCGAGTTGGACGAGGCGGTCGTGCTCGGGCTCACCGCCACGCCGCCGACGGTGATGAGCGCGCGGCAGGTCGAGCAGGTGGGGGAGTTGTTCGGCGAGCTCGCCTATGTCGCGAGCATTCCGGCAGCCGTCCGCGAGGGCGACCTCGCGCCGTTCGCCGAGTTCGCGTGGCTGACGACGCCGAGCCCGGACGAGGAGGCGTGGCTGACCGGCTCGGCGCGACGTTTCGTCGACCTCACCACAGAGCTGGTCGACCCGACCTATGGCTCGACGCCGATCCTGCTGTGGTTCGACGCCCGGTTCACCGAGTTGCCGGGGCCGTGGGCGTCCTTCGAGCGGTCCGAGCCGGATCTGGCACGGGCTGCGCTGCGTCTGGTCCACGCGGGCCTGCTGGCGCTGCCCGACGGCGCCCGGCTGCGCGAGGAGCACCGGACCGACCTGACCGCCGCCGACTGGGCGGTGCTGATCGACGACTGGGTGAGGCGCTGTCTGACCCGCAGCGGCGACCCCCGCGACGACCGGGTGATCGCCGATCTGCGGGCCGCGCTGCCGGGCATCGGCTACCAGGTGTCGCGGCGGGGTGTGAGCACGATCCACTCGCCGGTCGACCGCGTGCTCAGCCGCAGCGCGTCGAAGATGAGCGCCACCGCCGAGATCCTGCTGGCCGAGCGGGCGGTGCTGGGGACGCGGATGCGGGCGGTGGTCGTCTGCGATTTCGAGCGGGCCTCGGCCACTTCCTCCGGTGTGCTGCGCGACGCCCCCGCGTCGTTCGGATCGGCCGTCCAGGTCACCGCGACGCTGTGCGAGGTGGGGGTGAGAGCGGTGCTGGTGACCGGGCGGACGGTGGCGACGACGCCGGACTTGGCCGCGTCGCTGATCGCCTCCGTGCCCGACCGGGAACTGACGGTCGAACCGGTCGACGGAGCGGACGGGCTGGTGGCCGTGACCGGCTCCTGGTCGAGTCGGGTCTGGGTGCGGGCGGTGACCGACTTCCTGGAGTCCGGTGGCTGCGAGGCGCTGGTCGGCACGCGGGCGCTGCTCGGCGAGGGCTGGGACGCGCGCGGCGTGACCACGCTCGTCGACCTGTCAGCGGCCACCACGCCTGCGGCGGTCATCCAGACGCGCGGTCGGGCGCTGCGCCGCGACCCGTCGTGGCCGGACAAGGTCGCGATCACCTGGAGCGTCGTGTGCGTGGCGCCGGAGCATCCGGGCGGCCACGCCGACTGGCGGCGGTTCGTGCGTAAACACGAGGGCTATTTCGGGGTGGACGACGACGGCCAGACGATCTCCGGGGTCGCCCATGTGGACGCCCGGCTGTCCCCGGTCGCCCCGCCTCCCGTCGAGGATTTCGCGCTGCTCAACACCGACATGTCCGCCCGGCTGGCGAGGCGTCCCGAGATCGCGGCTCGGTGGCGGGTGGGCGAGCCGTACGAGGACCGGGTGGTCCGCACGATCCGGCTGTGGAGCGAGCGCGGCGAGCGTCCGGTGGTGGCGTCGGGCGCGTCCTTCGCCCCGACCGACGTGCCGTGGGCGCGCATGACGCCCGAGGGCGCGGTGTGGGCCGCGACGGGACGGCGGGTGCGGCGTCGTCCGTGGCGGGGCGCGCGGGAGGCCGCGCGGGATCCGGGCGGGCTGGTCGCCCACGCCTGGGTGGTCGCCGATGCGCTGGCGATGTTGGGTGTCGGCGGGGGAGCGTCGGCCGTCGAGGCGCACATCGACGCGCGCGGCGTCTACCGGATCACCTGGCAGGGGGTGGACGAGGCCGAGAGCGCGGAGTTCGCCGAGGCGGTGGAGGAACTGTTGGCCCCCATCGGCTCGCCGCGGCGGGTGGTGGCGCGCTGGGTGGCTCCCGCGCCGACCTGGACCGAGGGCTGGCGAGTGCTGTTCGGACGGCATCGCCCGGTCGCCCGGGTCTGGTATCCGGTGCCGCAGACCTTCGCGCGGAACAAGCGTCGACGTCAGGCCTTCGCCGAGGCGTGGGCCCGCTGGATGGGCCCGGCCGACCTGGTCGACACGACCACCCCCGAGGGCGAGGCGGCGCTGGCCGCCAGCCGCGGCTCCGCCCCCGTCGACGTCCACACCGTCATCCGCTCGGCGTGGTCGTGATTCAGAACGCTGATGAGGGCAGAATCATCACCTGGATCCCGAGGGCGGCGTAGGTGGAATGAGCCCGCGCGTCGCGAGTGGCCAGCGTCATGAGGTGTTCCTGTGCTGCCAAGGCGACGAGTCCGTATGTCCGCTGAGCCGAGGGGTTTTTGACTGGGCCCATGCCGCGACCAGCGCGTGCTTCTGATGGGAGGCGACGAGGAGAGGGACGGCGACGCTCGTGTCGACGGCGAACTCATCCTGAGACGTCATCGTCGGCCAGCGTCGATCAGGGCGTACATCATGTCGTCGGTGATCTCTGTTTCGCCGTGCGAGACGAGACGACCGTCGGTCGCGCGCTCAAGGCGAGCCGTTCGCCCTCCGGGGACGATCTGTAGGCCAGCTCCGTAGGGGGAGATATCGACAGTGCTTCCAGGCGATAGCCCCAAGGCATCCCTGAGGCGTTTGGGGAGGACGACTCGTCCAGCAGAATCGATGACTGCTTCCATGGGATGAAAGTACCAGCGAGATCCCAGTCGGTATAGCCTCGCGCCATGGAGCGCTGGGATCTGATCGCCGCCGAACGTCGGGCTTTCGCCGACCTGGTCGACGGGCTGGCCGAGGAGCAGTTGGCCGCGCCGTCGCTGTGCGAGAGGTGGACGGTCAAGCATGTGGCCGCGCACGTCATGGTCGGGCCGACCGCGAGCGTGGCGGGGGTGATGAAGGAGATGGCACGGGCGCGCTTCAACTTCAACCGCGCCAATGACGCGCTGGCGCAGGCGCGGGTCGGGCTGCCGGTCCGGGAGTTGACCCGCCGGATGCGCGACCACGCCGAGTCGCGGTTCAGCCCGCCCGGCATGGACTGGCGGGCTCCGATGGCCGACATCCTGATCCACTCCCAGGACGTCGCCGTGCCGCTCGGTCTGTCGTTCGAGCGTCCGCCGGAGGCCTGGCGCTATGCCTTGGACCTGTTGGCGAGGCCGAAGTCGGCCAAGGCGTTCGGCGGACGCCCGACGCGGGCGCGGCTGGAGGCGACGGACGTGGACTGGGCGAGCGGTGACGGTCCGCTGGTGAAAGGTCCGGCGTCGGCGCTGGCGCTCGCCCTGGCGGGGCGTTCGGCGGGCTGGGAGCGGGCCGAGGGTCCGGGCCTGGAGTGTCTCGTCGGCCGCGGGGAATGAATCTGACGCCGTCGCGCGTTATGCTGGACGTCGCCGCTTCAGGCGGTGGTTGACAACTCAAGAGGGGCTGATCGGTTTCGACTAGGGTCGTTCGGATCAGGGGAAGCGGGTAGAGAAGGCAACGTCATCTCTCAAACGATCGTTGCGAACCAATAAGTGCCGATTCCAAGCGCACTGACTTCGCCCTCGCCGCCTGAGGCGACTGGTGAAGGGCAGACCCGGGGGCGTCTCCGCTCCGGATGTTCTGTCTCATCTAGGAGACTTGCTGGTCATGCTGCGTCATAGGGCATGATCGGGACTTCACTGTGACTGGGCCTGTCGGCGACGCGTTCGTCCGAGCGTCGGGGCCGAGAAAACGCTACGACGGACTGCACCCGGAGAAGCCCTGATGCAGCGCCATAGGACCGGGGTTCGATTCCCCGCAGCTCCACTCATGACGAACACCCCCACCGCCCCGTTCTTTGGGGCGGTGGGGGTGTTCGTCGTTACTAGAAGTGCAGTGAATCGAGTGGGCCCCCTCCCGCCGCGAAGCGGCCTCGCGAGGGATCCCCGCAGCTCTCGTTCGGCAGACTCACATCACCCTCATTCCGACTTAACCCACCTAACTTGGAATAACATGAGGTAGATTCCGACTTGGAGGGGACATGAGCGCTGACGATCACCGTCCGCCGGTGGCTTCGGCGGGCCAGGGAGAGGTGCCGATCACGCCGCATGGCGAGCGGGTGGTGCCGTGGCGGCAGGCGCAGCGTGGCGGGAGTCGCGAGGACCGGATGCTGCGCGAGGTGGCGGTGAGCTTGCCGCCGATGATCGCCGACTACGTCCCCGACCTTCCGCCAACGGTCGTGACGCGTGCCGATGAGGCGTTGGCGGCGGTCACGCGTCTCGACTCTCTCCATGGGGAGCATTTGGAGGCCCTGTCGATGCTGCTGTTGCGAGCGGAGTCGGTGGCCTCGTCGAAGATCGAGCAGGTGGAGGCGTCGGTGGAGGACTTCGCCCGTGCCGCGCATGGGATGAGGTCCAACGCCTCGGCTACGTCGATGGTGGCGTCGGCCGCGGCGCTCGACAGCCTTATCGCCTCGGTCGACGGTAACGGCCTGATCACGCTCGACAACATCTTGGCGGCTCATCGGACCTTGATGGCTGACGACCCCCACGAGGCGCGGTATGCCGGACGACTGCGTGACATGCAGAACTGGATCGGCGGCTCGGACCACGCCCCACGTCATGCCCTCTACGTGCCGCCCCCAGCGGACATGGTCGAGGAGTACATGGTCGACGTGCTCCGCTTCGCGCGTCGCGACGACGTGCCGGCGCTCGTCCAGGCCGCCGTGGTCCATGCTCAGTTCGAGTCGATCCATCCGTTCACCGATGGCAACGGCCGGATCGGACGCGCGCTCGTCAACAGCGTCCTACGCCGCCGAGGCGTGACCTCTCGCGTGGTCGTCCCGATCGCGTCCGCTCTCGTCGCGAGGAGGGAGACCTATTTCGCGATGCTCGGTGCCTATCGTCGTGGCGATGTCGGCCCGATCCTGCGGGGCTTCGCCCGCGCCGCCGACGTGTCGGCGCGTGAGTCGGAGGCCTCGGCCCAGTATGTGAGCGAGTTGCCGGAGCGATGGACGGCGATGTTCGCCGAGAACACGGGCAGGCGGCCTCGCGCTGGTAGTGCGGCGCGCAAGATCCTCGACTGTCTGCCGAGCGTTCCGTTCTTCACTACCGAGGAGATGGAGGAACGGGTCGGAGGATCGTCCTCGTCTGTCTACAGCGCCGTTGAGAAGCTGGCGGAGGCGGGCGTCCTCCGTCCGCTCACGAACCGTCGACGGGCGCAGGTCTGGTGCGCCGGTTCGATCATCGACGAACTGGACGATCTGGGGCAGCGTATCGCCGTCCAGACCGTCGATGACCCGGTCTGGAGCGATATTCAGGAGCGTATGACCGCCGGTCGGGCTGATGGTGGGAGGTAGGCGGACGCGGGGTGGTGGGTGTGCTGCTCGCTTGCTCGGGGAGTCGGCGGCTCGTTGCTAGCATTTTGCGGTGACTGATGAGCACGGCCAGCGAGTGGCCGCGTGGGAGCGACGGGCTTCGGTTCCGTTGACGCTATTGGCGTTCGCTTTCTTGGTCGCTTACGCCTGGCAGGTGCTCGATCCTCGGATGGACGGTGACCTGAGGTCGTACCTGCGATTGGTCAGTTGGACGACCTGGGCGGCGTTCGCCATAGATTTCGCGATACGGGTCGGCCTGGCTCACGGCCGACCTCGCTATATAGCGCGTCATTGGTACGACGTCGTGCTGATCGCGCTCCCGCTGCTTCGTCCGTTGCGTTTGCTGCGTTTGCTGACGCTGGTGCGTGTCCTCGACCGAGGGGTCGGACAGACTTTCGTGGGCCGGGCGATGGTGTATGTCGCGGGCTCGGCGGTTGTGACCATCGGGTTGGGGGCGCTGGCCGTGCTCGACGTTGAGCGTGACGCGGTGGACGCGAACATCACGAGTTTTGGCGACGCGCTGTGGTGGTCGGTGACGACGGCGACCACCGTGGGCTACGGCGATCATTTCCCGGTGACAGTGGAGGGGCGATGCGTCGCCGTGGTGTTGATGGTCGTCGGGATCGGTCTGATCGGCGCCACCACGGGAGCCGTGGCGACCTGGCTGATCGAGCACGCGCGTGCCGACGAGTCCGCGAAAGAAGGCGTGTAGCCGAAGAGTTCGGGGCCTCTCGTTACTCTCCCGCCATGACCACCGCGTCCTCCCCGCCGCTGATTCCCATCGACCCTGCGCTCTGCCGGGGCCGACGGCATCGTCCAGGCCGACCATCCTGAGGTGGTCGCGCTCACGAGGGAACTCCGGGGCGGGGCCGCCTCCGACGAGGAGTTCGCGCGTGCGGCGTTCGAGTGGGTGCGGGACGAGGTGGCGCACTCCTTCGACGCGGGCGACACGCGGGTCATGCTGACGGCGGCTGAGACGCTGGAGCACGGAGTCGGGCTCTGCCACGCCGCGTCGCATCTGCTCGTCGCGGTGTCGCGTGTCGGGGTAGCGTGATCTTGGACACTTGCCGTACATTTATCCCAGTGAGCCGCTAGATTGTTCGCTGTATGCAGTCTTCACGACCGCATGTTCGGGCGGGATTCGGCCGTTGGGAGCGTGGACCCGACGGCCGGAGCCCGTCCGACTTTTCTTCTCCGGCCGTTGACGGACTGAGCGCCATGGGACGCCCTGCTCGTCGTCGTCATGCACCCGCCGCACGCGTCGACTGACGCTTCGACGGTCAGGCCCAGAGGGTCTCGCCGAACTTGAACCAGATCAGGCTCACGACCACGATGAGCCACAGCGCGACGATGAGCACCCGCCACTCGTTCACCACACGGGTCAGCGCGGCGTCGGGCCGGTACTCGCGCAGCACCTGGCCCATCGTCACCACGAACAGCGGGATCATCATGGTCCACACGATCATGCAGTACGGGCAGAGCCTGCCGATGACGTAGATGCTCTGACTCTGCAGCCACGTGACGAAACCGACGCCGAAGGTGACGCCCGCCGCCAGGCCGCCCCACCACCAGCGGGGCAGCGGGGAGCCGGAGGCCAGCAGCACCCCGACGGTCACGACCACCGAGAAGCCGACGATGCCGATGAGCGTGTTCGGGGGGCCGAACACCGACGCCTGCCACTGGTTCACCACGCCGCCGCAGCTGACGAACGCGCTGAGGTCGCAGCTCAGTGTTCCGTCGGGATTCTCCAGCAGGTGGATCTTCTCGACGGTCAGCACGATCGAGGCCACGAGGGCGACAGCGCCGGTGACGGTCATGAAGACGCCGAAGCCGCGCAGGCCGCTCAGCAGGCCCTCGTCGTTCGTCGCGATGGTGTCGGTCTGGCTCACCGCGCCAGTCTAGGCATGACGGGGGTGGGCGAGGAGGCCCCCGGAGTCGCGGACGGGAAAGCGGGACAGCGATACTGTGACATCAGGAATGACACATGCCGGCCGACGGCTGGCGCGAGAAGGAGTCCCCATGAGCACCACCGACCACGTCGACGTGCTGATCATCGGCGCCGGGCTGTCCGGCATCGGCGCCGCGCACCGGCTGCGCGAGATCTCCCCGACCTCCACCTTCACGATCATGGAGGCGCGCGAGGCCATCGGCGGCACCTGGGATCTGTTCCGCTATCCGGGCATCCGCTCCGACAGCGACATGTACACCCTCAGCTACCCCTTCCGGCCGTGGACCAATAAGAAGTCGATCGCCGACGGCTCCGACATCCGCCAGTACATCGCCGACACGGCCGTCGAGGACGGCGTCGCGCCGTTCATCCGCTTCGGCCACCGCGTCACCAAGGTCTCCTGGTCGAGTGACGACGCCCGCTGGACCGTCACCGCCACCACTGACGGCGGCGAGACCGAGACGACGGCGACCTTCGTCTACTTCTGCAGCGGCTACTACTCCTACGACACCGGCTACACCCCGGAGTTCCCCGGCGTCGAGGACTTCTCCGGCACGGTCGTCCACCCGCAGTTCTGGCCCGAGGACCTCGACTACGCGGGCAAGCGGGTCGTGGTGATCGGCAGCGGGGCCACCGCCGTCACGCTCATCCCGTCGATGGCGGACGACGTCGAGCACATCACCATGCTCCAGCGCTCGCCCACCTTCATCACGAGCCTGCCGCAGGAGGACCCGCTCGTCCCGATCACCCGCAAGCTGCTGCCCGCCGGGCTCGCGCACCGGATCACCCGCTTCCGCAACGCCTCGCTCGCGGTCGGTTTCTACGAGTTCTGCCAGCGCTTCCCGAAGCTCGCCCGCAAGATCCTGCTGTTCCGGGCGCGCCGTGCGGTGCCGGAGACCTTCGACGTCGACACCCACCTCAACCCGTCCTACAACCCGTGGGACCAGCGGCTCTGCATTGTGCCGAACGGCGACCTGTTCACGGCCATCCGCAAGGGCCAGGCCGACATCGTCACCGACCACATCGAGCGGTTCACCGAGACGGGGATCCAGTTGACGTCGGGCAAGCATCTCGACGCCGACATCGTGGTGACCGCGACCGGCTTGCAACTGGTCACCTTCGGCACGGCCGAGATCGAGGTCGACGGGACGGTCGTCGACCCGCATGAGCTGTACGTCTACAAGGGCATGATGTTCAGCGGCGTGCCGAACCTCGCCTGGTGCGTCGGCTACACGAACGCCTCCTGGACGCTGCGCGCCGACCTGTCCTCGCAGTACGTCGCGCGGTTCGTCGAGCACTTGCGCGCCACGGGCCGCCGTTTCGGCTCGCCCCACCCCGACGGTCCCGGCGGCGACGAGCGTCCGCTGCTCGACCTGTCGTCGGGCTATGTGCAGCGCGTCGCCGAGCTGCTGCCGAAGCAGGGGACCGAGCGTCCGTGGGCGATCCGCCAGAACTGGTGGCTCGACTCCTGGGACTACAAGAAGACCGACCTCGACGAGGCGATGGTCTGGGACACCGCCCCGGCGAAGGTGTAGTCAGGCCCGAGGTCGGTCGAGGCATGACCGCCCTCGCGCCTCAGGAACGGACGGGTTGGTAGCGACGGCAGACTCGGCGGCCCCGGGGAAAACGGGACTTCGCACCTCGTTCTCTACTGGTGCTTGTGCCCGCATCACGCCCATGGCGTTCCCTTACCTCTTACCAGTTGTCGACAAGCAGGCCCTCGTCACATCCGTCACGACCGGCACTACGCTGGCCGCCTAACCACAAAACCTGTGTCCACTTCTTCCGCGAGAAGGACTGTGGGCGGGTCTATGGCTGAAGGAACGGAGAGATCTCATGAAAACAGTGTCGTACGTCTTCCCGATTTTTAACGAGGAAGGCAACATCCCGGTCTTGTACGACACGCTGCTACGGACGGTTGAACCCATCGCCGACCGGTACGCGTTCGAGTTCGTCTTCGTCAACGACGGTAGCGTCGACGCTTCACTCGACCTGTTGGAAGAGCTGCGTGCCGCAGACGACCGGATTGTGGTGGTCAACTTCTCCCGCAACTTCGGACACCAGATTGCGGTGACCGCCGGCATGGAGAATGCGACGGGCGACGCGGTCATCATCATGGACAGCGACCTGCAAGACCCGCCCGCAGTCAGTTTGGAGTTGATCGAGCGCTGGGAGGAGGGTTACGACGTCGCCTATGCGCAGCGCCGTAGCCGTCAGGACTCGCCGTTCAAGAAGGCGACCGCGTCGGCGTACTACCGCATGCTCAGTCGGCTGGCCGAGGTCGAGATCCCACGAAACACCGGTGACTTCCGGTTGTTGTCACGGCGTGTAGTCGACGTGCTCAAGTGTTATCCCGAGCACAACCGGTTCGTCCGAGGCATGGTCGCCAGTCTTGGCTTTCTGCAGGTGGCCGTCGAGTTCGACCGGCATGACCGCCATGCGGGGGAGACCGGTTATCCGCTGCGTAAGATGCTCAAACTCGCAGGCGACGGGATCATCGGCTTTTCGACCTTCCCATTGCGTGTCATCACCCGGTTGGGCTTCCTGTTCGCGGCGCTGAGCATAGTCGGGGCGATATACGTAGCTGGGGCGCGGTTGTTCGGGCTAGGGTCGGCCGTGCCCGGCTGGACATTCCTCGTTGTGGTGGTGTTTTTCGTTAGCGCAGTACAACTTATCGTGCTCGGTGTTCTCGGCAGTTACATCGGGCGGGTGTACACCGAAGTGCAAGGCCGACCGCTCTACATCGTCGAATCGGTGCGCAGTGCGCGGGAGAACCCGCCGACACGGTGAGTAAGGGTCTGCCCCGAGTTCGGTTGACACCTGAGAGGGTCCTATGGATGTCAAGTCCAGTTGAGGTCGGTTTTGAGGGCTTGGTAGATCTCTCGGCAGATGTAGCGTTTGAGGCAGCGGATGGTGTCTTGTTTGGAGAGGCCGTCGTGGGTGCGTTTTTGGGCGTAGGCGCGGGTTTTGGGGTCGGATCGGAGTCGTCCGACGGCGATCATGTGGATGGCGCGGTTGGCTTGTCGGTCGCCGCCTCGGTGGAGGCGGTGTCGGTGGGTTCTGCCTGAGGAGATGGGGATGGGGGCGATGCCGGTGAGTCGGGCGAGGGCCGCTTCGGAGCCGATGCGGTTGTCCAGGCCGCCGGCGGTGACGAGGAGTTGCGCGGTGGTGTGG
>NZ_JASGEK010000033.1:0-13731 GCF_047606445.1 Aeromicrobium sp. | reverse complement strand
GCAGAGCAGGCACGGGTCACCTCGGAAGGGAAGGCGGAGTAGACACCCCATTCCTTTACCGGGACCCGTGCCTGTCCCGCGTGACCGACACACCCACAGCCAGATCACCTACTGGCGGAACCTCTAAGTGTGACTGCTCACAGACTCCCGCGCGGGACGATCCACCGCGCTCGCATGTCGCTCACCTCGGCGATCAGGTCGAAGTCCTTGTCGTAGTGCACCACGGTCACGTCGTAGATGAGCGCCGTGGCGGCGATGAGAAGATCGGGAATCGGTCGACGGTGCTGCCCCCGCCGAGCCAGCAGACGCTGCAACTCGAGAGCTTTGCCGGAGACCTCGGCGGTGATGGGCAGGCGGCGCAGACGCTGCGTGAACTCCCACAGGTCGTCGTACTCGCGTCCGTTCCGAGCGGAGTAGCAGATCTCCAGTGCGACGACCTCGTTGACGGCCAACTGGTCGGCACGTTGGCACTCGCGCAGGAACTCGGCTGCCGTGTCGCTGCGACGGCGTGACTCGAAGGCGGACTTGTCGAGTAAGAACACGTCAACGCCAAGCGCCCGCCATCACTTCGGGATCGCCGAGATCTTCTCCCATCGACAGCGTCCGTTCGAACGCCTCCAAGCGACGGCGCCGGTCGGCGACCTCCCGCAACGCGGCGTTGACGGTCGCGACTTTGCTGGTGGTGCCGAGTTCGGCGGCGGCCGCGGCCAGAGCCTCGTCGTCGATGTCGATCACTGTCCGTGCCATGGTGCAACCCCTATCGGCGATATCTTCCGTCGACTTCGATGATATCGCCTGAAGGCGGCCTAGGCTAGGCCTATGTCCGTCACCGCCGCCTCCGAGGTCATCGATATCTGCCGCGACCTCATCCGCATCGACACGTCCAATTTCGGCGACGGCTCCGGGCCGGGGGAGCGGAAGGCCGCCGAGCACGTCGCGGCGCTGCTGGCCGAGGTCGGGATCGAGTCGGAGATCGTCGAGTCGACCAAAGGGCGGGCCAGCGTGATCGCGCGCTGGGGGAACCAAGACTCCGACCGCCCCGGCCTGCTGATCCACGGTCACCTCGACGTGGTCCCCGCCGAGGCCGCCGACTGGCAGGTCGACCCCTTCGCCGCCGAGCTGGTCGACGGCTACCTCTACGGGCGTGGCGCGGTCGACATGAAGGACTTCGACGCGATCGCGCTCGCCGTCGTGCGGCAGCGCCAGCGCGAGGGGCGTCTGCCGGACCGCCCGATCACGCTGATCTTCACCGCCGACGAGGAGGCCGGCGGCGTGCTCGGCGCGCAGTGGCTGGCCGACCACCGCCCCGACGTCTTCGAAGGCTGCACCGAGGCCATCGGCGAGGTCGGCGGCTTCTCCACCGAGGTCGGCGGACAGCGGCTCTACCTGATCGAGACCGGCGAGAAGGGCATCGCCTGGATGCGGCTGACCGCCACCGGCACGGCGGGCCACGGCTCGATGAAGGCGCCCGACAACGCGCTGACCCACCTCTCGCGGGCCTTGGTGGCGCTCGGCGAGCACGACTGGCCCGCCGAGCCCGGTCCGTCGATGCGGACGCTGCTGGCGAAGGTCCGCGAGCTGACGGGGGAGACGAGCGCCGACCCCGACGTCCTGTTGGAGCATTTCGGCCCGGCCGCGCGCATGCTCGGTGCCGGGGTGCGCAACTCGACCAACGCGACGATGCTACAGGCCGGCTACAAGCACAACGTGATCCCCGGCGAGGCGGTCGCCTACGTCGACGGGCGCTATCTGCCCGGCCACGGCGGCACCTTTATGCCGGAGGTGCAGCGGATCGTCGGTGAGAGGGTCCGGGTGGACACACACCTGGCCGACATCGCGCTGGAGTACCCCTTCGAGGGCGATCTGATCGACGCGATGACGGTCGCCCTGCACCGCAACGACCCGGAGGCGCACATCGCCCCGTTCGTGATGTCCGGCGGCACCGACGCGAAGGCGTGGAGCCGTCACGGCATCACCTCCTACGGTTTCGCGCCGCTGCGGCTGCCCGCCGACCTCGACTTCACCGCGCTGTTCCACGGCGTCGACGAGCGGGTCCCGGTCGACGCGCTGCAGTTCGGCTGCCAGGTGCTCGACGACTTCCTCGACCTGGCCTGACGCCTACAGCGAGCCGTGGGACACGTCGTCGAGGGCGACGACGATCTCCGGGGGGAGGTCGATGTCCTCGGTCGCCAGCAGCTCGGCGAGCTGGCGCTCGGTGCGGGCTCCGACGACGGCCGAGGTGACGCTCTGGCGGTCGCGGACCCACGCCAGCGCGACCTGCGCGGGGGAGTGGCTCAAACCCTCGGCGGCCCGTGCAACCGCCTTGACCACCGCCGACGGCCCCGGCTCCAGATACGGAGCGATCCACGGCCCCCAGCCCTCGTCGGCGCCACGGGAGTCGGCGGGCGTGCGCTGTCGGTACTTGCCGGTGAGCACGCCCCGTCCGAGCGGCGACCAGGCCAGCAGGCCCATGCCGAGATGGTCGAGCGCCTCGGTCAACTCGCGTTCCGGTCGGCGGCACAGCATCGAGTACTCGACCTGCGAGCTCACCAGGCCCGTCCGTCCACCCACCTGCCCATGGGCGAGCGCCGTCTGCCAGGCGGCGAAGTTCGACACGCCGACATAGCGCACCCGGCCGGACTCGACCGCGTGCTCCAGGGCCGCCAGTGTCTCGTCGAGCGGCACGCTGTCGTCCCAGCGGTGCACCTGCCACAGGTCGAGGTGGTCGACCTGGAGGTCGCGCAACGTCCGGTCGAGCTGGGCCAGGATCGCGCGACGCGACCCGTCGACCACGCCCTCGCCGTCCGGACCGAGACGCAGGCCGCATTTGCTGGCCAGCACGATCTCGTCTCGGACGTCGCGCCGGGCGAGCAACGTTCCGACGACCTGCTCGCCCGCGCCCTCGCCGTAGACCGGGGCGGTGTCGATCAGCGTTCCGCCGGCCTCCAGGAAACGGTCGAGCAGCGACCCGGCGGTCTCGGCGTCGACCTGGGAGCCCCAGGTCATGGTGCCGAGGGCGAGTCGGGACACCCGGAGTCCGGAGCGGCCCGCCTGACGCTGTTGCATGGACTCCAGGCTAGTCCGCGCGGCCGATGGGCGACTCGATAGGCTCCGTCCGTGGAATTTCTCCAGTCGATCGTGTTGGGCGTCCTGCAAGGCCTGACCGAGTTCCTGCCCATCTCCAGCAGCGCCCACTTGGCGATCTTCCCGAAGTTCCTCGGGTGGGAGGATCCCGGCGCGGCCTACACCGCCGTGGTGCAGATCGGCACCGAGATCGCGGTCGTCCTCTATTTCTGGCGCGACATCTGGACCATCGGCTCCGGCTGGGTGCGCGGGCTCTTCTCAGCCGAGGCGCGCCAGGAGCCCGAATGGCGTATGGGCTGGTTCGTGATCGTCGGCTCGCTGCCCATCGTCGCGATCGGCCTGCTCCTCGAGGACATGATCGACGACAACTTCCGCAACCTGTGGGTGATCGGCACGACGCTGATCGTCCTCGGCGTGGTCTTGGGGATCGCCGAGCGGGTCGGGCGCAACGCCCGCCCCATCGAGGATCTCGCCTGGGGGCACGCGGTGCTGCTCGGCCTGGCGCAGGCCGCCGCCGTCGTGCCGGGCGTGTCCCGCTCCGGCGCGACCATCAGCATGGGCCTGTTCCTCGGCTACGAGCGCGCCGCCGCCACCCGCTACGCCTTCCTGCTGGCCATCCCGGCCGTGGTCGGCGCGGGCGTCTACAAGCTCAAGGACATCCCCGGCGGAGACAACGCCTACGGCTGGGGCCCGACCCTCGTCGGCACGGTCGTGTCCTTCGCGGTCGGCATGGCCGTCATCCACTGGCTGCTCAAGTGGGTCAGCACCCGCTCCTACGCGCCGTTCGTGGTCTACCGGATCGCGCTCGGCTCGCTCGTTCTGATCCTGCTCGGCTGCGGTGTGATCGGCGCCGAGGTCGCCATCGACGGCTAAAGCCAGCCGGAGCGCTTGAACCGGTAGTAGACGTAGCCGCAGAGCGCGGCCATGAACAGCAGGCAGAGCGGGTAGCCGAAGGTCCAGTCCAGTTCGGGCATGTGCCGGAAGTTCATGCCGTAGATCCCCGCGATGGCCGTCGGGATGGCGAACAGCGTGGCGCCGGCGGTGAGCTTGCGCATGTCCTCGTTCTGCTGCACGCTCAGCTGCGCCAGATGGGCGGTGAGAGCGTTGTCGAGCAGCCGGTCGATCGTGCTGGCGGTCTCGGCGAGTCGGCTGATCCGCTGCGCGACGTCGCGCAGGAAGGGGGCCAGCTCCCCGGCGACCTCGTCGGCGAGCCGGGTGATCGGCGCGTGCAGCGGGGCGACCGCCCGACGGAACTCCAACGCCTCGCGCTTGAGCCGGTAGATGCGCATCGAGTCGTTGGAGCGGTCGGGGGAGAACACCGACGCCTCCACCTCCTCGACGTCGACCTCCAGCTCCTCGGCGACCTGCTCGGAACGGCTGAGGGCGGTCGCGACGAGGGCGTACAGGCCCGCCGCGGCGCCGAAGCGCAGCGCTCGCGGCTCCAATCGGTCGAGCGCGTCGGCCAGCGTCTCGCCGCCGCGCTGGATCAGGATCAGCCGACGTTCGCCCAGCACCACGTCGACGTCGTGCGTGGTGACGTCGTCGTCGCTGTACTCGACCAGCCGCAGCGACACGAGCGTGTGAGCCCCGTAGGTCTCCACGCGCGGCCGGTGCTGGCCGCGCAGCGCCCGCGCGACGTGCGGCGGCCAGGCACGCAGAACGCGCCCCGCCTCCTCGACCTCCTCGGGGGTCGGCTGGTCCAGCGCCACCCACAGGAAGTCGTTCCCCTCCAGGCCCGCGACGGTCTCGGCGAGCGCATCGAGGTCGTGGTCCAGGTCTGTTCTCAGCCCGTCTCGGTAGACGGCTCCATCGACGATCACGACATCATCGTCGCACGTCAGGGGAGGTCGCTAGGCTCCTCCCATGCGCGCTTGGACGAGTCCGGAGGTTCCCTCACTGTCAGCTCTCGGGCTCGGCGGCGGCGATGCCCCCACGGTTCTCGACACCGCCGCTGGAATGCCGCGGCGATTGGACGGCGAGGACGAGGCCCGGCTCTACGTGTGCGGCATCACGCCGTACGACGCGACCCATCTGGGCCACGCCGCCACCTATCTCGCCTTCGACCTGTTGCAGCGGCTCTGGCTCGATCAGGGACGCTCGGTCAACTACACCCAGAACGTCACCGACGTCGACGACCCGCTGTTGGAGCGCGCCGCCGCGACCGGCGTCGACTGGGTCGAGCTGGCCGAGCGGGAGACGCAGCTGTTCCGCGAGGACATGACCGCCCTGCGCATGCTCGCCCCGCGTCACTACATCGGCGCGGTCGAGTCGATCGACCTCGTCGTCGACCTCGTCGGGCGGTTGGAGGAGGCCGGGGCGGTCTACCGGGTCGACGACGACCTGTACTTCGACGTGCATGCCGACGCCGGTTTCGGCGCGGTGAGCGGCTTCGACGCCGACCGGATGCGCGCGGTCTTCGGCGAGCGCGGCGGCGACCCCGACCGTCCGGGCAAGCGGCATCCGCTCGACTGCCTGCTCTGGCAGGCCGAGCGTCCGGGGGAGCCCGCCTGGGACACCTCTCTGGGTCGTGGTCGCCCCGGCTGGCACATCGAGTGCGCCGCCATCGCGTTGGCGCACCTCGGCAGCGACTTCGACGTGCAGGGCGGCGGCTCCGACCTGGTCTTCCCGCACCACGAGATGTCCGCCTCGGAAGCGGTGGTGGCGACGGGGGAGCGGTTCGCCCGCGCCTACGTCCACGCCGGCATGGTCGGCTACGAGGGCGAGAAGATGAGCAAGTCCAAGGGCAACCTGGTGCTCGTCTCGCAGTTGCGTCGGGACGGCCACGACCCGATGGCGATTCGGCTGGCGCTGCTCACCCACCGCTATCGCGACGACTGGGAGTGGTTCGGCTCGGAGATCGCCGAGGCCGAGGCGCGACTGGCCAGCTGGCGCGCCGCCGCCGCGCGCTCGTCGGCCCCGGCGGCCGCTCCCGTGGTCGAGGCGCTGCGCGCGGCCCTCACCGACGACCTGGACGCCCCGACTGCCCTCTCAGCCGTCGACGCGTGGGCCGCGTCCGACGGGGACGACGCCACGGCCCCCGCACTCGCCTCAGCAGCCGTCGACGCCCTGCTGGGCGTCGCGCTCTGAGAGCGGCGCGGGGGCGTCAGCGACAACCTCAGGAGGAGATGAACATCTCCGAGACATCGGAGTCCAGCGCGCCCAGTGCCGCCCGCGCATCGTGGCGCAACGCGCGCATCGCCGACACTTCCGCGATCACCCCGTCGGCCGTCGTCAGATCCTGAAACGACAGGACGACGCCTCTTCGCGCGATCCCGTCGACGCCGTTCGCGGCGACGATGGCCGCCGTGGCCGTGAAGCTCGTCGTCGACCTCGTCCCGTGCGCGAAGTACACGCGGTTCGTCTCGACGCCGACGAGATAGGTGGCGTCCAGGCCGCCGAAGCTGACGCGAGGCGGCCCGACGGTCGAGGTGACCGACTGACTCAACGCGGTGATGATCGCCTCGTCGGTGGCGTCGACATTGTAGAAGAGAAGGTTCTCCGCCATGGCCAAGCCCTCAGCATGCACGTCGGAACGGACACGTCGATTGATCGCACCGGCTGCGGCGCCGGCCACCGTGTCGACAGCTGCGTCCTTCAGCATCGTCAGGCCGTAGACCACAGCCCCCAGCACCGCCAACAGCAAGATCGCGCCGACGACGCCGACGAGTGTGTCCACGGGCTGTCAGCGTCGATCCCGCTGCTTCTTGCCGATCGTCTGACCGATTGACACCAGGGCGCGATCCCCAGGACGACGACCCCGTACACGACGAAGAGGCCGATGTTGTCCGTCCCGATCATCGCCGGGATGCCGCCGCCCAACACCAACAGCGCTCCCACCGCCACCAAAATCTGCCATGCCTGCATTGGTTGATTCCTTTCATGAGTCGAGGTGCTCGATTGCACCGCACATCGCTCATTGAATACCCCCCCCCGACAGGTCAAGCGTGTTGCTGTCATCGAAATCGAGGACAGGGCTGAACCGACGTCTGACTCGCCCGAGGTGCTTGTTTCGAAGGTGGCGCAGGGTGGGCGGACACGACGATGCCCCTTCCGCCACCCGGGCGGAAGGGGCATCGTCAGGCCGTGAGAGGTCAGGCCAGGGGGCGACGGCGTGCGGCGCGCACCACGACGACGCCGACGCCGCCGAGCAGCGCGGAGATCAGCACCAGCGCCAGCGCGGCACCCGTGCCAGTGGTCGGCAGAATGCCGCCCTGCTGTTCCTCTTCGACTTGTGCGGCCTCCTCCTCGCTCAGCACGCTGACCGTCAGCGTGCTCTCCGACCGCAGGCCATTGCTGTCGGCCACCGAGTAGCGGACCGACACGTCGCCGGTGAAGCCCTCGACCGCGACGAACGTGATCTCTCCGGTCTCCTCGTCCACCGTGAAGGTGCCCTGGCCGGGGACCGTCAAGGTGCGGACGAGGTTGCCGTCGGAGTCGATGAGGTAGACCGAGGTCGGGTCGAGCGTCGAACCGTCCTGGCCCGACCCGCTGCCGATCGGATCGAACGTGACCGTGTCCGTGGTCACCGTCGTCTCCGTCAGCGGCTCCAGCACCGGCGGACGGGCGACGGTCAGGTCGATGGTGCTCTCCGCGACGTCGCCGTTGCCGTCCGCGACGGAGTAGCTGACCGTCGGCGTCGGACCGCCCTCGAAATCTGGGTCGGGAACGAACTCGACCGTTCCGTCCTCGCCGACGGTGTAGGTGCCCGCATCCGTGGTCAGCGTGGTGACCAGGTCGCCGTTCTCGTCGATCAGGCGCAGCGTCGTCCAGTCCGGGTCGACGACGTCGGTGGTGACCAGACCCGTGAGGTCGAGGGTCGTCGGGTCGCCCGGCAGCACCGTCTGCTCCAGAGGCTCGGCCTCCGGCAGGCACTGCAGGTCGTAGCTGGGGGTGAAGTCGGTGACCTCCCACGCCTTCGCGCCGTTGTGGTTCAACTCGATCGACAGCGCCACGTCCAAGGCGCCGGCCTGCAGGTCGGCCAACGGGGCTTCGTAGGACAACGCCAAGGAGACCTGGGCGCCCACCGGATAGTTGGAGCCCGAGGTGCCGTAGCCCTGAGAGTGGACGAGCTTGTCGGAGTCGTCGACCGTGCTGTCGTCGTTGCGGTCGTAGTCGATGTTGTTGTTGATGATCGACGCGGAACCGATGTTCCAGACGCCGGACGCCGGACCCAGGTTCGTGAAGGTTCCGGTGATCGTGATGAGCACCGTCTCATCCTCGGTCTCACAGATCTCGGGGATCGGCTGGATCGTTCCCAGGACCTGCGGGGTGAAGCTCGTGGGGATGTCGTACCCCCATGGATTTCCCGCAGGCGTGGTCCACGAGTTGCCGTCCCACATGTCCTGCGGATTGCCGATGTCGACCGGATTGCCGTTGACGTCTTCGTTCGCGATGACGAACTGGCCGCCGAAACCCTCGTTCATCTGGTGTTCGATGTCGAGCCGGTCCGTGTAGATGTTCGGCGCGGCACTCGTAGACGTGCCGGTGGTCAACGTCAGGCCGACGGCGACGACAGCGGCTGCGAGGACGCTGTTAGCAGCGCGTCGCCAGCGGGGGGTACTCAATTCCTCGTCCAATCTTTTGGGAACAGCCCCCTCAATATACCCTGAGAAGATCTGCCTTCCACCTCTCCACGCGTGTGACGCCCGTCATTCCAGCGCGGGGGACAGGCCGCCCAGATCGGCCTGGTGGCCGGAGGTGTAGCCGGAGTAGGCGCCCGGCCCCGAGGGCTTCGGCTTGCGGACCGAGCCGCGTCTCGGGTAGCTCTCGTCGACCGCCCGCATGACCGCGAGCGACGTGCCCGCGAGCACCAGCTCCACCGAGGGGCCGCCGTTCCGCCGTTCCTCGGCCTCGCGCAGCGTCTCGGCGGTGATCTCCCGCAGCCGGCCGTCGACCGCGGCTCCGTAGCCGGCCCACCAGGAGCGTTTGAAGGCGATCAGGTCCTCGCCCTTGGGGATCTCGGCGCGGCCGATCTCATGGGCGGCCTGCACGAGCAAGCTGCGCATCAGCATCTCGACGCTCTCGACGTCGGCGGGCAGGCCGAACACGTGCACCGACATGGCCGGCTCCACGCCCAGGATGATCGGTTTGCAGCGCATCGCCAGCGCGACCACCCCGGCGAGCAGGCATTTGTCGCGCACGAAGGGGGAGTCGAACCGCAAGATCGTGTCGGCGACGCCCGCCTCACGGCCCTCGCCGCTGTTGAGCAGCGCCTCGTCGATGCCGTACTCGGCCATCAGCGCGACGGCCTTGGCGGTGAACGCCTCCGCCTCCGCCGTCGTCGCGGCCGGATTCTCGGCGAGGGCGAGCAGTTTGCGGATCTTGTCCACCTTGGCGGTGTTCGCCCTCGCGCTGCTCACAGACACCACCCTAGGCGGGCGGGTCTACTCGTCGTCGGTGCGGTAGCCGAGGTTGGGGGCGAGCCACCGCTCGGCCTCGGCGACCGTCCAGCCCTTGCGCTCGGCGTACTGGGCGACCTGGTCGCGGCCGACCCGCCCGACGACCGTGTACTGCGACTGCGGGTGCGAGAAGTACCAGCCGCTCACCGACGCGCCGGGCCACATCGCCATCGACTCTGTCAGCTCGATCCCGGTCTGCGCCTTCACGTCCAACAGGTCCCACAGGAGCTGCTTCTCGGTGTGGTCCGGGCAGGCCGGGTAGCCGGGGGCCGGGCGGACGCCGACGTACTTCTCGGCGATCAGCGCGTCGTTGTCGAAGGACTCCCCGGGCTGATACGCCCAGAACTCCTTGCGCACCCGTTCGTGCAGCCGCTCGGCGAAGGCCTCGGCCAGCCGGTCGGCGACCGACTCCAGCAGGATCGCGCTGTAGTCGTCGAGGGCGGCCTTGAACTCCGTCACCTTGTCGGCGCTGCCGAGTCCGGCGGTCACCGCGAAGGCGCCCACATAGTCGGCGAGGCCGGTCTCCTTCGGCGCGACGAAGTCCGCGAGGCATTTGTGCGGCACCCCCGCGCGGTGCTCGGTCTGCTGGCGCAGGTGGTGCAGCGTCGTGCGGACGTCATCGCGGTGATGGTCGGTGTAGACCTCGATGTCGTCGTGGCCGACCTGGTTCGCCGGGAAGAGGCCGATCACCGCGTTCGCGCGCAGCCACCGCTCGGCGATCACCCGGTCCAGCATGCCCTGCGCGTCGTCGTAGAGCTTGCGGGCGGCCTCGCCGGTGGCGGGGTTGTTGAGGATGTCGGGGAACTTGCCCTTCATCTCCCAGGCGTTGAAGAAGGGCTGCCAGTCGATGTAGGCGCGCAGCTCGCTCAGGTCGTAGTCGGTGAACGTCCGGGTGAACACCCCCGCCGCGTCGAGCGTGGGCGGGACCGGCGGCTCGTAGACGGTCCAGTCGATCGGCGTGGCGTTCTCGCGGGCCTGCTCGATCGGCAGCAGCGGACGCGCCTCCGAACGGGCCGCGTGCCGCTCGCGCAACGCGTCGTAGTCGGTCTTGAGGTCGGCCAGCAGCTCCGGGCGTTTGTCGTCGGACAGCAGCGAGGCGACCACCGGCACCGAGCGCGAGGCGTCCTTCACCCAGACGACGGGGCCGTGGTATTTCTGGTCGACCTTGACCGCCGTGTGCGCGCGCGAGGTCGTCGCGCCGCCGATGAGCAGCGGGATCTCGAAGCCCTGACGCTCCATCTCGGCGGCGAAGTTCACCATCTCGTCGAGCGAGGGGGTGATGAGGCCGGACAGGCCGATCACGTCGGCGTCGTGCTCCCTCGCGGCGTCGATGATCTTCTGCGCGGGGACCATGACGCCCAGGTCGATCACGTCGTAGTTGTTGCACTGCAAGACGACGCCGACGATGTTCTTGCCGATGTCGTGCACGTCGCCCTTGACCGTCGCCATGACGACCGTCCCGTTGCTGCGCGCGGCGTCGCCGGGCTGCTTCTCGGCCTCGATGAACGGGATCAGATAGGCGACGGCCTTCTTCATCACGCGCGCCGACTTGACCACCTGCGGCAGGAACATCTTGCCCGCGCCGAACAGGTCGCCGACCACGCCCATGCCGTCCATCAGCGGCCCCTCGATGACCTCCAGGGGACGTCCGCCGCGCGCGGCGATCTCCCGGCGCAGCTCCTCGGTGTCGGACTCGGCGTAGTCGTCGATGCCCTTGACGAGCGCGTGGGTGATGCGCTCGGAGACCGGCAGGGAGCGCCACTCGGCCTCGGCGGCCTCCTCTTTCTGACCGGTCCCGGCGTAGTCGCCGGCGATCTCCAACAGCCGGTCGGCCGCGTCGGGGCGCCGGTTCAGCACCACGTCCTCGATGCGCTCGCGCAGTTTCGGGTCCACCTCGTCGTAGACCACGAGCGCGCCCGCGTTGACGATGCCCATGTCCATGCCGGCCCGGGTCGCGTGGAACAGGAACACCGAGTGGATCGCCTCGCGCACCGCGTTGTTGCCGCGGAAGGAGAACGACACGTTGGAGACGCCGCCGGACACCTTCACTCCCGGCAGGTTCTGCTTGATCCAGCGGGTTCCCTCGATGAAGTCGAGGCCGTAGCTGGCGTGCTCCTCGATGCCCGTGGCGACGGCGAAGATGTTCGGGTCGAAGATGACGTCCTCGGCCGGGAAGCCGACCTCTTCGGTGAGGATCCGGTAGGCGCGGCCGCAGATCTCGATCCGGCGTTCCAGATCGTCGGCCTGGCCCTCCTCGTCGAAGGCCATGACGACGACCGCCGCGCCGTACTTGCGGCACAGCCGGGCCTGCTCGACGAACTTCTCCTCGCCCTCCTTCATCGAGATGGAGTTGACGACGCACTTGCCCTGGACGTTGCGCAGGCCCTCCTCGATCACCTCCCACTTGGAGGAGTCGACCATGATCGGGACCTTGCAGATGTCGGGCTCGCCGGCGACCAGCCGCAGGAAGCGGCGCATCGCCGCGACGCCGTCGATCATGCCCTCGTCCATGTTGACGTCGAGGATCTGCGCGCCGTTCTCGACCTGCTGGCGCGCGACCGACAGCGCGGTGCCGTAGTCGCCGTCGCGGATGAGGTTGCGGAAACGGGCCGAGCCGGTGATGTTGGTGCGCTCGCCGACGTTGACGAACAGCGAGTCGTCGGTGATGTTGAACGGCTCCAAGCCGGACAGTCGCATCGCCGGCTCCAGCGTCGGGGGAGTGCGCGGGGCGATGTCGCCGACGGCCCGCGCGATGGCGGCGATGTGCGCCGGGGTGGTGCCGCAGCAGCCGCCCGCGGCGTTGATGAGCCCGGCCTGGGCGAACTCCGCCAGGATCTCGGCGGTCGTCTCCGGCTCCTCGTCGTACTCGCCGAAGGAGTTCGGCAGGCCTGCGTTCGGGTAGGCGTGCACGAAACAGTCCGCCACCCGCGACAGCTCGGCGACGTACGGGCGCAGCTCGCGGCCGCCGAGGGCGCAGTTCAGCCCCACCATGAGCGGGCGCACGTGACGGATCGAGTTCCAGAACGCCTCGGTCACCTGGCCGGTGAGCGTGCGCCCCGAGGCGTCGGTGATGGTGCCGGAGATGACGACGGGCCAGCGGCGTCCGACCTCCTCGAAGAAGGTCTCGATGGCGAAGATCGCGGCCTTGGCGTTGAGCGTGTCGAAGATCGTCTCGACCATGAGCAGGTCGGCGCCGCCGTCGACGAGGCCGCGCACCTGCTCGTCGTAGGCCTCGACCATCTCGACGAAGGTGACGTTGCGCGCGGCCGGGTCGTTGACGTCGGGGGAGATGGATCCCGTCCGGTTCAGCGGGCCGATGGCGCCGGCCACGAAACGCGGTCCCTCGAAGGCGTCGCAGGCCTCGCGGGCGAGCCGCGCCGAGGCGACGTTCAGCTCGTAGGACAGCTCCTCCATGCCGTAGTCGGCCATCGAGATCCGCTGCGCGTTGAAGGTGTTCGTCTCGACGACGTCGGCGCCGGCGGCCAGGTACTCGGCGTGGATGCCCGCGATGATCTGCGGCTGGGTCAGGCTCAGCAGGTCGTTGTTGCCCTGCACGTCGCTCGGCCAGTCGGCGAACCGCGCGCCCCGGTATCCGGCCTCGTCGGGGCGGTCGCGCTGGATCGCGGTGCCCATCGCCCCGTCGATGACGACCATGCGCTCGCGCAGCAGGTCGGTCAACGCCTCGGTCGCGTCCGGTCGCCACTGGGCTGACGAGTTCACAGGAAATCCTCTCGCGTCACGTGATTCCGCGCGTCAGACCTGGAGACAGGTCGCGTCGCGGAACCTCCGGCCGGCAGCGGGCTCGCGTGGGCGTCAAGGTCGTACCCGGGCCATTCTGCCATGACTGACGCGGACGCCACGACGCTCTCCGAACGGCGAGATCGCACCGCACAGCGGTACAGGGTGTTCATAGCGAAGCGTTCTGTTCTAGGCTCGTGTCGCGTTCGGAGCGCACCCACACCACCACACTTCGAGGGGAACACCGATGGCCACCGACGAGACCCGCGCCGAGGCGTCCGATCCGAATACTTCCCCGGTCCGGCTTCAGGAGCTGACCGAGGACCCCGAGCTCTGGCCGTTGATCGCAGCCAACCCGACCGCCTACGACGCGCTGCTCGACTGGCTCGGTGAGAACGGCGGCGAGGACGTCAGGGCCGCCATCGCGTCCCGCGCCGACCAGGGCGCGCCGACCTCCGTCCTGCCCGCCCCGCCCGCCCAGCCCGCGCCGCCGACGGCGCAGTCGCCCGTC
>NZ_JASGEK010000032.1:0-67819 GCF_047606445.1 Aeromicrobium sp. | reverse complement strand
GGCCGCTCGTGCCGCCCTCGATCCGATCGGCCAGCAGGATCAGGCCCGCGCAGGTGCCGAACGCAGGCATGCCGCCGGCCAGCCGTTCCCGGACCGGGTCGAAGAGGTCGAACGTCCGGGCGAGCTTCGCCATCGTCGTGGACTCCCCCCGGGCAGCACCAGGCCGTCGCACTCGTCGAGCTCGGACCGGCGGCGCACGGCGACCGCACGGGCGCCGAGCCGACGGAGCGCCGCGACGTGCTCACGGACGTCGCCTTGCAGCGCCAGCACGCCGATCATGGGGGAGGAGGGCACGGCGACACCCTGGGCGGCGGGGTCAGGACCAGGCGCCGCAGGCGAGGTACGCCGTCAGCGCGGCGACGGTGAAGGTACGGGTCGAGGTCGCGGTCCAGTTGGTGCCGGGCAACGTCGCCGTGACGTCGATATGCAGCGTGGCGCCGAGAAGGTTGGTGAGATCCAACAGGCCGTTGGTGACTTTGGCCGAACGAGTGGTGCCGCTGGAGGTCACCGTCAACGACGTGCCCGTCTCGCGGACGACCGCCGTGTAGGTCAACGTCGTGGGCGTCGTGGCGGCGGTCCAGTAGGTCGTGAGCGTCTTGGTCACCAGCCCGTTGCTCACCGCGCATTTGGGGGACGTCTCGGCCGGCTTGGTCACCGACCCGGCCGTGAGGCTCCCGGCCGCGAGGACGGAGGTGTCGGTGAATCCGGCCATGGTGGGCGTCACGCTGTGCGCGGCCGCGAGCGAGGCGACGACAGCCAGCACCGCCGCCGCGTGCGCTCCGGAATGCCTCACCGCACGCCGGCGGCCCCGGCCGTCGCGCCGCCGACGCCCCCGCAACATCAGCGGACTGACGATGAGCGCGGCGAGGAAGGCCACCAGCGTCAGGCTCACCAGGGGATTCTTCAACTCCGTGGCGACCCGACCGAGCCAGGGCACGTCGAAGAAGACCCGGTGCGCGCCGGTCACGACATAGGTCTCGGCGTCGGGGGTGCGGTTCGCGTCCCCCTTGAGGGTCAGCCGGACCGCCGAGCCGTCCGGCTCGACGCCGACGACGCGGTGCGTGACCTGCTGCCCGTCGCCACGGGTGACGTTGACGACGTCGCCGACGGCGACGTCCGAGGCGCTCACCGGCCGCGAGAAGCCGAGGGAGCCGGTCGGGATCTCCGGGGCCATCGACCCGGAGGTGAAGACCAGCGGCCGGACCGCGCCGCTGAGCGCGAGCAGCGCCGCCAGGAGGCTCAGCGTCCCGAGGACCGCGCCGGTCCACAGCGCGGCCTCCGCGATCCAGTAGCCCGCGCGCCTCACGACGCCGCCTGGGTGGCCGTGAAGGAGAACGACAGCGACCCGGTCTTGCTCTGGTTGTCGTTCGTGGCGGAGGCGGCGATGCCGACGACCATGCACATCTGATGCGACCCGCCCGCGGCGACGGTGGGGGCGCTGGTGATGAGCGCCTTGTTCGTGGTGTCGACGGTCTGCGCCGTGCCGAGGGCCGTGCCCGAGCAGGTGTCCTGCTGCGGATAGACGGTGTCCGCCTGGGCCGAGCCGTTGAAGAACTGGACGGTGACGGGCGTGTCGACGTAGGTCCATGTGGGGCTGGACCCCTGGGTGACCGTGGCCGTGTACGTGAACGGCGGGTCGCCGACGTTGTTGACCGTCAAGTCGAAGGCTTTGCTCTCGCCCGGCACCAGGCCCGTCCAGGTGATCGCGCTCTTGGCGTATCCCGTGCTCAAGCCGACGGCGCCGGTGGTGTCGAACCGCATGTCCATCGACCCCGACGTGATCGTGCCGCCGGCGACGACCGCCTGATCGGTCCAGTAGGCGGTCGTGCCGATGGCCCCGAAACCGGCCAGCAGGCCGAGCGACAGCAGCGCCCGGACCGCGACCGCGCGGTGCTGGCGAGGTTGGCGCCGCCGACCGCGGACGGCTGTGTGCTCACCCATGGCCGACCTCCTCGGCACGGCGACGGGTCAGCCGCGACCCGACCAGCAGCAGCACGAGTCCGGTCAGGGCCGACCACAGCGTCACGCCGGCGCCGGTGCGCGGGAGGAGGCCCGCCACCAGGCCGGAGTCGTCAGGGTCGCCCTCGTCAGGATCGACGCCTCCTCCGTCAGAGGCCTCGGCGGCCGTCAGGCGCACGTCGAAGCGCAGCGCCAGCTGCTTGGTCTGGGACTGGTTGGCCGACTCCCAGGCGAACGCCGCCTCGACGTCGATCTCGGCCACCTCGCCGCGGGCGATCGACTGCTCGGTCAAAGCGATGCCGGAGGCCCCGTTCTCCAGCGGCGTCCAGTCGCCGCCGGCGACCCGCGCGCGCAAGGCGATGTCGTCGTCGGCCAGGAGACGATCATCGTCCGCACCGCGGGCGGCGACGGTCAGGTACGCCGCTGAGGAGCCGTCGTTGCGGACGTAGAAGGTCGAGGTCCGCACATCGCCGGGAACCCAGCGGACGGACGGGTCGAACAGCGGCGTCGGCAGCGTCTGGGACCAGGTGACGCCGTCGCGGCTCACCCCGATCTCCTCAGCAGCCCGCGCCGGAGACGAGACGAGAAGGAGGAGCGCGAACAGCGCGAACGAACGACGCATCAGTCAGTCTCCTCCTTCTTCTTCTCAGTGTCACGGCCCCGCAGGGCTCCGATGAACATGTACGCCGCGTAGGCGATGAGGCCCCCGGCCACCACGTACACGGCGGTCTGCCGCTGACCCGGGCTCAACGCCTGGTTCACATGGCCCAGATACGGCGCCGCATACCAGAGCTTTCCCTTGATCTGCACCGGCATCACCGGCAGTTCGTCGTCGGCTCCGTTGGCGTCGCCCCGCGTGACGAACGTCGTCTCGCCGTCGAGGCTGGTGCGCGCCTCGACGACGCGGTGCGTCACCACAGGGGCGCGTCCCGACTCCAGTTGATAGGTAATCACGTCGCCGACCGCGATCTGCTCAGGCTCGACCGGCTTGACCACCACCAGCGTTCCCGGCGGGTAGTCGGGCCGCATCGAGCCGGTGAGCACGGTGTAGGGGGTCGCCCCGGCGATGCGCGGTATCAGCACCGCGACCGCCAGGACGACCACCACTCCGAGGATCACCAGCCAGGCGAGCACCTGGCCGAGCCATCCGGCCCAGCGACGCACGAACGTCAGATCAGGGGTGGGTCTGCACCGCGACCAGGGTGAGCTCGTCGAGCGTCGCCGTGTCGAGCTGCGTGGTGTTGTCGGCGTCGGTCGTCGGGTCCGTCGAGACCGGGCCGTCATAGGGGAACTCGACGTCGATGTCGACCACGACGTCGTACGTCCCCGGGTCGGTGATCGTCGCGGCCGGCGAGGTCATCGTGGCGCTGACCTCCAACGCCTCGTCGAGCTCGCCCGTGCCGGTGACGCCCGCGTCGGACAGGTCCACCGTGGCGCCGATGTGGTCGCCGACGAGGGTCAGCGTGCCGGTGCACTGCTTCGTGATGGTGTCGCCGGGGACGATCGTGGTGACCGCTTCCGTGCCGCCCGCGTCGTCGTGGGTCCAGCTCGACGCGCACTGGACGTCGGTGAGCGTGATCTCTCCGGCGGTGACCGAGCCGCCGTCGAGCGTCGCGTCGGCGGTCCAGTAGGCCAGCGTGCCCGCGCCGCCCAGCAGCAGGACGGCGGCCGCAGCCGCGGCCAACGCGCCCTTGGTGGATTTCTTCATAGGATTCTCCCTCGTGCGTCACGCGGAGGTGCGTGTCCCCCGAGTATGACGGCTTGCGGCCCGATGCGCGACTCCGGACCGTTCCCCGAAGGAAAAATAGCCCGTTCGGGCTAGACCGCGTACTACTCGCCGGTCACCAGCCGCGCGTCTCCAGGCGGTGCGGCTCGGGGATGTCGTCGACGTTGATGCCGACCATCGCGTCGCCGAGGCCGCGCGAGACGTTCGCGACGACGTCGGGGTCGTCGTAGAAGGTCGTGGCCTTGACGATGGCGGCGGCGCGCTCGGCCGGGTTGCCGGACTTGAAGATGCCCGAGCCGACGAAGACGCCCTCCGAGCCCAGCTGCATGACGAGCGCGGCGTCGGCGGGGGTGGCGATGCCGCCGGCGGTGAACAGCACGACCGGGAGCTCGCCGGTGGTCGCGACCTCCTTGACCAGGTCGAACGGCGCCCGGAGCTCCTTGGCCGCGACGTACAGCTCGTCGTCGCGCAGGCTCTGGAGGCGGCGGATCTCGCCGGTGATCTTGCGGATGTGGGTGACGGCGTTGGAGACGTCGCCGGTGCCGGCCTCGCCCTTGGAGCGGATGAAGGCCGCGCCCTCGGTGATGCGGCGCAGCGCCTCGCCGAGGTTGGTCGCGCCGCAGACGAAGGGCACGTCGAAGGACCACTTGTCGATGTGGTTCGCGTAGTCGGCCGGGGTCAGCACCTCGGACTCGTCGATGTAGTCGACGCCGAGGCTCTGCAGGATCTGCGCCTCGGCGAAGTGGCCGATGCGGGCCTTGGCCATGACGGGGATCGAGACGGCCTCGATGATGCCGTCGACCAGGTCGGGGTCGCTGGCGCGGGCCACGCCGCCCTGGGCGCGGATGTCGGCCGGGACGCGTTCGAGCGCCATCACGGCGACGGCGCCGGCGTCCTCGGCGATCTTGGCCTGCTCGGCGGTGACGACGTCCATGATCACGCCGCCCTTGAGCATCTCGGCCATGCCGCGCTTGACGCGGGCGGTACCGACCTCGGGGGCCTGGCTCGTCGGGACGGGGCTCGTCTGTTCGCTGCTCACCCGCCGGAGTCTAACGACGGGGCCTCAGCCGTCCGGCGGCGATATCACTGAGCAAGACGTCGACGGTCTCGGCGAGCAGGACTTGTCGGCGCCGATGCGGTTGACGCACCCCTGGGACATCTGCGTGTGGCGGCACTCCTCGGCGGCCTCGCGGGCGAGGCAGCAGAACTCCGCCGAGCCGTTGGGCCGAGCGAAGACGTACTGCACGATGCCGCGGATCAACAGGTTCCCGAACCGCAGGCCGACCTTCATGATGTCGGCCCGACGCCACGATCTGCCGCACCCTGGACTGCGCTCCGCACCACTCGTGGCGTCCGACGGGATCGACGGAGGCCTGGGCCTGGTCGAGAGAGGAGTCGGTGTCGGCGGTCAAGCCGGCCCGACCCGACCACCGTCTATGCGTCGATGGCGATGTCGCATAGACATGGTCAGGCGTCGGGCGTCGGGTTCGCGACCGCCTGACGGCGCACGGTCGCCATGCGCTGGAAGACCGTGACCAGGCTGGCCACCGCGAGCGCCCACAGCGTGATCTCGGTGAGGACCGGCAGGTCGAGCAGGCCGTTGAAGCCGGTCGTCACGAGGATCGCGACGAGCCGGTCGGCGCGCTCGGCGATGCCGCCCTTGGCCTGCATGCCCAGGCTCTCGGCGCGGGCGCGGGCGTAGGAGGTGAGGTTGCCGAGCACCAGGCAGGCCAGGCTCAGGTAGAAGTACCAGCGGACTTCGCCGAGGTCGGCCTCGGCGTGCGCCGACACGTAGTAGACCGCCAGGCCGCCGAAGATCGCGGCGTCGCCGACCCGGTCGAGCGTCGAGTCGAGGAAGGCGCCCCACTTGCTCGACTGGCCCGACGTGCGCGCCATGTAGCCGTCGATCAGGTCGCTGAACACGAAGGCGGTGATGAACATGACGCCCCAGAACAGCTCGCCGCGCGGGAAGAAGAACAGCGCGCCGAAGACGACGCCCGCAGTGCCGACGATGGTGACGTGATCGGGCTTGACGCCGATCTTCAACAGGAAGTGGGCGATGGGGGCCAGCAGCTTGGTCCAGAACTGGCGGAAGCGTTCGAGCATCGGATCTCCGGGTCTAGTTCGCGTCGGACCACGCGGCGGCCAGCAGGTCGCGGGTGTCCTCGAGGAGTTGGGGCAGCGTCTTGGTCTGCCCCACCACGGTCATGAAATTGGCGTCCCCGGGCCAGCGGGGCACGACGTGCTGGTGCAGGTGCTCGGCGACCGAGCCGCCGGCGACCTTGCCGAGGTTGAGACCGACGTTGAACGCGGCGGGCTGCGAGACCTCGCGGACCGTCCGCAGCGCGCGCTGGGTCATCCGGGCGACCTCAACCGTCTCGTCGTCGGTCAGGTCGACGTAGTCGGCGACGTGCCGGTTCGGCACCACCATGAGGTGGCCCGGGTTGTACGGGTAGAGGTTGAGCACGACGAAGCACGTCTCGCCGCGCGCCACCACCAGTTCCGACTGCGCACCGCCGTCGGCGATCCGACAGAACGGGCACCCGGGAACGTCGTTCTTCTCCCCGCGCACATAGGCCATGCGATACGGCAGCCACAGCCGCTCCAGCCGGTCGTCTCCCTCGGTCACGCCGACAGACTAATGCGTTCGGCACGAGGACTCGGTCGTCCACCCGCGAACTCGCCGACATACTCCGAGAAACCCGGCATCGTGAAAAACTTCACTACGTCCGTCACCGCGATCCTCGACACCCACGAGCACCCCGCACGTGTCAAAGTCGGCGACGAGCAGATGCAGCGACTCACCAACGCCGACCTCACCCGCCACGACTGGCACGACGGATGAACGACACTCTCAACCCGACGCGCACAACTGAAAGATCCGCGAACCCTCGACGCAGGAGACGAGTCAAGCTTGCGGAGCGTCCCCCTCCCCGACGAGAGCGGAGCCAGCGGCCCATTCCTCCCACGAGACGTTCCAGGCGGTCCAGCCGTTGTTCGCCTCGAGCGGCCGGGAACCGTTGACATACTCCACGACGTCACCGATCTTCATCTGCTCGAAGAGCCACCGAGAGTTCTCCAAGCTCAAGCCCGTGCAGCCGTGGCTCACATTGGCGTTGCCCTGCGACCCGACCGACCAGGGAGCGGCGTGGATGAACTCGCCCGAGTTCGTCAGCCGCATCGCCCAGCGGACATCGGCGATGTTGTAGTAGCCGGGCTCGCTCGAGTCGACGCCGGTCGTGGCGGCGTCCATATCGATCGACTCGTACTTCTCCATGATGATCTTCGTGCCGATGCGCGTCTGGTGAGTCGCGTCGCCCGTGGTCACCGGGAGGGTCTTCACCACCTCGCCGTTGACGTTCACCGACATCGAGTAACCCGAGATGTCGACGGTCGCGACCACGGCGTCGCCGACCGTGAAATCGAAGACGTTGCTCTCCTGGCCGTAGATGCCGTTGCCGGCCGGCAGCGAGTTCACGTCGATGTCGACATGCACCTTGGTGCCCGCCTGCCAGTACTCCTGCGGGCGCCACTGGGCGACATTGTCGGAAATCCAGTTCCAACTGCCGACCTGCTCGGGCTCGCTGGTGACATGCATGTTCCGTTCGAAGGTCGCACGGTCGGTGACCGGCAGATCGAAGTTGACGACCACCGGCATGCCGACGCCGACGGTGGCGTCGGCAAGAGGCGACACCGAGGGAAAAGTCTGCTCGTCGAGGGTCAGCGACCGTGTCGTGAACGTCTGCGTCGTGGTGACGTCCTTGCCGTCGTCGCCGATGGCCGTCGCGACCAGCGTGTAGCCGAGACCGGGCTCCAACCTGTCGTCGGCGACCCACTGAGTCGCTGCGGCAGGCGTCTCCTCCTCGTCGCCGCCCTCCACGACCGGGGCGCCGGCGATGACGCTGCCGTCGTCGGCGGTCAACGTGACGTCGCCGATCTCGCCGTCGGCGACGTCGACCGTCACCACGGTCTCGACGGGGACATCGGACTGGCCATCGGTCACATTGCTCGTCACCACGGCGGGAGTGGCGCCATCGTCCTCGCCTTCGGACGAGGAGGAGCCTCCGGAACAGCCGGAGGCGACGAGCACGGAGGCGAGGGCCGCCATCCACAGCTTATTGTTCACCCGACTAAGAATAGCGGCAGAACGCCCCTGCCCGCGAATTGCGGCCAGGGGCGTTGTTCTGCGACGTAGGGCCGGGTCAGTGCTTGTGGACGCCTCGGTAGAACTCGAACACCCAGCCGACGACCGACATCGCGCCCAAACCGACGCCGATGATGAACAGCCACCAGCCGAAGACGATGCCCAGGACGACCACGGCCGCCGAGGCCGCCGAGTACAGCGGCCACCAGCTCGACGCCGGGAAGAAGCCCAGCTCGCCGGCACCGTCGATGATCTCGGCGTCCTTGCGGTCCTCCGGACGCTCCGGGATCTGCTTGGACACCACCGCCAGGTAGAAGCTCACCAGGGCGCAGAGCAGGGCGGTCATCGCCAGCGCCACCGAGCCCGTCGGATCGCTCGTGAGCACCCAGTAGATCGGCGCGATGATCACGAAGAAGACGAAGCAACCGACAATGGTCCAGAGTTCGGCCTTCATGGGTCAGGACTCCTTGGCGTCGTTGATGGCCTCGGCCTTGCCCTCGACGTTCGGGGCGTCGGCGAGCGGGGCCGTCTCATCGGGGTTGTCGTGCAGTTCCAGCGCGGCGATCTCCGGGTGGTGGAGGTCGAAGGCGGGGCTCTCGGAGCGGATGCGCGGCAGCGAGTGGAAGTTGTGGCGCGGCGGCGGCGAACTGGTGGCCCACTCCAGCGAACGGCCCCAGCCCCACGGGTCGTCCAGGCCGACCGGCTGGGACGCGCGCGACTTCCAGACGTTGTAGAAGAACGGGATCATCGACGCGCCCAGCAGGAAGGCGCCGATCGAGGAGACCTCGTTGAGCGTGGTGAAGCCGTCGCTCGGCGCATAGTCGATGTACCGGCGCGGCATGCCCTCGATGCCCAGCCAGTGCTGGACCAGGAAGGTCATGTGGAAGCCGATGAACAGCAGCCAGAAGTGGATCTTGGCCAGCCGCTCGTCGAGCATCTTGCCGGTGAACTTCGGCCACCAGAAGTAGAAGCCGGCGAACATCGCGAAGACGACCGTGCCGAACACCACGTAGTGGAAGTGCGCCACCACGAAGTACGAGTCGGACAATTGGAAGTCGAGGGCCGGCGAGGCCAGGATGACGCCGGTCAGACCGCCGAAGAGGAAGGTCGTCAAGAAGCCCAGCGACCAGACCAACGGCGAGTCGAAGGACAGGCTGCCGCCCCAGATCGTGCCGATCCAGTTGAAGAACTTCATGCCGGTGGGCACCGCGATGAGGAAGGTCATGAAGCTGAAGAACGCCAGGTCGACCGAGCCGGTCACGTACATGTGGTGGGCCCACACCGCGACCGACAGGGTGGCGATCATCAGCGTCGCGCCGACGAGGCCGACGTAGCCGAAGATCGGCTTGCGGGCGAAGACCGGCAGGATCTCCGAGACCACGCCGAAGAACGGCAGGGCGAGGATGTACACCTCGGGATGCCCGAAGAACCAGAACAGGTGCTGCCACATGATCGGCCCGCCGTTGGCGGGGTCGAAGACGTGCGCGCCGAACATACGGTCCGCCGCGAGCGCCAGCAGCGCCGCGCCGAAGATCGGGAAGGCGATGAGCGCGAGCAGGCTCGTGACCAGCGTGTTCCACACGAAGATCGGCATCCGGAACATGGTCATGCCCGGCGCCCGCATGCAGAAGATCGTCGTGACGAAATTGACCGAGCCCAGGATCGTGCCGATGCCGGAGAGGTACAGGCCCATGACCCAGAGGTCGCCGCCGACGCCCGGCGAGTGCACGCCGTCCGACAGCGGGGCGTAGGCGAACCAGCCGAAGCTGGCCGCGCCGCTCGGGGTGAGGAAGCCGGAGACCGCGATGAGCGAGCCGAACAGGTACAGCCAGTAGCTGAACATGTTGAGGCGCGGGAACGCGACGTCGGGCGCGCCGATCTGCAGCGGCATGATCGCGTTGGCGAAGCCGAAGAACAACGGCGTGGCGAACATCAGCAGCATCACGGTGCCGTGCATCGTGAACAGCTGGTTGAAGGTCTCGTCGTCGACGAAGGTGGTGCCCGGACGCGCGAGCTCGGCGCGCATCACGAGCGCCATCACGCCGCCGATGAGGAAGAACGAGAACGACGTGACCAGGTACATGTTGCCGATCACCTTGTGATCGGTCGTGGTCAGGCAGTTGACGACCTTCTGGGCGAGGGTCTTCTCGGCGCTGGCGGCCATCAGTGCTCGGCTCCTTCGGGGTTGAGTCCGGCGATCTGGTCGGCCTCTTCGCCGCCCGCCGGACGGCCGGTCTGGCCGTCGTCGGCGAGCGAGGCGAGGTGGGCGTCGTACTCGGCCCGGTCGACCACGCGGACCTTGAAGATCATGCGGGAGTGGTAGAGGCCGCACAGCTCGGCGCACCGGCCCGTGAAGACGCCTTCCCGCGTGGGTGTGACGTCGAAGGAGTTCACCTTGCCGGGGACGACGTCGAGCTTGAAGTAGAACTCCGGGATCCAGAACGAGTGGATGACGTCGGGGGACTTCAGGTCGAAACGGACCGACTCGTCGACCGGAAGCCACAGCTCGGCCGGGTCGTCGGGGGTGCCGAAGTCGTAGACGTCCTCGCCGGCGGTGGCGTCCTCGTCGAGGTAGTTGAAGGCCCACTGCCATTTGGAGCCCACGACCTCGATGGTGTGGTCGGGTTCGTCGACCTTCTCCAAGATCGCGTTCTGCGCGGTGACCGTGTGGAAGAAGAACACCACCACGACGATGACCGGAGCGAAGGTGTACAGCGCCTCGATCGGCAGGTTGTACCGCACCTGCGAGGGCACCTCGTCGGCGCTGCGGCGACGGTAGCGGACCATGCACCAGAGCATGAGGCCGAAGACCAACAGGAACACGACCAAGCACGCGATCCACGCGCCGAGCCAGAGGTTCCAGATCTCATCCGTGCGATCACTGCCCGCCTCGGGGAGCGCCAGACGTTTGAGGTCGGAATCGTCTTTAGGGGAGCAGCCGGTGACTACGACTGCCAAGAGGGCGATTACCGCCAGTTTCAACCGGCCCACGGGGCGCCTTTCTGATCCAAGACCGTCACGCGATGACAGATTCACCCTACTCCAGGACATGCCCTGATCCGAGGTAAGGGGAACCTTGGCTAGGGCAGGGCGGCGGTGATCCGCGCGGCGGCGGCGTCCCCGTAGGCCCGTGTCAGTCGGGCGTGGAACGCCGCCGATTCCAGGGTGTATTCCTGCGTGCCGGTGGTCTCGACGACGCTCGCGGCCACCGCGCAGCCGAGCTGGGCGCACGCTTCCAGGTCGAGACCGGCGGCCAGTCCGGCGAGGAATCCGCCCCGGAAGGCGTCGCCGACGCCCGTGGGGTCGACCGCCTCGACGCCGGGGATCGCCGCGACGTCGAGGCGTGCGCCGCCTGAGTCGATGACGGTGACGCCGTCGGCGCCGCGCGTGACGACCTGGACCCCGACGGCCGCCTTGACCTGGTCGGCGCTCCATCCGGTCTTCTGCTCGACGAGCGCGGCCTCGTAGTCGTTGGTGAACAGGTACGCCGCACCCTCGATGAGCTGGCCGATGAGGTCCCCGTCGGCCCAGGCGAGCTGTTGGGACGGATCGGCGACGAAGGACAGGCCGATCCGGCGGGCCGCCCGCGTGTGCCGCAGCATCGCGTCGGGGTCGTCGGGGCCGACGAGCAGCAGGTCGATGGGCCGCTCGGCGTGCAGGGCCTCGACGTCGATCTGGCCGGCCTCGCTCATGGCGCCGGGATAGAAGGTGACGATCTGCGCGTGCGCCTCGTCGGTGGTGATCGTGCAGAGCGCCGTGTGCTTGTCGGGCGAGACGTGGACGCGGGAGCAGTCGACGCCGGCCTCGGTCAGCCAGTCCTGGTAGCCCTGTTCGACGAAGTCGCGCCCGACCGCGGCCACGAGGGTCGGCCGCCGGCCGAGCGCGCCGAGGGCGAAGGCTATGTTGCCCGCGCAGCCGCCTCGGCGGACGTCGAGGTCCTTGACCAGGAACGAGACCGACAGCTTGTCGAGCTGATCGGGCACGAGCGAGTCGGCGAACCGCCCCGCGAAGGTCTGGAGATGGTCGGCGGCGACAGATCCGGCGATCGCGAGATGCATGACGGCGAGCCTACTCATCGGCGGTCATCAACAAGGCTTGACCTCACGATTTGCAGCTTGCTCCTAACTTCTCCGTCGATCCCACCATCGACGACGCTTCAGCGGTCGTCCCTCATTGGTCACGCTGTCAGGTTTCGTGGGAAGTGGTGCGAACGACGACGGCGACGGTGCCACCGACGGCGAAAGAGACGTCAGCACCTCATGCGCCACCACTGGACGCTGCTGAGCGTTCGGCGGCTCTTTAAGAGTGACGCCCGCCTCTGTCAGCATGCTCAGGTCCAAGCTCCAGATGTGTCGAGAACGTTGTCGCCACAACGAGAAAGCCTCGTCAACATGAGCGAGGGCCTGAACTCTCGTCATTCCTGTCACAGCGATGAGGTGCTCCAGCGCCTCATCACGCTTGCCTTTGAGTTCAGCTAAGCCGAAATGAGCCGCGCTGTGACAGTCGGTGCAAAGACACACGAGCCTTTTCAACGACTGAGTTCTGGACTCGTTGTCGTAGTGCCACCGTTCATGCCCTTCCAGCCAACGACGGAAGCCGCGGTTTTCAGGTGCGCCACACGCTTCGCACCGTTGTCCCGCGCGCCGTGTGATCATTCGTCGAAGACGTTCCCAGTCTTCCTGGCTCACGCACGATCGCACGTTGGTGAACCAGCAAGAGGACGGTACCAAGTCCACGAACAATCCCGAGCCGAAACTCCGATCCTCTCCAGGCAATAGGTCAGGCGCCTCGGGTAGCGGAGCCCATCGTTGTAACGAAGCCATGCCCGGCCGAGGCGCGTACCAACGTTTCGCGACAGGATCCCAGCGCGCGCCCAAGCTTTTCGCAGCGTCCTTCTCCCCGTAGGGAACGTCAAGCCAGATGCGTTGCGCCATTACTCAACCTCTTTGAGAGGTGGAG
This sequence comes from Aeromicrobium sp., assembly GCF_047606445.1. Lineage (GTDB taxonomy): Bacteria > Actinomycetota > Actinomycetes > Propionibacteriales > Nocardioidaceae > Aeromicrobium. The sequence continues at coordinate 55,031 of NZ_JASGEK010000032.1, read as the reverse complement.
TCGACTATCGAACGTGTCAAGGCTAAGCCAACTCGCTGACAGATAGGACGACCATCAGGACACGCACAGCGCAGAGTGCTTCTCATCGGCCGAGCGAGGAGACGGCGTCAGAGCACAAGGATGTCACTCAGTGGAAGGAGTCGCCGCAGGCGCAGGAGCCGGTGGCCATCGGGTTGTCGATGGTGAAGCCCTGCTTCTCGATGGTGTCGACGAAGTCGATCGACGCGCCGTGCAGGTACGGCAGGCTCATCCGGTCGACGACCACGTTGACGCCGTCGAACTCGCGGATCTCGTCGCCGTCGAGCGAACGCTCGTCGAAGAAGAGCTGGTAGCGCAGGCCGGAGCAGCCGCCGGGCTGGACGGCGATGCGCAGCGCGAGGTCGTCACGGCCCTCCTGCTCCAGCAGGCTCTTGACCTTGGCGGCGGCGCCCTCGGTGAGGGTGACGCCGTCGGCGGGCGGGGTGGACTGGATCTCGACGTCGGTGGTGCTCTCGACGGTCATCGCTGCTCCTGCGGTGGATGAGGGGATGTCTCGCAGGTCAACCGCGTCGGCGTCGGTCTTGTTCCCGCAGGGCCCATCCTACGCGGGCGCGCGCAGAAGTCGATCACCTCGACCAGGTCCGGGCCACCCGCTCGGCGAGCGCGGCCAGGTGGCGCTCCGGCTCGGCGAGCGCCGCCTGCTCCCCCGCCGTCTCGGTCATGCCGTAGGCCGACTCGACGCCCATGGCCCGCGCTTCGCGCGCCCCGACGTCGACGCGCCCGGCGAGGACCACGCACGGTCGGGCGTGACGTCCCGCGGTCTGCGCCACGCCGTACACGGCCTTGCCGGAACGGGAGGTGACATCGAAGGCGCCCTCCCCGGTGAGCACGAGATCGGCCTTCCGCACCGCCGCGTCGAGGCCGACCGCCTCGAAGACGACCTCCGTGCCGGGGCGCAGCTCGGCTCCGAGCGCGGCCAAGGCGAATCCCAAGCCGCCCGCCGCCCCGGCGCCCGCGCGGTCGGCCGCCGACCGCTGGGACGGGCCGGGGCCGCAGACGGCGGTGGCGAAGCCGTCGAGGACGCGGTCGACCCGCCAGACCTCCTCGTCGGCCATGCCTTTCTGCTGGCCGAAGACCCGCGCGGCGCCGAACATGCCGGTCAGCGGAGCGGTGACGTCGACCGCCGCGACCAGCTCGATCCCCGCCAGCCGGGCGCGCGCCGGAGCGAGGTCGACCCGGCTGACGCCGTCCAACGCCTCCGGGCCGCCGTGGAGCGGCCGGTCGGCACGCGCGCCGAGCGCGGCCAACAGTCCCGCTCCCCCGTCGGTGGTGACCGACCCGCCGAGGCCCACCACGATCCGCCGAGCGCCGAGACGCACCGCAGCCATGACCGCCTCCCCCACCCCCGTCGTGGACGCGCGCAGAGGCCTTCGCTCCGGGTCGGCGCCGTGCCCGCAGGCCTGCGCGGACTCGAGGACGACCGTGTCGCCGACGACCACGAGACCCACCTCCGCCGGTCGGCCGAGCGGACCGGAGACCGTCACCGTCTCCACTCGTCCGTCGAGGGCATGAGCCAGCACGTCGGCGAAGCCCGGTCCGCCGTCGGCGACCGGCAGGCAGGACACCTCGTCGTCCGCCGCGCGCCGTCGCCATCCCTCGGCGATGGCGCGCGCCGCCGCGTCGGCGCTCAGCGTGCCGGCGAACTTGTCCGGCGCGACGAGCACCCGCATCTCAGGAGCCGTCGGCCAGCTTCTCGGCGGCGGCGAGCAACACGCAGGTGGTCAGCACGTCCATCGCCTGCTCCAGGTCGGGCAGCGACGGGAAGGACGGCGCGATGCGGATGTTGCGGTCGTCCGGGTCGTTCTTGTACGGGAAGGACGACCCGGCCGGGGTGAGCGCGAGACCGGCGTCCTTGGCCAGCTCCACCACCCGCGAGGCGGTGCCGTCCGTCACGTCGAGGCTGACGAAGTAGCCGCCCTTCGGCTCGGTCCAGGTCGCGACCTCGTGCGGGCCGAGCCGGTCGGACAGCGCCCGCAGCACCACCTCGAACTTCGGCGCGAGGATCGCCCGGTGCCGCTCCATCAGCGCCAGCACGCCCTCGGCGTCGCGAAGGTACCGGGCGTGGCGCAGCTGGTTGACCTTGTCGGGACCGATGGTCCGGAAGCCGACATGGGACAGATACCAGTCGAGGTTCTCGGTCGAGCCGCCCAGGAACGAGACGCCCGCGCCGGCGAAGGTGATCTTCGAGGTCGAGGCGAACACCAGCGGACGGTTCGGGTGGCCCGAGGCGGCGCACAGCCCGACGATGTCGGCGGTCTTGACCCGCTCGTCGGTGAGATGGTGCACCGCGTAGGCGTTGTCCCAGTAGATGCGGAAGTCAGGCGCGGCGGTGTCCAGCGCGGCGAGCTCGGCGGCGACGGCCTCGCTGACCACGCCGCCGGTCGGGTTGGCGTAGGTGGGCACGATCCAGATCCCCTTGACCGCAGGATCGGCAACGTGCTCACGGACCTGTGCCAGGTCGGGGCCGTCGGCGTGCAGGTCGATCGGGATCAGCCGGACGCCCAGATGCTCGGCCAAGGCGAAGTGACGGTCGTAGCCGGGCGAAGGGCACAGGAAGGCGACCTCGCCGGCGGACCAGGGCTCGGGCGAGTCGGGCGTGCCGTGCAGCAGCGCGAAGCTCAGGGTGTCGTGCATGAGCGCGAGGCTGGCGTTGTCGGCGGCCAGCAACTGCTCGACCGGCAGGCCCAACAGTTCGGCGAAGATCGCGCGCAGTTCCGGCAGCCCCTGCAGGCCGCCGTAGTTGCGGGTGTCGACGCCGTCGGCGGAACGGAAATCCTCGCCCGGCAATGACAACAACTCGGCTGACAGGTCGAGTTGTTCCGGGGCCGGTTTGCCCCGGGTGATGTCGAGCGACAGACCCGCCGAGCGCAGCGCCTCATAGGAGGCCCGCTGGTCGGCGAGGAAGGCGGACAGGGCGTCAGGGCTCAAAGCGACGAGGCTCACACAGGCCAACCTATCCGAGGCTCATCCCAGATGCGGCGCACCCCACAGGGCGAGCCACCGGCTCAGTTCCCCCTCGACCGGCACGTCGTCGGCGACAATCCCCCGCGCCTGCAATTCGGTGGCCGAGTCGCGCTGTTGGGCGCCGCTCGGCGCGAAGGGGTAGAAGGTGCCGCGCTTGAACAGGTAGACCAGCGCGAACGGCCCGCCTGACGGCGTGCGGAAGACGATGGTCGAGCACAACAGCGACGGCCCGAAGCCCGCGTTCACGAGGTTGGAGTTCACCGTGTGCAGGTCCGTGCACAGGCCCGGCGCGTCTCCTGGACGGGTGATGCTGAGCCAGGTGAAGCCGTGGGCGTCGGCCGACCGTTCCACGGCGGCCTGCCCGTCGAGCCGCACCATCTGCTCGGCCTCGGCCACCGCGGCGTCGTCGGCCGAGCCCTCCACGTCGCGGAAGCACACCGCGCCGGAACCGGTGAAGACGAAACCTTGCGCCTCCAATGAGATCACCGCCTGCGGCGCCTGGAACAGGACGTCGAGGTCGGCCTGCGGCGGTGTGCTGCGCCCCATCAGGCCCTTCCAGAAACCCATCACTGCTCCCCGAGGTCGGCGCTGATCTGACTGAGCTGCTCCAACCGCTTCTCCAACGGAGGATGCGTGGAGAACATCGCCGAGACGGACTCGCGGTTGAAGGCGGGCGCGAAGAAGAACGCGCTCACCGCGCCCGTCTCGCGGAGGTCGTCGGTGGGGATGCGGGCCATGTCGCCGGAGATCTTGACCAGCGCCGACGCCAACTGCGACGGACGGCCGGTCAGGTACGCGCCGGAACGGTCGGCGCTGAGCTCGCGGTACCGCGACAGCGAGCGGGTCAGCACGAAGCTCAGCGCGTAGACGAGCATGCTGACCACGAACACGACGACGAAGGCGACCGCCCCGCCGCCGTTGTTATTGCGGTTGCCGCGAGTCATGCCTAAGTGCATGCCCCAGCGGGTGACGAACCCGGCGAGCAGGCCGAGCGACGAGGCCACGGTCATCACGGTGACGTCGCGGTTGGCGACGTGCGCCAGCTCGTGCGACAGCACGCCCTCCAGCTCGTCGGCGCTGAGCCGCTTGAGGATGCCGGTGGTGACGCACACCGACGAGTGCGCGGGCGTGCGTCCGGTGGCGAAGGCGTTGGGGATGTCGGTCTGGGCGATGGCGACCCGCGGCTTGGGCATGTCGGCCAGCACGCACAGCCGGTCGATCATGGCGTGCAACTCGGGCGCCTGATGCGGCGCGACCACCTGCGCTCCCATCGACTTCAAAGCGAGCGTGTCGGAGAAGTACCACTGGCCCCAGGCCATGGCGAGCACGATGACCAACGCGAGCGCGCTGCCCTGCATCACGTACAGCAGCACCGCGCCGAAGGCGACGTAGAGCGCGCCGAGGGCGAAGCTCACCCCGCCCATGCGCAGGCTCAGACCTCGGTCACCGCGGAAGCGCGTTCGGGCCACGCCCGTCCTCCTCTGATCGTGCCGGGTCGGCGGCCTCGAAGCTGCGCTCCCAGGCGTCCGCGTCGCGTGTCGGGTCGAGCGACAGCTCGTCGTAGGCGTCGGCGGTGGCCTCGGCCGCCCGGGTGTGACGCTCGACCTCGTCAAGGTCGCGGGCCACGCCGCCGACGTCGAGGTCGCGGGTGGTGCGGTACACCGCCGACTTCGCCTCGGCGGCCGACTGACGGGCCACCAGGGTGTCCTTGCGGATGCGGAAGTCCTCGATCCGGGTCTCGATCTGGGCCGCCGTCGCGGCCAGCTTCTGCTCGTCGGCCAGGAGCGTGGCGTGGCGGCCGTCGAGGTCGGCGACCGCCTGGTCGATCGTGACCTTGCGGGTCAGCGTCGCGCGGGCCCCGTCGTCGTCTCCGGCGGCGACGAGGTCGGCGGCCTGGCGGTCGAGGTCGCTCGCCTGCTGCCGCAGCCGTCCCAGCTGCAGTTCGACCCGGCGCCGGTTCGTGGCCAGATCGGCCAGCGACCGCCGCAACTGGGCGAGCGTCTTCTGCTGGTCGCGCACCGCGAGGTCCATGCGCTCGCTCCACCCGTCGTCGTCCGGCTGCTCGCGTCGAGACCGGGCGATCTGACGGATGCGATCCCACAAGCCCATGCCCGCCACCCTACCGACGCGGCCCCACAGGTCGGCGGCGCCGATAGGGTGGCTCGCGTGACCGAGCACGAGCAGACCTCCTCCGCCTCCGAGTCCGGCCAGACGAAAGGCCGGGCCACGCCCAGCCGCAAGGAGGCCGAGCAGCAGCGCCGCGCGCAACGCAAGCCCGCGGTGACCCGCCGCGAGCAGGCCCAGCGCGACCGCAAGCGTCGCGAGGAGGTCCGCGCCAAGCAGCGCGAGGCGTTGAACACCGGGCGCGGCGACTATCTGCCGGCCCGGGACCAGGGGCCGGTCAAGGCGTTCACCCGCGACTACGTCGACCGTCGGTACAACGTCGCTGAGTTCCTGCTGATCGTCTTGCTGGCGATGCTGGTGCTCAACATCGTCGGCGAAGGGGTACTCGGCGTCGAGGCCTTCCTCAGCGCGATCACCTTGTTCTGGTCGTTCACGATCGTCTCGACCGTGCTCGACTCGGTCGTGCTGGTGCGCGGCCTCAAGAAGGAGTTGCGCGAGCGGTTCCCCGAGCAGCCGCACCGGGGCACCACCTCGTACGCGATCTTGCGCAGCAGCCAGATCCGCCGCTTCCGGCTGCCGAAGCCCGTCATCGAACGGCGTGGCGACTACAAGTCGCGGTACTGAGCGCGACGGTTCGATCTCGCCCCCGCACCGACAGGTCGGTGCTCACTCGTCGCCGCGTGACTCGATCTGCTCGATGACCTCGGCGACCGCCCTGTCCTCGACCTTCTTGTTCGCCAGCTTCTTGGCGTCCTGGGCGTAGAGGTCGACGTACTCCTGGCCGGACAGACCCATGATCTCGTACATGATCTCGTCGGTGATGGCCCGCAGGATGTACCGGTCGTCGGCCATGCCGTCGTAGCGGCTGAAGTCGAGCGGCTCGCCGAACCTCACTCCGGGGCGCACCCGTTTGCCGAAGATCTTGCCCGGCGGCGCGATGACGTCGGTGCCGATGACGGCCACCGGGATCACTGGGACGCCGGCCTCCAACGCGAGCCGGGCGACGCCGGTGCGGCCCCGGTAGAGCTTGCCGTCGTGCGAGCGGGTGCCCTCGGGGAAGATGCCGCAGACCTGTCCCTCGTCGAGCAGGCGCAGCTGGGTCTTGATGGCGCCGGCGGCGGCCGACCCGCTCGTGCGGTCGATGGGGACCTGGCCGGAGCCGGAGAAGAAGGTCTTCTGCAGCCAGCCCTTGACGCCGGAGCCCTCGAAGTACTCGGCCTTCGCCACGAAGGTGACGCGGCGCGACAGGACCAGCGGCATGAACAGCCAGTCGCTGTAGGACAGATGGTTGCAGGCGAGGATGACGCCGCCCTCGCGAGGAACGTTGTCGAGTCCTTCGGCCCACGGGCGGAAGACCACGCGCAGCAGCGGCCCGAGAGCGAGGAACTTCAGGAACCAGTAGAACAACGCATCTCCTTCGAGGGGTCGGCGACGAGTCCACGCCGACGTGATCGGCACAACACTACGATGGAGGCATGTCATCCTCCGCCCCTGTGCGTCCCGAAGCCCAGCCCTTCTCCCACGACGGCGACGGACTCGGCTTCCTCCTCAGCCATGGTTTCACCGGATCCCCGGCCTCGATGACCCCGTGGGGCCGTCATCTGGCCGACCAGGGGCACACGGTGCGCGTGCCCCGGCTGCCCGGCCACGGCACCCACTGGAAGGAGATGAACCGCACCGGTTGGCAGGACTGGTACGCCGAGGTCGAGCGCGCGCTGGTCGAGTTGAACGACCGCTGCGACCGGGTGGTCGTGGCCGGCCTGTCGATGGGCGGCTGCCTCGGCCTGCGCCTGGCGCAACAGCATCCTGACAAGGTCGACGGACTCGTGCTCGTCAACCCGGCCGTCGCGTCCAGCCGCTTCGACGTCAAGCTCGTCCCGCTGCTGCAGCACGTCGTGCCCGCCATGCCCGGCATCGGCAACGACATCAAGAAGCCCGGCGCCGACGAGTACGGCTACGACAAGACGCCGTTGACGGCGCTCGCGTCGATGCTGCGCATGTGGGCCGAGGTCCGCGGCGACCTGGCCGCCGTGCGCGCGCCGCTGCTGTTCTTCCGCTCGAACGACGACCACGTGGTCGACCCGTCAAGCCGCGACCTCATCCTCGGCGGCGTCTCCTCGGCGGTGATCGACGACGTGCCGCTGCTCGACAGCTACCACGTGGCCACGCTCGACAACGACGCGCCGACGATCTTCGCGCGGACCGACCAGTTCGTGGCCGAGCACGTGGGGGCCGCCCGCGATGCCTGAGGAGTCCGGCGACGACGCGCTCCGCTCCCGCTTCGACGAGATCGTCGAAGGGCTGGAGTTGGAGTTGCCGGACGACCTCACGCCCGCCGAGCCGACGCCGGTCGTGGCGCCGGAGCCCGAGCCATACGTCGACTTCGACGACCTGCCCGACGAGGCCTTCTACCGCGAGGTGGAGCCGTTGGCCTGGCCGGAGCTGTCCGGTCCGGTCAAACTCGCGTGGACGGCCGCGCTCGGCATCCCCGGCTTCCTGGTCCTGTGCACCATGATCGGCGTGTTCCTGCCGCGCATGACGGTGCTCGGGCTCTGTTTCATCGCCGTCGCCGCGGCGACCTACTTGTTCTCGCGGCTACCCTCGCGCGACCGGCCGGATTGGCCGGACGACGGCGTCGAGCTTTGAGGCGGGCCATGTCGGCCGCGCCGACGAGTCCGGCGTTCGCCCCGAGGTGGGCGCGCACGATGCGCGGCTCGGAGCGGAATCCGCGTCCGACGAGTTGATCGGCGAAGGCCCGTCGCGCGGGGGCGAGCAGCAGTTCGTCGGCGTCGCTGAGGCCGCCGCCGACGACGAACAGGCCGGGGTCGGTGGCCGCTGAGAGGTTCGCCAGGCCGACGCCGAGCCAGTAACCGACCTCGCCGACCCACTGCATCATGGTGGCGTCCCCGGCGGTCGCCAGACGGGTGACATGCGTGCCGTCGACACTCGCGTCCGGCTCTCCCTCGAGCGCGGCCAGCTCCGCGAGCCGGCGTCCGGCCGGGCTTCCCGCCTCGACCTCGGCCCGCGCGCGGCGGGTCAGCACGCGGCCGGAGGCGTACTGCTCCCAGCAGCCGCGGTTGCCGCACTCGCACGCGCGGCCGTCCGGCACGACCTGCTGGTGGCCGAACTCCCCCGCCATGCCGTGCGCGCCGCGATAGGGGTGACCGTCGATGACGACGGCCCCGCCGATGCCGGTGCCGAGGGTGACGGTGATGACGTCCGGCTCGTTCTGGGCCGCGCCGAAGCGCCATTCGGCCCACGCGCAGGTGTTCGCGTCGTTGTCGACCAGCACCGGCAGCTTGGTGCGTCGGGCCACCCGGTCGCGCAGCGGCTCGTTGCGCCACGCCAGGTGGGGCGAGAAGACGACGGTGGACTGCGAAACGTCGATGAACCCGGCCGCGCCGATGCCGACGGCCTTCACCGGGTGCTCCTCGCGGAACTCCGCGACGATCTCCTCGATGGCGGCGAGCACCAGCTCGGCGTCGGTCGAGGGAGTCAGGCAGCGGCGGTGCGACAGGATACGGCCGTCCTCGTCGACCACGCCTGCGGCGATCTTCGTGCCGCCGACGTCGATGCCGACGGCGAGCCTGTCAAGCATCGCCATGGGCGCCCGCCAGATCCGCCGCGCCGACCAGCCCGGCGTCGTTGCCGAGCAGGGCGGCCCTGACGACCGGTCCGGGACGCTCCTCACCGCCGGTGAGGTGACGGGCCAGCGACAGACGGACCGCGTCGAGCAGGTGGTCGCCCGCGGCCGCCACACCGCCGCCCACGACGACCACGTCGGGGTCGAGCACGGCCACGAGCGAGGCGAGGCCCTCGCCGAGGTCGGCGCCGAGGTCGGCGAGGACGCGCCTGGCGGTCCGGTCGCCGACGAGCGCCCGCCGGGTGATCTCCGGCCCGTCGAGATCGACCAGACCGGCCTCGCGCGCCCGTCGCACCAGGGCCGTCCCGCTGGCGTACTGCTCCAGACATCCGCGCTGGCCGCAACCGCACAGCAGACCGTCGCGCTCGAAGCGCACGTGCCCGACCTCGGCGGCGACGCCGTGCGCGCCGCGGCGCAACTGTCCGTCGAGCACGACGCCCCCGCCGACGCCCGTGCCGACGGTCACCATGAGCACATGCCGCGATCCGGCCCCGGCGCCGAAGCGGTACTCGCCCCAGGCCGCCGCGTTCGCGTCGTTCTCCACGACCACGGGCGCGCCGACCAGCTCCTCGACCTGCGCGGCCACGGGGGCGTCGGACCAGCCGATGTTCGACGCGGTGAGCACGGTGCGACGGTCGCTCGCGACGAATCCGGCCGCGCCGATGCCGACGGCGGCCACCGGCTCTCCCTGGGCCGCCTCGGCGACAAGGGCGGCGACCGCAGCGGGGATCTCGGCGGCGGGCGGAGTGGCTCCGCGCGCCCGGCCCTGGACCCGGCCCTCGGTGTCGACGACGCCGACGGCGATCTTCGTTCCACCGACGTCGACGCCGACGAGCGCGCCCGAGGCGGCCGTCATGCCGGACCTTCCCCGTCGGCGTCCGAGGGTCGGTGAGCGGCGGCGTTGTCGACGGCTTCCCGCACGACGGTGAACAGGTGGGCGCCGGCCTCCACGACTTGCGCCACGATCTCGGGATGGTCGATCAGGTAGTCGGCGACCCGGCAGAGCGGACACCAGCCGTGCGGGCACCCGTGGTCGGTGGAGCCGCCGAGGTCCGCCATCGACTCGGGCATGGTGGCGTCGGCGTCGGGGCGTCCGGTGAGCAAGGCGGCGACCAGCTTCGCAGCCTCCTCGCCCAGGCTCCCGACGGGTTCGTCCGGCTCAGTCACCGGCCGCCTCGACATGCCGTTTGAGGCCCTTGAGCGCCGCGTCGACGACGACCTTCTCGGCCTTGCGCTTCAACATGCCGAGCAGGGGGATGGAGACCTCGACCCGCAGTTGGTAGGTCACCTTGGTGCCGCCGCCGCCGACCGGCTCCAGCGTGTACGCGCCGTCCATCGACGTCAGCATCTCGCCGGGCTCGGCGATCTGCCAGGACACGCTCCGGTCGCCGTTCCAGGTGTAGGCGAGAGTGTAGTGGTCGCGGATGGGCGAGGCGTCGAGCTCGAAGTAGACCGTCTCGGCCAGGCCGTTCGCGCCGACCGACCGGACCTCGACCGTCCGCATGCCGGTGGCCCAGCGCGGATACGCCTCGAAGTCGGCGATCGCGGCCATCACCCGGTCGGCCGGGGCGTCGATGACGATGTCACCGGACGTACGTGCCATGCCCGTCTCCTGCCCTGCGGTCGTGTCGGGCCTCAATCCTAGGGCCTGCCCGCCGCTCCCCCGGCACGCAGCCCCATGCGGCGAGAAGTCCCCCTCTCACACCTCGGGGCCACGGTTCCCGATCCCGGCTGCCGCGTTCGACCACGACGCGGGAGCCGACCGCCCTCCCTCAGGCCGTGGAGTCCTCCGACCCGTCCCGCGACTCCCAGCAGATCGCCGAGGCCGTCGGCCGAGGGCCGGTCGCGCGTCGGACCATGGCGACGACGACCTCGCTTGACTCCACGAACCAGCGGCCGCCCTCCGCCAGCAGGGGACGAGCAGCGCTCGAGCAGGCCGCCCGAACCACTCAGGCGAGCATACCCTTATCATTTCTATCGGACATCACAATTTTGCTCTACGGCCACCGTCCACTCGGCGGCCACGACAGAGAGGCACGCCCGATGAGCGACCGGCTCCATCTCCGACTCCTCCTCGCCACCGCCCTGCTGGGCGCGACCGTCGGTCTCGCGGCGTCGGCGGCCGCCGCCGAGGAGGCAGAGGCCGACAGCGGAGACGTCGCCGTGGAGAAGTCGTTCGCCTACGTCTGCGACGTCAACGCCCCGGCGCGCATGACCAAGACCATCCCGGTGCACGTCGACGCGACCGTGCCCGAACGCGTCGCCCCGGGGTCGAGCGTCAACGTGCCGTTCACCCTGTCGATGACGATCCCGAGCGACATCGGCGACATCGCCCGTGAGGCGGGCTATCACTACATCGTGGCCTACAGCGACAACTTCGAGGTCAACCAGACCCACGGCGAGCAGAGCGAGGCCGTCCTGCTCGACCGTGTCGGAGCCGCCCAGGCGGTCCCCGACGAGACGGGCGACTTCGAACTGTCCGCCGCGACGGTCAACGCCCTGTTCGACATCGACGAGAGCGCCACCGAGGACGCGCTGCTCGGCATGCCGGCCGCCGACCAGATCGCGCACCCGCGCACGGACATCGGCGGGTACATCTCCTTCACCTTCGCCGTCCAGATGTACGAGGACGAGGAGGCCTACCAGTCAGGCGCCACGCCGGAACGACTCATGCTCATCTGCACGGCCGACGCGGCGACCGACCTCGCCCTGGCGACCATCGACGTCGACGAGCAGGGCGAGGTGGTCGCCGACGAGGAGGTGGCGAACGAGGAGCTGGACGTCGCCACCGTCGAGACCTCGACGACGACCGCGGAGGAGGAGGTCCTCGCCGACGAGCAGCCCTTCGCCTCGACAGCCCTCGGATCGGGCGGCGGCGTCGCGAGCGTCGACTCGGCCCTCGGATCGGGCGGCGGCGTCGCCCAGGCCCCCAGCCCGGTGAGCATGAGCGGCAAGGTCGCCGACGCCCCGGCCGAGACGGTGGCCGAGGCCCCGGAGGCGGCCGAGGCGAGCCCGCGCACGGTGTCCTTCGGCACCGACGCGAGCGCCACCGACCCCCGCGAGGACGACGGCGGCGACCGAGGCCTCGTCCTGCTGCTGGCGGCCGTCCTGACGGTCGGCACGGCGGCCGTCGTCGTGCAGCATCGCCGCGCCCTGTCCCGCCTGACGAGCTGAGGGCGTCATGACCGACACCCAGACCCTCCCGGAACCCGACGCCGAGACGCGGTGGGCGTTGCAGGCCGAGCACGTCGACAAGGCCTTCGCCACCCCCGACGGGCAGCAGATCCACGCCGTCGACGACGTCAGCCTCGACATCGGTCACGGCTCCATGACCGCCATCATGGGGCCGTCCGGCTCCGGAAAGTCCACCCTCCTCAACCTGCTCGCCGGACTCGACCGGCCCGACAGCGGCACGATCCGCATCGGCGGGACCGACATCACGAGACTGCGCGACCGAGGCCTGACCCGGCTGCGCCGCACCCACGTCGGCTTCGTGTTCCAACAGTTCAACCTGCTCCCCCAGCTCACCGCCCGGCAGAACATCGTCCTCCCGCTGCAGCTGGCCCGCCAGCAGGTCGACGAGGACCTCCTCGACGAGCTCACCGGCTCCCTCGGCATCGCCGACCGCCTCGCCCACCGGCCCGGCGAGCTGTCCGGCGGCCAGCAGCAGCGCGTCGCCGTGGTCCGCGCGCTCCTGCCCCGCCCCGCCATCGTCGTCGCCGACGAGCCGACCGGCGCCCTCGACTCCGCCAGCGGCGCCGAACTGCTCGCCATGCTGCGCACCGCCGTCGACGTCCACCGTCAGAGCGTGCTGCTCGTGACCCACGACGAGAAGATCGCCGCACTCGCCGACACCCGACTGCACATGGCCGACGGCAGGCTCTCGTGATCGGACTCACCTGGCGGACCCTGCTCACCGGCGGCGCCCGCAGCGTCGTCACGATGCTGGTCCTCGCCATCGGCGCGTTCCTCCTCTCCTTCGCGCTCATCGCCTCGGCCACCACCACCCGGGCGCTCGCCGACGGGGTGGAGACCCCCTACCGTCACACCGACGTCGTGGTGGCCACCTCCTCGGAGGACGCGTCCGCGGCCGACACCCCCGTCGCCCGTGAGATCACCGCCGACGACGCCGAGGCCGTCGGCGGGATCGACGGCGTGGAAGCGGCCTCCGGATTCGTCGGCACCACCGCCATCGTGCGCGCCGGCGACCGGGTCCGCGGCCTGACCGTCGAAAGCCTGCCGACGGACGGGGCCTTCGTCTGGCAGCGGCTCGACGACGGCGTCTGGCCGACGACGACCAGCGAGATCGCCCTGTCCGCACAGACCCTCGACGACCTCGGCCTGACCGTCGGCGACCGCGTGGTCTTCGGCAAGAAGGACATCGGCCCCGGCACCTTCACCATCGTCGGCTCCGTCGACACCCGCGGCGCCCTCGACTACCAGAACGGCTCCTACGGCGTCGTCGCCCCGGAGATCGCCCAAGCCCTCGCCGGAGTCACCGGCTTCACCGAGCTGCGCCTGCGGCTCGCGCCGGGCGCCGACGCCGCCGAGGTCGTCGCCGAGATCAACACGCTCGTCCCCGAGGTCTGGCCGATCGCCACCTCGGAGATCACCGGCGGCGCCGACAGCGTCTTCGGAACGGCCGTCGGCCTGCTGCGCGACGTCGTCATCGGCTTGATCTCCGTGGCGCTCGCGGTCGCCGTGATCGTCCTGGCCACCGTGTACGGGGCCTCGCTGACCGCCCGCTCCCGGCTGCTCGCCCTGCAACGCTGCGTCGGCGCGACCCGCGGACAGGTCATGGCCTCCGTCGTCGCCGAGGCCGCACTGCTCGCCCTCCTCGGCGGAGTCATCGGCGTCGGCCTGGCCGTGCTCGCCGCGTGGGCGCTGCTCCCCGTGTTCGAGCGGACCGTCTCGACGGCCGCCGCCGAGGCCTTCCACGTGCCCTGGTCCTCCCTCGTCGCACCGATCCTCGTGGTGGTCGCCCTCGGCGCCGTCGCCAGCCTGCTGCCCGCCTGGCGCGCCTCCCGCGTGCCGCCGAGCCGAGCCCTCGCCGCCGCCACCGAGCTCCCGCCCGAGCCGGGGGCGAGCCGTCTCCGCCTCCTGGCCGGCCTCGCGCTCCTCGTCACCGGCGCCGTCGCCCTCTCCCTCGGGTCCGCCCGGACCGCCCCGGCGCTCGTCGCGGCCGGGGTGGCGGCCACCGGCGCGGGCCTGTTCGCGCTGTCGCTCCCGGCCTACTCCGGCGTCGCGACGGCCGTCGGAGTCGCAGCCCGCCGGTTCCGCAGCGTGTCCGGCGAGCTGCTCGGCGCGAACATCCGCCGCAACCCCCGTCGCAGCGCGTCCCTGGGCGTCTCGGTCACGCTGGCCGCCGTCGTGACGATGACCGCCTGGACCGCCCTGGACTCGGCCCGCTCGACCCTGCTCGAACGGATCAGCGCGTCGCCCTCGGTCGACCTGACGGTCGGCGACGCCTCGTCCTCCGAGACCCCGGTCGACACCGAGTCCCTGCAGGCCATCGCCCGGCTCGACGGCGTCGAGCACGTGCTCGGCGTGGTCGCCGCCGACGACGTCACGATGACCGGGACCGCCGCCCCGAGCGTCGGCGACAACGGCGAGGTCGTCGCCGATCAGACCCTCGGCGACGAGCAGAGCGCCGAGGCGACCTGGGACGTCGCGGTGGCGCAGCTCGACCTCGACGACCTCGACGTCATGCGCGTCCCCTACGACCTCGACGAGGTCGACGACACGACGGTCTACCTCCCGTCCAGCCGGTACGCCCCCTTCGACGACGACCAGCCGGTCACCCTCGCCGGCCCGCTCGGCGAGGCGACCGTCGACGTCGAGTACGTCGACGGACTCGACCTGCCCGCCTTCGTCTCCCCCGCGCTGTACGAACGCCTCACCGACACCGGAGCGGTCCGCACCGCCTGGATCGCCATCGACCGCTCCACCGACCAGTCCCTGCTCATGGACCGCGTCCGCGCCGAGGCCGTGCTCGCCGGCGACCAGGCCGTCGGCGGCGCGCTCCCGTCCACCCTGCGCCTCGACGCCGCCCTCTCCATCGTCCGGACCGCGGCCATCGCGCTGCTGTCCGCCGCGATGCTCGTCGCCCTCATCGGCCTGGCCGCCACCACCGCCCTCACCGTCGCCGAACGCCGCCACGAGAACGCCGTCCTCCGCGCGCTCGGCCTCGAACGCGACCAACTCCGCCGCACCCTCGTCGGCGAGGCCATCACCCTCGGTCTGACCGGCACGGTCCTCGGCGCGCTGCTCGGCGCCGCCTACGGACTCGTCGCGGCCGTCGGCGTCGCCGAGGCGCTCGACCTGCGCGCCGTCGCGTCGATCCCGGCCCTCGCCCTGCTGCTCGTGATCGCCGTCCCTGCGGTCGTCGTGTGGCTCACGACCAGCAGCGCCGTCGAGCGCGCGTCCCACGTCCCACCCGCCCACGCCCTGATCCCACGGTGACCACGATGACCCTCGCCTCGCGCCCGCTGCTCCGGCTCCCGTTGCTCGCCTGCCTGCTCGTCGCCGCGCTCACGGCCCCTCCCGCCGCCCAGGCCGCCGAACGCCAGCAGTCGACCGTCCAGCTGTCCTACACCTGCCGGGTGGCCGGCGTGGCCGACCCGGCGACGGTCGGGCTGATGTTCCAGATCGACGCTCCGGCGAGCGTCGCGCCGGGCGAGTCGGTCGACGTCTCCGGGTCGGTGACCCTCCGGCTTCCCGAGAACGTGCGGGCCGCCGCCTCGTACGCCAACATCACCGCCGTCGAGGGCTACTCCGACACCTTCACCGTCCCGGTCACCATCGGCGGCCAGACCGCCGTCGTGCGGACGAGCCGTCTCGTCGCGCCCCGCAACAGCGTGGGCAACCCGCTGACGGTGCACGCCTCGTTCACCGTCAACTCGTTCACCGTGCCCACAGGCGCGACGGGCCAGGTCGTGGTGGCCGGCCCGCGCAACGGCACCGTCACCAGCCCCCGCCAGGACCTCGAGCCGAAGATGGTCGCCTTCACCGCGATGGCCACGGCCTACGGCGACACGGGCGCGCAGAGCATCGGCCTGTTCTGCTACGACACCGGCGGAGCGGGCAACCCGCTGACGACCATCCCGATCAGCACCGACGGGACGGACGACGCCGAGGCGGCGCCCGGCTCGACAGCCGCGACGGCCGACGCCGCCCCCGAGACCCCGACGGTCGTCGCGACCCCGGCCCCCTCCGGCGAGGCCGAGTCCGAGGCGAAGGACAACGCCGCCACCTTCCGGGTCGCCGCCCAGGACGTCGCGCAGGAGGGTCCGCTGTCCGGCCGCCTCGTGCCGCTGCTGGCAGCCCTGCTCCTCCTGCTGGCCCTCTACGGCGTCCTCGCCTGGAGCCGTGTCCGCACCGCCCGACGCCTCGACGCCGACCAGTGACGCCGCTTCGCCCCCTGTCCCCGAACCCCGAGGGGACGTCACTCCGCCATCCGCTCCACGCTGAAGCGCAGCGCCTCGGCTCTGGCGGCGGGCCAGACGGCGTGGGCGGCGGGATAGACGCGGTGGGTGATCGACGACCCGGCGCGGCGGCAGCGACGCACGTAGCGATGAGTGCCGAACACCGGGACCACGGGGTCGAGGACGCCCTGCTGCACCAGCACAGGCGCCGGGTGACGGACCGCCGGCAGCGTGGACGTCTCCCCCACCGCTCGCAGGACCTCCGTGCCGCGCAGGCCCCGGCGCGTCATCGATCCGACCGACCGGCCCCGCGTCCGGGCCACCAGCTCCTGGTAGGCGTACCAGGGCGAGGAGTCGACCAGCTCGCGTCCGTCGTCGGTCAGCAGGTCGTCGAGCAGCGGACGCAGCTCCGGCCGGGCCGCCTCCAGCCCGTGCAGGATGTAGGCCAGATAGGCGACCAGGTCGGGCACGGGCAGCCGGGGCACCCACGGTCCGGCCGCGCGCAGGAGCAGCGTCAGATCGGTCGGCGGGGCCTGCGCGACCACGCCGCGCAGGTCGAGCCCGTCGGCCCGGCCGACCGCGTACGACGACGCGGCGAGCGCGGCGTGCCCGCCCTGCGAGCCGCCCATCGCCACCCAGCGCGGGTCGAGGTCGGCCAGCAGATGCGCGGCCCGCAGCGCGTCGACCACCTGGAACGCCGTGCTCCGCGCGTGCAGGTAGGCGTGCGGTCCGGGGCTGCCGAGGCCTGCGTAGTCGACGGCCAGCACCGCCAGGCCCGCCGCCGTCCAGGCCGCCAGATCCTCGCCCATCCAGGCGGCCAGACCGAACGACACCGCGCACTGCTCCCCCACGCCGCTGGTGCCGTGGCAGAACACCAGCACCGGGGGCCGTTCGACGCCCGCCGGCAGATGGAGGCTCGCCGTGGCCGTGCGGGGCTCGCCGCGCGCGCCCACCGTCGCGTAGGCGAACGAGACGGCATGATGACTCCCGTCGAGACGTTGGACGGGATCGAGCACCTGTGAGCCCACCACCTGGCCGCATGCGTCCATGTCCGATGAGTGTAGTGATCCCGTCCGGAGAAAGAGAGGGTCGATGACCACCCGCGAACTGCTGGTCTGCGCCGCGCTCGGCACCCTCGGGGCGGTCGTGCAGGTGCCGGCGATCTGGATGTTCTCGGTCGTCGGCGTGGCGGTCCCCGTGCTGTACCCGCTGCTCGTGGGGGTCTCGACCTGCGCGCCGACCATCGCGCAGATGATCCTGCGCAGGCCCGGCGTGGCGCTGCTGACCTGCCTGACGGTGGCCTTCGCGAGCCTGCCGGTCTCGCCCAACGGGGCGGGGGGCATCCAGTCGCTCGCCGTCGTCGGGCTCGCCCTCGAACTTCCCTTCGCGCTCGGCGGCTACCGCCACTGGGGCGCCTGGCGCTGGTACCTCGGCACGACGCTGCTCGGCCTGTTCACCCTGACGGCCACCTGGGTCACCCTCGACCTCGGCAGCCTCTCCCCCGTGCTCGCCTACTGGCTCGCCGGGACGACGGTCGGCTCCTATCTGCTCTGGACGGCCGTCGGCCGCGCCTTCGGCCACCGCCTGCAGGCGGCCGGCGTGGGGGTGGTCGCGGCGTGATCGAACTCGACGGCGTCGGCGTGCGACGCCCCGGCGCCGAGCGGCCCGCGCTCGCCGACCTCAGCCTGTCCGTCGCGGCGGGCGAGTCGGTGCTGCTGCTCGGTCCGAGCGGGTCGGGCAAGTCCACGCTCGCACTCACCGTCGCCGGGCTCATGGGCCGGTCCATCCCCGCCACGGTCGGCGGGACTCTCCGCGTCGGCGGGTCGGTGGCGACCGTGTTCCAGGATCCCGACGCGCAAGTGGTCGGCGCGACCGTCTTCGACGACGCCTGCTTCGGCCCGGAGAACCTCGGCCTGCCCGCCGCCGAGATCGAGCGCCGCGCCACCGAGGCGCTGGCGCTCGTCGGGCTGGCCGAGAGGCACGACGCCGACCCGCGCTTCCTGTCCGGCGGGCAACGCCAACGCCTCGCCATCGCGGGAGCCCTCGCCATGGAGGCGCCCGTGCTGGTGCTGGACGAGCCGAGCGCGAACCTCGACCCCGAGGGCGTCGAGGAGGTCTACGCGGTCCTGGCTCGTATCCGGGAGGAACGCCAGCACACGCTCGTGCTGGTGGAGCACCGGATCGACGAGGCCATCGACCTCGTGGACCGGCTGGTCGTGCTCGACCACGACGGACGGATCGCGCTCGACGGGACGCCGGAGGAGGTGCTGCGCGGCCCGTCGGCCGAGCGCGCCGCCGCGCTGGGCGTCTGGCTGCCCGCCGGGGTGCGGGTGGCGCGTCAGTTGCGGGGTGCGGGCGTCGACCTGTCGCCGGACCCGTTGAGCGTCGCCGAACTGACCGCCGCGCTCGACGCCGCGGTTCTGCCCGACCCGCTGCCCGTCGTACCGCCGGCGGTCGGCGCCGAGCCGGTCTTGACGGCGCGCGGCCTCGTCGTGCGGCGCGGCGAGCACGAGGTGCTGTCGGGCTGCGACCTCGACGTCGCGCCGGGCGAGCTGGTCGCGGTGCTCGGCGGCAACGGCGCGGGCAAGACCACGCTGCTGCACGCGCTCGCCGGACTGCTGCCGCTCGCCTCCGGCTCCATCGGCGTGGCGGGGGTGGACCCGGCCGACTGCCGTCCGACCGACCTGCGCCGCCGCCTCGGCGTCGTCTTCCAGAACCCCGAGCACCAGATCGTCACCGCACGGGTCACCGACGAGTTGGCCCACGGGTTGCGCGTCGCGAAGACCCCGCCCGCCGAGATCGCGACGCGGGTCGAGCCGGTGCTCGACGAGACCGGCCTGCGCGAACGCGCCGACGCCCACCCGCTGACCCTGTCGGGCGGGCAGAAACGTCGCCTGTCGGTCGCCGCCGAGCTCGTCACCGGACCCGAGGTGCTGCTGCTCGACGAGCCGACCTACGGCCAGGACCACGACCGCGCCCGCGCCCTCATGGACCGGCTCGCCGGCCTGCGCGCCAGCGGCACGGCCGTCGTCGTGGTCACCCACGACCTGCAGTTGGTCGCCGACCACGCCACCCGCGTGGTCGTGCTCGACCAAGGCCGGATCGTCGCCGACGCGCCGCCGTCGGTCGTGCTGGCCGACCGCGAGCTGCTGACCTCCGCCGGACTCCGCCCACCCGCGCTCGCCGCCGCCACCGCCGCGCTGAGCCGACATCCCGCCTGGCGTGAGGTCACCACGCTCGCCCAGATCCCCGGAGGAGCCGCATGAGCCGCGTCAGTCCGCTCGCGCTCCTCGTCGCGACCCTGCCCGCCATGATCGGCGTGCTGTTCACCCGGGACGTCCAGCGTCCCGCCGTGTTCGCGGCCGTCGCCGTCGTCGTGTTGGCTCTCAGTCCGGGCGTCTCGGCGAAAGCCAAGTGGCGGGGGCTGGTCGTGCTGTTGATCGCCCTGCCGATCATGACGGGCGTGCTGATGCTGGTCACCGATCCGGCCCGGGTGCCCGAGGGCGTCACGGTGGCCGAACGGGCCGTCGCCACCGCCCTGCGCATCGCGGCGCTCACCACCTTGTCGATGCTGACCGGCGTCGGTGTGGGCGTCGACCGGCTGGGGCGGGCGCTCGTGCAGCAGGCCAGACTGCCCGCCCGGCACGGCTACGTCCTGCGCCTGTCGGCCCGCATGCTCCCCCGGCTCCAACACGAGTTGGCCACGATCCGCACGACCCGCCGCGCCCGCGGCACGACCACCGGACGGCTGCGGTCGTCGGCGGGCATGGTCGTCCCGCTGGCCGCCAGCCACGTCCGGCACGCCGAGCGGGTCGCCCTGGCGATGGACGCCCGCGGCTTCGTCGACGCCCGCGGCCGCACCGAACGCGCCCAGGAACGCTGGCGCTGGACCGACACGATCCTGGTCTTCCTCGCCTGGGCCCTCACCACCGCGATCTTCGTCTGCCTGCCGCGCTGAGGTTATCCACAGATCTCAGCCACGGCCAAGTGACAGTTCCGGCGATCTGCGCTTGAGTCGGACGCATGCCGTCCGTAGAGCATGAGGCCGTGATCGAGTTGATCCGACGCGTTCCCGAACTGATGACGCAGGTGCTGTCGTCCCGGTTCGGCGTCAGCGTGTCGCCGGGCCTGTCAGCGAGCCCGTTCTCCGAGGCGTCGCGGGTGATCCAGCCCCGGACCTTGCACGCCGACGCCGCCTTCGTCTTCTCCGACGCCCACGGCACGACGCGGTTCGCCGTGGTGTTCGAAGTGCAGCGGGCGTGGGACCCGGAGAAACGATGGTCCTGGCCGCTCTACGTGACGCATCTGGAGAACGAGGCGCGGGTGGACGCGGCGTTGATGGTCTACTGCCCCGACGCCAGGGTCGGCGCGCGATATCGGGACAGGCTGGGCGACGTCGGCGTGAGCGTGCGGATCCACCCGTTCGTGGTCACTCCCGACGATCTGCCGCTCGTCCTCGATCCGCATCAAGCGGAGGATTCCCCGGAGCTGGCGGTCTTCGGCATGATGGCGCACGGTCGCGAGCAGCGAGCGAGTGACGGGTTCCCGGCGTATGCGGCGGCGGTCGAGGTCCTGAGCGAACGCCTGGGCCTCGACGCCGCCACCTCGTACCATGACCTTGTCAAGGCGGTCATGTCGGCGGCGGTCCGCGACGAATGGAGTGAGTACATGAGCACGAGCACGATTCCTCGACGCTGGTTCAGCGAGGACAACCAACGCGCGCACGAGAAGGGTGTCCGCGAAGGCCTCTCCCGAGGCAAGTCAGAAGGCGTCGCGGAGGGCGAGGCGCGGAGTCTGCTGACCATCTTGCGTACCCGCGGCTTCGAGGTGCCGGACGCCCTGCGCGACCGGGTGTTCGCGGCCGACTCCGAGCAGTTGGAGCGGTGGATCCAGGCGGCGGTCACCGCCGACCACCTCGACCAGATCTTCTCCTGACCGACGCTCAGTGGTCGTGGTCGCGGCCCAGGGCGTGCTGGACCGCGTGCAGCGCCTTGTCCGCGATGATCGCGGCCGTGCTGACCTGGCTGGTCTTGCCGCGCCGCCAGTAGCCCTTGACCTCGCTCTGGCCCGGCCCGAGCCCGTGGGCGCGCGCCCAACGGCGGATCGGCTTGACGATCGACGACTCGGCCGCCGCGAACAGGTAGGTGTGCCGGTCGGCTGGAAGCTCGAGATTCTGGACGAAGTCGGCCAGCAGCGAGGTCGTGCCCGCGGGCGCGCCGTCGCGTGACAGCCAGACGACCTCCACCCCCTCGGGCGCGTCCAGCTCCTGACGCTCGCGGTCGTCGGCGACCTCGATGGCCGCCACGCCGGTCACGTCACGCGGCAGTTCGGCCAGCCACCGGCCGATGGCCGGGAGCGCGGTCTCGTCGCCGAGCAGGATCCGGTGGGTGAACTCCTCTGGCACCGTGCGGCTCGGACGCGGCCCCGCCACCCAGATGAGGTCGCCGGGCCGTGCGTTCTGCGCCCAGGCCGAGGCGAGGCCGCCCTCGTGCACGACGAAGTCGAGGGCGATCCGCTCGCCGTCATAGTCACGGATGGAGTACTCACGCGTCGGCGGCATCGGGCGCGGCCAGTCGAGATGGTCGCCGTCCTGGGCGGGGGCGCGTGTCTCGCCGGTGTCGGCGTCGGGGAAGACGAGTTTGACGTGCTCGTCGGGCAGATGGCTCTCGAATCCCGCCAGGTCCGGCCCGCCCAGCCACACCCGCAGCATGCGCGGCGTGACCTGCTCCGTCAAGCGGACCTCCAACTGACGGATCTTGATGTCCCACTTCAGGAAGAACGCCTCGGGGACGTCACCCGCCGCCTCGCGTGCCGTGCCCATGAACTCACTCCCCTGTCGTCACCCTCAGAACCAAACCAGACTATCGGACAGATACCTGATGAAAATCAGACACCTGTCAGGGTGCCCTAAGATCAGACCTCATGCTGGCCCGCGACGGAACCTCCACTCGCGAACTCCTCGTCTGCGCGGCGCTCGGCACGCTCGGCGCCGCCGCCTTCGCGCCGTCCATCTGGGCCATCGCCGTGATCGGCGTGACGCTGCCGCTGCTCTATCCACTCGTCGCCGGCATCGTCGGACTCGCGCTGGAGTTGCCCTTCGCCCCCGGCCTCTACCGCTTCTGGGGCGCCTGGCGCTGGCACGTCGGAGCCGTCGTGCTGGGAGGACTTCAAGCCAGCACCACGTGGGTGGTCTTCGACCTCGCCAGCATGTCGCAGGTCGTGGCCGCACTGATCGTGATCGGCACCGTCGGATCGTATGCGGGGTGGACAGCGCTCGGACGCGCCTTCGGCCACCGTCTGCTGGAGGCGGGCGTCGGTCTCGTCGCGGTGTGAACTGCCCCAGGATCTCCTTGCCATTTCAGTTTATATCCCACCTGGGGGCTTGCCGCAAGCCCTGGATGAGGGGGCAGAATGCCTGGCCTGCCCATCGCCGACGCCCCCTCGGAGCCCCTGTGAACACCTCGCCCCGCCCCGTCTTCGCCCTGCCCGCACGTCTCCACGCCAAGGCCGATCCCGCCCTGATCGCCGACGACGAACGCCATCTCCAGATGGTCGCCGACCGGCTCGCCGCTGCCATCGCCGAGTTGTCCGACCACCTCGCCACCGTCCGACGAGCCCCGGCCGGACCCGGACAGCAGGCCCTCGACCGCGACCAGGAGGTCCACCGCCTCACCGCCCGGCTGAAGACGCTGCGACGCCACGGCCTCGACCTCTGCCTCGGCACGATCACCTCGTCGGCCGGGTCGCTCCACATCGGCCGGCTCGGCCTGAGCGACTCAGGCGGCGAACCGCTGCTGGTCGACTGGCGAGCGCCCGCCGCCGAACCGTTCTTCGCCGCCACCCACGCCCGTCCGCTCGGCGTCGCCACCCGTCGCCGCTACCGCTGGACGGACGGACAGATCACCGACTACTGGGACGAGGACTTCACCGGAACGAACCCGTCGGCCGCGCTCGACGACCACTCGGCCTTCATCGCGAGCCTCGGGGCCAGCCGCTCCCCGCGCATGCGTGACGTGCTCGGCACGATCCAGGCCGACCAGGACGCCATCGTCCGCGCCTCCTCACGCGGCCCGCTCGTGGTCGACGGCGGACCCGGCACCGGCAAGACCGTCGTCGCGCTGCACCGCGCCGCCTACCTGCTCTACGCCGACCCGCTGGTCGACGAACGGCGCGGCGGCGTGCTGGTGGTCGGGCCGCACCGCCCCTACCTCTCCTACGTCGCCGACGTGCTGCCGAGCCTCGGCGAGGACGGCGTGCGGACCTGCGTCGTCGCCGACCTCGTCCCCGAGGGGGCGACCACCCGCCCCGACGACGATCCCCGCTCGGCCGCCCTGAAGGCCGACGGCCGCATGGTCGACGCGATCGAGCCTGCGGTCGCGCTCTACGAGGAGCCGCCGACGGACACGCTGCGGATCGACACCGCGTGGGGGTCCGCCCGGCTCACCGCCGCCGACTGGGCCGAGGCCTTCGCCACCCCCGACCCCGGCACGCCCCACAACGAGGCGCGCGACCAGATCTGGGAGGCGCTGCTGACGATCCTGCTCGACCAGAACGACGACGAGGACGCGCCCCGCGACCGGCTGCGCCGTGCCCTCGCCACCGACGAGGGTCTGCTCGACGTCTTCGGCGGGGCCTGGCCGACGCTCGACGCGGCCGACCTCGTCGGCGACCTCTGGTCGGTCCCGGCCTACCTGCGCCGCTGCGCGCCCTGGCTGAGCGACGACGAGGTCCGACTCCTCCAGCGCGAGGAACCGCAGGCGTGGACCACCGCCGACCTGCCGCTGCTCGACGCCGCCCGCCACCGTCTCGGCGACCCCGAGGCCTCCCGGCGTCGCCGCCGTCGCGAGGCCGCGCTCGCCGCACAGGCCGAGGAGATGACCGAGGTGATCGAGCACCTGGTGGCCTCCGACGACTCCGAGATGCAAGTGATGTCGATGTTGCGCCGCACGGACATGCGGACCACGCTCGTCGACGAGAACGCCGCGCCGCAGGACACGTCCGACCGGCTCGCCGGACCGTTCGCGCACATCGTGGTCGACGAGGCGCAGGAGCTGACCGACGCGCAGTGGCGCATGGTGCTGCGCCGCTGCCCCTCGCGGAGCCTGACGATCGTCGGCGACCGCGCGCAGGCTCGACAGGGTTTCCCGGAGCCCTGGGAGGAGCGGTTGGCACGGGTCGGCCTCGACCACGCCCGGCTGGCCCGCCTCACCGTGAACTACCGGACGCCCGAGGAGGTGATGGCCGAGGCCGCCCCGGTGATCCGCGGCGCGCTGCCCGACGCCAACGTGCCGACCTCGATCCGCTCCACCGGCGTCCCGGTCCTGCACGGCCACGCCGACGACCTCGCCACGATCCTGGACGACTGGCCCGCCCTCCACGACGACGGCGTCGCCTGCGTGATCGGCGACCCCTCCTTCGCCTCGACCGACCGCGTCCGCTCGCTGTCGCCGGTCGAGGCGAAGGGCCTGGAGTTCGACCTCGTCGTGCTGGTCGACCCCGACGGTCTCGGCGAGGGGGTCACCGGCGCGGTGGACCGCTACGTCGCGATGACCCGTGCGACCGGACAGCTGGCCCTGCTCACCCGGTAGCCTCGGCGCGACACCGGGCGAAGGAGCACTGTGAGCGGCGTACATCACGAGGTCGTCATCGTGGGCGGCGGATTCTCCGGGATCGGCATGGCCATCGCCCTGCGGCGGGCCGGGTTCGACGACCTGCTGATCGTCGACGACGCCAGCGAGCCGGGCGGCGTCTGGCACTGGAACACCTATCCGGGCGTCGCGGTCGACATCCCGTCGTTCAGCTACCAGTTCTCCTTCCACCAGCAGAGCGACTGGTCGCGCACCTACGCCAAGGGCGCGGAGTTGAAGGAGTACGCGGCGCGCTGCGTCGAGGAGTTCGGCCTGGCCGACCTGTTCCGGCTGAACACCCGCGTGACCGAGGCCGTCTTCGACGAGGACGCCCGGCTGTGGCGGGTCGCGACGAGCGGCGGCGACCTCACCGCGCGCTACCTCGTCCACGCGGGCGGACCCTTGAGCCAGCCGAAGCGGCCCGACATCGACGGCCTCGACGACTTCGCCGGGACCGTCATGCACACCTCCCGCTGGGACCACGGCGTCGCGCTGGCCGGACAGCGCGTCGGCATCATCGGCACGGGTGCCTCAGCGGTGCAGATCATCCCCGAGATCGCGCCGGAGACCGCCCGTCTGACGGTCTTCCAACGCACGCCCATCTGGTGCCTGCCGAAGGCCGACGTGCCCCTGGCCGCCCCGGCCCGCGTCGCCTTGGAGAAGGCGCCCGGCGCGAAACGGATCGCCCGGTTCGCCAGCGACGCCTACGTCGAGGCGATGTTCCCCTTCATCGCGCACTTCCACGGCCTGCTGCCGGTGACGAAGGCAGTCGAGCCGTTGGCGCTGGCCTACCTGCGCAGCCAGGTGCGCGACCCGGAGACCCGCGACCGGCTCACCCCGCGCTACGGCCTGGGCTGCAAGCGGCCGAGCTTCCACAACAGCTACCTGTCGACCTTCAACCGCGACGACGTCGCCTTGGAGACCGGCTCCATCGAGCGGGTCACGGCCGAGGGGGTCGTCACCTCAGACGGGACCGTCCACGAGCTCGACGTGCTGCTGCTCGCGACCGGCTTCAAAGTGACCGACAAGGACGCGCTGCCGTCGTACCGGCTCACCGGCGCGGGCGGCGTCGACCTCGGCGACTGGTGGGACGAGCACCGGTTGCAGGCCTACCAGGGCGTGTCGGTGCGCGGCTTCCCGAACTTCTTCACGATGTTCGGCCCGTACGCCTACAACGGGTCGTCGTTCTTCACGCTCATCGAGGCGGCCTCGGCGCACATCACCCGGGTGTTGCGGCACGCCGACCGGACGCGGGCGACCCGGGTGGAGGTGACCGCCGCCGCGCACGACGCCTTCTTCGCCGAGATGATGCGCCGACGCGGCCGCCAAGTGTTCTGGCAGGACTCCTGCCGGGGCGCGAACAGCTACTACTTCAGCCGTCACGGCGACGTGCCGCTGCGCCCGGCCCTCACCCCCGAGGTCCGCTGGCGCAACCGGCGCGTCCCGATGTCGGACTACTCCTTCAGCCGCTGAGCGCCGCCGAGTCCGTCACGGTGTCCCGAAATCACGACCCGTGATCTCGCAGGCGGGAAGGTCCTCAGCCGTCAGATCGCCCTCAGGCTGACACGCCAGCTTCGCCGGCGTCGGTTCCCCCATACCCGTTGGGTTCGCCAGGCGCGCCCACGTGCCGACGCCCTGAACCGGCACGTTGGCCGAGTGCTGGAAGCCCCCGATCTTCTCCGGGGGTCAGAGCATCCTGTTCGCCCGTTCGCGCGTCAACCACGTCCAGGACGTCAGCCGCCCACATCCACAGCCGCCCGCCGAAGGCTCCGACGAGGTCCGACCTTCGACACGTCCAATTTTCTCGAACAGGACAGGAACTTCCGCGCATTCACACCACACTCGCGCCACCGTGTCGCACGAAAAATCAAGGCCGGCTCCTCGACGCCACGGACTCGTCCTGGCTGTCGTCCGACGGGTCTTCGACCTCCTCGCCCGCGCCGAAGGCCTCGACGGCGTCGTCCAGCGTCGACTCCGTGTCGTCGACCGCGGCGAAGACCGCCTCCAAAGCCTCGTTGTACTCCGCGTCATACTCGAAGGAGTACGACTGTCCACCGTCCAATGACGCCGCCATCGCACCCAGCCCGTCGATCACGTGCTGCAGCGCCGCCGACGTCGCCTCAGCGGCGTCCTCGAAGCCGTCAGGCACCTCCACCGCCTCGAAATCGTCCTTGATCGCCTGCATACCCGGGATCGCAGTGTCGCGGACCGGCTGGCCGTCGGCGAACGGCCCCGTGCCGAGCAAGCCCTGCGGAGCCTCGCCGTCGAGCGCGGCCGTCGCCGCCGCGACGAAGTCGCCGGTGCCGAGCGCCTCGCCGACCACGCCCGACAACGCGTCGAGGTCGTCGGCCGCCCGCTCCTCGGCTCGCCCGGCCTCCGCGTAGTCGTCGGAGTTCTCGCGGCCGTACTCCGGGGCCGCGCCCAGTTCGGGGATCTCCTTCTGCGCGTCCTCGACCATCTCCAGCGCCGCCTCCGGGTCGTCGGTCTTCCGGCCGATCCTCTCCGCCTGCTCCTCACGGAAGTCCGCGACGGCCTCCAGATACTCCGCAGCCACCCGGTCGGCCTCGGCGACGTCCTCTTTCCGGTTCTGCTGGATCACCAGGAAGACGACGGTCGCGGCGATGCCCGCCACGACGAGAAGCCCGAAGACGCAGGAGAAGATCACGACCTTGGCGCGTGTGCTCATAGTTCACACTAACCCGGATCTCACAGCAGCGCGGCGTCGACGGCCGTGGCCAGGTCGGCGTCGACGGTGAGCCCGTAGAGCCGCACGCCCTCCTGCGCCACCGCGACCTGCTCGCCGTAGCTGAACGAGTAGGACTGACCCGCCGAGGCGAGGCTGACCAGCAGCCGGCACTCGTCGACGACATGGCGCAGCGCCGACGCGACCTGCCCGGCCAGCTCCTCCTGGCCGGCGGGGACCGGGACCGCCTCGAAGGTCGCCAGCGCGTCCTCGAACGCCGGGATGACCTGCCCCTCCACGACCTCGGTGCTCTCGATGGTGGTCGAGCCCGCCAGGTCCTCCACCCGCAGCGCGAGAGCGGCGCCGGCGGCGCCGATGAAGTCGCGCGCGACGGCGGTCCTGCCCAGCACGTCGACCAGCTCCGTGTACGGGTCGAGCAGAGCGGCCTCGACGTACTGCGCGTCGTGGTACTCGCGGGACAGGTCGGCTCCCTCGCCGGTCAGCTCCGGCAGGGTCGGCGGCTCGGCGATCCGCGCCTCGATCCGGGCCTTCAACTCCGCCGGCGGCCCCTCGCGGCCCGCCTCGATCAACTCGGTCAGGTCGGTGCGGAAGGCGTCGACCTCGGCGAGGAAGTCCTGCGCGACGGCGTCGGCCTCCTCCGTGGTGCGGACCTGCGACTGCTGCTCGACGATGATCAGCCCGCCGACCACGGCGATCAGCAGGATCGTCGTCAGGACCGGCAGCGCCAGCGCGATCCGCCGCCACCGTCGCCGTCGTTCCCGCGACCGGGCGCTCCGCCTGTGCGCCACCGGACGGCCTCAGCGACCGACCGGGGCCACGCCGTGCGCGCGCAGGCCGTAGGCGAGCGCGTCGGTCAGCGCGATCCAGGACGCCTCGATGATGTTCGCGCCGACGCCGACGGTGACCCAGGAGTCCTCGCCGTCGGAGGTCTCGATGAGGACGCGGGTGATCGCGTCGGTGCCGCTGCCCTGGTCGAGGATGCGCACCCGGAAGTCGGTGAGGTGGAAGCGCGCGACGTCGGGGTAAAGCTGCTCGATGGCCTGCCGCAGCGCGTGGTCGAGGGCGTTGACCGGGCCGTTGCCCTCGCCGACGACGACGAGCCGCTGTCCGCCCGCGACGATCTTGACGATGGCCTCGGCGGCGTCGGGGGTGGCGAGCGTGCGCCAGGACTCGACCTCGAAGTAGGCCGGCCGCTCGCCTGCCTCCTCGGCGAGCAGCAGCTCGAAGGAGGCGTCGGCGGCCTCGAAGGTGTACCCGGCCTGCTCCAGCTCCTTGACCTTGTCGGTGAGCCGGGCGAGCCGCTCGGGGTCGTCGGCGAGGTCGAAGCCCAGCTCGCGCCCCTTCAGCTCGATGGTGGCGCGGCCGGCCATCTCCGAGACGAGCAGGCGCATGTCGTTGCCGACGAGCGCGGGGTCGATGTGCTGGTAGAGGTCGGGGTCGACGCGGATGGCGCTGGCGTGCAGTCCCGCCTTGTGCGCGAAGGACGAGACGCCCGTGTACGGCTGACGGGCCGACGGCGGGTAGTTGGTGATCTCGGCGACGGCGTGGGCGATCCGGGTGGCCTCGGCGAGCTTGCCCTCGGGCAGCACGGGCCGGTCGAGCTTGAGCTCCAGGTTCGCCACGCAGGTGATGAGGTCGGCGTTGCCGGTGCGCTCGCCGTAGCCGTTGACGCAGCCCTGGAGGTGGGTGGCCCCGGCCAGCACGGCGGCCATCGAGTTGGCGACAGCGCAGCCGGTGTCGTTGTGCGCGTGTACGCCGAGCCGGGCGCCGGTGCTGGCGAGCACGTCGCCGACGACGTCGGTCACCTGATGGGGCAGCATGCCGCCGTTGGTGTCGCACAGCACCGCGACCTCGGCCCCGGCCTCGGCGGCCGCGCGCACGACCTCGAGGGCGTAGTCGCGGTTGTCGAGGTAGCCGTTGAAGAAGTGCTCCAGGTCGACGAAGACCCGCTGGCCCTCGGCGCGCAGATGCTCGACGGTGTCGCGCACCATCGCGAGGTTCTCTTCCAGCGTGGTGCGCAGCGCGAGCTCGACGTGCTTGTCGTGGCTCTTGGCGACCAGCGTGACGACCGAGGCGCCGGAGTCGCGCAGCGCGGCGACCAGCGGGTCGTCGGCGGCCTGCACCCCGGCCCGGCGGGTGGCGCCGAAGGCGGCGAGCGTGGCGTGCGTGAGGTCGAGCTCCTTGGCCGCCAGGGCGAAGAACTCGGTGTCCTTCGGATTCGAGCCCGGCCAGCCGCCCTCGATGTAGCCCACGCCGAGGTCGTCGAGGTGCGCGGCGATGTGCAGCTTGTCCTGCACCGAGAGGTTCAGGCCCTCCTGCTGGGCGCCGTCGCGCATCGTCGTGTCGTAGACGTGGAAACGCTGGTCGGGGGTGACGGTCATGGCTTTCCTTATCCGGTGCTCGCATCCGTTCGTTCAACAAAAAAGCCCCCCGGGGATCGGGAGGCGGCGCGCTGGTCTGAAAGGGTTCAGATTCCGGCGCGCCCGGCAATGATGATCGAAAGGCTCGACATAGCACTCAGTCTAGACTTCACACCCATGCAT
Organism: Aeromicrobium sp.; assembly: GCF_047606445.1. Lineage (GTDB taxonomy): Bacteria > Actinomycetota > Actinomycetes > Propionibacteriales > Nocardioidaceae > Aeromicrobium. Next base: position 24,963 of record NZ_JASGEK010000032.1, on the reverse strand, counting down.
GCCACCACAGGGCGCCCGTCATGATGGTCCCGACTCCGGCCGTGCGCCACAGCCTGCACGCGGTCGCGACCGCCGAGCCGTTGGAGGTCGCCGGCAGTCAGGCGTTGGAGTTGCCCGAGGACGCTCTGCTGCGGCGTTTCGGCGCGAGCCCCGACGATCTCGCCGCGCTCGCCGAACGGCCGCACGTGACCGTGTTGCACCGCTCCGGCCCGTTGGCCGACGTGCGCCGCGACGTCGTGGCGGCCCGGCTGGAGGCGTTGACCCTGGCTGCCCAGCACGACGGCCTCGTGCTCGACCTCGTGGTGCCACGACTCGTCGCCCACCACGCCGATCAGACCGATCCGAACACGGCGGCGCAATGGGTCGCGCTCGACCTCGACGGCCCCGACGTCGTCTCGCTCGGCCTGGCGACCTTCGGCCTGCCGGAGCTGCGGGTCGTCGACGTCGACCCGTCGGCGCTGGCGGTCACCCTGGCGGTGCTGACCGGCCTGGTCCACCGTCTGCTCGTCGAGTGGCCGGCCAACGACCCCCTCGGCTCCGCGACGGTCACCCTGTCCGACATCGCCCTCGGCCTCGGCCAACCCGACCCCCGGGACCGCGCCGGCGTCGCCCTGGAGATCTCCTTCCACGACGACGAATTGCTCGTCGCCTTCACCGACGACCCGCAGGAGTTGTTCAGGTGACCGCCAACCGTCTCCCTACACCGATGACGAGCTCGTCAAGCGCCTTCCGGTCTGACTCGACGCCCTGTACGACCTTCAGGAGTACGGCCTGGACGGGTCGCTGACCACATGCGCGCCGACCTGGTCGAGAACGCCCTCAAACCCCTGCCGCGACCCGCGGAGACGCTGGCGTCCTGGCTGGGGCGGTGCTCCGCCCCCACCACGGGAGCGTCCACACCATGGAGCACTGGGCCCGGCCGTGTGTCGACCGCGGCGTGACCCAGTCGATGGGCGCGGTCGGCGCGTCCGCGGACAACGCGCTCGCGGAGTCGTCCAACGCCACGCTCACGCGGAAGATCCTCCGAGACGCCGCGTGCCGGGCCGACGAGGCCACCTGCCGCCGGGAGGCGTTCCGGCGGGTCACCCGGTACGACACCCGCCGCAGCCGCTCCCGGTGCGGCTACCAGTCACCATCCGCCTACGAGTCCCTCCACGCTGCCACGCTCCCATCGGCCGCGTCGTCCACCCCTGTGTCCACGTTCCGGGGTAAGGCCCAAGGCGCCGGTCGCGTGATCGGCACCTTCATTGCGCTCGCCGCCGCCATCACCCGCTGCCTCGTCCGCACAGCCTGGACCAGCCGCCTCTGGGATACCGACCCCTTGGTGGAGTCTCTCAAGGCCTTCCAGGCTGCCGGTCAGTAGCCCTTCGCATCGAAACGGTAGAGGAAGGCGGCTATCTGCTCACGCAACACCGGCTGCGACGGACGGAAAGTGTTGTCGCTGTATCCGGTGGTGATGCCCGTGGACTTCAGCCAGCAGATCTCCTTGGCGAACACGTGGCTCGACGGCACATCAGTCAGACCGCACGACGTCACCGAAAACGTAGGCGAGCCCGCGAGTCGGTAGAGGAAAGCGGCGACCTGCTCACGCCGCACCGGCTGGGAAGGACGGAAGGTGTTGTCGGAATAGCCCGTCGTGATCTCCTCATCGGTGAGCCATCGGATGTGGCGGGTGAACACGTGCGAACTCGCCACGTCGCTAAAAGTCGCCACTGGATCCGAAGTCGACGGATTCGCACCGCCGTTCATGAACCGGTAAAGGAAGGCTGCCACCTGCTCGCGCAGCACCGATTGGGAGGGGCGGAAGGTCCCGTCACTGTACCCCGTGGTCACGCCAGACGCGGCCAGCCAGCAGATTTCCGTCTGGAACACATGTCCCGACGTCACATCGCTGAAGACGCACGCGGGCACCACCGCAGCCGTCTGAGCCGATGTCGCGCTGGCCGACTCATAGCCTGTGCGAGAGCCGGTCACTCGCACTGAGATCTTCTTGCCCAGATGCGTCGAGGTCAGCGCCAAAGTCGATGTCGACGCACCGGAGAGCGCCACGCCGTCGGCCAGCCATTGGTAGGTGAAGCTCACTCCTGAACTCGGCGTCCACGTGCCAGCCGAGGCTGTCAGCGTCTGGCCGACCTGCGCGGTTCCCGTGATCGCCGGCAGCACCGTGTTCGCGACCGTTGATGTAGTCGTGCCGGCGCACGACCACGTGAGCGTGTATGCGCCGACGCTGCCATAAGCACTGTAACGCGATGTGACACCCGTGCCTTGAACCTGCGCATAGAGCACCCCGCTGTTCGTCACCGAGGCTGTCGCATCCATGCCAGTCGCCACGAGCGTCCCGCTCGCCCAGCTTCCGGTCGAACTCGATGTCGGATCGTTGGTCGCCAAGGTGGCCCCCGCCGAACTCAGTATCGTCAGTTTGAGATCGACGTTCGGTCCTTGTGCCGCTGGTGTCGCGACGACTGTCGCAGAGCCGGAACAGGCGCCCAGTTTCCACACGTCGACATCGCTGGACGAGGTGACGAAGCCCGAAGCGCCACTGTCGGAAACCGTCGGGGCGGAAGTGATCGTTCCCGCAGCTTCATCCGTGCGAGAAGTCAGGCCGTTGAGGTTCAGGACGGTGATATCCGGGCCGCTCTGGCTCGCGTCACGCGCCATACGCGTGTCGTCCTGGTCAGTCCACTGTGTGACCGCCCGAGTGTACGGCGCGCCCATGATCGGGCCCCAGTTGTCGTGGCCGCTGTAGTAGCTGTCGGTCTGGCCGGCCGTGTGGTAGAGCCCACCGTTATGTCCGATCTCATGGCTGACCACCAGGGCCATCGCTGGAGCATTCGTCGTGTACGTGCTCGCCTTGATCCATGCGGTCTGGTAGTAGGCATGGTTGGAGGCGGCGTCGAAGTTGCCGATGTAGGCAATGCCGGCGCAACTAGTGCCGCAACTCGAAGGAAAGGTCGTCGTCGAGGAGATCAGCGCCCGCGCACCGTAGACCAGGTCTGACGAGTTGCTGCGCTCGATAGCAGCCGTTCCGGGGTCTTCCGTCGTGACATCGACATCGAAAGCGGAGTAGTCCTCGGCGACATACGCCCACACCTGCTGGATGTGATTCAACTCGGCGGTGTTGAAGGTCGTGTAGTCGGAATCCTGTGAATAACCGCGCTGAAAACCATCCGCGACGCCATAGAGGTCGTTCCATGCCGTGCCGGAGACCGTATGGCCGTCGAAGTCGAGGAAGATCGTGCGCTGAGCTCCAAGGTTGCTGTGGAGCGCGAAGGTATCACTCAGGTCCGCGACCGCCTCGGCCGTCTCCACGTTCGACTGGTCTTCCTGGGCCAGGGATTGAAGGCTGACATAGTCGGCTGCCTCCTCCGTCACTGCGCCTGCCTCACCGGCATGTCCAGCGTGCTCCGTGGCGCCCTCGGCCGTGCCATGATCGTGAAGGGCCTCGTTCTCAGCGGCAAAGAGCGCACCGGTCGGATCGACGCCGACCGTCGCATCGCTGGTCAGTGTCGCGCTGAGTTGTTCGGCCGTCAGGCCGTTATGCGCTGCCACGGCTGGCAGCGCGTCGCCCAGCGCATCGAGCGCGTCGGCCCCTTGGACGGGAGTGTCCCATTCGAGGTCGACGGTGGCCTCGGGATCCAGCACCGCAGGGGGCGTCTCCTCGACGTCGCCCGGCGTCGACTCCGCGACGGACAAAAACGGCGCGGCTCCGCCCGACGGTCTCATCGGCGCACCCGTGTTCAACACGCTCACCGCCAAGGCGAACACACTCAACCCTGACACCACACGACGCTGTCTCATGAACCATCACTCCTTGGCCTAACCCGCTCGGTCATCCCATCATTACCCATCTTCCTGTGTGTCAGGGTGAGTTGAGACCACCCCCGAATCGGCGTTGTCGTAGACCATGCCGTCGACTCGGAAACTTGCCGACGAACTGAACGCGTCGGGGCATCCGGCGTCGGCCGCGAAGGTCGCCGACCTTCTCGGGGGCAGGGGTTCAGTTTGCAGGCCAACGCCAAAGACCACCGAGAGTCGCCAGCATGCTGACCGTGACGCCCAGTTCTCCTGTCTCCACAGCCAGGCCGCCGACCACCACAACAGTGGTGACCCGGTGATCGGCGTGGACACCAAGAGGAAGGAACTGCTCGGGGACTCGAGAACGGCGGCCGCGAACGGCGACCGAAGCCTCGCCTGAGCCGGTGCGGGTCCACGACTTCAAAGACCCCGAACTCGGCAAGGTCAGCCCCTCCGGGATCTACGACATCGCCACCGGCACCGGCTGGGTGTCGGTGGGGACCGGCCACGACACCGCGGCGTTCGCCGTGAACGCCAGACGGCGACGGATCCGACGACTACCGCACCCGTCCGCAGAAGACCGAACTCACCGCCCTCGCGACCGAGACCGGCCTCACCGTCCACGCCGAACTCGACACCGACGGGACCCTCGCCCGCCACGACTGGCACGGCGAATGGAACCACACCCCCGACCCGACACGCCCCACTGAATAATCGGAGAGCCCGAACTCACCGCCTTGGGGCGGGACGGTTTCAGACCATGCGGGTCATCCAGCCGTGGCGGTCCTCGGCGCGGCCGTACTGGATGTCGACCAGGGCCGAGCGGATCGCGGCGGTGACCGGGCCCATCTCGCCGTTCGACGCGTCGACCTCGCCGCCGTTCCAGGCGAGGCGGCCGACAGGGGTGACGACGGCGGCGGTGCCGCAGGCGAACACCTCGGTGATCTCGCCCGAGGCCACGCCGCCCTGCCACTCGTCGATCGACACCTTGCGCTCGGTGACCCCGTGCCCGAGATCGGCCGCGAGCGTCAGGATCGAGTCGCGGGTGATGCCCTCCAGGATCGAGCCGGACAGCTCCGGAGTGACGACGGAGCCGTCGGAGCGCACGAAGTACAGGTTCATGCCGCCCAGCTCCTCGACCCAGCGGTGCTCGGCCGCGTCGAGGAAGGCCACCTGCTCGCAGCCGTGCTCGAAGGCCTCCTGCTGCGGCAGCAGGCCGGCGGCGTAGTTGCCGCCGCACTTGGCCGCGCCGGTGCCGCCGGCCGCCGCGCGCGCGTAGTTCTCCGACAGCCAGATGCTGACCGGCTTGACGCCGCCGGAGAAGTAGGCGCCCGCGGGCGACGCGATGACCGAGTAGGTCACGTGATGGGCCGGGCGCACGCCGAGGAACACCTCGGAGGCGAACATGAACGGCCGCAGGTACAGGCTGCGTTCCTCTCCCGACGGCACCCAGTCGCGGTCGGCCGCGATCAGCGCCCGGATCGAGCCCAGGAACCACTCGACCGGCAGCTCCGGCAGCGCCAGCCGCGCCGCCGAGCGCCCCAGACGGGCTCCGTTCGCCTCCGGACGGAAGGCCCAGACCGACCCGTCGGCGTGCGCGTACGCCTTGAGGCCCTCGAAGACCTCTTGGGCGTAGTGCAGCACGGCGGCGGCCGGGTCCAGCTGGAGCGGTCCGTACGGGACGACCCTAGGATCGGCCCAGCCGCCGTCGACCGTCCACTCGGACAGGAACATGTGGTCGGTGAAGTGGTTGCCGAAGCCGGGGTCGGCGAGGATCGCGGCGCGCTCCTGGTCGGTCCGGGCCGCCTCATTCTGGGTGAACGACGCGGAGAACTCGGGGGTGGTGGTCATGATGGTCCTGTTCTAGGGAGAGAGTCGGAGGGGTCAGGAGCCCGATACCGACGCGGCCACGCGCGCCGCGATGGCCTCCCCCACCTCCTCGGTGGAGCGGACCGCGCCCGCTCGCTCGGCGATGTCGGCCTCGACGGCCGTCTCGATCTGCCGGGCGGCCTCGGGGTGGCCGAGGTGGTCCAGCAGCAGCGCGCCGGACAAGATCGCGGCGGTCGGGTCGGCCTTGGACTGGCCCGCGATATCGGGGGCCGAGCCGTGGACCGGCTCGAACATGCTCGGCGCGGTGCGGTCGGGGTTGACGTTGCCGCTCGCGGCCAGGCCGATGCCGCCGGTGATGGCCGCGGCCAGGTCGGTGAGGATGTCGCCGAAGAGGTTGTCGGTGACGATCACGTCGAAGCGCGCCGGGTCGGTCGCCAGGAAGATCGTCGCGGCGTCGACGTGCAGATAGTCGACCGTGACGTCAGGGAACTCCGCACCGACGGCGTCGACCGTGCGGCTCCACAGGTGGCCGGCGTGCACGAGCACGTTGTTCTTGTGCACGAGCGTCAGCTTCTTGCGCGGACGCGCCTGGGCGCGGGCGAAGGCGTCCCGGACGACCCGCTCGACGCCGAAGGCCGTGTTGAGGCTGACCTCGGTGGCCAACTCGTGCGGCGTGCCGACGCGGATCGCGCCGCCGTTGCCGACGTACGGGCCCTCGGTGCCCTCGCGCACGACCACGAAGTCGATGTCGCCCGGGTTCGCCAGCGGCGTCGGGACACCCGGGAACAGCTTGGACGGACGCAGGTTGACGTAGTGGTCCAGCTCGAAGCGCAGCTTCAGCAGCAGACCGCGCTCCAGGACGCCCGACGGGACGCTGGGGTCGCCGATGGCGCCGAGCAGGATCGCGTCCTGCCCCCGGATCTCCTCCAACACGCTGTCGGGCAGCGTCTCGCCGGTGGCGTGGTACTGCCGGGCGCCGAGCTCGTACTCGGTGCGCGCGAAGCTCAGTCCGTGCTGGGGGGCCACCTGGTCGAGGACCGCGAGGGCCTGGGAGGTGACTTCGGGGCCGATGCCGTCGCCCGCGACGACGGCGAGGTTGTAGGTCTGCGTCATAGCGCTCACTCTAGTGAGGCCGCGTCAGTTGTCGTCGGGACGCTCGTCGAAGTCGCGCGACGTGTCGGGCTCCTCGTCGGCGCGCAGGTGGGCGGGTCCCCATTCGATCACCGGTGTGGGCATGATGTGTCTCCTTCTCGAAACAAGTGTCAGGTGAGCGGCTGATCGAGCAGCCGGTCCGCTGAACCGCGACATCGGGGTGACCGATGCGAGAAGGAAGCAGATCGAAGAGTGGTGATGAGATCCTGCGTGCGGTTCAGCGGGCCAACGCCAGAACACCGCAGCAGGTGTGGCCCTAGGAGGCCCTGCTGCGGCAGGCGACTACCAACTGCTTCCGCATAGTGGGCAGCGTACCCCAGGGCCGGCGACGATGGAAGACTGGGACCGTGCCTTCCCCCATCGACGTCCCCGAACTGGTGGCGCGCGCGCTGGACCTGTCGCGACAGCGCGGCTTCATCACCTCCACCCGCCATGAGACCGGTCGCCTGCTGGCCGCGCTGGCCGCCTCGCGCACGGGCCGCCTCGCCGAGTTGGGCACCGGCACGGGCGTCGGCTCGGCCTGGCTGGCCAGCGGCGCGCCGGAGGACGCCCGGATCGTCAGCGCCGAGCTCGACCCGGCGCTCGCCGAGGAGGTGCAGCGCATCTTCGCCGACGTCGAGAGCATCGAGATCGTCTCGGGCGACTGGACCGCCATCGAGACGCACGCGCCGTTCTCCCTGGTGTTCGTCGACGTGCGCGAGGTGATGGCCGAGATCGACCACCTCGCCGACCTGCTGGAGCCGGGCGGCATCGCGGTCCTCGACGACTTCACGCCGTCACCCCACTGGCCGCCGATCGTCGACGGCCAGGTCGACTCGATCCGCGAGCAGTGGCTGACCGACGAGCGCTTCGTCGCGGTGGAGATGCTGATCGACGAGGGCGCCAGCCTCGTCATCGCGACCCGCCGCTGAGCCGAGCAGGCGCAGGAAAAGCTGCGTCAGCGGTCCGATGAGCGTCGCGTAGAGGATCGTTCCGACGCCGATCGTGCCGCCGAGGACGAAGCCGACGGCGACGACACTGAGTTCGATGGCGGTGCGGATGCGTCGCACGCTCCATCCGGTGCGCCGTGCGAGGCCGTCCCAGAGCCCGTCGCGCGGCCCCGTGCCGAGGCCGGCGCCGACGTAGAGGGCTCCGGCCACCGCGTTGCCGACGACGCCCGCCGTCAAGAAGGCGATCTGGACGGCGAGGTCGTCGGGCGTCGGCAGCACCGCCAGCGTGACGTCGGCGGCGACGCCCACGAGCAGCACGTTGAGCACGGTGCCGACGCCGGGACGTTGGCGCAGCGGGATCCAGGCGAGCATGACCAGCGCGCCGGTCACGATGACGACCCGCCCGAAGGACAGCGGGGTCAGCCGTGTCACGCCCTCGTGGAACACGTCCCAGGGCGCCAGGCCGAGCCCCGCCTCGACGAGCAGCGCCATCGTCGCGCCGTAGAGCCATAGGCCGACGAGCAGCCGGGTCAGGCGCGCCATGACTCGACCGCCTCGTGGGCGTGGCTGCGCGGGCCGGGGCGGTCCCCGTGACCGTCGGAGAGTGTCAGAACGAGGGAGCGCGAGACCGCCCAGCAGGCGAGCAGCGCGAGGAGGATCCAGAACATGAGTCCAGCATGAGTCAAATTGGCCTTGCTTTGAATAGCCAATTAAGAGACAGTGGACTCATGGCCCCTACCCTCTCCGCCCGTCGCCTCGCCGCCGTCATCGGCGAGCTCGACGCCGACGGCCCCGCGTACGTCGAGATCACCGACCGCATCCGCGTCGCCGCCCTCGACGGACGGATCGCCGACGGCGCCCGGCTGCCGAGCGAGCGGGAGCTGGCCGCCGTGCTCGGGGTCAGCCGCACCACGACCTCCCGCGTCTACGCCGAGCTGCGCGACGCGGGCCTGATCGAGTCCCGCCGCGGTTCCGGCAGCACCATCGCCCTGCCATTGGAGGCGTCCACGGCCAGCTCGCTCATCAGCACCTCGACCGACCCCGACGCCCTCGCCTTCACCTACTCCGCGCCGGTGGGGCCGCCCGGCATGGCGCGGGCCTTCGAGCGCGCCTGCGAGAAGCTGCCCAGCCTGCTGGCGACCAGCGGCTACCTGCCCGACGGCCTGCCCGTCCTGCGCGAGCTGATCGCCGAGCAGTACCGACGGCGCGGCCTGCCGACCGACCCCGAGCAGATCATCGTCACCAACGGGGCGATGGGCGCGATCTCGCTGCTCGCGCGCACCCTGCTCTCCCCCGGAGACCGGGTGCTGGTCGAGGGCAGCAGCTATCCGCACGCTCACGACGCCATCGTGGCCTCGGGCGGCCGGCTCACCCCGCTACCGGTCGGCGGCTCGCCGTGGGACATCGAGTCGATGACGGCAGCGCTGGCGGCCGGACGGCACACGATGACCTACCTCATCCCCGACTTCCACAATCCGACCGCGTCGGTCATGACGCTGGCCGAACGCGAGGCCTGGGGGCGTGAGCTGGACCGGCACGGCGTGATCGCGGTGGTCGACGAGTCGATGCGCGAGGTCAACCTCGACGGGATCGACCTGCCGCCGAGCCTGGCCGCCTTCGACCCGTCGGCGGTACTGGTCGGCTCGTCGTCCAAGACCTACTGGGGCGGCCTGCGGGTGGGCTGGCTGCGCGCCCCGAAGCACCTGGTGATGACGCTCGTGCAGGCGCGCATGATCGGCGACCTCGGCACCTCGGCCTTCGACCAGATGGTCGTCGCCGAGCTGCTCGCCGACGGCGGCCAGACTGCGGCGGCCGGACGCGCGGCGCTACGGGCCGGACGCGACCATCTGCTCGCCGAGCTGGCCGAGCGGCTGCCGGAGGTCGAGGCCCCGTGTCCGGCGGGCGGTCTGAGCGTGTGGGTCACCCTGCCCGGCCACATCTCGACGCGCCTGTGCGCGGCGGCCGAGCGCCGCAAGCTGCTGCTCACTCCCGGGCCGCGGTTCTTCACCCAGGCCAGCCGCCTCGGCGAGCGGCACACCCGCATCCCCTACGCGCACAGCCCCGAGCAGCTCAGCGAGGCCGTCGCCCGCCTGCGCCTGGCCCTCGACGAGGTCCAAGGCGGCCGCGCCGCGCCCCCGCGCCCCTCGGACGCCTCGCTCGACCTCATCGCCTGAGACGAGAAATGCGCCGTGTTGGGTCATTTCCCCGAGAGGAAACGACCCAACACGGCGCAAATCTGGGAGATCAGCGGGCCGCGGAGCCCTCGACGTAGTCCTCGTCGCTCTGCTTCCAGGCGAAGTGAGCCCGCAGGTTCTTGCCGGTGGCCTCGATCGGGTGGCCGGCCTCCTTCTCGCGCAGCTCCAAGAACTCCTTCGCGCCGTTGTCCTGGTCGGCGATGAAGCGCTCGGCGAAGGCGCCGGACTGGATGTCGGCCAGCACCGCCTGCATGCGCTCCTTGACGCCGACGTCGATGACGCGCGGTCCGGAGACGTAGTCGCCGTACTCGGCGGTGTCGGAGATGCTCCAACGCTGCTTGGCGATGCCGCCCTCCCACATGAGGTCGACGATGAGCTTGAGCTCGTGCAGCACCTCGAAGTAGGCGATCTCCGGCTGGTAGCCAGCCTCGGTCAGCGTCTCGAAGCCCGCCTGGACCAGGTGCGACACACCGCCGCAGAGCACTGCCTGCTCGCCGAACAGGTCGGTCTCGGTCTCCTCGGTGAAGGTTGTCTTGATGACGCCCGCGCGGGTGCCGCCGATGGCCTTCGCGTACGACAGGGCCAGATCCCAGGCCTTGCCGGTGGCGTCCTGCTCGACGCCGATGATGTCGGGGATGCCACGACCGGCGACGAACTCACGGCGCACCGTGTGGCCGGGGGCCTTCGGCGCGACCAGCGCGACGTCGACGCCCTCGGGGGCGGTGATGTAGCCGAAGCGGATGTTGAAGCCGTGACCGAAGATCAGCGCGTCGCCGGCGACGAGGTGCGGAGCGATCTCCTCGGCGTACAGGGTGCGCTGCACCTGGTCGGGCGCGAGGATCACGACGACGTCGGCCTCCTCGACGGCCTCGGCCACGGGCAGGACGCGCAGGCCCTCGGCCTCGGCCTTCTCCTTGCTCTTGGAGCCTTCCTTCAGGCCGATGCGGACGTCGACGCCCGAGTCGCGCAGGTTGAGCGCGTGGGCGTGACCCTGGCTGCCGTAGCCGATGACCGCGACGTGGCGGCCCTGGATGATCGACAGGTCGGCGTCGTCGTCATAGAACAACTCGGGCACGTTTTCTCCTCAGATGATGGGGCAGGGTGGTTCAGCCAGCGTGCGAACCGGGCACGGAACGCAGGCTGCGGTCGGTGATGGAGCGCGCGCCGCGACCGATCGCGACGCGGCCGGACTGGGCGATCTCACGGATGCCGAAGGGCTCCAGCACGTTCAGCATGGCGTTGAGCTTGCCGGAGTCGCCGGTGGCCTCGATGGTCACCGCGTCGTGGGACACGTCCACGACCTTCGCGCGGAACAGCTGCACCATCTCCAGCACCTGTCCGCGCGTCGAGGCGTCGGTCTTGACCTTGATCAGCATCAGCTCGCGCTCGACGGCCGAGCCGGAGTCGAGCTCGACGATCTTGAGCACGTTGACCAGCTTGTTGAGCTGCTTGGTGACCTGCTCCAACGGCAGTTCGTCGACGTTGACGACGATCGTCATGCGGCTGATCTCGGGGATCTCGGTCGGCCCGACGGCCAGCGACTCGATGTTGAAGCCACGGCGCATGAAGAGGCTGGACACGCGCGCGAGCACGCCCGGCGTGTTCTCGACCAGCACCGACAGGGTGTGTTGCGTCGTCACAGTTCGTCGTCCTCCCAGTCGGGCGCGAGGTCGCGCGCGATCTTGATGTCGTCATTGCTCGTGCCGGCGGCGACCATCGGCCAGACCATCGCGTCGCGCTCGACCACGAAGTCGATCACGACCGGACGGTCGGTGACGGCCATCGCCTGTTCGATGGTGGCGTCGAGGTCGTCCTCGGACTCGCACCGCAGGCCGACGCAACCGTACGCCTCGGCCAGCTTCACGAAGTCGGGGATGCGCAGCGCGCCGATCTCCTCCGGCCCGGTGTTGAGGTCGGTGTTGGAGTAGCGGCCGTCGTAGAAGAGGGTCTGCCACTGGCGCACCATGCCGAGCGAGGAGTTGTTGATCACCGCGACCTTGATCGGGATGCCCTCGATGGCGCAGGTGGCGAGCTCCTGGTTGGTCATCTGGAAGCAGCCGTCGCCGTCGATGGCCCACACGACCCGCTCGGGGTCGCCCACCTGGGCGCCCATCGCGGCCGGGACCGCGTAGCCCATCGTGCCGGCGCCGCCGGAGTTGAGCCACTGGCGCGGGCGCTCGAAGTCGAGGAAGTGCGCGGCCCACATCTGGTGCTGGCCGACGCCCGCCGCGTAGACCGCCTCGGGGCCGGCGATGGCGCTGAGCCGCTCGATGACGGTCTGCGGCGCCAGGCCCGCCTCGGGGCGCTCGTAGGCCACCGGGTACTTGGCCTTGATCTTGGCCATCTGGTCGCGCCAGGCCGTGTAGTCGCCGCGCTCGCCGTCCTCGGCCAGCGCGCCCAGCACCGCCAGGAGGTCCGTGAGCACCTCGCGGCAGTCGCCCACGATCGGCACGTCGGCGTGACGGTTCTTGGAGATCTCCGCCGGGTCGATGTCGGCGTGGATGATCTTGGCCCCGACCGCGAAGGAGTCGAGGTTGCCGGTGACCCGGTCGTCGAAGCGCGCGCCGAGGCTGATCAGCAGATCGGCCTTCTGCAGCGCCGCGACCGCCGAGACGCTGCCGTGCATGCCGGGCATGCCCATGTGCAGCTCGTGGCTGTCGGGGAAGGCGCCGCGCGCCATCAGCGTGGTGACGACCGGCAGTCCATAGGTCTCGGCGAGGGTCAGCAGCTCGGCCGAGGCGTCGGCCTTGACGACGCCGCCGCCGACGTAGAGCACCGGCTGCTTCGCCTCGACGATCATGCGGGCGGCCTCGCGCACCTGCTTGCCGTGCGGGTGCGTGGTGGGCCGGTAGCCCGGCAGCGCCAGCTCGGTCGGCCAGTCGAAGGCGGTGGTGGCCTGCAGGGCGTCCTTGGCGATGTCGACGAGCACCGGGCCCGGACGGCCGGTGCCGGCGATGTGGAAGGCCTCGGCGACGACCCGCGGGATCTGCGCGGCGTCGGTGACGAGGAAGCTGTGCTTGGTGATCGGCATCGTGATGCCGCGGATGTCGGCCTCTTGGAAGCCGTCGGTGCCGATCAGGTGGCTCGAGACCTGCCCGGTGATCGCCACGATGGGCACCGAGTCCATGTAGGCGTCGGCGATGGCCGTGACGAGGTTCGTGGCGCCCGGGCCGGAGGTCGCCATGCAGACGCCGACGCGGCCGGTGGCCATCGCGTAGCCCTGAGCGGCGTGGCCGGCGCCCTGCTCGTGGCGCACCAGGATGTGACGGATCGAGGAGTCGAAGAGCGGGTCGTACGCCGGCAGGATCGCGCCGCCGGGGATCCCGAAGATGACCTCGACGCCCGCGTGCTCCAACGACCGGACGAGGCTCTGCGCCCCGGTGAGCGTCACCCGCTCCGGCTCGATCGGCCGTGCGGTCGTCTGGGCGTTCGGCTGGCCCGCCATGCTCTGTCCTCCAGGTGTCGCTGGGTGGTCGTGTCGGTGTCTATCACAGTGGTCTCGTCGTGCCATAAAAAAAGCCCCCGGCCACCATGGCAGACGAGGGATGACGCGCGCCCCGAAGGACGGTCACGTCAGACGAGTACGACAAGTCGTTCCAACACGCGACCCAGTGTGTCCCTCTCGCAGCGCCAGGTCAAGTCCCGGCGTGGCGCGTACCACCATATGGACGACCCGCGCCCGCGTCGGCCCCCGACGAGCCTACGATGACGGGCGTGACGCCTCGCCCCGCCTCCCGCCTCCTGACCGTCCTCGCCGTGGCGGCCCTCACGCTGAGCGCCTGCGGCGACGGGCGTCCGAGCGTCGAGGAGATCGAGAAGGGCGTCGTCGCCGACGACTCGATCTTCCCGATCCCCGCGCAGGACGCCGAGTGCGCGGCCACGCGGCTCGCGGAGTCGAAACTGCCCGACGAGGATGTGCTCGCCGTCGCCGAGGCCGACGCGAAGCACGAGAAATCCAACCAGTTCTGGGATTTCTACACCGAGACCCTGTCCGAATGCGCCACTGCGGGCTAACCCCTCTCCTCCGTGCCGTTCACCCTCCATTGAGGACCGCATCACTCGCGCGTCACCGGCGTCGGGTTGAATAGCTGCCGCGTGGCAGTCGTCACGCGAGACTCGATCTGGGGGTTCCCGACATGAAGAAGACACTGGCGTTCGGCGCGGTCACGGCGATGATCGCGCTCACCTCGGCCTGCGGCGGCGGCCGACCCACGGCCGACGAGCTGTCCGCCGCCATCCAGGAGGACGACCACCCCGTCGGCTCGGTGATCGGCGACGCCCTCACCGAGGATCTCGCCGACTGCATGGCCAAGGTCTACGTGGACTCCGACCTGTCCGACGACACCCTCAACGCCATGCTCGAGGGCGACGAGGACTACAAGGGGTCCGACGAGGAGAAGGAGAAGCTCACCGAGGTCTCCCAGGAGGCCGGCACCGAGTGCGCCGAGTTCATCGGAACCGAGTGACCTGACCCACACCCGGCGCGGGGCCCGCAGACCGTCCTGGTCGGCGGGCCCCTTAGTCTTTCCGACACCCGCCAAGCGAAGGAGCCCGCTGGTGAAGAAGTCCCTGACCGTCGCCGCGGTCGCTCTGCTCGCCACCACCGCGGCCTGTGGCTCACGCCCGTCCGCCGACGAGCTCGCCGACGCGCTCCAGGAACAGGCCGGCCACCTCGTCACTCCCGAGGCCACCGACTGCATGGCCCAGGCGCTCGTCGACTCCGACGTGTCCGACGAGACGCTGAGACAGATCGCCGACGGCGACTTCTACGTCTCGGACTCGATGATCGAGTTCCCCGGGAGCGACGACGACGCCTACGAGATCATCAGGCAGTGCGTCACGGACGACACCACGCCAGCCGAGAACGCCGAGTGAGGAAAACTGTGAAGAAGTCTCTGACCGTCATGATCGTGGCGCTGCTCGCCACCACCGCCGCTTGCGGGTCGCGCCCCTCCGTCGACCACCTCGCCGACAGTTTCGTCGAGGGCAATCGTGTCTTCGGCAGCAAGCTCACCGAGGGGCAGGCGAAGTGCTACGCCGAGCTGCTGCACGAGTCGGACCTGACCGACGAGCAGTTGAAGGCCGTCGCCGAGGGCGATCTGGACGAGGTCGGCGAGGAGGCGCTGAAGATCGCGACGGAGAAGGGCGCGGACTGCGTCACCAAGTGAGGCCGTCTCACCAGGGAGAGGCGGCGTAGTCCTTGAGGAACACCCCGCGTAGGTCCTCGCCGGCCTCGCCGCGCACGATCGGGTCGTAGACGCGGGCCGCGCCGTCGACCAGGTCGAGCGGGGCCTTGAAGCCCTCCTCGGCCAGCCGGACCTTCGTCGTGTACGGGCGCTCGTCGGTGATCCAGCCGGTGTCGACGGCCGTCATGAGGATCTGGTCGGTCTCGAACATCTCCTCCGCGCTCGTGCGGGTGAGCATGTTGAGCGCCGCCTTGGCCATGTTCGTGTGCGGATGCCCGGCCCCCTTGTAGCGGCGGCCGAACTGGCCCTCCATCGCCGAGACGTTGACCACGTAGGCGCGACGTCGCTCGGCGGCGGCCCGCGCCATCGCGGGGCGCAGCCGACTGATGAGGATGAACGGCGCGACGCTGTTGCACAGCTGCACCTCCAGCAGCTCCAGCGCGTCGACCTCGCCGACGGTCTGCACCCAACTGTTGGTGTCGACCACGTCGGGCAGCAGGCCGCCGGCGTCGATCCGGTCGACGTCGGCCGAGCCCGCGCTGAGGGCCAGCGCGGTCAGCTCGTCGGCGGTCGTGGCGTCGCGGGCGAGCACCGGATGGGACTCGACCGAGCCGACGAGCGCGGCGGGGTGGGCGTCGCTGGTGTGCCCGAAGGTGACCAATTCGACCGGCGACCCGGCGGGCAGCGGCTGCGACTCGGCGTCGGCGAGCGCCGAGTAGGCCCCCGGCTGACGTTTGACGGTCTGCGCGGCGTTGTTGACGAGGATGTCGAGCGGACCGGCGACGGCGAGGTCGTCGGCCAGGCCGATCACCTGGGCAGGGTCGCGCAAGTCGATGCCGACCACTTTGAGCCGGTGCAGCCAGTCGGCGGAGTCCTCCATCTGGGAGTAGCGGCGCACCGCGTCGCGCGGGAAGCGCGTGGTGATGGTCAGGTGCGCGCCGTCGCGCAGCAGCCGCAGCGCGATGTACATGCCGATCTTCGCCCGGCCGCCGGTGAGCAGCGCGCGGCGTCCGGTCAGGTCGGTGCGGGCGTCGCGTTTGGCGTGGCTGAACGCCGCGCACTCGGGGCACAGCTGGTGGTAGAAGGCGTCGACGGTCGTGTACTTGTTCTTGCAGATGTAGCAGCCGCGCGGCACCAACAGCTCGCCCGCGGTCGCGCCTTTGGCGTGGGAGACCAGCGGGATGCCGGCGGTCTCGTCGTCGATGCGGCGGGCCGAGCCGGTGGCGGTCGACTCGATGACCGCACGGTCGGCGGCGTTGACCGCGTCGCGCTTGACTTGGCGGCGGTGACGCTTGGCGTCTTTGAAGAACGTCGAGGTCGCGCGGCGCAGCGCGATGAAGTCGGGGTGCTCGTTGTCGAGCTGGCCGGCCTCCTTGAGGACGCGCAGCGCGATGCCGAGGTCGTCGGGGTCGATGCTCCTCACGAACACCGATCCTCCCACGTCCGCGCGGGGGCGGCGGTCAGCGGGCGAGGTCGTCGAGGTCGAAGGAGACCCCGAAGGGGCGCTCGACCGTCACCGTCTCGCCGGAGCGCCAGGTTCCGAGGTCGGTGTAGACCTCGGCGCCGGGGTCGAGCGCGTAGGCGGCGAGCGTGAGGTCGGGGTCGGTCTCGATCCGCCAGAAACCCTCGATCCCCGCCTTCGCGTACTGCGCGGGCTTCACGATCCGGTCGTTGCGACGCGAGCCGGGCGAGACCACCTCGACGGCGAGCACCATGTCGGTCGGGCCGAGCCAGCGGACCGACGGGTCGGTGTCACGCCGGACCACCGCCGCGTCGGGTTGCCTGTAATCGCGAGTTCCCAGTTGGACTCCCACCTCCGTCATGGCGAGGTAGTCATCGCCCAACAATCGCGACAGCACCACGATGAGCCGATGCGCGACCAACGCGTGGCCCCACTGCGCCGGGGGACTCAACTCCAGCCTCCCGTCGACCAGCTCGGCCTTGCCCTCGTGATCGGGCATGTCCTCGACCGTGTACCGCCGCTCGTACCCGACGTCCAACGTCGACATGACCCACCTCCTGCCGTCAGTGTTCCAGAGATGCCCCACATGCGGCCAGCATCGAAGACACCTCGGAATCTGTCGAACAAGTTGTCCACACGCGGCGGCCAGGCCGCGCTACGGTGCCTCTATGCGGCTCATCCCCATCCCCCGCGAGGCCCGACACCTGCTCGACGACGGCGAGGAGATACTGACCTGGGAGACCGCGCAGCCGGCTCTCGGCGAGGACCGGCGCGGCAAGACCGGACGACCACGGGTCGTCGCGAAGGTCCACTGGAACCTCTTCCGCTACCTGAACCCGCTCAACTGGGACTCGCCGCCGATCGAGTTCGAGGACGGGGTGGCCGCGCGGTGGGTCGGTGGCGTCATGGTCGCCGGCGAGGCGCACGGCCTCGCCGCGACCCTGCACGATGCCTTCGCCACGACCGAGCCCGGAGCGGCGGTGATGGCGACGTCGCGACGTCTGCTCGTCGCCTCCTCCGCCATCGGCCGCGACCCGGCCGTCGTCCAGTCGGTCTCCCTCGCCGAGGTGTCCGACGCCCGCTGGCGGCCTCGCCCGCTCATGGCCGGACGGATCGTGGTCGGCTTCGCCGACGGCTCCCGCCTCGCGCTGATGTGCGGCATGATCTTCCCCTTCGCCGCGCGACGCCTCCGCCAGGCGATCCGCTCGGCCCGCAGCGTGACGCCGTGACCCGTACCGTCCAGCGCGACCGCCGCCCGACCGCGGCCTCGTCGCCTGGCCCCCGGTTGCTCCCAGGCGGCGCGCACGGCAGGATGGCCTGCTGTGATCCAGCCCTCGCTCGTGCACTTCTACGACCTCGCCAGCGCCGACGGCACGCCCCTGCGCGCCTGGACCAATCAGGGTGAGGGACCGAATGTCGTCATCTCCAACGGACTCGGCACGAATCCGTACGTCTGGCCGTCGCTGTTGCAGCCCGACAGCGGGTTCCGGGTCGTCGGCTGGAACCACCGCGGCATCGGCGGGTCGGGGCGGCCCGACTCCGACCACATCGGCGTCGAGGCCCATCTAGACGACCTGATCGCCGTCATGGACGACGCGGGCATGGAGTCGGCGCTGATCCCCTGTTGGTCGATCGGCGTCAACGTCGCCTTCGAGTTCGCGATCCGGCATCCCGAACGAGTCCGAGGCATCCTGGCGGTCGCCGGGGTGCCCGGCGCCACGTTCTCCACCATGTTGGAACCGCTGCGGGTTCCGTCGTTCGTGGCCGGGCCGCTCATGGTCAACGCCGCGCGCGCCGGCGCGGTGCTGGGACACGGCCTCAAACCCGTGGTCAACGCCATCCCGTGGACCCCGGCCACTGTGGGTCTGGCCAAGCGGACCGGCTTCTTCGCCGCCGGCACCGACCCGGCGATCCTGCAGACGGTGCTGCAGGAGTACTGCGCCATGCATCCGGCCTGGTACGCCAAACTCGCGCTCGCGGCGGCGAAGCACGACCGGGTCCCGCTGTCGAAGGTCCGGGCGCCCACCACCATGATCGCCGCCAGCCGTGACCTGCTGGCCGGACCGTCGGCCATGCGCTCGGCGGCCCGGCGCATCCCCGGAGCCCGTTTCCGAGAGGTCGAGGGCACGCACTTCGTCCTGTTGGAGCGTCCCGACATCGTCCTGGAGGAACTGCGACGGCTGAGCGAACGCGTCGGCGCCGACGCGTAGGCTCGGGCGCATGAGCCCGGAGCGTTTCCACGACCGCGTCTGGGACGCGCTGGCCGGAGTCGACCGGGAGGCCTTCCAGATCGTCGCCGCGCCCGCCCCGGACGCCGGACGGATCGTCGAGGTCGAGCAGGCGGTCGGCTTTCCCGTGCCCGCCGAGGTCGTCGCCTTCGTCGAGCGGGCCAACGGCCTGTGCGTCATGGCGCGCGAGGAGGTCTGGCCGGAGCCGGAGGCCTTCTCCGTCGGGCCGGCCTGGACGTTCTGGCGCGGCCTGGTGCTGCTCGGCTTCGACGTGGAGGGCCTGCCCGCGTGGGCGAGCGTGTCCGGGGCACTCGTCCGCCTGGCCGAGCAGGAGGTCGACGGCGTGCTGCCGGTGCTGCAGATCGTCGGCGACGACGGGCGCGCCTGGGGCGTGCGCGCCGACGGCGTCGTCGTGGAGGTGATGGAGGGCGACGTGTACGAATTGGAGGGAGGGCTCCTCGACGTGGTCGCCGAGCAGGTCGCCGAACTCCTGCAACGTCAGCGCGCCTTCGCCGAGCGCGACTGACCCCGGCGCCGCGCTGTAGCGTGTCGGCCATGACCTCGACTCCCGTGCTGCGCATGCCCTTCACGTTGCCGAATGGCACGGTGGTCCCGAACCGGCTGGCGAAGGCGGCGTTGAGCGAGTCGTTGGCTGGGCCGGGCCTGTCGCCGGGCGAGGAGATCAAGACCCTCTACCGGCGGTGGGCCGCCAACGGCCAGGGTCTGACCATCACCGGCAACGTGATGGTGGACCGGCGGGCGCTCGGCGAGCCCGGCAACGTGGTCGTCGAGGACGACCGCCACGCCGACGACCTGCGGGAGTGGGCCGACATCGTCACCGGCGGCGGTTCGGTGGGGCTGGTGCAGATCAACCATCCGGGCCGCCAGTCGCCCCGCACGTTGAGCGCGCATCCGGTCGCCCCGTCGGCCATCGCCGTGCCGGGGGTGGCGGGGTCGTTCGCGACGACCGCGCGGATCGTCGCCCAGGCCGGTTTCCACGGGGTGCAGATCCACGGCGCCCACGGCTATCTGGTGAGCCAGTTCCTGTCGCCGCTGTCGAACCAGCGCACCGACCAGTGGGGCGGCACCCCGGAGAACCGCCGCCGCTTCCTGCTGGAGCTGGTCGCCGCGATCCGGGAGGCCATCGGCCCCGACAAGGTGCTGGCGGTGAAGTTGAACTCGGCGGACTTCCAGCGGGGCGGGTTCGACGAGGACGAGTCATTGGAGGTCGTGCACGCTTTGGCCGCGGCGGGCATCGACTTGTTGGAGGTCTCCGGCGGCACCTACTCCTCGGCCGCCATGCTCGGCGTCAGCGACTCAGTCAAGGAGAGCACCCGCAAGCGGGAGGCCTACTTCTTGGACTACGCGCTGCGGGTGCGGGCCGAGCTGCCCGGCCTGCCCCTCATGCTGACCGGCGGGTTCCGCACCGCCGAGGCGATGGAGGACGCGGTCGCCTCCGGCGGGATCGACCTCGTCGGGCTGGGCCGGCCCCTGGCCGTCGCGCCGGACTCCCCCGCCAGCCTGTTGGACGGCAGCCTGGACGAGGTCGTGACCCAGCCGCGTCGTGCGGGGGTCAAACTCCTCGACGGTCTCACCGAGCTCACCTACTACACCGTGCAGATGTGGCGTATGGCCGTCGGCAAGGAGCCCGCCCCGAACCGCCACCAGCTGGTCAACGTCGCCGCCTACACCCTCCGCCACGGCCTCGACGCCATCCGCCTCCCCCTGCGCGGACGCTGATTCCTCTCACCGCCTGCGAAACGGCGTACGCTCGGGACGTGACCTCCACGCGCATCACCGCCAACCCGGCTGGGTGCCAGTGGGAACCGACCACGACGCCACCGAGTTCGCCGTGAACACGATCCGCACCTGGCGGCAGGCAACCGGACGAGCCGTCTACCCAACACGACCCACCTCACAGGCATCAAAATCCCCGACCACCGGATGAAACCCTCAACACCCACGGCGTCCTCACCCGCCACGACTGACACGCGAATGGAACTGCACGCTCCACCCGACACGCACGCCTGAATAATCAGAGAGCCCTCACGCCGAACGAGGACACTCTGGCCCATCCGGTCACGTAGCCACGCCGAACAGCCGACCTCCCTGCATCAATCATCTAGACTCCGCCTGTGAGGAATCTCATCCGGATCGGCGCGGTCGTGATCGTGATCCTCGTCGCGGCGCGGGTCGTGTTCGGCCTGACCACCGCCGACACGACCAACTCGCCCGAGCCGGGCGCTGCGGACGCCTCACCGGAGCCGGTCAGCCTGGTCATCGGCGCGGCGGGCGACATCCTGCCCCACTCGCCGCTCATCAACCAGGCGCGCGGCTACGCGGGCGGCGGTCCCGACGACTACGACTTCTCCCCGATGTTCACCGACGTCGCCGGGCTCCTCGGCGCGGCCGACCTCACCCTCTGCCATCTGGAGGCGCCGATGAGCGCCGAGGCGTCCGCGATGGCGGCGTCGGCGGGGCTCACCTTCGACAGTCCGCCGCAGCTCGCGCAAGCCCTCGCCGGAGCCGGGTACGGCGGGTGCGACTTCGCCTCCAACCACACCCTCGACCAGGGCGTCTCCGGACTGGCCGACACACAGACGGCCGTCGAGGCGGCGGGGCTGCGCTACGTCGGCCCGACCGCCCGTCAAGAGCAGTCCGGACAGCCGGCCCTCTACGAGGTCGACGGTCTGTCGATCGCCCACCTGGCCTACAGCTACACCGTCGGCAATCACACCGCGCGGCCGAACACCGACGTGCCCGACGAGGCCCCGTGGCTCGCCGACAATCTATGGCCCGCCGTCGGCGCGCAGGGCATCATCGCCGACGCCCAGGAGGCCCGCGACGCCGGAGCCGACTTCGTGATCGCGGCGATGCACTGGGGCGAGGAGTACCGCACCGAACCGACCGACGAGCAGCGTCAGATCGCCCGCGAGGTGTTGGAGTCCAGTGCAGTCGACCTGATCCTGGGCACCCACGTCCACGTCATCCAGCCGTGCGAGAAGATCAACGGCCGGTATGTCTTCTACGGTCTGGGCAACTTCCTGTCCAACCAGGCGCCGAGCACGGCCAACAGCCTCAAACCCGAGACCCAGGAGGGCATGATCACACACGTGACACTGACCCGCGACGGCGACGGCGAGGTCACCTCCTCGGCCACGGTGCAGCCGACCCGGGTGCGGATCGCCGACCATGTAATCCAACTCGCGACGCCCGAACAGCATCCCGAGACCTTCCAGCGCACCATGAGCACCCTGTCGCTCCTGGGCGAGAGCTCCTGCGACGCCCAGCCGATGAGCTGAACCACCCGACCTCTCGAAGGAGAACCATGCAGACCACCGACATCTCCGCCGTCGTCACCGGGGCCGCCTCCGGGCTCGGCGCCGCCACTGCGGCCGCCCTCGCCGCCGGCGGCGCGCGCGTCGTCGGGCTCGACCTCGACGTGTCGAACGCGCCCGAGGTCGAGGGCGTCACCTACGTCCAGACCGACGTGACCGACGAGGAACAGGTCCGCGCGGCCGTCGCCGTGGCCGCCGAGCAGGGACCGCTGCGCGTGGCGGTGAACTGCGCGGGCATCGGACCGTCGGCCCGGATCCTCGGCCGCAAGGGCACGCACGACCTCGCCCTGTACGCCAAGGTGGTCCAGGTGAACCTCGTCGGCACGTTCACAGTGCTGACGCTGGCCGCCGAGGCCATGGCGGCCACGGAGCCGCTGGAGGACGGACAGCGCGGCGTCGTCGTCAACACCGCCTCGATCGCCGCTTACGACGGCCAGATCGGCCAGGCCGCCTACGCCTCGTCGAAGGGCGGCGTCGTCGGGCTCACGCTGCCGGCCGCCCGCGACCTCGCCCAGCACGGCATCCGGGTCAACACCATCGCGCCGGGCGTCGTCGAGACGCCGATGCTCGCCACCGTCAGCGACGAGTTCCGCGCCGGGCTCGCCGCGGGCGTCCCCTTCCCGCAGCGCCTCGGCCGCCCCGAGGAGTACGCGCAGCTGGTGGAGTTCATCGTGGCGCACGACTACCTCAACGGCGAGACCATCCGGATGGACGGTGCCCTGCGCATGGCCCCGCGATGATCGAGGCCGACCGGCTGTTCGTGAAGATCTGCGGTCTGCGCACGTCCGCCGACGTCGACGCCGCAGTCGAGGCGGGCGCGGACGCGGTCGGCTTCGTGCTGAGCGCGACCAGCCCGCGCGCGGTCGACGTCGACACGGCCCGCGCCCTCGTCGCGCACGCCGCCGGCCGCGCGACGACCGTGCTGGTCGTCCACGACGTGACGGCCGCGGAGGCGGTGGAGGCCGCCCGGACCGTCGGCGTCGACGTCCTGCAGACCCATGGCTACCGCGCCGACGACACCGCCGAGTTGAACCAGTTCCCGCGCGTGTGGCGGGCCGTCTCCCTCGCCAAGGAGCCGCGGCCCCGGGTCGGCGCGCACGGAGAGGAGCTGCTGCTGCTCGACTCGCCCCGCGCGGGCTCCGGCGAGCGCTGGGACCTCGGCGCACTCGCCGACGCCGACCTCGACGGCCCGTGGCTGCTGGCCGGCGGCCTCGCGCCCGACAATGTCGCGCAGGCGGTGGCCGAGGCGCGGCCGGGGGGCGTCGACGTGTCCAGCGGCGTCGAGTCCGCCCCGGGCGTCAAGGACCACGCCCTCATCGCGACGTTCGTCGCGAACGCGCGCGCTCGGTGACCCACGCGCCGAAGGCCACACCGGCGCCGATGCCGACGCAGATGGTGGCCGCCTGGCCGAAATAGGCCGCGCCGGACCCCTCCCCCATCTCCTGCAAGATGCCGAAGAACACCGGGATGCCGGGCAGCAGCGCGCCGGTGACGCCCATGAGGGCCAGCACGGGCTGCGGATAGCCGGTGCGCGCGGCGAGCACGACCGTCAGCACGCCGAGCACGACCGCGCTCGCCGAGTTCGCCCACAGCGTCGGCGCGTCGGCCACGCGCAGCAGCACCTGGTTCACCGTGCCGGTGACGACGCCGAGAGTGGCGGCAGGCCCCACGAGCGAGAGCGTGCCGCCGTTGGCGAAGGCGTTGGCGATGGCGCCCAGCGCCGAGAAGACGAGGATCGCGTACCAGGGGAAGGTCGGCAGATGGTCGAGCTTGGGGTGGTCCATGTCGAGCAGCTCGCCGAGCGCGAAGGTGAAGGCCCCGCCGACGAAGACGCCGACGCCGGCGACCAGCACGCTCGCCACTCGGGTCAGCGCCGACAGGTGGTCGGCGTCGATGGCGTCGGTGACCGCGCCGATGATCTGCGGCAACGGCAGGAGCAGCAGCCAGGTCACGGCGATGGCGGCCGCCGCGCCGACCGGGTCGACGAAGCCGATCTTCACCAGCAGCGTCGCGAAGGCGCCGCCCGCCGAGCTGCACACCGCCGCCGAGAGCAGGCTCGGCATCGTCCAGCGCGCCGTGAGCAGGCCGGTCAGCGAGGTCACGACCTGCACCAGCGCCGCGGCCACCCACGCGTGCCAGGTGACGCCCACCTGCATGCTGATGGCGAAGGCGAGCAACGTCATGCCGAAGGCCCGCGCCCACCAGGGGGTCGCCGTGCGCCGGAGGAGGGCGACCCGGCGGTGCGCGTCAGCCAGGTCGGGCTGCTCCCCACGGTCCGTCAACTCGTCGGCCACGGCGCTCAACTTGCGCGCCCGCGCGCAGTCGACGAAGTCGAGCGCCTTCGCCGCGCCCTGCACCGAGACCGTGCCGCCGTCGGGCGACGTCGTCTCCAACAGCAACAACCGGCCGAAGGAGTTGAAGCCGAGCGAGCTCAGCCCCAGCGAGCGCGCACAGTCCCGCAGCACCCGCTCGGTCTGCCCGCTGGTCTGGCCCGACTCCACGAAGCCGTAGCCCAGTTCGGCCAACAGCTCCAGGCGGTCGCGGGCGTCGGCGGCGCTCAGCTCCATGGCGCGATTCTAGGGAGGCGGCGACCCGCGCGACTCCCCGAGAGTCCGCCCGCCACACTCCGAGACACCGTGGCCTCGCGGCCCCGTGAGGTCGTAACGTGGGCACTACCCGCAACGGAAGAAGGAAACATGGCTGATTACAGCTTGCCCGACTTGAACTACGACTACGGCGCCCTCGACCCCCACATCTCCGGCAAGATCATGGAGCTCCACCACTCCAAACACCACGCCAACTACGTCAACGGACTCAACACCGCGCTGGAGAAGCTCGAAGAAGCCCG
>NZ_JASGEK010000031.1:0-6157 GCF_047606445.1 Aeromicrobium sp. | reverse complement strand
GTCACGGCAGGGGCGCCCGAGCGACCCCAGCCGTCCCGGTGGTCCTCGTCCGCCGGCCGGTCGGGCCGGCGGCCCAGGCGCCGGTGGCGCCGGTGGCCCTCGTCCGGGTGTGCCCGGCATGCCGCGCCCCAACCCGGCGATGATGCCCAAGCAGTCGGGCCTGGCCCGCCCGGGCGCCCAGCAGGGAGGCCGTCCCGGCGGTCGTCCCGGCGGCGGTCGTCCCGGTGGCGGCGGCAACCGTCCCGGTGGAGGTGGCGGCGGAGGTTTCGCCGGCCGTCCGGGCGGCGGTGGCGGCGCGGGCTTCGCCGGTCGTCCCGGCGGCGGCGGTCCTGCGGGCCGCGGCGGCCGCGGTGGCACACAGGGAGCCTTCGGCCGCGCCGGCGGCCCGGTGCGCCGAGGACGCAAGAGCAAGCGTGCGAAGCGTCAAGAGTTCGATCAGATGCAGGCGCCGGCCATCGGCGGCGTGCGCGTCCGCAAGGGCGGCGGCGAGACGGTGCGCCTGGCGCGCGGCGCCTCGCTGACCGACTTCGCCGAGAAGATCGGCGTCGACGCGGCCTCGCTGGTCCAGGTGCTGTTCCACCTGGGCGAGATGGTCACCGCGACGCAGTCGGTCAACGACGAGACGCTGCAGCTGTTGGGCGAGGAGCTCAACTACGACGTGCAGGTCGTCTCGCCCGAGGACGAGGACCGCGAGCTGTTGGAGTCCTTCGCGCTGGAGTTCGGCGAGGACGCCGGCGACGACGCCGACCTGGCGGCCCGGCCCCCGGTGGTCACCGTCATGGGCCACGTCGACCATGGTAAGACGAAGCTGCTCGACGCGATCCGCAACTCCAACGTCGTGGCGAAGGAGGCCGGCGGCATCACCCAGACCATCGGCGCCTACCAGGTCACGACCGAGGTCGACGACGCCGAGCGCGCCATCACCTTCATCGACACTCCCGGTCACGAGGCCTTCACGGCCATGCGCGCCCGCGGCGCCCAGGCGACCGACATCGCGATCCTCGTGGTCGCGGCCGACGACGGCGTCATGCCGCAGACGGTGGAGGCGTTGAACCACGCCAAGGCCGCCGACCTGCCGATCGTCGTCGCGGTCAACAAGGTCGACAAGCCGGGCTCGGACCCGTCGAAGGTGCGCGGCCAGCTCACCGAGTACGGCCTCGTGCCCGAGGAGTACGGCGGAGACACGATGTTCGTCGACGTCTCGGCCAAGGCCGGCACGGGTCTGGACGACCTGCTCGCCGCAGTCGTGCTGACCGCCGACGCCGCGCTCGACCTGCGCGCCAACCCGAACCAGAACGCCGAGGGCCTCGCCATCGAGGCGCACCTCGACCGCGGCCGCGGCCCGGTCGCGACGGTCCTGGTGCACCGCGGCACGCTGCGGGTGGGCGACACGCTGGTGGCCGGCTCGGCCTTCGGCCGTGTGCGCGCCCTGCTCGACGAGTTCGGCGAGAACATCGCCGAGGCTCCGCCGTCGCGTCCGGCCCTCGTGCTGGGCCTGACCTCGGTGCCGGGCGCCGGCGACAACTTCATGGTCGTCGACGACGACCGCGTCGCCCGTCAGATCGCCGAGAAGCGCGAGGCGCGCGAGCGCAACGCGCTGCTGGCCAAGCGCAGCGGCCGCCGCACCCTCGAGGACTTCATGTCCTCGATGGAGAAGGGCGAGACCGACGAGCTGCTGTTGATCCTCAAGGGCGACGGCTCCGGCTCGGTCGAGGCCTTGGAGGACTCGCTGGCGCAGATCGAGGTCGGCGAGGAGGTCGCGCTGCGGGTCATCGACCGCGGCGTCGGCGCGATCACCGAGACCGACGTCAACCTGGCCGCCGCGTCGAACGCCGTCATCATCGGCTTCAACGTGCGTCCGCAGGGCAAGGCCACCGAGCTCGCCGACCGCGAGGGCGTCGAGATCAAGTACTACTCGGTGATCTACCAGGCCATCGAGGAGATCGAGGCCGCGCTCAAGGGCATGCTCAAGCCGGAGTTCGAGGAGCACCAGCTCGGCACGGCGCAGATCCGCGAGATCTTCCGTTCGTCGAAGATCGGCAACATCGCCGGCTGCATGGTCACCAGCGGCGTCATCAAGCGCAACGTGAAGGCCCGGCTGCTGCGCGACGGCAAGGTCGTGGCCGACAACCTCGACTTCGCGAGCCTGCGGCGCGAGAAGGACGACGTCAGCGAGGTCCGTGAGGGCTTCGAGTGCGGTCTGGTCCTCAAGGGCTACGGTGACATCAAGATCGACGACGTCGTCGAGACCTTCGAGTTGCGCGAGAAGCCGCGCGCGTAAGCAGTACCCATCGGACCGGCCCGGGATCGCAGCGACGCTGTGGTCCCGGGCCGCACCCGCCTCAGGAGGCACACATGGCCGGACCCCGGCAGCACCAGATCGCCGACCGCATCAAAGTGATCGTCGCCGAGCTGATCGAGCGGCGGATCAAGGACCCGCGGCTCGGCTTCGTGACCGTCACCGACGTCAGGGTCACCGGCGACCGACAGCACGCCTCGGTCTTCTACACGGTGCTCGGCGACTCCGACGCCATCGAGGGCAGCGGCGCCGCGCTGCGCAGCGCCACCGGAATGATCCGCTCCGAGGTCGGCCAACGGCTCGGCCTGCGGCACACCCCGAGCATCGAGTTCTTCCTCGACGCGGTGCCGGAGTCGGCGCGGCACATCGAGGAGCTGCTGGCCAAGGCCAAGGACTCCGACGCCCGGGTCGCGGCCCAGCGCGAGGGCGCGCAGCACGCCGGTGAGGCCGACCCGTACAAGCACCACGACGAGGACCAGTGACCGAGCCGGGTCTGGCGATCGTCGACAAGCCCGGCGGCTGGACGTCGCACGACGTCGTCGCGCGCTGCCGCCGGTTGGCCGGCACCCGCAAGGTCGGCCACGCGGGCACCCTCGACCCGATGGCGACCGGCGTGCTGGTGCTCGGCGTCGGCCGGGCGACCCGGCTGCTCGGCCAGTTGCAACTGACCGACAAGGCGTACGACGCGACGATCCGGCTGGGCCAGAGCACCGTCACCGACGACGCCGAGGGCGAGGTGGTCTCGACCACGTCGGCCGCCTCGCTGACCCCCGACGACGTGCGCGCCGCGATGCTCCCGCTCACCGGCGACATCGCCCAGCGGCCCTCCTCGGTCTCGGCGATCAAGGTCGACGGCCAGCGCTCCTACGCGCGGGTGCGGGCCGGCGAGGACGTCGAGCTGCCCGCCCGCCCCGTCACCGTGTCGCGCTTCGAGGCGACCGACTTTCGCGCCGACGGCGACCTGCTCGACGTCGACGTGACGGTCGCGTGCTCCAGCGGCACCTACGTGCGCGCCCTCGCCCGCGACCTCGGCGGCGCGCTCGGCGTCGGCGGCCATCTGACGATGCTGCGCCGCACCCGGGTCGGCCCGTTCACCCTCGACCACGCCGCCACGCTGGAGGAGTTGGAAAGCCAGTGGCGCGCGCTGAGCCTCGACGAAGCCGCACGAGTGGCCTTCCCCGTCGTCGCGCTGACCGCCGAACAGGCGACGGACGTCCGCTTCGGACGGCGTCTTCCCGGCGTCGATCTCGGCGCCGACGGCAAGGTCGCGGTGTTCGACCCCGACGGCGCCTTCCTGGCCCTGTACGAGCGGCGGGGGGGCGACGCCGCCCCTGTGGCCGTGTTCACATGACGGTCTAGGGTGGCCGCATGTGGTCGTCACTGCCCTCGCCCCGCCAGGTGGTCTGGCGCGTCCTGAAGATGTGGCTCGTCGCCGTGCTGGGGATCGTCGCCGGACTGATGGTCACCACGAAGGTCCGCAAGGTCCTGCGCGGGCACCGGGCGCACGGCTTCCCGGTCACCCCGCCGACCGTCGTCGCCACCCCGCGCGGCGAGGCGACCACCTACACCTACGGCGACGACCTCTTCGGCGACATGATCGCGGCCATCGAGGCGGCCGAGCGCCGGGTGTTCTTCGAGTCCTTCATCGTCAAGTCCGACGCCGAGGGGCGACGCTTCAAAGCCGCGCTCATGGACGCCGCCGCGCGCGGGGTCGACGTCTACGTCGTCTACGACGCCTTCGCGAACCTCGTCGTGCGGCGGTCTTTCTTCGACTTCGGCCCGCGCGTGCGGGTGCTGCGCTACCCCGTCTACAACGCCGGCTTCCGGCCCTTCAGCCTGCGGCACTGGGGCCGCGACCACCGCAAGATCCTCGTGGTCGACGACGACGTCGCCTTCATCGGCGGCTACAACGTCGGCTCGCTGTACGCCACCAGCTGGCGCGACACCCACCTGCGGCTCACCGGCTCGGCGGTCTGGGACCTCGCCAACGCCTTCATCGACTTCTGGAACATGCTGCGGCCGGAGGAGGCGATCCACGGCTCCGGGTCGACCGACTGGGACCCGCGCGTGCGCATGCACCGCAACATCCCGCGCCAGCTGGTCTTCCCGATCCGCAACATGTACCTGGAGGCCATCGACCGGGCCACCGGCCACATCATGATCACGGCGGCCTACTTCATCCCCGACCACGACATCTTGGAGGCGTTGCTCCAGGCGCGGGTGCGCGGCGTCAAGGTCGACATCATCGTCCCGGAGGTCTCCAACCACGTCGTCACGGACTGGCTGTCGCGCGGCTTCTACGGGCGGCTGCTGCGCGCGGGCGTGCGCATCCACCGCTACAAGGACCACATGGTCCACGCCAAGACCTGCACGGTCGACGGCCAGTGGACCACTGTCGGCACGGCGAACATCGACCGGCTGAGCCTCAGCGGCAACTACGAGATCAACGTCGAGGTGGTCGACGCGGCGCTGGCGCGGCACATGGAGGAGGTCTTCGCCCGCGACCTCACCAACTGCGCCGAGCTGACGCTGCTCGACTGGGAGGAGCGGTGGATCGTCTCGCGCGCCTGCGAGCTGTTGCTCGCGCCGTTGCGCCCGCTGCTGTGACCGTTCCTCAGTCGACGCGGTAGCCGGCCCCGCGCACGGTGCTGACGATCTCCTCGCCCAGCTTCTTGCGGAGGTAGCCGATGTAGACGTCGACGACGTTCGACCCCGGGTCGAAGTCGTAGCCCCACACCTGGGAGAGGAGGAGCTGCCGCGACAGGACCTGGCCGCGGTGGCGTGTCAGCACCTCCAAGAGGTCGAACTCCCGGTCCGAGAGTCGGACCTCGGCGCCGTCGACGACGGCGGTGCGGCGGCGCGGGTCCAGCCGTACCGCCGCAGGCCGGTCGGGGATTCCGGGTGCGACGGCAGTGCGTTGCAGTCGGAGCCGCACGCGGGCCAGGAGCTCCTCGAAGCCGAAGGGCTTGACCAGATGGTCGACGGTCCGGCGGCCGAGCCCGCCGATCGGGTCGTCGGCGACTCCGGGGCCGGACGTCACGATCAACGGCAGGTCGCGGCGGTCGGCGGCCAGGCGGTCGACCGCGTGCCGCGAGCAGGTGTCGAGGTCGACGACGGCGAGGTCGAGGGGATGGGTCAGGGCCTGGTCGACGTCGGCCTCGACGCCGGCGACCAGGATCGTGTCGAAGCCGTGGGACGCGAGCCTCCGGGCGGGCGAGGAGCCGGTCGGGTCGTCCTCGACGATCAGGATGCGCATGTCGTGAACTGTGTCAGACGGGGGTGTCCCGACGGGCTGCGCGGCCCCTTCGGGAGAGGCCCGCCAGGGGTCTCACCGCGTCTTCATCGGGGCTTCATGATCGGCGACCACCATGGTCTGTATCCGAAACACCACCCCATCACGAAGGAGTGATTGATGATGAGCACGGGAATTCGCCGCCGTCTGGGAGCAGGCCTGGCCACGCTGACGCTGGCGGCGGTGGCCGTCGGCCTGGCGTCCGCGTCGCACGCCGAGGACGACACGTCCGCCTCCGACACCACGACCGAGCAGGCCGAGTCGACCGACGAGTCGACGGAGGACGCGACCGCCGCCGCTGACGAGACCGACAGCACGGACGACTCCGACAGCACGGACGACTCCGACAGCACGGACGAGACCGACACCACGGACGAGACCGACACCACGGACGAGACCGGCACCACGGACGAGACCGACACCACGGACGAGACCGGCACGCCGGAGGACTGCGACGGCGACGGTCAGATCGACGGACAGCAGCCGTCCCCCGGCGCCGCGCCCGCCCAGCAGGCGCAGGGCCAGCAGGCGCCCGCCCCGCAGCAGGCCGGCCCGGGTCGGCCCGG
>NZ_JASGEK010000030.1:0-71699 GCF_047606445.1 Aeromicrobium sp. | reverse complement strand
GGGGCGCGTCGACGCGCGAGGTGTTCGCCGCCGCCGCGGCCGCCGCCCGCGAGGGGCTGGCCCGCACGCCTGAGCAGATGCCGCTGCTGGCCCGTGCCGGAGTGGTCGACGCAGGCGGCCGGGTGCTGGTCGTGGTGCTCGACGCCACCGAGCAGGCGCTCACCGGGCGCGTCGCGCCGACGGTCAAGACGACGATCCCGGTGCCGGTCGAGGCGGGCGACGACCTCGTCGAGGGTGGCCCGGCTTATGAGGTCATGTACCTGCTCGACGGCGACGACGGTCAGATCCCGGAGCTGCGGCGGGCGCTCGCCGGGCTCGGCGACTCCCTCGTCGTGGTCGGCGGCGACGGCCTGTGGAACGTCCATGTGCACGTCGACGACGTCGGCGCGGCTGTCGAGGCGGGCCTGGAGGCCGGCCGTCCGCGACGGATCAAGGTCACGCACTTCGCCGACCAGATCGCCGCGCAGCGCCGTCCGTCGCGCCGTCGCGCGGTCATCGCCGCGACCACCGGCGCGGGCGTCACTGCGCTCTGCGAGGAGTCCGGCGCGGTCGCCGTGCCGTTCTCGAGGGGCCGTCCGCTGTCGCACGACATGGTCGCGATGGCGCTGGCCTCGGCCGACGCCGAGGAGGTCGTGGTCCTGCCGAACAACGCGCGTTATGTGGGTCTGTTCGAGGCGGCGGCGAAGGCGGCGCGCGAGGCGGGCGCACGCGTGGCGGTCATCCCGACCGTCGCGCAGGTGCAGGGCTTGGCGGCGCTCGCGGTGCACGACCCCGGCCTCGACTTCGACGACGACGTGGTGGGCATGTCGAGCGCGGCCAGCGGCACGTCGCACGGCGCGATCACCGTGGCGAGCGAGCCGGGCATGACCATGGTCGGACCCTGTCGGGCCGGCGACGTGCTCGGCGTGATCTCCGGCGACTTCGCCTTCGTCGGCGACGACCAGGAGACGGTCGCCGTCCAGGTGGTCGACCGGCTGCTCACCCCGGCCTCGGAGCTGGTCACGCTGGTGCGCGGCGAGGGCGCCGAGGAGGGCCTGGCCGACGCGCTCGTGGCCCATCTGTCCGAGCGACCGTTCATCGACGTCGAGGTCTACGAGGGCGGCCAGGAGAACTACCCGCTGTTCGTCGCGGTGGAGTGAGCGTGCGGGTCGGTCTGGACACGCCGCTGCAGCGGGTCGTCGGCGACGCCTCGGCGAAGAAGCTGGCGACCGCGCTCGACCTGTGGACCGTCGGCGACCTGCTGCGCCACTATCCGCGCCGGTATCAGGAGATCGGCGAGCTGACGAAGCTGTCGCGTCTCGTGGAGGGCCAGCACGTCACGATCATGGCGAAGGTCGTGTCGCTGAAGAACTTCCCCTTCGGCCCCGGCGGTCGCAAGACCCGGACCGAGGTGCTGGTGGCCGACGAGTCCGGCGAGCTGTCGTTGACCTTCTTCAACCAGCGGTGGCTGACCAGGACCCTGACGCCGGACACCGTCGGCCTGTTCTCCGGCGTCGTCGGCTCCTTCCGCGGGCGGCGGCAGTTGACGCATCCGGCCTTCGACCCCGTCGGCGACCGGCTGGGGCGCGGCGTCGTCCCGATCTACCGGGCCTCGGCGAAGGTCAGCTCCTGGGACGTCGAGAAGTGCGTGGCGATCTGCCTCGACGTGGTCGGCGATCTGCCTGAGACGTTGCCGGGCGACGTGCGGTCCGCGCGCGGCTACCCGCCGGTGGCCGAGGCCTTCCAGAGCGTGCACCGTCCGTGGAGCATGAAGGAGGCCATGGCCGCGCAGGCGCGGTTCCGTTTCGAGGAGGCATTCCTGCTGCAGACGGTCCTGGCCCGGCGGCGGCACGCGGCGGCGGGAACCCGTGCGGTGGCGCGACCTCCCCGGCCCGGGGGCCTGCGCGAGCGTTTCGTGGAACGGCTGCCGTTCGCGCTGACGGCCGGACAGCAGGAGGTCGTCGCGACCCTGGCGGCGGAGTTGGCGCGCGAGCATCCGATGCACCGGCTATTGCAGGGCGAGGTCGGCTCCGGCAAGACGATCGTGGCGCTGCTGGCGATGCTCCAGGTGGTCGACGCGGGCGGCCAGGCGGCGCTGCTGGCGCCGACGGAGGTGTTGGCCGCGCAGCACCACCGCACCATCGAGAAGCTGTTGGGCGACCTCGCCCGCTCGGGCATGCTCGGCGGCGACCCCGACGCCACGCGGGTGCGGCTGCTGACCGGATCGATGGGCGTCAAGGCCCGCCAAGAAGCCCTGCTCGACATGGTCTCGGGGGCGGCGGGAATCGTCGTCGGCACGCACGCGCTCATCCAGGACGGCGTCGACTTCGCCGAGCTCGGCCTCGTCGTCATCGACGAGCAGCACCGCTTCGGCGTGGAGCAGCGCGCCGCCCTCGTCGACCGCTCTGAGACGCGTCCGCACGTGCTCGTCATGACGGCGACGCCGATCCCGCGCACGGTCGCGATGACGGTCTTCGGCGACCTCGACATGTCGACTTTGCGCGAGCTGCCCGCCGGACGTCAGCCGATCCAGACGTCGGTGGTGCCGGTGGCCGACCGACCGGCCTGGCTCGACCGGGCGTGGGAGCGGGTGGGGGAGGAGGTCGCGCGCGGGCGGCAGGTCTACGTCGTGGCCTCGCGGATCGGCGAGGGCGACGAGCCCGACCCGGAGTCGCCCACCCGGGGTCTGCTGGAGCTGCACGAGGAGTTGGCGGGCGGGCCGCTGGCCGACCTGCGGCTCGGCGTGCTGCACGGACGCATGGCCGCCGACGACAAGGAGACGGTCATGACGGCCTTCGCCGACGGCGAGATCGACGTGCTGGTCGCCACCACGGTCGTCGAGGTCGGCGTCGACGTGCCGAACGCGACGATGATGGTGATCATGGACGCCGACCGTTTCGGCATGTCCCAGCTGCACCAGCTGCGCGGCCGGGTGGGCCGTGGCGGCGAGCCGGGGCTGTGTCTGCTCGTCACCGGCGCCGACGCGGAGTCGCCCGCGGCCGAACGGCTGAAGGCGGTCGCCTCGACCGCCGACGGCTTCGAGCTGTCCCGGCTCGACGTGTCGATGCGCAGCGAGGGGGACGTGCTCGGCACCCGGCAGTCCGGTTTCCGGTCGAGCCTGCGGCTGCTGTCGGTGGTGCGCGACGAGGGTGTCATCGCCGACGCCCGGACGGCCGCCGAGCGGGTCGTGGCCGACGACCCCGACCTCGCCGCGCTCCCCGAGCTGGCCCGTGCGGTGCTGGCGCTGGAGGAGTCGGATCGAGCCGAGTACCTGGAGCGGGCATGACGAGGATCGTGGCGGGACGTCTCAAAGGACGACGCCTGCGCACCCCGCCGGGCAGCGGCACCCGTCCCACCTCCGACCGGGTGCGCGAGTCGATGTTCGCCTCGCTCACCTCGATGTTCGGCGGCCTCGACGACCTGCGCGTGCTCGACCTGTTCGCGGGGTCCGGCGCGCTCGGGATCGAGGCGGTCTCGCGCGGCGCCGTCCACGCCGATCTGGTCGACGCCGACCGCAAAGCGGTCCAGACGATCCGCGCGAACCTGTCGGAGTTGGGCGTGCGGGAGGCCCGCGTCCACGCGACGACGGCCCGGCGGTTCCTGGCGCAGCCGCCCGCCGACCCCTACGACCTGGTCTTCCTCGACCCGCCATACGACCTGCCCGCCGACGAGGTCGCGGCACTCGTCGAGACCCTGCGCGACCCGCTCTGGTGCCCGCCGAACGGGCTCATCGTGGTGGAGCGCTCGACCCGGGATCGGTTCATCCCGCCGCCCGGCGCCGACACCGTGTCCGAACGCGCCTACGGCGAGACCTGTCTTTGGTACGGTCGCTGAAAACCGCATGGACGGGAGCGATAGATGACGCGAGTGGTGTGCCCAGGCTCTTTCGACCCGGTGACCAACGGTCACCTCGACATCATCACGAGGGCGTCCTACCTCTTCGGCGAGGTGGTCGTCGTGGTGCTGATCAACGAGTCCAAGCAGGGCTTGTTCGACATCGAGCAGCGGCTCGAGTTGATCCGTCAGTCGGTGTCGAGCCGGCCCAACGTCACGGTCGACTCCTACGCCGGTCTGCTCGTCGACTACTGCGCGCAGAACGACGTCTCGGCGATCGTCAAGGGGCTGCGCGCCGTCTCGGACTTCGACTACGAGCTGCAGATGGCGCAGATGAACGGCAACCTGACCGGCGTCGACACCGTCTTCATCCCGACCGCCCCGGACTACATGTTCATCGCCAGCAGCCTGGTCAAGGAGGTCGCCCGCCACGGCGGCGACGTCGCCGACCTCGTCCCGCCCGTCGTCCTGGCCGCGCTGGACGAGAAGTACGGCCACCAGCACTGAGGAAGGTCACGTCGCGCGAGGGGTCGGGGTCTTGACGCTCGGCGGTCCTCGGCTCGCCTGAGGGGCTGAGGACGACCCGAGCGGGAAGGTATGTCAGCAACCCTTCAGCAGCAGGAGAGGTAGGTGAGGTACCTATCCAAGGCCTTGTTCGGTATCCCACCTACCTCCCAGGCCCGCGTTAGGTACCAGGCCTACCGCCTCTATGGGCTTGACTGTTGTCTTTGCCCCGTTGGCCGAGTTCAGGCGTGCGAGAGCCGCCGAGCTGAGCTGAGTCGCGCGGAACGCCGCGCCTCGTCCCCTCCCGATTTCCCCCGACCTCGCCCAGCGGGTAGAGTGGCCGACGGCCTGCTCGCGCAGGTCGTGTGTGGTGCACCAATGACGAACGGATGAACGTGCGGACGGGACCTCTGGTCATCGACACCCAGGAACTGGGGCGACAGCCGGGTCACGAGCGCAGGCGAGAGCTGTCCGTCACGGTGCCGACGCAGTGGGGCTACGACGTCTTCGGCGTCTCCGAGGGTTCACCGATCGACATCGAGCTGCGGCTCGAGGCGGTCATGGACGGGGTGCTGGCGACAGCGTCCACCACGGTGACGGCGACCGGCGAGTGCGTGCGGTGCCTGGAACAGGTCGAGGAGGTTCTCGACTTGGATGTCCAGGAGCTGTACCTCTACGATCGTCCCTCCGACCCGGAGGAGGCCGAGGAAGTCCAGTGGCTCGAGGGCGACCTGCTCGACCTGGAGCCGACACTGCGTGACGCGGTGGTGTTCGCGCTGCCGCAGAACCCGTTGTGTGATCCGGACTGTCCGGGACTGTGCCCTGACTGCGGGGCGCGGATCGCGGACGATCCAGACCACACACACGGACCGGCGATCGACCCCCGGTGGTCCTCGCTGAGCCAGCTGATCGATCCGAAGTGATCCCAGGAATTCAAAGGAGTCATCGTGGCCGTTCCTAAGCGGAAGATGTCGCGCAGCAACACCCGTCACCGTCGTTCGGCCTGGAAGGCCGCGAAGGTCCAGGTTGTCGACTGCGCCAACCCCGCCTGCGACAGCAAGGTGATCCCGCACCGCGCCTGCGGTGAGTGCGGCCAGTACGGCGCTCGTGGCGAGCGTCGTCAGGTCCTCTGAGCCTGCCCGCGCACGACATGGACGACGCGGAGGAGTTGCGCGACGTCCTCGGCGTTCCGGACCTCGATCCGGAGCTGCTGACCCATGCCCTGACGCATCGGTCGTTCGCCTACGAGAACGGTCAGATCCCCAACAACGAGCGCCTGGAGTTCCTGGGCGACTCGGTGTTGGGGGTCGTCGTCACGGAGACGCTGTTCCGCACCCACCCCGATCTGCCGGAGGGGCAGCTGGCGAAGCTGCGGTCGGCGGTCGTCAGCGCGAAGGCGCTCGCGGAGGTCGCGCGGGCGCTCGGCGTCGGCGACCATGTGCGCCTCGGCAAGGGCGAGGAGGCCACCGGCGGGCGCGACAAGTCGTCGATCCTGTCCGACACGGTCGAGGCGCTGATCGGCGCGATCCACATCCAGTTCGGCATCGAGCGGTCCGCCGAGGTGATCCACCGGATCTTCGACCCGTTGATCGCCCAGGCGGCGAAGCTCGGGGCCGCGCTCGACTGGAAGACCTCGCTGCAGGAGATCGCGGCGGCTCTCGAACTGGACGCCCCCCGTTATGTGGTGACCTCCGAGGGGCCCGACCACGCGCGTCTGTTCAGCGCCGAGGCGCACCTCGGCGAGCTGGTCTTCACCGGCGGTGAGGGCCGCTCGAAGAAGGAAGCCGAGCAGCATGTCGCTCAGATCGCCTGGGAGGCGTTGAGCGCCGAGGACGCGGCCGCGCCCGGTGCCTGAGCTGCCCGAGGTCGAGGTCGTCCGGCGGGGCCTCGACGATCACGTCGTCGGCCGGATGATCGACGCCGCGACCGTCCACGACGCCCGCTCGGTGCGTCGCCACGTGCCCGGTCCGGAGGACTTCGCCGCCCGGCTGGCCGGTCGGACCGTGGTCGCGGCCCGACGTCGCGGCAAATACCTCTGGCTGCCGACCGACGACGGCGACGCGATCGTCGCGCATCTGGGCATGAGCGGGCAGATGCTCGTCAGCGATCCGGGCAGCCCGCCGCAGAAGCACCTCAAAGTCACGTTGGAACTCGGCGACGGACGGCAGTTGCGTTTCGTCGACCAGCGGATATTCGGCGGCCTCGCCGTCAGTGACGGGGGAGCGGAGCTGCCGGCCGAGATCGCGCACATCGCCCGCGACCCGATGGACCCCCTTTTCGACGCCGACGAGTTCGCGGCCCGGCTGAAGAGGCGCGAGACCGGGATCAAACGCGCGCTGCTCGACCAGTCGCTCGTCTCTGGCGTCGGCAACATTTACGCCGACGAGGCGCTGTGGCGGGTCCCGTTGCATTACGCCCGCAACACCCGCACGCTCCGACGGGCGCTGGTCGACGACCTGCTCGCCCACGTCACCGAGGTGATGAGCGAGGCGTTGGCTCAAGGCGGCACCTCTTTCGACGCTCTGTATGTGAACGTCAACGGCGCCAGCGGCTACTTCGACCGCTCGCTCAACGCCTACGGCCGCGAGGGCGAGGGTTGTGTCCGCTGCGGCGCCCCGATGCGTCGCTCGGCCTTCATGAACCGCTCCTCCTTCTGGTGCCCGACCTGCCAGCCGCGCCCGAGGAACGGAAGGTTCTGAGGCCAGCATGGGAAGGTCCGGTTGTGGCGGTGGCTGATCGGTCAGAAGTGTCGGGTCGAGTCCATGCGGTGATGCAGGATACGGATCACCGCCACTCCATCGGTCTGTTCGACGTAGAACAGGAAGTGGCTACCGACGCTATAACGGCGGTATCCGGGACGGATCTCGTCGTGAGGCTGTCCGCGGCGAGGGTCGGCGGCGACTCGCTCGATGGCCTCCCGGATCTCGGTGAGGTAGATCTCCGCCTGACGGGTACCCCATTGTTCTGCGGTGTAGTCCCAGATCGAGGAGAGGTCGCGCTGAGCGGCGGGCGTGAGCCGATAGCTCGTCACGAGCCGTGCGCCTTCTTCGTCGCGATGAAAGAGTCGAAGTCGAAAGGCTCGGGCGCGCCGCTCTCCTCCCCGGCGATGAGCGCGGCGCGGAGCGCGGCCAGATGCGTCTCTTGGTCTTCGAGAAGGCGCAGGCCGGCCCGGACCACCTCACTGGCTGATCGGTAGCGCCCTGAGGCGACCTCCTGTGCGAGGAAGTCGGAGAAGTGCCGGTCCAGGCTGATCGAGGTGTTCTGCGCCATGAGCTCAATGTACCAAAAATTGGTAGTGTCTGTCGCCATTGCTTCCTCGCCGATAGTGATGTATAAAGTGATGTATGCAGCGCACCAACATTTACTTGGAGGACCGGCAGACGGCCGCGCTTGACCGATTGGCGGGAGCCGAGGGGGTGTCGCGGGCTGAGATCATTCGTCGGCTGATCGATCAGGGGATCGACGGGGCCTCCTCGGATCTGACGGTCGACTTCGCCTGGTTCGACGAGTCATTCGGGGCGGCCGTCGAGTTCGACGTCCCGCGTCGGTCGGGGACCGACCGCGATGTTCATCTGCGGCGGATGGCGGACGCGTGATTCTGGTTGACACGGACGTTCTGATCGCCCATCTTCGCGGCCTCGATGCGGCGGAGGGATGGCTCAGGCGAGCACGTCAGCAGGGCCCGCTGGCCGTGAGCGCTGTGACCGTGGCCGAGCTGACGGGAGGCATGCGATCAGGTGGGCGGCGCGCCGTCTGGGGGTTGCTGTCCCGGTTGGGAGTCGAACCGGTGACCGACGGCGTCGCACGTCGTGCCGGTGAGTTCATGCGCGTTTACCGTCGTAGTCATCAAGGGATCGGGACGTCCGACTACCTCATCGCCGCGACCGCTGACCTGGGTGGGTATCAGTTGGCGACGCTGAACGTTCGTCACTTCCCGATGTTCGAGGACCTGAGTCCGACGTTCAGGCTGGATTGAACGCCGTGGTGATCGGCTAGGTTCCCTCGTGGACGGCTACGGCGAGGAGGCTGCGGAGCGCTTCGTGGCCGAGCCGCCGAAGCGGGCGGGGCGGACGCCGTTCGAGCGGGACTGCGGGCGCGTCGTGCACTCGGCGGCGCGCGAGCTGGGCAAGTCGCTCGGTTGCGACCCCGACATCGTCGACTCCGCCGCGCTCGCCCACGACCTCGGCCGTCCGCCCTTCGTCGTGATGAAGGAGTCGACGTCGAAAGGCTCGGGCGGCGCATGCAGCTGTCATCGATTCCGAGGGTCCCGGTGGAGAGATCCCTGGGATTCCAGTCACACGCCGCGCGTGTGCGGCGGATGTTGATTGACAAACGGCTGCGGGTCGATGCACGGTAGATCGCCGGGCGGCGGCCCGCTGGGGGTCGGTGCGGCAGTGATGTCGTCGACCGCAGCGGCAGGGGCGGAGGTGCAATCGGGTGAGGTCGTAACCTTGGTGGGGTTAATTCGTTAGAGCTTCGTGCGTCGTACGACGAGTAAGCCCGGCTCGCTCACGAGTGGGACTTCGGTTCTCGGTTCGGGGCAGGGTGACGAAGAGAGTGGGAAGACTGTTCATGGGATCTCGTAAGCGCGACCCGTATGCCGTGCCAGATTACGGCACGGACCGGCCGATCGACAAGGCTGCTGCTCGCCGTAAGCGCATCAAGTGGGCGCTGGCCATCGTCGGCGGCTTGACGGCGCTGGTGCTGATCCTCGGCGTGGCGATGGCGGCGTGGCTGAACTCCTCGCTCGGCAACATCAGCAAGGTCGACGTCACGGTGCCGGAGGAGAATCGTCCGGAGGAGACCGGCTCAGGGGCGTTGAACATCCTGTTGATGGGCACGGACGCCGGCACGGAGCGCAACGGCGCGGGCACGTCGATCATCAACGACGCTGCGTCTGGCGACTGGCCGAGCGGCAAGTACCGCAGCGACGCCACGATGGTGATGCACGTCCCGTCGGACCGTTCCGGGGTGTATATCGTCTCGATCCCGCGCGACTCGTACGTCCCGATCTATGACGACCAGGGCGAGCAGGCGTCGACGCAGAAGATCAACGCGGCGCTGTCGATCCACGGCCCGTCGGGGGCGCTGTCGACGGTCGAGAATCTGACCGACATCCGGCTCGACCATTTCGCGATGATCGACTGGGACGGCTTCAAGGCGATCACCGACGCCCTCGGCGGTGTCACGATGCAGCTCGCCGAGGGCGGCTCGAAGAAGTTCAGCGGTGAGGAGGCTCTCGCCTATGTGCGTGTGCGCAAGACTCTTCCGAACGGTGATTTCGACCGGATCAAGCGTCAGCAGAACTACATGCGGGCTATCGCTTCGGGTGTCCTCTCGAAGGGCACCTTGAGCAATCCGTTGCAGTTGAAGGACACGCTCGACGCGGTGACGCAAAATCTCGCGGTCGATGCCGCGTGGACCTCTGAGGACATCCGGTCGCTCGCGGTCTCGATGCGCTCGGTCCGTACCGGCGACATGAAATTTGTGACAGTGCCGACCAACGGCACCGCGAATGATCCCGTGGCGGGCAGCATCGTGCTGTTGGACGATGCGGGCTGCGCCGAGTTGTTCGATGCGATGCGTAACGACACGATGAGCGAGTGGATGGCGGCTCACCCGGATGCGAATCTCGGATATATCGTTAATTGACGTGATGTTAGAAGGCTTGGCGCCGAGGGTTGCGGTCTAATTTTCT
This sequence comes from Aeromicrobium sp., assembly GCF_047606445.1. Classification (GTDB taxonomy): domain Bacteria; phylum Actinomycetota; class Actinomycetes; order Propionibacteriales; family Nocardioidaceae; genus Aeromicrobium. Next base: position 61,684 of record NZ_JASGEK010000030.1, on the reverse strand, counting down.
TGTCGCTCCTTCCGTTTATCTATTAGACAGTCAGAAGGTTTTTCTCGCTGTTTAACAGGTGCCGAGTATTGATGTTTCAGTGAGGAAAGAGTTCATGAGATACGAGGGCGAAGAGGAGAACGTTCTGACGGGGGGGGGGCAATGGCATCGGCCGAGCCTTCGGGCGAGTTGAACAAATTTCGTGATGAGGATCAGAAAGTCGAATCGAGTGACCGCCGTTCTTCTCTGAAGCTGCGCTTCAAGCTGGCGAGAATCCTTTTCATTTCCGATGCTCTGACTCTTTCCCTGGCGCTCTTATTCGCGAACTTGGTTAAGTTTTCTTCAAAGAACCCGAATCCCGAAATTAACATACTGTGGTTTACGGTAGGTTATGAGGCCCTGGGTGTGGCGATTGGCTCCGCCTGGCTTGCCAACCTGCAGGTGGCCGGGGCACGAGATTATCGTATTATCGGGGTCGGGGCGCTGGAATATCGTCGAATCGTTCGCGCGTCAATCCTCACTTTTGGAATCTTGTCCATCTTGTCGTTGCTTTTCAAAGTCGATATGTCGCGTGGGTATTTGTTGATTGCATTCCCGGCTGGTTTGGCGGGACTGTTGGTTGGTCGAAAAATCATGAGGGTATGGTTGCGGAGGGAGCGCCGATCAGGGAAATATGTTGCGAACGCTCTCCTGATAGGCGGCAGTGACTCGGCCCGCTATGTGGCGGATTGGTTAGATCTTCATGTTGGTGCGGGGGGGGTCCGGGTCACGGGGGTATGGACGCCTGATGAGAAGAAATCGGCAGATCAAGTCTTGGAGATTGGCGATAGAGTTATCCCCGTCTTGGGCTCTGATGGCGAGTTGAGCGACGCGCTGGAGATGGCTCACGCACGGAGAGTCATTGTCACTGACTCTGAGCACCTGGGACACCATGGAATTAAGGAACTCATCTGGGAGCTCAGCGAAGAGGATGCCGATTTAATGATATCGCCAAATATTTTCGATGTCTCTCGCTCTCGTTTGCAGTTGACAATGCTGGCTTCAATGCCGTTCCTACATGTGGAGGATCCTAGGTATGGCGATGCGAGTTCTCTTGGGAAGGTCTTGTTTGACCGCCTAGGAGCATTGGCTCTCATGGTCGTTTTTGCTCCGGTCCTTCTCGTGGCGGCCGTGTCTGTCAAGCTGTCAAGTTCAGGTCCGATCTTCTACAAGCAGGAGAGAGTGGGCCGGGATGGCCGGAAGTTTGAGATGATTAAATTTCGGTCCATGTATGTTGACGCCGACTCGCGGCTGGCGACGCTGTTGGCTGAATCCGGCTCTGCGATGGCACCGCTTGCGAAACTTCAAGACGATCCGAGAGTGACACCAGTCGGAGCTTTTATCCGCCGTTACTCCGTTGACGAGCTTCCTCAGCTGTTCAACGTACTCATGGGCAGCATGAGCCTGGTTGGGCCTCGTCCGCAGCGACAGTTCGAGGTCGACACCTACGATGCGAAAGCTCGCCGCCGGTTGCGGGTTCTTCCGGGAATGACTGGATTGTGGCAGGTTTCGGGGCGGTCGGACCTGAGCTGGGAAGAGGCACTCCGTTTAGATATCTACTACGTTGAGAATTGGTCTATCACCGGCGATGTTTTAATCCTATGGAAGACCTTCCGAGCCGTCTTCTGGCCCGAAGGTGCTTACTGATCTGAGTTTCTATGGCAACCTATGCTATCCTTTCATTCCGGTCGGAGTTATTGGCTTGGCTCCGATCCGCCTACGGATGTAGCGAGCCATTGTTTCCCATTAGGCCGTCTAGGAGGATGTATGAAACGAATATTGATTACCGGAGGAGCCGGTTTCATCGGTTCGAACCTTGCTACAGTTCTTGCTTCCGGTGGACATGTAATAACTATTTTAGATAACCTACTTCCGCAAATACACGGAAGTGATCCGGAGAGCAGCGAACTTCTGCGCGTCGCGCGTAAAGCGGGTACGGTGATCGTGGGTGACATCACCGACCGCGATGTCGTTGCGCAAGCATTGGACGGCCAGGAAGTCGTTATCCATCTTGCGGCTGAGACTGGCACTGGCCAGTCGATGTACGAGATCGAGCGATATAATAATGTCAATATCGGCGGAACTGCGATTCTACTCGATCTGTTGGCGAATGATTCCCGACGGACGGTCGAGAAAATTGTTGTTGCATCTTCACGGTCGATCTATGGCGAGGGTCGCTATCTCAGCAAAGAACTCGGATACGTCTACCCTGGGAGGCGCACCGAGGAGAACCTCTTAGTCGGCCAGTTCAACCCCACCTACCCTGGAGATATCTCTGGTCTCGAATTGGTGCCGACGACTGAGGACTCCAAGATCCATCCGTCGTCTGTTTACGGCATCACGAAGCATACACAAGAAGCTCTTGTCACGACAGTAGCGCCGACGATCGGGATCGCGCCTGTGGCGCTGCGTTATCAGAACGTGTTCGGACCGGGCCAATCGCTGACCAACCCGTACACGGGGATCCTCTCGATTTTCTCTACCCTGATTCGTCAAGGTAAAGGCATCAACATCTTCGAGGACGGCCTGGAAAGCCGTGACTTCGTCTTTATCGAAGACGTGGTGCGCGCCACAGCGCAGGCTGCCCTTGACGCCAGAGCGGATGGACAAATCTTCAATGTTGGCAGCGGGATGGGCACCACCGTCAGCACAGTGGTCGAAGAACTTCAGCGTGCCTATGGCCGCGAGGTCCCAGTGGAGGTGACAGGTAACTTCCGGCTGGGCGACATTCGCCACAACGTAGCCGACCTGTCACGTATCCGTGACGCACTGGGGTTCGAACCGCAGGTGAGTTTTCGTGAAGGGGTGGAGAGGTTCGCGGCGTGGGTTGAAGGCCAGGAACTCGTTGACGGCGGCTACGAGGCGTCCCTCGAGGAGATGCGCCAGAAGAAGTTGCTCAAGTGACCGGTGCCACCACGAAACGCGCCCTGCTGATAAGTCCTGCGTTCTTCGGCTACGAGAACGACATTGTCGAGGAGTTGGAACGTCAGGGCTATGCGACCACGTTCATCGATGAACGCCCGTCGAACAGCGCGTTCATGCGTGCGATCGTCCGAGTGCGCAAAACCCTGATCGAACGTCGCATTCAGGCGTACTACCGTGCGAAGTTCGCAGAAATCTTGCACGCTCGGTTTGACCGGGTTTTGGTGATCAAAGCGGAAGTGGTGCCCCGATGGTTCTTGGAACAACTGCGAAGCCAGAATCGGCAGGCCCGTTTCGTTTTCTATACTTATGACGCGATCAGCAACGCCGACAATTGCTTGGACGTGATCGACCTGTTCGACGCGCGGTTCACATTTGATTCGGATGACCAGGCGGATCGTCCCGATTTCGACTACCTCCCTCTATTCTACACTGAGGACTTCAAGCCGCTCCCGAGCGAGTCAGCGTTTCAACCTCGCCGTTATGACTTGAGTTTTCTCGGCACGCTCCACTCGGATCGGTACGCCTTTGCAAAGGAGCTTTTTTCGCACAGTCAACGAGTTTTCGGCTTCTTCTTTGTGCAGGCTCGTTGGTACTTCGCGCTTGTCAAATATGTGACACGGGAGCACAAGGGCGTGCCGTGGTCAGATGTGTCGTTCCGAGCGTTGACGCGATACGAGATAGCCAGGGTGTTCCGCGAATCTCATGCGGTGCTTGATATGCAGCGAGCCGGACAGGCTGGTCTGACAATGCGCACCTTCGAGGTGCTCGCGTCAGGCTCGATTCTGGTCACGACGAACGTGGCGATCGAGCGAGAGCCGTTCTACGATCCGAGCAGGATCATCGTCGTGTCCGACGACGTGCGGTCACTTGATTCTGCGGCGATCAACGCCCGCCTTACCAACCTTCCAGCGCCACCCGAAGCGCCTGTCGGCTTCGAGGTGTATTCGCTGGCCTCGTGGGTAAACCGAGTCCTCAACGACGGAGCCACCCCGTGAAGTACCTAACCGTTATCTATTTCGATACCTTCGCACGCTTCTTCCACGCAATCGAAGACGAGGTCAAGGACACCGACCCGAATGCAGAGTTCCTTCACCTGTCGATCTTTCCGAGTGGCTGGGCCTATTTAAAGACCCGCAGACGCAAGACCCGGCTTCTTCCCCTTGAACTACTCAAGCCGAACACGACACACATCGACGTCTCCGTAGCCGATCTGCGCACGATCTCGAACTACCACGCTGTCGTCGGTGCGCACTCCGGCCGCGCGAACGACGCGGCATTGCGGCGTCGTTCACAGAGGTATGTTGATACGATCGCACGGATCATCGATAATTTTCGGCCCGATGTCGTGCTGCTGTCGGGCGACACGCGCATTGCCTGCGAAGCCATGCGATACCATCTTAAGGCCTCGCACTTCCCAGGACCGGTGTTCTACTTCGAGCAAGGGCCTAACGGCACGACCATGCTGGACCGCCAAGGCGTCAACGCCAACGCGTCGTTTCGGTTTCTCGCCGCGGAACTGACCGGGCAGGGATACGAGCCCGAGGCTGCTCGTAAATTGGCGAAATACAAACGAAACCCGATCTACAGGGCAACCGACTATGCCGTGATCGCTCTGCTGAGGGTGTTTGGGAAACTACCTCCCGAATGGGACACGATGCGTTTGGGATCCTACCCTGAATACGGCTACGCCGAATTGACGACGGCACCGATTCTCGAGGCCCCTGTGCCCGGAGAGGTTCTAGTTGCTCTCCAAGTTCCCGACGATGCCAACAACATCCACCACAACCCTCTTAAGCTCAACGATCACGGTCTGTTGCAATGGGTGCTCACGGCGACCGAGTCGTTGGGTTGGCGAGTACGGGTCCGGGAGCATCCGCTATACAAGCGGAAATATTCAGCCGAGTTGTATGACCTGCTGGGTGCGACGGATCGGGCGATACTCTCCGCCCAATCCCTCGCCGATGATTTGTCCGCTGCGAATGCCGTCGTCACAATCAACTCGACAACGGGGCTTGACGCTTATCTTCAGAGCAAACCTGTCGTGGTACTCGGCAACGCTTACTACGACCACTTGCCGGGGATCCGCCGTGCCGCCGACCAGCAGCAATTGACGGACGCACTGGATGTTGCCGCCGCTAAGGGTGGTTTCGCAGATTCCGACCTCGATCCTCGTAAGGTTTTTGCCGAGTTGAAGGCACGTTATCTCCTTCCGGGCCATTATCAGGATGCCGATTTGACAACGCCTGCTCTCATTGCCCGAGAACTTGTCGCCGCTGGCGAAGCCGCCGCTCGCGATGATCGCTGAATTGAACGTTCGACCCTCATGAATCCACGGGACATCTACTACGGCGTGGGCTCGAACGCTTTGGGCAACATACTGATGCTCGGTGCGACCGTATGGGTGACACTGGTCCTCACGCCGGCGGCATTCGGTGAGTTCCGTGTGGGGTCAGCCTTCGCTATTCTGCTGGTCCCGTACATCGCATGTGGCAGCGAAAGAATGATTAGCAAACTAATCCAGTCCGATGCTACGGACCTCAATGCCGTTGCCGAAGTTATCTCGGCAGTTTTCGGCATGATGGTGATCAGTGTGGTAGCGCTTGCGGCACTGTACCCATTGTTGAATCAAGTTCTGTTCGACGGGAACGTTTCCCTCGCGGTCTACGCTTCGAGCATCGCCATCATTCCACTGACCATCTCGTACAACCTTGCCAACACTATCTGGCGTCATAGGGGTAGTGCGGCCTCCGCGCAGGTACATCTCAATCTCCTGCAACGTGCGTTGCGTGCTCCACTGCTGATCGGTGTCGCATACGCATGGCCGAGTGCGGTGGCAGCCTCCCTTGCTATGTTAATTGCCCAAGCCGCGTCGCTTTTCCAGATACGTCGTAATCTGTTGTGTTACCCGATAACTTCGCTGAAGCACTGTTTCCGCGCGCTACGGGCGAATCTCGGTACCCTCGCCGTAGTCGGAATCCCCGTCGCACTGATGGCGTCGGTCGACCGGCTAGACGTTCTGCTGGTCAACGCTGTCATGGGGGTCGCCGACGCCGGCACCTACGATCTGGTGTTCTTGCTCTCAGCGACGGCGATGTTCCCCGCCATGGCTCTCTCGAAGTCCTCCGAGCCCTTCCTCTACGAGATTGCCAAGCACGCAGATCTGCGAGCCAGGCTCTCGAAACTCCAGACGCAGGTCTTTTTCATCTCGGCGGCGGCCGTGATAGGTATTGCTGTCGTCGCGCCGATCTTTGCGCGCATCTTAGGCAACGCGGGTGCCGGATTCGCAGAGGCAACGCTGATCCTCTCAGCCGGACTGGCCTTCTCCAGCGCCCACGGTCCGGTCATCGAATACTTGCAGATCAACGGCCGTGCACGGGTGGCCCTCGCTATAATGGCGATCCTTCTCCCGGTGTTTTTCGGCCTGAAGTACGTCGTTGCAGACGCAGGGTCTATGGTGGGTGTGGCTGCGCTCGCCGGCCTGTTCTACTTCACCTTCCGGTTGGTGCTGTCGCTCTACGTGGTCATCGAGGATCGGATCTACCTGTCGCGACTGTGGGTGGCGCTGGGGTCGGCTATCGGGTACTTAGCCACGGCACTATACGTCTGGAGGTTCTGATGCGTGTACCCATTGGGGTGTTCGGTGACGCGCTCTTCGGCATCTATTTCCTTATCGTCGGCATAGCAGCAAGTCGTTCCCTCGCGTACGCAGAGGTGCCGCTGCTGCTCGTCATCTACCTGTGTATCCGACTTTGGACGTTCCGCGACTCGCCGGAGATGGCTCTGCTGCTGATCTACGCGGTAAGTTTCCCGGCGATGTGGCTCGCTTCAAGGGCGCTGGATGTCCAGATTCACTACTTGGCGTGGAATGTCGAACTTCACCACTTTACGATCGCCTTCGCCGTACAAGGGCTCTTCATGTCGGCGCTTTTCATTGCTTTGGGAGGGCGTATCCCGTGCACGATCGCACAGTTTGGACGTCAAGACGATCCCGTCATCTACTGGGCATCGATTCTCGGAATCATCCTCACTATGGTTGTCGCCGTTCGAGAGACCGCCGAAACAAGCATCCTCCGACAGGCGTACAACTTCGAGACCAGCGCGTCCTCGGTACTGTTCGAGTACGTGCTCATCCTGATTATCGTGGCATACGCGTACTCCGGTGACTCTCGCCAACATAAATGGATTCTGATCGGTGCGAGCCTCATCGCGATTGTCGCGCCTATGCTGGTGGGAAGGCGACTTCCGGGTGTCATGGTGGGCCTTGCCTTGCTCCTGCTCTACTGGCGACCCAAGGGGTTGTTTCGTGTCTTGGGAATCACCTCGGTGGCCTTTGTCGCACTCTCGGTGATCGGCCTGCTACGAGTCGGCCAATCAGGGACTTCTCTCGGCCAAATGATTTTTAACATCGATTCCGGGATCATGCGCAACAACCAGGGAGGCGGAGACTATGTTGCCGCAGTCTACATCAAACTGGTCGAGATCGGAGTGTTCGACAGTGATTTCGCACGTCGTTCGATGCTGAATGTCGTCAAGTCGATCTTCCTCCCCTCGAGGATGGTAGACGAGTCCGCCTATATCAACCTCGTCGCAACGCAGTACATCCCCATCCCTGGCAACGGCGGTTTTCCGGGAGTGCATCTTTTTGTCTGGGCTGGACTGAGCGGAGTGATCGTTGGAGGCCTGTTCTTAGGTCGGATCATGGTGAAATCAGCAACTAGCCAACTTGCATCAGTCTACGTGACACTTGTGTTCCTGACTTTCCCGCGCTGGATGGCGTACAATGTTAATATCTTGGTCAAGATGGGCATCCTTCTTATCATCGGCTGGGTGATCATCCGGACGGTTAACCGGGTGGCCGCGCGGACTAACGCCGGGAGTGTGGGCGTACGTCCCGACACAATGCAAAGTGACGATGCCCATGCAGGTTCGGCAGGACGGTTGTCGTCGACCTCAGCCATTGAGGAGTGAGTGTGGCAACGCTTTCGAAGATCTTCTGGGGTGTCCGTGCGGTCCTGCTCGGACGCCTGTTCGGACACTTCGGTCTGCCCGGATACCTCGGGAAGCCGACGCTCGTGCTCGGTGTGCGGGGAATCCACGTGGGGCGTCGCGTACGGATCTTCCCCGGACTCCGTGCCGAATGCCATCAGAACGGAACTATCCGCATTGGCGACAACGTCTCTATTGGTCAGAACTTTCACTTAGTGGCGATAGGACCCTTGGAGATTGGTGCCGGCACCCTCATATCAGGCTCCGTATTCGTTACGGACATGGATCACGAGTATCGCGACACCACTCGACCAGTACATGAGCAGGAGTACCTCTATGCGCGTACTAAGATCGGCGAGAACTGTTTCTTGGGCATCGGTTCCCGAATCCTCGCAGGAACCATCCTCGGTGACGGTTGCATCGTTGGGGCAAACTCGGTGGTTAGGGGGGTATACCCGCCCCACAGCGTCATCGTGGGTATTCCAGGTCGCATCGTGAAGCAGGTCGAAGCAGAGTAGCCCGCCGCCCGACAATCACCCACGTGATAAAGCGGCGCAGATGGAAGGTTTGCCCGAACAAGGCGGAGATGTGGTGGTCCTGTCTACTTCTTTAGGATTCCGACGAGTTCTGGGCCGTCAAAGACCAAGAGTGCTGAGATCTGCTGGCGGTCCATCTTGGTGAGGGCGCTTTCCATCCGTGTTCCCACAGCGATGCTTGCTGGGTTCCGTGTCATCAAGTCGGCGGCAGTCTGGTTGAAGAGTGTCGGGCCGAACTTCTCGATGGCACGTCGAAGATCGCCGTCAGTGATGATGGCGAAGCCGCCTTCGGTACGCACAGCGGTGAGGCCCAGCTGCGAGTTGGTGATGGCCTGCAGAACGATGCCGACTCCGTCCGTTTCGTTGATGACGGGGAGATTCGAGGTGATCATTTCGTCCTCAACGCGGCTGAGAAGCCGACGACCGAGCGAACCGCCTGGGTGAAAGCGGGCAAAGTTCTCGGGTTGGAAGCCGCGGGCTTCCATCAGAGCAACCGCGAGAGCGTCCCCCATTGCCAGCGTTGCCGTGGTGGACGCAGTGGGCGCAAGTTGGAGAGGGCAAGCTTCCTGCTCGACTTTGACGTTCAAGTGGAGGTTGGCTGCGGTGGCAAGCGTTGACGCCGGGTTGCCTGTAATGGCAATCAGGAGGTTACCGTTGCTTTTCAGGAACGGTAGGAGACGAAGAACCTCGTCTGTTTCGCCGGAGTTGGAGATGGCAACGAAGCTGTCCTCGGGGGTGGCCATGCCTAGATCGCCGTGGAACGCCTCTCCTGGGTGCATGAAAAAACTGGGGGTTCCAGTGCTGGCCAAGGTGGCGGCGATCTTCTTGCCAACGATGCCAGATTTGCCCATGCCGCAAATGATCACGCGCCCGGTGGAGGCCACAATATGTCGCACCGCATCGGTGAACTGATCGTCCAGTAGGCCGATCAGCGAGGCCACTGCTTGGGCCTCGATCTCGAAGACTCGCTGGGCAGCGAGGATTGGTGTGGATATATCTGTCATGTTGCGGGCTTCCGGGAGAGCAGCGCGGCCACGCGGTCGGCATCCTCGGGCGTGTCAACCCCGGTGGGCGGTGCTGTGGGCGTGTGTAGAACATGGATGGGTATGCCGAGCCAGAGCGCACGCAGCTGTTCGAGTTTCTCAATCCTTTCGATGGGTGCGGGCGGCGCTGCGGTGAGGGTGAGCAGCGTCGAGACAGTGTAGGCGTACATCCCTACATGTCGCACATGGTTCGCTGGGTTCCACGACGCCGGAGGGACATCTCGCTCGTACGGGATGGGTGCCCGTGAAAAAGTGATGGCGCGGTCGTGGGAATCGACGACCACCTTCACCACGTTGGGGTCATGGATTTGGCCGTGTGATTCGATCGGCACGGAAACGGTGCCCATCGCAAAATCGTCGCGGGATGCGCAGAAGTTCGCGAACTGGGTCACGAGCGCGGGAGGGACCAGTGGCTCGTCACCTTGCACGTTGATCACGATGTCGTCATCGGCCCAGCCCAACTCCCGCGCCACCTGTGCGATGCGATCCGAGCCGGAGTGATGGTTGACATCAGTGGCTACGGCAGGCACCCCGATAGCCTTGAGTGCATCGAGGATACGCTGGTCGTCTGCGGCCACCACCGCGTCCACCGCAGGTAGAGCGTTTGCCACGATGTCGTGAACTCGCGCGACCATCGGTCTGCCGCCGAGGTCGAGCAGCGGTTTTCCGGGGAGTCTGCTCGAGGCGTAGCGGGCTGGAATGACCACGTGAAGTCGGTGGTCATTGGGCGGCATGGAGCCCCCCCCAGTCGGCTAAGAGGGGGGCATACGCCTGCTCCGCACTGAGGCCGCCGCTACTGAGCAGATGCTCGGCCACTTCCCGGGCTACTCCGCGGCCACCGGGCGCGTTGACGACATGATCTGCTTTCGCCAGCACCAGCGGGTGTGCGTCGCTGGGAGCGTAGAACTGTCCGACCACCCCGATCAGAGGTAGGTCCACGACATCGTCGCCGACGAAGAGGACTTGGGAGTCTTCGAGCGACAGTTCCTGCGTGATCCGCGCGTAGGCGGCTGTTTTTTCCAGTTGTCCAGTGACCGCGACATCGAAGCCCAACTGGTTGATTCGCTGGTCGAGCGCAGCACTCGATTTTCCTGAGATGATGCCCGACTTGATGCCGTGGGCTCGCAATAAGGCGACCGATAATCCGTCGCGAACGTTGAAACCCTTGTGGACCTCGCCGTGTTCACCGATGTACAGCGTGCCGTCAGTGAGCACGCCGTCGACGTCGAACAGCACCAGACGGATGGGTCCTTGGTAGCGGTCGGTCACTGGATGTCCAAGTCCTCGAAATTCTTGACGAGAATGTCAAGCTCCTTGAGCTGGCGTAGGAAAGCCTCGAGTCTCGCGAGCGGTAGTGCGCTGGGTCCGTCGCAGCGGGCTTCGTCGGGCACCGGATGCGCTTCGAGAAAGAGTCCGGCGATCCCGACGGCAACGCCGGCTCGGGCGAGTTCGGCTACTTGGCGGCGGCGCCCGCCGGAAGCTTCGCTACCTGGATCGCGGCGCTGCAGGCTATGCGTGACATCAAAGATCACCGGAGCCATGTCTGAAGCCTCGGACATCTCTCGGAACCCGAGGAAGTCGACCACGAGATTGTCGTAGCCGAACTGAACGCCACGCTCGCACAGGAGTACACGATCATTGCCGGCCTCGTTGAGCTTGGCGACGATGTGCTTTATCTGCGGAGGACTCATGAATTGCGGCTTCTTGATGTTGATAACGCGCCCCGTCGCTGCGGCTGCGGTCACGAGGTCTGTCTGACGCGCCAAGAACGCCGGCAGTTGGAGAACATCTGCCACTTCGGCAACGGTATTGGCTTGCTGCGGCTCGTGGATGTCGGTGATCACCGGTACGCCGAACTGCCGTTTGACCTCGGCGAAGATCTCCATGCCGAGTTCTAGGCCCACGCCGCGATAGGAGTTGATCGACGAGCGATTTGCCTTGTCGAACGAGGCTTTGAAGACGAACGGGATACCGAGCGCCTGAGTCACGCCGACGAAGTGCTCAGCGGCAGCAAGCGTTGAATCCATGTCTTCCAGGACGTTCAGTCCCCCGAAGAGGACCAAGGGATGGTTGTTGCCGACGACTACGTCGGGGGTGATGGCGACGGTTGCTGTCATGGATCCTCGCTTGCGAAGTGAGCTTGTATCTAGTGCAATCCTACTTGTCGACGCGGATTCAGCTGCCGTTGCCGGGGTCGTAGTGAGCCGTCTCAAGCTTCGTAGACCCTGAGGTGTGAGACCCGTCCAGACGCCGCACGTCGGGCTGGCGAGGCCACCTGTTACTGGGGCGAAGCGTTCGGGCGGGCTGACCCGCCATGATACTTGACGCCGACATTCGTGGTGTTGTTGCCTGCCGTCCACCTGAATCCCTCTCGTTGCCGCGCTCCCGGCGGCCGCAGAATCAGCCCCCGTGTCCGTGTCACGGGGGAAGGCCCGTAAGATCAGCCCGGTTGAGACGATGTTGTGGATGGACGACAATCCCAACAGTCCCTCCAGCCGCCCCGTCACGTGGTGCCGAGGATCCTAGACGAACTGCGCTACGTGACGTTGGATCTATATTTCAAATTAGTCACCTGTGGTGAGGGGGATAGCTGCTTTCTGTGGAGTTTCGAACGGTTTTACCACTTCATGTTCCTCATATGTTCAGAATGTAGAATATGATTTCTTGGCTATTGAGGCGTTGATATATTTAATCATTCTGAGGGTATTTGAATTCGCCGAACATCCCAGTTCTAAGATAGATTGGTTGTAAATGGATCTCAACGACTATGTGAATATCGCTCGAAATCGTTGGATTTCAATCGCCGTATCGCTGCTCCTCGCTCTTGGGGCAGGCGTCTTTTTAACGGTGAATTCGGTGCCTCAGTACAGTTCAACGGCACGTCTTTTCATCTCCACGCAGCCAGGAAGCAACAATGAAGCTTATCAAGGCAGCTTGTTTTCTCAGCAGCGGGTTAAATCTTACGCGGATTTAGTTGGTGGGGTCGAGATATCTCGGAGAGTCGTCGAGGCGTTGAAGCTGGAGCTGACCGCGCAGGAACTTTCGGAAAAGATTACTGCTCAAGTTGGCGTCGATACGGTGGTACTTGATCTAACTGTCACGGACGCGGATCCGCAGCAAGCTCAGGTGCTGGCGCAGGCGGTAGCCGAGGAGTTTGCGCGGTACATTGCGGAGCTTGAGACTCCGGAGGGCCGCGCGACGGCCCCGGTTAAAGCGACGATTGTTGACGAGGCTACGTTGCCGGAGAATCCCGTGTCGCCCAAGCCGGCACGGAACCTGGCGATAGCAATAATTCTCGGTTCGGTGTTGGGATTCGGTATCGCGGTCCTCCGTGAACATATGGACAACCGGATCCGGGACCTTCCGCACATCACGGAAATCCTAGGTGAAGAGACCCCGCTGCTCGGCAACATCCATTACGACAAGGGCGCCGTCGAGAAGCCGTTGATTATGGACTTGCCGCGTAACGCTCCACGTGCGGAGTCCTTCCGTGTGCTGCGGACGAATCTGCAGTTCGTGGCTCCCGGCTCGTCCTGCAAGATGCTCGTTTTCAGTAGTTCGTTGCCAGGCGACGGCAAGTCGTCGACCGTCTGCAACGTGGCGCTCAGTCTGGCCGAGACCGGCCAGCGAGTGCTGTTGATCGAGGCCGATCTGCGTAAGCCGCGCGCGGCGCAATACCTCAACCTGATCGGCAATATCGGCCTCACGTCAGTGCTGCTCGGACAGATGACGCTCGACGACGCGATCCAGCCGCTCGACGGCAGCGCCGACCTGCTGGCCGGCGGCCCGATGCCGCCGAACCCCGCCGAGATGCTGCAGTCCAACCAGATGCGCGAACTGTTGGTAGAACTCCGTTCCCGCTACGACATCATCCTGTTCGACGCCCCGCCGCTGCTCCCCGTCACCGACGCCGCCGTGCTCTCGGCCATCGCCGACGGATGCGTCATCGTGGTCAACCACGCCACCACCACCACCGACCAGTTGAAAGCCAGCGCCAACCGCCTGAAATCGGTCAACGCCAAACTGCTCGGCGTGATCGTGAACAACACGCCGGCGCCCAAAAAGCGCGGAGGCGGGTACGGGTACGGGTACGGGTACGGGTACGGATACGGAGAGATCTCCGAATCCGACGTCGCCGAGATCACGAGCGGCCGCCGAAAAGCCCCGCTGGAATACGAGGTCGACGACGACCCGTCCGTCGGCCACGCCTGAAAGGAAACGCAATGCCGCGATTCCTCAGCATCTCAGTCGTCGTCGTCCTGGTCGTGGTCGACCTCGTCCTGCTCGCCTGGCTGGCCCTGTGGATGAACGACCAACGGAACACCGGGGAATCGACGGCCCAGCCGTCGCCTGCCACCACCGAAGGCGGTGAGGAAACCGCCGGAACACCCGGCGGTGACGTCCGACTCGAGTACTCCGGCGGCACCCTCATCCGCATCACCCAAGGCAGCTGCACCGGCGAGACGCGCCCGATGCTGGAGACCTCGGCAGACCTGGGACAGTCGTACACCGAGATGGCGGTGCCGGTGATCGACGGTGGCGACGGCGAGTCCGTCGCGGTCTCGGCCGTCCTCAGCGCCACCGCCGAATCCCCGACGGAGCTGACCATCCTGGCGACCAACGGCAACTGCGAGGTCAGCCAATACGTCACCGCCGACGCCGGAGCCAGCTGGTCGGCCGAGCCGCCGAGCGGCTGGTACATCGGGCCGACCGGCGAAGAGGTGTTCGGCCCGGAGACGGTGACCGAACCCGGCTGCGTCGCGCGACGGCTCTGGGCCTTCAACGACCTCGACCTCAAAGTCCTGTGCGACGACCTCAGCTTGCGCGGTTCCAGCAGCGGCGGCGACGAGTGGATCTCCCTCGGCGAGGTCACCGACGCCACCGACGTGCTGATGACCGACGTCTACGAAGGCGTCGCGGTCGCGACCACCCCCGAGTGCGCATCGCAGGTGCTCGTCACCGACGACGCGGGCAGCAGCTGGGAGGCGATCGGCTGCGTGTCGGCCGAGGCGCGCGTCGACCACCTGCTCGGCTCCTCCAGTCAGCTGATCGCCGTCGGCGCCGACAGCACCTGGCTCTCCGCCGACGGCGGCGCGACGTGGGCCGTCGGGTGACGCCGCCGGGTGACCGGGCGGCCGTGAAGGCTGTTGCGTCACCCGGCGCCCGAAGGCTTTCCACAGGCACTGTCGCGCACTGAGCCACACTGTCCACAGGCGGCGAGAAACGTCTGGATCTTCTCTGTGCTGAACGGTTTGCTGGATTTCGACCACCAGCGAACCGACACTAGGAGAATGAACCTCATGGACCCCCAGAACTGGATCGCCTTCGGCGGCTTCCTGCTGGCCCTCGTCACCACCGTCGGCGGCGCCACCGCCTACCTCCACCACACCATTCACGCCGTCGTCGACAAAGCGGTCGACTCCGCCAAGTCGGAGCTCAAGGGCGAGATCAAAGAGCTCCGCGACGAGACGCGCGCGAACCATCTCCACCTCACCCACCGCATCGACGGCCTCTACAGCCAGCTCCCCCGCACCGCCCAAGAGGCGTGAGAGCCGCGCGCTGAGTCACACTGTCCACAGGCGGCGAGAAACGTCTGGATCTTCTCTGTGCTGAACGTTTTGCTGGATTTCGACCACCAGCGAACCGACACTAGGAGAATGAACCTCATGGAGCCCCAGAACTGGATCGCCTTCGGCGGCTTCCTGCTGGCCCTCGTCACCACCGTCGGCGGGGCCACCGCCTACCTCCACCACACCATTCACGCCGTCGTCGACAAGGCTGTGGGCGTCGCCCGCCAGGAGGCGAACAGCAACACCGAGCAACTCCGCGCCGAGGTCAAAGAGCTCCGCGACGAGACGCGCGCGAACCATCTCCACCTCACCCACCGCATCGACGGCCTCTACAGCCAGCTCCCCCGCACCGCCCAAGAGGCGTGAGAGTCGCGCGCTCAGCGGCTCTTGGCGACCTTCGCCCGGCCGATCCGGACTCGGCAGTGACCAGCAACGTCAGTGCAGGGGAATTCGCCGTACTCCTCTCCAACACCAGCCATCAAGGAACTGACGACACCCGGCGCTAGGCGCCGGGGGACTCCCTGGCGTCCGTGAGGAGGAGGTGGAGGTGCAACGGATCGGTGGGCGAGCGATGGAAGCCGAGCTTCTCGTAGAGCCCGGCCGCCTGCTCATTGAGGGGATGGACCAGCAGGATGCGCGCGCCGATACGGTCGGCGGCGGCGAGAGTCGAGAGGATCGCGTCACGCACGAAGCGCCGTCCCAGGCCCGATCCCTGCGCTTTCGCGTCGATCGGCAGTCGTCCCATCAGCACGGCGGGAACGGGGTTCGGCGCATCGCGACGAACCCTGCCCGGCAGATCAGCGTGCTCGACCGCTACGGCCGATAGCGTGTGGTAGCCGATCACCCGGTCCGTGTCGGTGTCGACGCAGAGGTAGCAGTCCGAGCGTCTCGCGGCCCTCGGCGTGCTTGAACTGTTCGTCCGCGGCGCTCATGTAGAACGTCGACCGGCCCAGATGCTCGGGCTTGAAGGCGGTCGCCTTGATCTCGATGACGAGATGGCGGCGGAGTCTGAGGTGGTACAAGAGCGGGTCGGCGTAGAAGTCGTCGCGCCGACGGTGAGGTGGACCTGTCGGCCGACGTAGGCGAAGCCCGCTCCCAGCTCGACGAGGTACTGCGTCAGGTGGTCGACGACCGCCTGCTCGACCTCGCGCTCCATCGCCTCCTCGCCGAGGTCGTGGGAGAGGCGGTCGATCACCTTCGCGCCCCAGCCCTGACGCTCCTGCCGGTGGAGGATGTCGCGACCGATCTGCCAGTACAGCCTGATGAGTTCGGCGTTGACCGCCAGCGCGGCCCGCTGTTGGGTCTGCTGGACGCGGATTTTGAGCTCGCTCAGCCAGGAGGCGTAGGTCGGGCGGATGGATCAGGGACGCGGGTCGTTCGGTCATTCCTCCACGGTCGCAAGACATGCGCGCGTAGGGCAAGGAAAACGCACACTCGCCGTGATCGACATCCTGGCGACGTTCATGGAGGTGGACGCGGTCCAGCCCCGGCGATAGCCCTCCAACCCGCCACGAGACGACGCGGCCGGTTCGCTCGCGCCTCCGAGGAGGCGCCGCAGGCCCTGCGCGAGAAGCTCACCGGCGGCGAGTGATCCGCTGAGCTAGCCCGTCTCGAGCCCGGTCATCCCCAGGGACGGCCGGGCTCGAACGCGTCTCGGGGGCGGCTGCGCGGGATCGGGTTCGACCCGTGGCCGTCGCGGACGACCGTGCGGGCCAGGGAGAGGAGCGAGAGCAGGGACAGGGCGGCGAGGACGGCGAGAAGGATCATGGCAGTAATTCTTCGGGTGATTGATTTCTGCCACCAGTGGCAGAAATGCGCCGATTCGTCGAAAATCTGCCAACTCTGTGGTTGAGTGGACCTATGCACCCCATCCGCAAGGTCGTCGCCGTCGTCCAGGACGGCGCGGAGCCCTTCGGCCTCGGCGCGATCTGCGAGGTCTGGGCCGAGCCGTACCACCCCGACGACGACAACCCCGTCTTCGACTTCGTCGTGTGCGCCGAGGCGCCGGGCGTGGTGAAGGGCCGGGCCGGCTTCGACCTCGTCGTCGAGCACGGCCTGGAGGAGTTGGCCGACGCCGACCTGGTGTGCGTCGCGCCGAAGCACGACTTCCTCGACCACTCCCAGGTCGTCGCCGACGCGGTGGCCGCCGCGCACGCGCGCGGGGCGTGGATCTACGCGCACTGCACGAGCAGCTTCCTGCTCGGCCAGGCCGGACTGCTGGAGGGCCGCCGCTGCGCCACCCACTGGCGCTTCGCCGAGAAGCTGCAGCAGATGTATCCGGAGGCCTTGGTCGACCCCGACGTGCTCTACGTCGAGGACGACCGGATCGTGACCGGCGCGGGCTCCGCGGCCGGGATCGACGCCGCGCTGCACCTGATGCGCCGCCACTTCGGCGCGCGGGTCGCGGCCACCACGGCCCGTCGCATCGTCGTGCCGCCGCACCGCGACGGCGGACAGGCGCAGTTCGTGCGCGCCCCGATCCGCGCCGACGAGGCCGAGACGCTCGCGCCGTTGCTGGCGTGGGTGACCGAGCACTTGGACGAGTCGCTGCCGGTCGAGCGGCTGGCCCGCCGGGCGCACATGTCGCCGCGCACTTTCGCCCGACGTTTCCGCGACGAGACCGGATCGACGCCGCTCGCGTGGATCACCGCCCAGCGCGTCGCCCTCGCCGAGGAGCTGTTGGAGAACACCACGCTCAGCGTCGAGCAGATCGCCACCCGCGTCGGCTTCGGCCAGGCGGCGACGCTGCGCCACCACTTCTCACAGGCCCGCGGCATCCCACCCCTGGCCTACCGCAAGCAGTTCTCCTGCGTCGAGGCCGGCTAATAGCATTGGCCTTCCAGCTCTGTCAAGAGTCGAGGGCGTCCTCGAAAAAGAGGGTTGCCGAGACGGGGGGGGGTATAGCTTTTCGGCATGCGAAGAATACCGATTGTGGTGGCTGCGGTGCTTTCGATTTCACTCACTGCTTGTGGCGGCGGCGGGGGCGGAGCTGCGGGTGGCGACACGACGTGTAAGGACTTTCTCGGCATGTCGGACCGGGCTGATCAGAAAGCCGTTATACGCGACTATATTATCGCTGAGGGAGATGAAAATCCGAGCGATTACGTGGTAGGTGTCGACCGGATCAATGTCATGATGTATTGCGATGCCTACGACGAGCGTGAGGGCGATCCGATCAGCAAGGCCTATGAGGACGAGGGTTAGGCGCGTTCATGACGGACTCCACGCAGCCGGTCGCCGGCTGGTATCCCGACGGCCAGGGTGGGCAACGGTGGTGGGACGGGGCGCAGTGGACCGAGCACACACAGGCCGCTGAACCGGCCGCCGCGCAGCTTCCCGGGGCTCCAACGGCCGGGGCCGCTTCCGGCTCGGCCGCGCCGAAACTGACGCGCCAGCAGGTCATTCTGATCATGCGGATCACGTGCGGTGCGGTATGCGGCGTGCTACTGCTGCTCTACGTGATCGACACGGTGGTCTTTCTGACCCGTCTCGATGGAGAACTCGTCGTCACGAACATAGCGGGTGTGGGACTCGGGGCTGTGCAGATCGCTTTGATGGCGTACGGCGCGTTGGCGGCGTGGCGGGGGCAATTCTTCCAATTGAAGAAAGTTCCTTACGCTGTGCTCGCGGTGGGTCTCATCGATATGGTGATCTACCTTCCAGCTCTCACCATCGGCGTCTGGATCGACGGGGCGCGCCAGGGCATCGATGTAGGGCGCTATGCCTATGACCTCTTGGTTTCTGAAGAGGTGCTGGGCTGGTTCAGAGGATTCCTCCCGTACACGGCGCTTTTCGTGGTGATCCCGTTGAGCATCGGCCTGGCGGTATGGACGGGTCTCTACGCCCGAAAACTGCCCGTATGGGAGAAGTCCGGGGGAAAGGTTCCGTCTTGGACTCGTTCGTTGAGGTCGGGCCTGACGTATTACGTCGCGAGTCAGGGACAGGTGTACGGCCCCTATGAGGCCTCGGACATCTGGCGACAGGTGCGCGCCAAGACGCTCCCGGACGACGCGCACCTGACGTTCGACGACATTCCTTGGTTTCCACCGAGCGAACTCCCCGAGGTGATGAAAGGGAAATACCTGTAGCCACGACCCTGACACGCTCGCTCAAGACAACTCGCCGCGCCCGCGGCATCCTGCCCCTGGGCTATCGCAACAGGATCGCCGCGTCGTCGAGGTCGCGATCGTCACGGGAGACGTGGAGTTTCATCGCCAGGAGGTATTCCGGTGACGGGACGAAGAGAGGGTCCACATCGCGGCTCCGCCGACGACGAACAGCTGCGCCGAGGTTCCCGTCTCGGCGAGGCGGTTGGACAACTCGTGGAACAGCGCTCGTACGCGCTCTGCGTCGAGCGGCCCGTCCGCCGTCATGCTCTCGCCAGGGAGCGGGAGGTGATGAGGATTCCGCGGCGGCGGAACGCCTCGGGGCTCTCCCGTGCGGCCTCGGCGCGGAAGATCGCCGGGACGGCCGGGTACCAGGTCGTCGTTCTTCGTGAGGGATCTCGTGCCCACGCGGGTGTCGGCCAACCGTCGCGATCGGCGAGATACTCGGCGAGGGCGGCGAGGGCGGCGTCGAGCTGTGTCGAGCCAGTCCGAGGAGGTTCGTCATCGAACATGGTGGCGGCGAGGTCGGGGCCGCCGCGGCGCAGGACGGAGGTGTAGTCGTCGAGGGTCTGGAGGACGCCGAACCGCCAGCACGCGTCCAAGGTCTCGCCGTCGGCGAGCAAGGCCCGGCAGGCTGCCGCGTTCTGTGACACGGTGTGGCGCGGACCGACCGGAGCCGGCGGTGTTGCGGCGGGGGTGGAGCGGGCGGCGTCGAGTAGCGCGGCGACGGACAAGATCTCTCCCTGGAACACCATGATCGTGTCTCCTCTCGCGTTCATTGATTCTCGCAGACGTCTCTCTGTGCGTCACGCTGCGAGCTTGCCGCGCTTGATCTTGCCTGTCGCTCTGCGGCGTGCCCGTCGGCGCGCCGCCACCTCTGCGCGGATGCGTTGGAGGTCCTCCAACGTCGTCGCCGGGTCCTCGTCCAGGTCGTAGTCGTCGGTAGACCGTGGCGGGAAGCTCCACCTGGTCGCCCTCGCCGGGGCCGGCCAGGAAGTAGCGTGGCTCAGGTGTGAGGCCACGAGTGTCTTCGTGAGCCTTGATGAAGCTCAGGACGTCGGCCACCGTCTCCTGCGCCACCACTTCTCCGCCGCCCGCGGCATCACGCCCCTGGCCTGCCGCACACAGTTCTCCTGCGTCGAGGCCGGCTGAGGCTGACTGGGTGTGATCTGTTGAGTGAGAACACGGTTACCCGGTGGTGAGGAGGGGTCGCAGCAACCCGTCGAGATCGGTCATCTGGTAGATGTTCACGAGGGCGTCGAGGATGTCGCTGGGTGTCTCTGGCGAGTGGTGGCGGGTGGCGGTCTCGGTGAGGGCCCGGACGGCGAGTTGTGGGTCGACTGTCGCGGTGTTCGCGGCGAAGGTCTTGGCGTCGTGGACGTCGATGTGTGCCGGCATCTTCTCAGCGGGGAAGTCGGGGAGGTTGTCGGTCACGATTACGCCCGCGCCGCCGACGACGGCAGCGGCCACGACATGTTCGTCATCGACGTCCTTCAAGCCGAAGGAGCCTTCCAAGGGTTCCCAACCGGTGACGAGGGCGTCGTCGAAGTGTCGGCGCATCTGGCCGATCAGGTGCTCGGCTCGCGCTGCGGCTCGTTCGGGGGAGGCCCCGCGTTTGATCAGTTTGAGGGTCTCGTGCTCGTGGAGTTCTTCGAGGATCGCCTCGCTCCACAGCGGCCGGTAGAGCCCGAGCGCGGCCATGGTCAACAGGTAGTCGCGTTGCAGGCTCGGCCACAAGACGTTCGTGTCGAGGACAGCTGCGAACATGCCGTGCTCGTCAGGACGTGGCGTGTTCGCGGCGTGCCCGTCGGCGCGCCGCCACCTCTGCGCGGATGCGTTGGAGGTCCTCCGATGTCGTCGCCGGGTCCTCGTCCAGGTCGTAGTCGTCGGAGGTCTCGAAGATCGCTCGTAGCTGCGCCTCTCGGCGGCGTTCTTTGTAGGCGACGACGTCGTCGAGTTTGATCATGCGCCGCTTGGCGCCGGGGGTCTCGGCCGGCAGTTCGCCTGCGTCGATCAGTTTGACGACGGTCGGGCGGCTGACGCCCAGCAAGTCGGCGGCCTGCTGGGTCGTGAGCAACTGGTTCTGCGGTGCGACGGTGACGGACTTGCCGGCGTTCATCGCCTCGAGCACCTGGAGGAGTACCCGGTGGACCGTCGCGGGAAGCTCCACCTGGTCGCCCTCGCTGGGGCCGGCCAGGAAGTAGCGTGGCTCAGGTGCGACGCCACGAGCGTCTTCGTGGGCCTTGATGAAGCTCAGGACGTCGGCCACCGTCTCCTGCGGGGATGGTGTATAGGTCTGTTGGTCGAGCGGCTGGACGGTCATGACGCACTCCTTTTCGAAAGAATCGTAACAGTCCTTCGTTTCTTTTGAGAGTCCGTCACACGGCTCGACCACGCTCAGCGTCGAGGCCGGTCAATAGCACCCTTTCCCCACCTCGTCAAGGGCTGAGGTGTCCTCGAAAAAGAGGGTTGCGGCGGCGGGGGGGTATAGCTTTTTCGACGTGCGAAAAACACTGGCTCCTCGCCAGAAAAGCGCGTGACCACGTTCAAAGAACAGGCCACGCATTCCCGCGCGACGGAGAAAGAAAAGGAGTAGGCATGTCACATTTCAATGACCCATTCGCCAGCGGGGGCGGTCTGTCCGGCGGAGGACTGTCCGGCGGCAACCTGTACGCGGCGGGCGGTGTCGCGGCCGGCCCGCCGAAGTCGAAGACGACGGCCGGACTTCTGGCGCTGTTCCTCGGCGGCCTCGGCATCCACAACTTCTACCTGGGGTTCAAGGGCAGGGCCATCACGCAGTTACTGATCTTCCTGTTGACCTGCGGGATGGGGTGGGTCGTCACCGCGATCTGGGCGCTGGTGGAAGCGATCATGATCTTCGCCGGAAGCATCGACAAGGACGCCCACGGCGTTCCGCTCGCGTAGGGGACATCATGAGCGACATGGTCCCCACCGGGGGCGCCCAGGTCGAGGCGAGCCAGCAGCAGCAGTTCATCGACTACGCGAAGTGGCTGATCTCGGAGTTCCGGACGAACGGACGCTACACCGGCCCGCAGGTGCAGTTGAACTTGCGGCCGGTGTTCGGAGCGGACGAGACGCGCATTCTGCGCGCTCCCTTTCGCATGTTCGATTTCTTCGGAATCGGCGACGGCACCGTCGCCGACGCGGGGATCGTCGCCGGGAACGCCATCGCCAGCAGAAGCGGCGCCGCGATGGCGGGCAGCATCGCCTACAGCCTGCTCGCGGGCGCCCAAGCGAAGAAAGCCGCCATACCGCAGTGGCATGAGACCGGCGCCGGCGAACTCGTCGTCACGGAGTACGGCTTCTATCTGCTGGAGCCCGGAAAGGGGACCAGCGATGTGGCGTGGGATTGGCTGCTCAGCGCGCAGCTCACGGCCTGGGACTCATTGGAGATAGAGACGCGAGATGGGGGAAAGGTCGCCCTCGTCACGCCAGCGGCCACCGCGATCTTCGGCCTCTGGTGTCTCGCCGTCTACCCGCAGCATCCTCAGCTGCAGACGTTATTGCAGAGCTGAGGGGCCGGTGAGCTCCCCGCGCTTGACCTTGCCCGTCGCCGTCCGGGGGAGGGCCGTGATGAAGCGGTACTCCTTCGGGCGCTTCGGCGGGGTCAGGTGCTCGGCGGCCACGGCGCGCAGCGTGTCCTCGTCGGTCGTCCCGACGACGGCCGCGCAGACGCGCTGGCCCCACTGGTCGTCGGGCTGGGCGAAGACCGCGACCTCGACCACGCCGGGCACCGCCGACAGCACGTCCTCGACCTCGGCGGGATAGACGTTCACCCCGCCGGTGATGATCAGATCGGTGCGGCGGGCGTCGAGGAAGACCCGACCATCGGCGTCGACCCGCCCGAGGTCGCCGACAGTGAACGACGGGCCGTGCGGCGAGTCGCGCCACGCCTTCGCTGTCTTGTCCGGGTCGCGCCAATACTCGAAGCTCGCCCACGGCGGCACGGCGCACCAGATCTGGTCCTCGTCGTCGGTCCACACCGTCCGGCCCGGGCGGGCCCGACCCAGCGTGCCGGGGCTCGCGATCCACTCCGGCGCCGGACACGCGGTGAACTGGCCCTCGGTCGAGCCGTAGAACTCCCACACGACGTCCTCGCCGAACTCGCGATGCGTGCGACGGCGGGTCGGCGTCGGACACGCGGCCCCGGCGTGCGCGACCAGCCGGAACGAGCCGGTAGTTAGCGGCTCGCCGGTCTCGTCGCTCCACGCGAAGAGCCGTTGGAGGTGCGCGGGCACGCAGAACATCGTCGTCGGCGCCAGCTCGGCCATCGCCCGCGCGACCGGTTCCGGCGCGAACGGGACCACCGCCACCGAGCCGCCGGCCAGCAGCGTTCCCATCGCGAAGCGCAGCGGCGCGGAGTGGTACAGCGGCGACACCGCCAGATTCACGTCGTCGGCGCGAAACCCCCACAGCTCCCGCTCCTCGACGACCAGCGCCTCGGCGTGCTCGGGCGACAGCCAGCCCGACCACACCCCCTTCGACCGGCCTGTCGTGCCGGAGGTGAAGTGCATCGGACGACAGCGCGGGAAGGGGTCGAGCTCGCGCTCCGGGCCGTCCGCCAACTCGTCGAGCACCGCCGGGTCGTCGACGACGAGGGCGGGCTCCACTTGGTCGAGCACGACGGAGCGCTCGCGCGGGGTCAGGCGGGGGTCGAGGGGGACGGGGATGACGCCGCTGCGGGTCGCGGCGAGCACGAGATCGACCAGCGACGCGTTCCCCGAGCACAGCAGCGCGACCCGATCGCCGTCCGCGAGGCCGGCTGAGCGCAGCCCGCCCGCCATGCGCTGCTGTCGCGTGAGACTGGTGGTGGCCGTGTGAAGTTCCACGCCGCTCCCTGGGTGATGTCGTGGGTGAAATGTGTCATTCGGCGTTGTGCAACGCCACATGTGACACGCTCGCGTGTCAGTATGGAGGAGTTTGTGTCGGCAAGGCGAAGGCGGTAGCGACTCGTGGGTTCCCCCGGTCAGCGACGGGCAGATACGCGGACGACGATCCGTCGTCGTCTGGAGGGCGTCGGATTCTGGCGGCAGCAGCTGCGACGCGTCGTCTTGCCGACGGTCGGCGTCGGCGCGCTCGCCGTGGCCTCGGCCGCCGTCGTCGCCCAGGCCGACGATCCGGAGACGGCGCCGCGCACCGAGCGTGTGTCGGTCGCCGCGAGCGAGGTGAGCCGTGCGGGCGAGCGCCCCGAGCTGGCCACCCAGGCCGAGGTCGCCCAGCAGGTCTCCGGCGTCGTCTGGGTCGCCACCACCACCGACGTCCGCTCCGACGCGTCCGCCGACGCCCCGGTGCTCGCGCAGGTCGCGGCCGACACGCAGGTCATCGTCACCGGCGTGGTCGAGGGCGAGTGGACTCAAGTGCTGCACAACGACCTCCCCCGGTGGGTGCTGTCCTCCGCCTTGTCGGCCCTGCCGCCGCTCGGCACCGGCCCTTGCGAGCACGGCTCCGGCGTCGAGCAGGGCTTGCAGCCCGACACGGTCAAGGTGTACCGCGCGGTCTGCGCCAAGTTCCCGCAGATCACCAGCTACGGCGGCATGGCCGACCGCATGGAGCACAACACGGGCCACGCGCTCGACATCATGGTCACCGGCGAGCTCGGCGACGAGGTGGTCGCCTTCCTCATGGAGAACGCGAACCGACTCGGCGTGGAGCAGCTGATCTGGGAGCAGCAGATCTGGGAGCCGGGCGGCTCCTGGCGCGGCATGTCCGACCGCGGCAGCGCCACCGCCAACCACTTCGACCACGTCGACGTCACCACCTACGGCGACAGCGCCACCGGATAGGAGCCCGGCATGCGGGTCGGACTGACCGGAGGCATCGCCTCGGGCAAGAGCTCGGTGAGCGCGCTACTGCGCGACCACGGCGCGGTCGTCGTCGACTACGACCTGATCGCCCGCGAGGTCGTCGAGCCGGGCACGCCCGCTTTGGCCGCCATCGCCGGGCGTTTCGGCGACGCTGTGATCGACGCCGAAGGCCGGCTCGACCGACCCGCGCTCGGCGCGATCGTCTTCGCCGACGAGGCCTCCCGCCGCGACCTGGAGGCCGTCACGCATCCGGCGATCCGGCAACGCGCCGCCGAGGTCGAGGCGGAGGCGGGCGAGGGCGCCGTGGTCGTCCACGACAACCCGCTGCTCGTCGAGATGGGCGCGCACGCCGACTGCGACGCCGTCGTCGTGGTGGCCGCGCCGGAGGCGTCGCGGATCGAGCGCATGACGCGCGACCGGGGCATGGCCGAGGCCGACGCCCGCGCCCGCATCGCCGCCCAGGCCTCCGACGACGAACGAGCCGCCGTCGCCGATCTGGTGATCGACAACAGCGGCTCGCGCGAGGATCTGGCCGACGAAGTAGCGGTCCTGTGGTCGGAGCTGCTGGTCCGGGCGGCGGCTCAGTGAGTCAGGCCACGGCCAGCTCCGGGTCGGCGATGGCGCGCAGCCTCGCGATGGCCTCCCGCTCGAGCTGGCGGACCCGCTCGGCGCTGATGCCGTGCCGCTTGCCGATGTCGGCGAGCTTCTGCTGGCGTCCGTCGACCAGGCCGAAGCGCGACCGCACGATGTCGGCCTCACGGTCGGCGAGATGGCCGATCAGCGAGCCGAGCAACTCCCGGGTCTGCTGCGAGATGACGTTCTCGTCGGGGCCGGGCGCCTGCTCGCGGGCGATGAGGTCGCCGAGCGAGGTGTCGCCGTCGTCGTCGACGGGGGTGTCGAGGCTGATGTGGTCGCGACCCCACGACAAGAGGTCGACGACGCGCTCGGGGCTGATGTCGAGCACCATCGCGATCTCGGCGGGGTCGGGGTCGTAGCCCAGCTCGCGCTCGAGGTTGCGGCGGGTCGCGGTGACCTGGTTCAACTCCTCGACCACGTGCACCGGCAGCCGCACGACGCGCGCCTGCTGCGCGATGCCCCGGGTGATGGCCTGGCGGACCCACCAGGTGGCGTAGGTGGAGAACTTGAAGCCCTTGGTGTGGTCGAACTTCTCGACCGCGCGGATCAGGCCGGTGTTGCCCTCCTGCACGAGGTCGAGGATCGGCATGGCCGAGCGGCCGTACTTGCGGGCGATCGACACGACCAGACGCAGATTCGCCTGCACGAACTCGCGCATGGCGCGGTCGCCCTCGGCGGCGATCCACTCCAACTCCTCGCGGGTGGCCCGCTTCGGCGCGCCGCCCTTGGCCCGGCCGACACGCCCGATCTCCAGGAGATGACGGGCGAAGAGCCCCGCCTCGATCGTCTTGCTCAGCTCGACCTCGCGCTCGGCGTCGAGCAGCGGAGTGCGAGCGATCTCGGCCAGGTACATGCCGACGCTGTCTTTGCCTTCGATGGTCTCGGTCATGGTGCTCATGTGCGCCTCCAGAAGTGGTGCTGTCACGAGTCCAACGGCGGACCGGCGCCCGAGATTCCGCTCTCAGTCCTTTCTTACGGCGTCACGGGCACACCTGGGGGTCGTCGAGCAGCGCGCCCCAGGTGACCGGCCCCACCCAGCCGTCGACCGGCAGGTCGTTGGCTGCCTGGTAGGCCTTGATCAGCGAGACGGTCGCGGCGTCGGAGACCCCGTCGACCACTGACGCGGTGTGGCCGGCGCGGCGGAGGGCGTCCTGTAGTTCGCGGACCGCGTGGCCGAGAGCGGACGAGCCGCCGACGCCCGGGTCGATGCGGGGCAGTGATTCCGCGCTCTCACGGCACACGCACAAGGGTCGGGCTTGGGAGCGGTCGCGGGTGAGCAGTGCGACCTCGCTGGTGAGGGCCTCCGTGTTCCTCATCGCCGTGCAGGCTTCGGCCTGGGAGTTGAAGGGGCCGAGGTACGCGGCGTACAGAGGCCGACCGCCGGTCTCTTGGACGATGCCCGAGCAGGACTCGTCGGTGTACAGATAGCTGGCGTCCGGCTCGGCCTGGCCCGCCTCGGAGATGACGGCCTCGTACGCGGAGGGTGAGTCGGTCGAAGCCAGCAGCACGATGTGCTCCTGCGCGCACGAGAGGTTCTGGAACGGCATATCGAGATCCAGCTCGTTCGTCGCCCCGTCTTCTTCTTCCTTCTCCTCTTCTTCCTCGCCGTCGTCGGAGTCCACTTCCTCGTTGCCCGAGGTGTCGTCGTCGGCGACGTGGTGGCCGTTGTCGTCGAGCAGCGCGAAGGTGACGATTCCGCTGACGAGGCACAGGAGGAAGAGACAGGCGGCGAGCGCGCCGATCAGCCAGGGTCGGCGTGGAGGCTTGTCGTCATCCGACGTGGTGTGAGGCGGCCGAGCTGGATGCGAGACGAGCGGGGGGGGGGTGAGGTCCACACCGATGTCGGATGTGGCGGCGGCTCGCGGCGTCGGGCAGGTCGTCGGACGGTGATGTCCTCGTCCGGGGTGCGCGAGTGTGGCTCAGACATGAGCGGCTCCAGCGGTGTCGATGATCCAGGCGAGCTCGAAGGCTCGCTCTCTCCAGGCATCGTAGCGGCCGCTGACGCCGCCGTGGCCGGCGTTCATCTCGGTCTTGAGCAGGATCGGGGCGTCGCCGGTGGTCGTGGCGCGCAGCCGGGCGACCCACTTGGCCGGCTCCACGACGCTGACGCGGGTGTCGTTGAGGCTGGTGACCGCGAGGATCGCCGGATAGTCCTCAGCGCGCACGTTCTCGTACGGCGAGTAGGACTTCATATAGGCGTAGACGTCGGGGTCGTGCAGCGGGTCGCCCCACTCGTCCCACTCGATGACCGTCAGCGGCAGCGTCGGGTCGAGGATCGTGGTCAGCGCGTCGACGAACGGCACCGCCGCGACGACCCCGGCGAACGCCTCGGGGGCCAGGTTGCAGGCCGCGCCCATGAGCAGGCCGCCCGCGCTGCCGCCCTCGGCGACCAGCCGGTCGTGGCTGGTCCAGCCCTCCGCGACGAGATGGCGGGCGCAGGCGACGAAGTCGGTGAAGGTGTTGCGCTTGTTCAGCAGCTTGCCGTCCTCGTACCAGCGGCGGCCCAGCTCGCCGCCGCCGCGCACATGGGCGATGGCGAAGACGAAGCCGCGGTCGAGCAGCGACAGGCGCGCCACCGACATCGACGGGTCGGTGCTGATCTCATAGGAGCCGTAGCCGTAGACCAGCGCCGGGGCCGAGCCGTCGCGCGGGGTGTCCTTGCGGCAGACGATCGAGAGCGGCACCCGCGTGCCGTCCTCGGCGGTGGCCCACGCCCGGTGCTGCTCGTAGTCGGCCGGGTCGTAGCCGCCCAGCACCTCTTGCTGTTTGCGGACGATCAGCTCGCCGGTGGCGACGTCGTAGTCGAAGACGGTCGTCGGGGTGACGAGCGAGCCCATGCCGAGCCGGATCAGCGGCTGGTCCCACTCGGCGTTCGCGCCGACGCCCGCGGTGAACAGCTCCTCCCCGAAGTCGATCTCGCTCAGCTCGCCCACGCCGTCGGCGTCGAGCGGGGCGACGGCCACCCGGGTGAGCGCGTCGCGGCGGTAGGACACCAGCAGATGACGGGCGAAGACGTCGAGGCCCTCCAGCCGGACGCCGGGACGGTGCTCGATCACCGGCTCCAAGGCGGCGGGGCGCTCGGCGGCCGCGCCGACCGGAAGCTGTGACAGCGCGAAGTCCTCGGCGCCGTCGTTGTGCAGCACGAGGAAGACGTCCTCGTCGCCGAGCACGGCGTGCTCCAGGGAGTACTCGACGCCCTCGACGCGCGGCAGGACCGTCTGGAACTCGCCCTCGGGGTCGTCGGCGGCCAGAACGCGCGACTCGGCGGTGATCTTCGACCCCGCGCCGATCACGAGGAACTTCTCGGACTGGGTGCGGCCGACGCCCAACCAGTAGCGGTCGTCGTCCTCGGTGTGGACGAGCACGTCGTCGGCGACCGGCGTGCCGAGCCGGTGCCGCCACACCTGATGGGGGCGCCAGGCGTCGTCGACCTTCGTGTAGAAGACGTGCGTGTTCACGGCGGCCCAGGTGACCGAGCCGCTGACGCCGGGGATCTCGTCGGGCAGCACCTCGCCGGTGCGCAGGTCCTTGAAGCGGATCGTGTACCGCTCGTCGCCGACCACGTCGACCGACCAGGCCAGCAGGCCGCCGTCGTCGCTGGTGGTGAGCGCGCCGAGCGAGAAGAAGTCGTGACCCGCCGCCTCGGCGTTGCCGTCGATCAGCACCTGCTCGCCCTCGACCGTCGTGCCGGGCTCGATCACCGGCGGCGTCCAGTCGTCGGAGGCGGCGGGCACCCGGCAGCGGATCGCGTAGGACTGGCCTTCGACCGTGCGGCTGTAGTACCACCAGCCGCCGTGGCGCACCGGGACCGACAGGTCGGTCTCGCGGGTGCGCGCCTTGATCTCGCCGAAGATCGTCTCGCGGAGGTCGGCCAGATGGGCGGTGACCGCGTCGGTGTGGGCGTTCTCGGCCTCCAGATGGGCCAGCACCTCGGGGTCGTCGGTGGCGCGCAGCCACTCGTAGTCGTCGGTGAAGGCGTCGCCGTGGTGCTGGCGGACGGTCGGGCGGATCGGGGCGACGGGCGGCTCGGGGATCACCCCGCAGACGGTACCTGGCCTGCCCCCACGTGGTCTTCTCCGTGGTCTAGCGACACAGGCGGCGTTCGCAGGTGAGGAGCACCCGCCGGAACACGTGGGCGAAGATCGGCAGGGCGAGGCGCTGGACCACGACGTCGGGCACGAGCGGCACGCGCACCGCCGTCGTCCACTCGACGTGGGTTCCGCCTGCGACCGGCGCGCAGGTCACCCGGCCGCCCTCGTGCCGCGCGGGCGGGAAGGAGCGCGTGACGAGGTAGTCGAAGTGTCCCGCCGTGTCCTGGCTGGGGCGCCGATAGCCGGTGATCTGCTCGATGAAATGCCCGACGACCCAGGTGACCACCCGGACCGCGCCCGTGCCGTACGGCGCCTCGCGTCCCTCGCGGGCCAGCCGCGAGCGCAGCACGATCCGCGAGGACTCGGGGAAGTGGGAGGCGTCGCTGAGCCAGTCGAAGACCTCCTCGGTCGGGGCCGCGATGGTGCGGGTGACGGTGATGGCGGCCATGTCAGGCCTCCTCGCGGGACAGGCGGCGGGGTTCTCGGAGGCCGGCGAGCTTGTCGGGGTTGCGGATGGCGTAGTAGCGCTGGATCAGCCCGTCGGCGACCTCGAAGACGAGCGCGGTGTCGAGCTGGCCGTCGCTGCTCAGCAGGACGGTGGGCAGGCCGTTGCAGGTCACCACCTCGATGTCGGGGTCCATGGTGTTCGTGCGGGCGATGCCGACCGAGAAACGGGCCACCGCCTCGCGGCCGACCACCGGGCGACGGGCCGCCGACAGGTGGCCGCCGCCGTCGGACATCTGCACGACGTCGGGCGCCAGCACCTCCATCAGCCCGGCGACGTCGCCGCTGACGGTCGCCCAGAGGAAGGCGCCGACGACCTCGCGGACCTCGTCGCCGTCGGGCTCGAAGCGCTGGCGTCGGGCCGCGACGTGCGAGCGCGCCCGGTGGGCGATCTGCCGGACCGCCGCCTCGGACTTCTCGACGATCCCGGCGATCTCGGCGTAGCCGTAGCCGAACACGTCGTGCAGCACGAACACCGCGCGCTCGGCCGGACCGAGGGACTCCAGCACCAGCAGCATCGCCAGCGACACCGACTCGGCGAGCAGCACGTCGTCGGCGACGTCGGGCACGGTCTGGACCGGCTCGGGCACCCAGTTGCCGACGTAGTCCTCGCGTCGCCGCCGGACGGTCCGCAAGTGGTTCAGCGCGACCCGGGTGACCACGCGCACCAGATAGGCGCGGGGGTGCTCGACCGTGGGGAGGTCGACGTCGGCCCAGCGCAGCCACGCCTCTTGGAGCACGTCCTCGGCGTCGGCGGCCGTGCCGAGCATCTCGTAGGCGATGGTGAACAGCAGCGGCCGATGGTCGGTGAACTCCTCGGCGGCGCTTCGGTTCTCAGCCACGGTCGCCCCCTCGCGCGCCGAGGCGCAGCCGGGTCAGCGTGCTGCGGCAGACGGCCTCCTTGGCGAGCGCGCCCGCGCGGCCGGTGAGCGCCGGACCGCGCGGGGCGTCGTCGCGGCGGACGGGTTGGAGGAGGCCGTCCCTGCGGCCGAGCGAGACGCACTGCGCCGCGAAGGGCGCCTGGGTCGGCTGCGGGTCGCGTCCGTCGATCCGTCGCAGCACCGTGTCGGCGGCCGCGACGCCGAGCGGGAAGGCGGCCTGACAGCTCGGCCGGAGCCTGCCGGCGAGACGGCTCGGGGGAGCGGCGGCGTCGCCGGTCGCTACGACGCGGGGGTTGGCGAGGCTGGTCAGCGTCTCGTCGGTCAAGAGACGTCCGAGGTCGTCGACCGGCAGGCCGCTGTCGGCGGCCAGGCTCGGCGCGCGGTCGCCGGTCGCCCAGACGAGGCAGTCGGAGTCCTGCGGCGTCTCGCCGACGACCTCGACGCCGAGACGGTCGAGGGTCCGCGCGACCCGGCGGCGCGCTCGGTCCGGCAGATCCTCGGCCAGCTGGCGGGCGGCGAGCCGGACGTGGAGACGCGGGTGGGCCTCGGCGATCTCGGTGACCGTCTCGACGCCGGTGAGCCCGCCGCCGACCACCGTGACGGTGGAGCCGGGGTCGAGCGCGCGCAACCGGTCGCGCAGGGCGCGGGAGCTGTCGAGGTCGCCGACGGCGTAGCCCTCGGGCGTGTCCAGCGCCTGCGGCACGGCGCCGACCGCGAGCACGCAGTGGTCGAAGGCGATCTCGTCGCCGCCGGGGAGCCGGACGCTGCCGTCGCCGATCCGTTCGGCGGTCGTGACCCGCAGCCGCACGTCCGGCCGCAGCAGCCCCGACAGCGGGACGGTCGGGTCGTGGCCGGTCGCGGCCTGCTGGTGCAGACGGATGCGCTCGACGAAGACCTCGCGCGGGTTGACGAGGGTCACGCGGACGCGGTCGCCGCCGCGTCGGGCGAGCCGGTTGGCGGCGGTGACACCGGCGTAGCCGGCGCCGATCACGACGATCTGGTCGGTGGTCATGGGATGGGTCTCCTCTCGCTGACACCCATAGGACACCGCCCGCGCCACGGATGTGACATCACAGCTCGGACGGGGCGACGGCGTCGCGATGGGAGAGCGCCGGATCGTCGGCGGCGAAGGTGTGGATCGGGCCAGAGGGGGTCGCGCGGGTCTCGAAGCGGACCGTCACCCGGCCGAGCCCCAGGCCCCACACCCAGCCGTCTCCGTGCGCCTCGTGGCGCACGTCCTGGCCCGGATACCAGCCGCGCGAGCGACGCCGCTCCTCCCGGCTGGGCATCTCCTCCAGCGGCTCGTCGTCCTCGTCGTCGGTGGTGAAGAGGTCGTCCTGGACCCAGTCGGCCAGGCCGCTGACGCCGACGCCGAGCAGCCGGATGCCGCCGCCCAGGTCCTCGGCGTCGAGCAGCCGTCGCGCGGTCGCGGCGATGAGCCGGGGGCGGTCGGTGGGGCCGGGCAGCGTGCTGGAGCGGGTGTGCGTCTCGAAGTCGTGATAGCGCAGTTTGAGGGTGACGGTGCGCCCGGACAGGCCGTGGCCGCGCAGCCGCTTGGCCACCCTCCGCGCCATGCCCTCGGCGATGCGGGTCAGCTCGGCGCGGTCCACGAGGTCGGTCGCGAAGGTGTCCTCGACGCTGACCGACTTCGTCTCCCGATCCACCTCGACCGGGCGGTCGTCCTGGGCGCGGGCCAGCCGGTACAGCGAGGCCCCCGCCGACGCGCCGACGTGCGCCGACAGCTCCTCGACCGAGAAGGCGCGCAGGTCCTCGACGGTGACGACGCTGAGCCGCCCCAGCCGTTCGGCCGTGGCCGGTCCGACGCCGGGGATGGCGCGGACCTTCATCGGCCCCAGCACCTCCTGCTCCGTGCCGGGCTGGACGATGAAGAACCCGTCGGGCTTGTTGATCTCGCTGGCGATCTTCGCCATGAGCTTGCTGGAGGCGACGCCGACCGAGGCGGTGAGGCCGTCGGTGAGCCGGGTGACGTCGGCGCGCAGGTCGGCGACGATCCGGGGGAGGTCGTCGGGGTCGAAGC
This sequence comes from Aeromicrobium sp., assembly GCF_047606445.1. GTDB lineage: Bacteria > Actinomycetota > Actinomycetes > Propionibacteriales > Nocardioidaceae > Aeromicrobium. The sequence goes on along the minus strand of NZ_JASGEK010000030.1, from coordinate 28,525 downwards.
CGCCGGGCATCGCGGCGAGGTCGACGAAGGCCTCGTCCATCGACAACGGCTGGACCACGGGCGAGAGCGCGCGCAACCGGTTCATGACGATGTCGCTGGCCTCTTTGTAGACGGCGAAGCGTCCGCCGAGGAAGGCCGCGTTCGGGCAGCGTCCGCGCGCCTCGGCCGAGCTCATCGCCGAGCGGACGCCGAAGACGCGCGCCTCGTAGGAGGCGGTGGCGACCACCCCGCGCGGCCCGACGCCGCCGACCACCACCGGCTTGCCGCGCAGCGAGGGTTTGTCGCGCTGCTCGACCGAGGCGTAGAAGGCGTCGAGATCCAGATGCAGGATCGAAGCCGCCGGCCGCATGGCCCCATCGTCGCACCCGCCTCGGACGCAGGATGATGAATAGGGGTCGTCACCGCTACCTTGACCCATCATCCTCCGTGCCCCGGGAGACGCAGGATGATGGAAAAGGGTCGTGAACGCTACCGCAACACATCATCCTGCGTTATCCACAGGTGCGTGTGACAGTGTCGTCACATTGTCCACAGGCTGCGAAATTCCGCTGTCCTCGTCGGAGAGGCGCGGGCAGCGTGGGGGCTATGAGCATCTCCCCCGCACCCCCGAACCCTCCCGTCTACACCGCGCACGACGTCGGCGACCTGCTGGCCGCCGCGCCGGTCCTCTTCGGCTTCCGGCCCGAGGAGTCCTTCGTGGCCGTCGCCACGCACGGACCCCGGCGACGGCTCGGCTTCCGGCTGCGCGCCGACCTGCCCGAGCCCGACCACCTGGACGACCTCGCCGAGCTGGCCGCCCGCCACCTCGTCCGCCAGGGCGCCGACGGCGCGGTGCTGCTGGCCTTCACCGCCGACCGGACGTTCGGCGAGGCGATGGCCCTGGCCGCCGCCGCCGCGCTGCCCCGCGAGGTCGAGCTGGTGGCCTGCGCGTGGGCCGACGGCGAGCGGTACTGGGAGCCGCTGCCCGGCCACCCGGCGGTCGGCGTCCCGTACGACGCCTCCAGCCACGCCGAGCCCGTGGTCGCCGCCGTCGCCGCCGGACAGGAGATCGTGCGCGACCGCGCCGCCCTCGCCGCCCGCTTCGCCCCGTGCGAGGGGCCCCTCCGGTCGCGCATGGTCGCGGCGACCGGCCGCGCCGTGACCGCCGTCCTCGCGCAGACCAGCGCCGTCGCCCGTCCCGGCCTCGCCGAGGACGAGGTCGTCGACGCCGCGCTGTCGGTGCTCGACCCGCTGCTCGCCGTCGGGCTCGGCGAGGGGGAGCAGCTCAACGACGACGAGGCCGCGCTGCTGTCGGTCTGGCTGTCGGCCGAAGCCGTCCGCGACGAGCTGTGGTCGCGGATCACCCGGGAGTCCGCGCGGGCCTGGCTGACCATGCTGGCCGACGTCGCCACGCGCGTCCTGCCGCCCTTCGAGACGCCCGTGCTGACCCTCGCCGGCTTCTCCGCCTGGCTCGCCGGTGACGGCGCCCAGGCGGTGATCGCGCTGGAACGGGCGCTGCGCGCGCGGCCCGAGGACCGGGTGACGAGACTGCTCATGGAGCTGATCTCCCACGGCATCTCGCCGGACGAGTGGGACGGCCCGCCTCGTCGTTAGACGCCGGTCGCGGGCCGGAGGCCGGGTTCCCGTCGTCGTCGGGCGGTCGCCGGGGCTGTTCTTGCGGGCCCATGGCACACTGGGACCCGAGGTTGACCAGAGGTCTCTTTGTTGCGCCCTGAACCCGTTGAGAGGTGACTGTGCCGTGAATCCCGCAGCTTCTGCCGTGCGGCGAGTCGGACGGCTCCTCCCGAAGGGACGTCAGGACGACAGCGCCCCGCACACCCCGGCCGACGCCTCCTCGAGTCCGTCCCGTTCGACCCCGGAAGACACCGTGACGAAAACCCCCCCCGCCTCCACGTCGACGGCGACCAAGGCCCCCGCGAAGAAGGCTCCGGCCAAGAAGGCCCCGGCGAAGAAGACCGCCGCGAAGAAGGCTCCGGCCAAGAAGGCGGCCGCGAAGAAGACCACGGCGAAGAAGGCTCCCGCCAAGAAGGCCGCGGCCACGAAGGTCGACGAGACGCTGGCGGAGGAGACGGTGGAGGTCACCCTCCCCGAGACGGTCGTGGTCGACGCGCAGGGCAAGAAGGTGCTGCCGGACATCTCCGACGAGGAGTTCGTCAAGGACGCCAAGAACGACCCGACGCTCAAGGAGGACGAGCAGTCGGCGTTCACGCTGAGCGCGGCCGACGAGTCCGACGAGCCGGTCCAGCAGGTCATGGTCGCCGGCGCGACCGCCGACCCGGTCAAGGACTACCTCAAGCAGATCGGCAAGGTCTCGCTGCTGACCGCCGGCGAGGAGGTCGAGCTGGCCAAGCGCATCGAGGCGGGCCTGTTCGCCGAGGAGAAGCTCGCCGGCGGCGGCCGCATCGGCCCGAAGCTGCGCGAGGAGCTCGACTGGATCGTCATCGACGGACGTCGCGCCAAGAACCACCTGCTCGAGGCCAACCTGCGCCTCGTCGTCTCGCTGGCCAAGCGCTACACCGGCCGCGGCATGCTCTTCCTCGACCTGATCCAGGAGGGCAACCTCGGCCTGATCCGCGCGGTCGAGAAGTTCGACTACACCAAGGGCTTCAAGTTCTCGACCTACGCGACATGGTGGATCCGCCAGGCCATCACGCGCGCCATGGCCGATCAGGCCCGCACCATCCGCATCCCGGTGCACATGGTCGAGGTCATCAACAAGCTCGCCCGCGTGCAGCGTCAGATGCTGCAGGACCTGGGTCGCGAGCCCACCCCGGAGGAGCTGGCCGCCGAGCTGGACATGACGCCCGAGAAGGTCGTCGAGGTCCAGAAGTACGGCCGTGAGCCGATCAGCCTGCACACGCCGCTCGGCGAGGACGGCGACAGCGAGTTCGGCGACCTGATCGAGGACTCCGAGGCCATCGTCCCGGCCGACGCGGTCTCCTTCACGCTGCTGCAGGAGCAGTTGCACGCGGTGCTCGACACGCTCAGCGAGCGCGAGTCCGGCGTCGTGTCGATGCGTTTCGGCCTGACCGACGGCCAGCCGAAGACGCTTGACGAGATCGGGAAGGTCTACGGCGTCACCCGCGAGCGCATCCGTCAGATCGAGTCCAAGACGATGAGCAAGCTGCGCCACCCGTCCCGCTCGCAGGTGCTGCGCGACTACCTGGACTGATTTCATGCGACACGCGGCGGCCATCATGCTTCTCGGCATGGTGGCCGCCTGCGCGTTCGATGAGAAGACGGGCGGTTTCTGTAGGTTCAGGCAGGATGCGCGTATCGCTGTCGGGCGGCCTCACCTGTGGTGCCGACGGCGCCGCCGATCTTCGACCACGGCAGGCCCGCCTCACGCGCGGCTGCGACGGCCTCGGCGATCTCCTTCTCGGCCTGGGCGCGACGGAACACGGCCAGTTGGAGAGCCAGGACCGGCGAGGGAGTCTCACGTTCGTTCCCCGTGGGCTCGTACGCCTCGAAGGCGTCGGCGTAGCGGTCGGCGTTGGCGATGATCTCGTCAAGGGATTTGGGCATGGTCGATCACCTCAGAGGTACTTGGGTCGGGCGGGTCTCATCGCGTGGGCGATCACGATGCCGTCGTGCCACTCGATGACACCCACTTCGATGAGGGTGGCGTCTCGGGCGGGTCCGATGATCATGGTCATGTCGTCGTCTTGCTCCATCGTACGGACGGCGAAGCGGAGGGCGTGGAGCATGTCGGCTTCGTCGACGTCGTGGCGGTGGGCTGATTCGAGAATGAGCGGCTCGTCCCACATGTTAGCAAGTTAACTTTTGATCGAGCGGCGGGTCAAGGGGGCGGCGAGTCTGCGCCACCCGTTTGAGCGCCACGATGGCGTCGAGTATTTCTTCGGGAAGCAGGTGATCGAACATATGTACGACCCTAGGGGTGGGGTCGGACAGAAACGGTCGACGACGGTGACGGCTACGATCCGCGCATGGTGTTCCTTCCGCCGTCGGCGGCCTTCCGTGGCGCCTCCGCGACCGGGTGGCGATGGTTCTGGGGGATGTTCACAGCGGTGTTCGGAGTGTTCGCAGGGGTGATCCTGGTGAACGGCGGGAGTCCGGGCGGGCTCCTCCTCACCGGGCTCGGCACGCTGGTCTGCGGATTCTTCTGGGTGTTCCTCGGAGCGCCCGCGCGCTCCGGTCCGCGTGGTCGCTGGTGGCCGCTCACCTATCTCGCGAGCTGCCTGCTGTGGCTGCCGGTGGTGGTCGCCAGCGGGCAGGACACCGAAGCCTCCCTATGGCCGTTCGTCGCGGCGCTCCTGGCGCTCCTGGGACTGAGAGCCGCCATCGGCGTGCTGTGTCGGAGCGAGCGATGACGGAGCTGGCTGATCGGTTCGAGGCGGAGCGGGCCCGGTTGACCCGGCTCGCGGCGCGGGTGCTGGGCGACCCGGTCGAGGCCGAGGACGTCGTGCAACAGGCGTGGCTGCGGCTGCACGGGACCGACCGACGGATCGAGAACCTGCCCGCCTGGCTCACCACCGTCACCACGCGGCTGTGCCTCGACCGGCTCAAAGCCCGGGTGCCGGAGCCGGGCGAGCCGCGCGACGGGGCCAGCGACGCCCCGGGCCCCGCCGACGAGGCGCTGCTCGGCGACGCGGTGGGGGAGGCGCTCGGCGTCGTGCTCGACCGGCTCGCCCCGACCGAGCGGGTCGCCTTCGTGATGCACGACTCCTTCGGCTTCGAGTTCGCGACCATCGCCGAGGCGCTCGACCTCAGCCCGGCCGCCGCCCGCAAACTCGCCTCCCGGGCGCGGGCGAAGGTGCGCGGCGCAGAGCCCGTCCCCGCACTCGTCGGCGCGGAGGTGGTCGACGCCTTCATGGAGGCCGCGCGCGGCGGCGAGTTCGACCGGCTCCTCAGCCTGCTCGCCCCCGACGTCCGCGTGCGCGCCGACGCCGACGCCCTCGCGATGGGCACCCCGGAGCGGATCGACGGGAGCCGCGCCGTCGCCGAGTTCTTCAACGGATCGGCCCATGCCGCGCTGGCCGCCGCGATCGGCGACCGGCCCGTCGCCGCCTGGTACGACCGGGGCCGTCCGATGGTCGTGTTCGACGTCGCGGTGGCCGGCGGCGTCGTCCGGGCGATCACCTTCCGAGCGGCCCCCGACCTGCTCGCCGAGGTCGTCCGACGGCGGGCGGTCACACTCGGCGGCTCCGGCTCGTCAGAAGAGCAGAGACACTCATCCGAGGAGGAGACATGAAGACCATGACCTGCCGTCAGCTCGGCGGCCCCTGCGACCTGGCGCACCGCGGCGAGACCGCCGACGAGGTGATCGTCGCGCAGGACCGGCACCTCAAGGACGCCGAGAAGGCCGGCGACGCCACCCATCAGGAGGCGCGCGACGCGATGAAGGGCCGCTGGCGTCGGCCCAAGAAGTCGCTCGGCTGGTACTTCGACATGAAGAAGGCCTTCGCCGCGCTGCCGGAGGACTGATCCTCGCTCCCTGCCCGCACGGTCGGGGGAGTTCTCCCCATTGACGGGGGGGGGAACTTTTCTCTAGCCTCGCGGCATGTCGTCGTGGGTGTGGACTCCTGGGAAGATCGCTGTCGTCGTCGGGGTCGTGGGTCCGGTGTAGTGGCGGTTTCTGCCGGGGACACATTCGTTGGCGGTGACCGCCTCCGGCGAGGTGTACACCTGGGGATCGGATAGGGGGACAGGACAGCATTCTGAGCCCGTGCTGGTGTCGGGAGTCTCTGACGCGGTCGCCGTTTCCGCCGCTTCTCTTCATTCGTTGGCGGTGACGTCTTCGGGTGAGGTGTACGCCTGGGGAGAGAACTCCGATGGTCAGTTGGGTGATGGCACCGAGAAAAGGCGTAGCGAGCCGGTGCGGATCGCTCTACCATGACAGCCGGGTCGCCACGGTGGTAGGCAATTAGCTTCTGGGTCGCACACCAGAGCGGTGCATTCCGAAGGGGCAGGACGTGAACTCGGGTTCTTTCCCTTCGGGGCTTGGGCGCGCCTCAGGGACCGAGAACGCCGCTGCCCACGACCACAACCGAGGTCGCGGGCAGCGGCGCTCTGTCAGGGGTGCGTCAGATCTCGCCGTCGGCGGCGGTGGCCGGGGTGGCGGCGAGCTTGCTCGACTCGTCGGTGATGCTCGTGGCGACGTCGCGCAGCTTGTCCTCGTGGGCGCGTGCGTGGTGGGCGCAGAACAGCAGCTCCAGGCCGCCGGGCAGCTCGACTCGGACGTAGGCCTGGGCGCCGCACCGGTCACAGCGGTCGGTGGCGTTCAGTGTGGGGCGTTCAGCGAGTGCCGTCACGATGACCTGCTTTCCTAGAGGGGCGTCCATGCCGACCAACATCCAACCACGCCCGCCCATTCCGCGCAGGCGGTGGTGACATAGTTCACGCTGTCAGCGGCGGCCGCTATCGTCTCGCGTCGTTACCCTGACGCACGACACGTGTTCAGTCCGTGGGACACCGGAGGAGACCCGACATCAGCGACTACGACGCCCGCAATCTGCTCGTCCTCGAAGGCCTCGAGGCGGTGCGCAAGCGACCCGGCATGTACATCGGGTCCACCGACACGCGCGGTCTCATGCACTGCCTGTGGGAGATCATCGACAACTCCGTCGACGAGGCGCTGGCAGGGTTCGGCGACCGTATCGAGATCGTCCTGCACGCCGACGGCTCGGTCGAGGTGCGCGACAACGCGCGCGGCATCCCGGTCGACGTCGAGCCGAAGACCGGGCTGACGGGCGTCGAGGTCGTCTTCACGAAGCTGCACGCCGGCGGCAAGTTCGGCGGCGGAGCCTACGACGCCTCCGGCGGCCTGCACGGCGTCGGCGCGTCGGTCGTCAACGCGCTGTCGGAGCGGCTCGAGGTCGAGGTCGACAAGGGCGGCGCCACCTGGGCGATGTCCTTCGAGCGCGGCGCGCCCACCGGCCCGCTGGCCGAGAAGGGCAAGGTCGCCAAAGCGCGCACCGGCACCCGCGTGCGCTACTGGGCCGACCCGCAGATCTTCATCAAGGGCGCCGAGTTCTCCCGTGACGACCTCGTGCGCCGGGCACGCCAGACCTCCTTCCTGGTCCCCGGCCTGGAGATCGTCATCCGCGACGAGCGCGGCGAGGAGGTCGTCGAGGAGTCCTTCAAGCACGACGGCGGCATCGCCGAGTTCGTCGACTTCCTCGCGCCCGACGAGGCCGTCACCACGGTGTTGCGGCTCCAGGGCGAGGGCACGTTCACCGAGACCGTGCCGATGCTCGACGACGCCGGGCACATGACCCCGCAAGACGTCGAGCGCACCCTCGGCGTCGACGTCGCGCTGCGCTGGGGCACCGGCTACGAGAGCGACGTGCGCTCCTTCGTCAACATCATCGCCACGCCCAAGGGCGGCACCCACGTGCAGGGCTTCGAACGCGGCATGACCAAGACCTTCAACGAGGTCCTGCGCACCACCCGGCTGCTCAAGTCCGGCGACCCCGACGTCGTCAAGGACGACGTGATGGAGGGCATGACCGCCGTCGTCACGGTGCGGCTGGCCGAGCCTCAGTTCGAGGGGCAGACCAAAGAGGTGCTGGGCACGCCGCCGGTCGCCCGGCTCGTGCAGAAGGTCGTGGCCGCCGAGCTCGCCGCCTTCCTCACCTCCACCCGCACCGCCGAGCGCACGGCGGCCCGCATGGTCATGGAGAAGGTCGTCGGCGCGGCCAAGACGCGCCTGCTCGCCCGCCAGCAGCGCGACACCCAGCGTCGCAAGAACGCGTTGGAGTCCTCGGCGCTGCCGGCCAAACTCGCCGACTGCCGCAGCAACGACGTCGAGCGCTCCGAACTGTTCATCGTCGAGGGCGACTCCGCGCTCGGCACCGCCAAGAGCGCCCGCGACTCGGCCTTCCAGGCGCTGCTGCCGATCCGCGGCAAGATCCTCAACGTCCAGAAGGCGTCCGTCGGCGACATGCTCAAGAACGCCGAGTGCTCGTCGATCATCCAGGTGGTCGGCGCGGGCTCGGGGCGCACCTTCGACCTCGACGCCGCCCGCTACGGCCGGGTCATCTTCATGGCCGACGCCGACTCCGACGGCGCGCACATCCGCTGTCTGCTCGCCACGCTGTTCTTCCGGTACATGCGTCCGCTCGTCGAGGCGGGGCGGGTCTACTCGGCGGTGCCGCCGCTGCACCGCATCGAGCTGTCCAATCCGAAGAAGGGCCAGGACAAGTACCGCTACACCTACACCGACGGCGAGCTGCAGCGCGCGCTGGCCGAGCTGCGCAAGAAGAACGTCTCGTGGAAGGACCCGGTGCAGCGGTACAAGGGCCTCGGCGAGATGGACGCCGACCAGCTGGCCGAGACCACGATGGACCCGCGCCACCGCACGCTGCGACGGCTCACCGTCGACGACGCCGAGGAGGCCAGCGAGGTCTTCGAGCTGTTGATGGGCTCGGAGGTCGCCCCGCGCAAGGAGTTCATCGTCCAGGGCGCCTACGAGCTCGACCGCGACCGCATCGACGCCTGAGTCCATCGGCGCCGGGAGGGGAGGAACAGGCATGAGGCGGATCGAGGAGGTCCACGGGCTGCGGGGCGTCGCGCTGCTGCTGGTCGTGACCTTCCACCTGTTCGCGAACGGCCGGGTGTCCGGCGGCGTCGACGTCTTCCTCGTCATCTCCGGCTTCGTCCTGACCGCGGGGCTCGTGCGCCGGGCCGAGGGCGACGGGATCGACCTGCCCGCGCAGTACCGGCGCTCGTTCAGCCGCCTGGCGCCGTCGGCGGTGGTCGTCGCGCTCGCGACGGTCGTCGTCGGGCAGGCGCTGCTGACCCGCACCGCCTTCGCGCAGGCCCTGAACGAGGCCATCGCGTCGGTGCTCTACGTGGAGAACTTCGCGCTCATCACGAGCCAGCTCGACTACGAGGCGGCCGGCGCCGACACGAGCCCCTTCCAGCACTTCTGGTCCCTCTCGGCCCAGGGGCAGTTCATCTTCGCCTGGCCGGCGGCGGTCGTGCTGATCTGGGCGTGCGCCCGGCGCGCCGGACGGGACGGACGCCGGGCGGCGACGGTCGTGACGGCGTCGCTGCTGGTCGCGAGCGCGGCGGCCGCGGTGGCGATGGTCCGCGCCGACCAGCCGGTCGCCTACTTCCACACCGCCGCGCGGCTGTGGGAGATCCTCGCCGGGGCGCTGCTCGCGCTGACCGCGCCGGTGATCGCCGACCGGGCCAAGGCAGTGCTCGGCTGGGCCGGCCTCGGCCTCATCGTCAGCTGCGGGCTCATGCTCGACGGCGCGAGCCTGTTCCCCGGAGTCGCGGCGCTCTGGCCGGTGGCCGGGGCGCTGCTCGTGCTCGTCGGAGCCGGGTCGACGGCGCGTCGGTCGCCGCGCGCGCTGTTGGAGTGGGCGCCGCTCAAGCGGGTCGCCGACCTCTCCTACGAGCTGTACCTGTGGCACTGGCCGTTCATGGTCTACTACCTCGCCGCCACCGGGCGGTCCTCGCTCGGCGCCGCCGACGCGGCGCTGGTCCTCGCGGGGTCGTTGGCGCTGGCCTGGCTCACCCGCAGGCTCGTCTCCTCGGTCACCGCCGCGCCGCGCCAGGTGGCCTTGGTCGCGGCGGCCGTCGTCGTCCTCGTCACCTCCAGCGCCGTCGCGCGCGACGAGGTGCTGCACCGCATCGACGACCAGTTCGTCGCGTTGAAGACCCCGGTCGAGTCGCTGCACATCTCCTATCCGCGCGATCGGACGCCGACGCCGGGCATCGGACTGGACGACCTCGCGCCGAGCCTCGACATCGTCACGAGCGATCTGCCGGAGACGAGCACGCGGGGCTGCTACTCCGAGGTCGGCGACCCGGAGGTCGACTTCTGCGAGCTGAACGCGCCGGAGACGCCGTCGCTGACCGTGGCGCTGGTGGGCGCGTCGCACGACTACCAGTTCGACCCGACGCTGCTCTACCTCGCCGAGCGGCACAACTGGCGCCTGGTGACCATCGCCAAGCCCAGCTGCCGGCTCGGCGACAGCCGCCAGCGCGACGCCGACTGCGTGGCGTGGAACGCCCGCCTGCCGACGACCCTGGCGGCGATGCGGCCCGACGTCGTGTTCACGCTCGGCACGTTCACGAGGAAGAGCGGCGTCGACGTGCTCAACGAGGGGACGTACGCCGCGCTGGAGCACATCGTCTCGCTCGGCGCCACGGTCGTCACGCTGCGCGACAACCCGCGCTTCGAGACCGCTCCGGCCGACTGCCTCGCGGCGACCCGGACGGTCGACGCGCCCGAGTGCGTCCGGCTCCGCTCGGAGGTCTACGCGCCGGTGTCGCCGGGGCTCGCCGCGCCGCCCGGCGTGGTCCACCTCGACACCGCCGACCTGTTCTGCGGTCCCGAGGTGTGCCCGGTGGTGACCGGCCGGGTGCTGATGTACCGCGACAGCCACCACCTCACCGCCACCTACGCCCGCACCCTCGGCCCGGAGCTGGAGGACATGCTCCGCCAGGCCGCCCCGCAGCTGCTCACCCCGCCCGCGTGAGCCGGTCGTCGCTCGGCGAGGGCCACGACGACCGACGATCCGCTCACGGCGCTCGCTGTACGGCGGAGGTGATCCGTGCCACGATGGCCGCATGACGCCGCGCCTCGACCAGCAGCCCGACCTCAAGAGCGTGATCGCGACGGTGGCGGGCGCCTATGGCGCGACGGCTGTCGGCGCGGCCGCACTGGGAGCTCTGTCGGTGGGCGCGCTCGCGGTCGGAGCGATGGCGATCGGCCGTCTGCGGGTGGGCGACGCGCGGATCGACCGACTCGTCATCGACGAGCTGGAGGTCCGGGTGCTCCGGGTCGGCCGGACCGAGCCGTTGGACTGAGGCGGGTCGCAGGCGACGCCTGTTTGACCGTGCCAGGGGCAGGTGCGAGACTGGACGACGCGGGAAAATCCCGACCCGTCCGCCTGCGTTGGCCGGACGCGCCCAGGTTGAGACCCATCCGGAGAAATCATGGCCAAGGCCCTCGTCGGTCATCTCGGCGGTCCCTCGACCGCCCAGCTCCACCAGACGGTGCTGCTGAAGCGTCGCGTCGCCGACCTCGAGGCCGAGGTCGCCCGGCTCAAGACCGAGAACGACGGCCTCCTGGCGGCCCTTCACGAGCGGGTCGAGACCGTCACCCCCGCCGACCTGCTGGAGCCGGTCGGCCGCTGAGCCGCCGCCCCGACCCGACGCGCCCTTGTACCTCAAAAGCCTGACGCTGCGCGGCTTCAAGTCGTTCGCGTCCTCGACGACCCTCGAGCTCGAGCCCGGCATCACCTGCGTCGTCGGGCCGAACGGCTCGGGCAAGTCCAATGTCGTCGACGCCCTCGCCTGGGTCATGGGCGAGCAGGGCGCGAAGTCGCTGCGCGGCGGCAAGATGGAGGACGTCATCTTCGCCGGCACCTCCGGCCGCGCCCCGCTGGGCCGCGCCGAGGTCGTGCTGACGATCGACAACAGCGACGGCGCGCTGCCCATCGAGTACAGCGAGGTCACCATCTCGCGCACGATGTTCCGCAACGGCGGCTCTGAGTACGCGATCAACGGCGACACGGTGCGCCTGCTCGACGTGCAGGAGCTGCTGAGCGACTCCGGCATCGGCCGCGAGATGCACGTCATCGTCGGCCAGGGCCAGCTCGACTCGGTGCTGCGCGCCACCGCCGAGGACCGGCGCGGCTTCATCGAGGAGGCCGCGGGCGTCCTCAAACACCGCAAGCGCAAAGAGAAGGCGCTGCGCAAGCTGGAGGCGACCCAGGGAAATCTGACCCGGCTCGCCGACGTGCTCAATGAGTTGCGCCGCCAGCTCAAGCCGCTGGGCAAGCAGGCCGAGGTCGCCCGGAAGGCCGCCGTCATCCAGGCCGACGTCCGTGACGCCCGCGCCCGGCTGCTCGCCGACGAGATCGTCGAGGCGCGCGAGGTCATCGCCACGGAGCTGGCCGACGAGGCCGCGCTCAAGGAGCGTCGCTCCGCCGCCGAGGAGGCGGTGGGCTTCGCCCGCAAGGCCGAGGCCGAGTTGGAGGACCGGCTGCGCGACGACGCGCCGCGTCTGGCCGCCGCGCAGGAGGCCTGGTACGGGTTGTCGGCCGCGCGCGAGCGGGTGCGCGGCACCGCCAATCTGGCGACCGAGCGCATGCGGGTGGCCGCCGCCGACGAGGCCGAGCCTCATCACGGCCGCGACCCCGACGAGTTGGACGCCGACGCCCGCCGCGCCCGTGAGCGCCACCAGGAGCTGGCCGACGAGGTCGCGCGGGCGCAGCAGGGCCTGGAGCAGGCCGTCGCCCGGCGCGGCGAGGCCGAGCGGGCCTACGCCGCCGAGGAGAAGCGGATCGCGGAGCTGCTGCGCGCCGCCGCCGACCGCCGGGAGGGCCTGGCCCGGCTGACCGGCCAGGTCAACACGATCCGCACCCGCGCCGAGGCCGCCGACGCCGAGCTCGGACGTCTGGCCACCGCCCGCGACGAGGCGAAGGCCCGCGCTGAGAAGGCCCAGGCCGAGTTCACCGCCTTGGAGTCGACCATCGACGGGCTGTCCGAGGGGGAGTCGGGGCTCGACGAGGAGTTGGAGGCCGCCGAGGCCGCGCTGCTCGGACTCGACACGCAGGTCGTGGAATTGGCCGAGCGGGTTCAGACGTTGGAGCGCGACGAGGCGGCGCTGACCGCCCGCAAGGATGCCCTGGAACTCGGTTTGGCGCGCAAGGACGGCGCGGGCGCGCTGCTCGCCGCCTCCGACGAGGTCAGCGGCCTGCTCGGCTCGGTCGCCGCGCTGCTGACGGTGCGTTCGGGCTATGAGGCCGCGGTCGCCGCCGCCCTCGGCTCGGCCGCCGACGCGGTCGCGGTCGACGGGATCGACGCGGCGGTCGACGGCATTGCGCGGTTGAAGTCCGACGACCTCGGCCAGGCGGGCCTGCTGGTCGGCGGGGGAGCGGCCGACGACGCCGACTGGCCCTCCCTGCCCGGCTCGGCCGTCTACGCCTTCGACGTGGTCGAGGCCCCGACGACGCTGCGTCCGGCGGTGCGACGCGTGCTGGCGAAAACCGCCGTCGTCGACGACCTCGACCAGGCGCGCGACCTCGTGCGTCAGGCTCCCGACGTCGTCGCCGTCACCCGTGAGGGCGACGTGCTCGGCGCGCACTTCGCCGCCGGCGGCTCGAGTTCGCAGCAGAGCTTGCTGGAGGTCCAGGCGGCCGTCGACGAGGCGATCGGCGACCTGGAGCGCACCCACCGCGACCTGGAGCAGGCGCGCGAGCGGCGGACGGGTCTGGTCGAGCAGCGCGACGTCGCGCAGGCGCGGGTCCAGGCGGCGCTTGACCGGCTGCACGCCTCCGACGCCGAGATGGCGGCGGTCACCGAGTCGCTGGGCCAGCTGGGCGCGGCGTCCCGGGCTGCCGCGGCCGAGGCCGAACGCCATGAGGCCGCCATCGTGAAGGCCCGAGAGGCGCGCGAGAAGGATCTCGAAGGCCTGGTCGAGTTGGAGGAGCGGCTGCGTCAGGCGGAGTCGGCTCCCGACGAGGAGCCCGACACCGGCGAGCTCGAAGGCCTCGCCGAGGCCGCCTCCGACCTGCGCAAGGCCGAGACCGACGCCCGGCTCTCGCTGCGCACCCTGGAGGAGCGGGCGCGCGCGTTGGAGGCGCAGGTCCGCGATCTGACGAAGGCGGCCGAGGCCGAGCGCGAGGCGCGCCGTCGGGCGGCGATGCGTCGGGAGCGCCGTCGGCGCGAGGCCGAGGTCGCACGGGTGGTGCTCGCCGCGACCGAGCGCCTGCTGGAGCATCTGGAGGTCTCCATCGAGCGGGCCGCGACCGAGCGCGCCGAGATCGAGCGGTCGAAGGCCGCCGGCGAGGCCGAGCTGCGCGAGGTGCGCGGACGGCTGCGCGAGCTCGGCAAGGAGTTGGAGGCGCTGACCGACTCGGTGCACCGCGACGAGATGGCCCGCGCCGAGCTCAAGCTGAAGCTCGACGCGCTGGCCGAGCGGTCGCTGGAGGAGCTGGGCCTGGAGGTCGACGCGCTGGTCGCCGAGTACGGACCCGAGGTTCCGGTGCCCGTCTTCGACGCAGGCGGCGAGGAGCTGGAGCCCAAGCCCTATGTCCGCGAGGAGCAGCGCAAGCGGCTGCGCGCCGCCGAGCGCGGCCTGGCGATGCTCGGCAAGGTCAACCCGTTGGCGCTGGAGGAGTTCAGCGCTTTGGAGGAGCGCCACCAGTACCTGTCGGACCAGATGGCCGACTTGAAGAAGACCACCTCCGACCTGCTCGCCATCGTCGAGGACGTCGACGCGACGGTCGAGCGGGTCTTCACCGAGGCCTGGTACGACGTCTCCGCTGAGTTCGAGGGCGTCTTCAGCCGCCTGTTCCCCGGCGGCGAGGGCAAGCTGGTGCTCACCGACCCGCAGAACATGCTCACCACGGGCATCGAGGTCGAGGCGCGTCCGCCCGGCAAGAAGGTCAAGCGGCTGTCGCTGCTGTCCGGCGGCGAGCGCTCCCTGGTCGCGGTGGCGTTCCTCGTGGCGCTGTTCAAGGCGCGGCCGAGCCCGTTCTACATCCTCGACGAGGTCGAGGCGGCGCTCGACGACACCAACCTGGGCCGCCTGTTGGAGATCTACGAGGAGTTGCGCGCCAACTCCCAGCTGATCGTCATCACCCACCAGAAGCGCACCATGGAGGTCGCCGACGCCCTCTACGGCGTCTCGATGCGCGGCGACGGCGTCTCGGCCGTCATCAGCCAGCGCCTCCGCGAGGCGGAGTCGGCGTAGGCCTGTCGTCGAGGGGCGGTTCTGCGAACCTCGAAGTGATCCGCTGTCGAGCGTCGGACAGCGCTCGGCCGTTTGTGCCTTTGAAGATTTGACATGCCGGGGGGGTATTGAATTCGGCGCATGACGCAGGCGGCCGACGATGAATCCGGATGGGACGACTCCACTGGGCTGGACGAGAATCCCGAGGAGACCATGCCCGCAGGCGCTCGCTGGGTGTTGACGGCGCTATGCGTCCCCGTCATGGTCGTGTATCTCGCCTCTCTTTACGGCAGCTTGATCGACTGGCGGCTTGAGGATGATGACACCGCGTACGCGGTGCAGTGCGCGATCTCAGTCGTGATGGTCGGTCTGTTGGTCGCGGCAGCGCTGGGGTCCTGGACGTGGCGGGCTCACACGGTGCCGACGATTCTGGTCGGTGTCGTGGTCTATCACCTGTTGGTCGCCCCGCTGTTGGTATTGCCGATCTTGACGAGGTTTGACAAGGCGAACTACCTGCTCGGAACGAGCGACTATTACTTCGGTGATTTCGGCCCGTTGGGTTTCTTCGACCTCGGCTACCTCGCACAGTATCTGTTCGGTCGTGGCGGGCCTTTCGGTGGCATTCCAGCGCCGATATCGACCGGGATGGCGCTGCTGACGTTGGTGGGAACCATCGTCTGGATGATGTGGGCCTCGAAGTGGACAGCCGTACGCCCTCTGCGCGCCGCGCTTTCCAGCGGTGAAGCGTCAGAGGTTCCGGAGGGTCAGTACCACATCGTCGTGATGGGGGAGGCCGTCGGCCCGTACGACGCCGAGGGTTTGAAGGCGCAGGCGGTCGCGGGCCGTGTGTATCGACACACGCAGGTGTCGCGTAACGGTGGGCAGTGGTTCTCGGCGGTCGAGGTGCCGGGGTTGTTCCGGCCTGGTGGTGACAAGCAGTTCATCGTGGCGTTGTTGCTGTCGATCTTTGGTGGTGGGCTGGGTCTCGATCGCTTCTATTTGGGTTACACCGGGTTGGGCGTCGCCAAGTTGTTGACTGCTGGGGGCTGCGGTATTTGGTCGCTGGTCGACGTCATCTTGGTCGCTACGGGACGGATGGTCGCCGCTGACGGAAGCGAGCTCGTGCGGTAGGGCCTGCGGTACGGTCCCGGCATGGGCGAGCAGACCAGAACGCGTCACGGCTATCCGGTGGTCCGGACCATCTCGACGCGGTGGGAGGACGAGGACGTCTACGGGCACGTCAACAACGTCGTCTACTACTCCTACTTCGACACGGCGGTCAACGGCTATCTGATCGAGGCGACCGGCACGGACATCCGTCGTCTCGACGCCTACGGGGTGGTCGCCGAGACGGGCTGCCAGTTCCGCCGCGAGCTGCGCTTCCCGCTCGACGTCGAGGCGGGGTTGAAGGTCACCAAGCTGGGCCGGTCGAGCGTCGTCTACGAGATCGCGCTGTTCCAGGGCGACCACGCCGAGCCCGCCGCCGTCGGCCGCTTCGTGCACGTGTACGTCACCGGAGCCGAGCGTGCGGTCACCCCGGTCCCCGAGCTGATCCGCGAGGTCCTGGAACCGCTCGTCGGCTGAGCCCGAGTTTCGGGTCGACGGCGACCAGGTACACCAGGACGAAGGCGGCGACGAAGGTCAGCGCGCCGACGAACGGGCCGGTGGCGAAGAGGTGGCGGCCCGGGTCGCCGAAGGCGCGCATCACGCCGCGGACCATGAGGAACCAGGCGGCCGCCGCGACGACGGCCAGCAGCGCCTCGGCCACGTAGAAGAGCCGGATCTCCGGACCGTCGACGAAGCCGAGGACCGCCCACACCCAGAAGGGAACCGCCACCAGCGTGACGGCGCTCAGCACGAGCGCGCAGAACACCGCCAGCAACAGGTCGAGCCACAGCGGGAGAGGACGGAGGTCGGTCGGCTGCTGGTCCACGCTCTGAGAACCTACCGGACGCTCAGCCGATCAGCACGCGGGCGGCGTGGGCCATCCAGGGGATCGCGAGGAAGACGGTGGGGACGACGAGGACGACCGCCGAGATGGTCAGCGCGAGCGCCGTCGCCCACCAGCGGGTCGGGGGATCGGTGAGGCGGCGCATGCGGATGGTCGCGACGCCGCCCGCGCCGAGGGTTCCGGCGGGCGCCGCGCTGCCGGCCATCGCGACGATGGCCCGGGCGAGCGGACGGTCGCCGGCGGCCTTGCGGGCCGCGTCGTCGGCCAGCAGCTCGACCATGACCCGGCTCTGCTCCAGCGGCGCGTCGGTGCGCAGCAGTTTCGGGTAGGCCGCGCGCAGGAACTCGAAGCCCTCCAGGATGAGGTCGTGTCGGGCCGACAGGTGCGAGCGTTCGTGCTCCAAGACGGCGCGCAGCTCGTCGGCGTCGAGCTTCTCGATGGTCGCGCTGGACAGCACCACGCGCGTCTGGGTGCGGTCGGGGATGCAGTAGGCGACCGGCGCGTCGTGGCGCAGCACCCGCAGGGCCGGGATCGTGCCGTCGGACTCGCCGAGCAGGTCGGCCAGCTCGCGCTGACGGCGACGGCGCTCCTCGGTGCGTCGCCAGACCGTCCAGACCGCCCACCAGAAGCGTGCCCACACGAGCACGCCGATCGCCAGCACCGCGACATGCGCGACGACCCGCCACAGCGGCGGATCGTCGTGGGAGACGAGCCAGAGCGCCGTCGACAGGCCGGCGCCGGAGGTCGCGAGGATCGCCGCGAGGGCGAGCGACTGCCACATGACGATCCGGCGGCGGGGGAGCGGTACGGCCACGACATGCGGGCCAGCAGCGCCGGGACCGGCAGCGCCAGGGCCAGTCCGATGAGGGCCAGCAGCAGCGGGATCACAGCTGGTCGAGCGCCCGGCGCAGGGCGGCCGCCTCCTCCGGGTCGACGGTGCGGGCGAAGTGGACCAGCGCCGAGGTGCGGTCGCCGGAGGCGTCGAGGGCGGCGTCGATCAGCTCGGCGGTGGCCGACTCGCGCGACTGGGCCGGGGTGTAGCGGTAGGCGCGGCCGTCACGCTCGCGCTCGACCATGCCCTTCGCGCCGAGCCGGTCGAGCACAGTCATGACGGTCGTGTAGGCGAGGTCGCGCTCGTTCAGGGCCTCCTGCACCTCCCGCACGAGCAAGGGTCCGTCGGCGTCCCACAGGACGTTCATCACAGAGCGTTCCAGCTCCCCGGGACGGGTCGAGGTCGGGCGTGCCATGCCGCCAATCTACTACGCGGGGTAGGAGAGCGGTGTCGTGAGAGGGGTCATGATGGCTGGAGAACGCTGATGCCCGCCGAGCGGGCCGCGTCGGCCATCCGGTGGTCGTAGGTCACGAGATGATCGACGCCGATGGCGACGGCGGCGGCCACATGGATGGCGTCGAGGGACCGAAGGTGTTCACCGGGGAGCAGTCCCGCGTGGCTGAGGACGGCGGGCGTGACCTGGTAGAGGTCGATCCGGTCGAGGAGCGAGGTCGCCAGTTGTTGATCGAGGGGTGAGGCGCGATGTGCCGCGCGGCGCACCTCGGTCTCCAGGAGCTGGCAGGCGACGAGTCGGGGTTTTTCGGCGGTGATGGCACCGATGAGCGCGGGCGACTCCGCCTCGGTGAGCACGAGTTTGAGCGCGGCGGATGTGTCGAGGTACCAGGTGGTCATCGTTCGTCACGGAGGTCCGCGAGGATCTCCTCCGAGGAGATGTCGGAGGCGACTAGATCGTCAACGGAGAAGACCGCTGGCTGGCGCGCTGGTCGTAGGGCCGGGAGGCTCTCCGGCTCGTACGGGACGATGCGTGCGACTGGTGTTCCGTGACGGGTGATCGTGAAAGACGCACCATGCTCCACGTCGCGCAGTACGCGTCCGCTTTCGTTGCGCATCTCGCGCTGGCTGATCGTGCTCATGGGTTGAGTGTAGCCAATCTGTAGCACTTTGGTCAGTGTTCTTCCCTCCGTGGAGGGAAGGGGAGCCTCACTGGGTGCGGCCTAGATGATTGATTCCAAGGGGTGTGTGCTCGGCGTGCCTTGGTGGTGAGACGGTCCAGGGTGTCCAGACTCAGCGTTGCTTGTTCCTGACGCCGAGCCCGAAGGACCCCACGATGGACGCCGACCTGGACACCGCGCTCTACGTCACCGCAGACGACCTGTTCCGCGCTCATCCCGAACGCGTGCCTGCACGTCCGAAGGTGGGGATCCAGCCCGCGCTGAACGACGCCGAGATCGTCACCCTCGCCGTGATCAGCGCTCTGCTGGGCTACGACAGCGAGCGCCACTTCCTGCGTTACGCGCATACGCACCTGATCGGGATGTTCCCCGATCTGACCGGCCAGTCAGGGTTCAACAAACGGCTACGCGCGCTCGCGACGACGATGGCGTGGCTGGTCAGCGAGCTCGCAGCCCAGACCAGCGTCCACACCGATGACGTGCGGGTCGCGGACTCGACCCCTGTCGAGTGCGGCCGCTCTCGGGAGACCGTGAAGCGCTCCGAGCTGGCCGGGTGGGCCGAGTACGGCTACTGCGCCTCGCACTCACGCTTCTTCTGGGGCCTGCGTCTGCACCTGGTCACCACCCTGCACGGTCTGCCTGTCGCGTGGGCGCTGACCGGAGCGAAAGCCAACGAACGTGAGGTCTTCGAGACCCTCATCACGAACAACCCCGCGCTCGCGCACCGCCACGACATCGCCGAGCAGATCAGACGACAGGTCACCCTGGCCGACAAGGGCTACAACGGCCGCGAGTTCGAGGCCAGCGTGGCCGAGGCCGGCATCGACCTGCTCCGCCCCGCACGCCGAGGAGAGGAACCACGTCCCGGCCAGGAGTTCTTCAAACCGCTACGCCAGGTCATCGAGTCAGTCAACGACACCTTCAAAGGCCAACTCAGCCTCGAACGCCACGGCGGACGCACCATCGCCGGCGTCTGCGCCCGCGTGGCTGCCCGAGTCCTCGCCCTCACCACCGCGATCTGGCACAACGACCGCATCGACGCGCCCGTCCTACGATCCCTGACCGCCTACGACCACTGACACCCCTTGGAATCACTCATCTAGGCGACGCCCTCGCCACCCGGATCGAGGTGTACCGGGCGGTCGCGCGGCGCGTGCCGCACGGGCTCGATGGACGGCGTCACGGCGACGTCGTGCGCCAGGCGGTCGAGGCCGTCGAGACCGCGCAGGACCGCCTGCTGCGGATTCGTCTGCCCTGGTGGTCGGCGCTGACCGTGGCTGTGGTGGTGACGGTCGTGGCGCTGTGGCTCGACCCGCTCGCTGGTCTGGTGGTCGCCGCGCAGGCCGCGCTGACCCTCGGCGTGCTGCGCTGGCAGGGTCCGCGGTGGTCCGACGGCCGGGCGGTCATGCCGGAGTTGTCGGCCGAGGTGACCGAGGCGGTGCGGTCGGCGCAGGAGTTCGCCGCGTGAGCCGCCATCGCCGAGAACGCCCGTGCGGACCGGCGTCGCGCCCAGGCGGGCGGACTCGGGGGAGCGGTGGTGCTGGCCCTCGTCGCGCTCGCGACCGTCGGCGTCGGTCTGGCGATCGGGCCTTCGCTGGGCGACGGTCTGCTGACCGGTCCCTTCGCCGCCGTCGTGCTGCTGGCCCCGCTCGCCGTGGCCGACGCCCTCGACCCGGTGGCCGACGCCGAGCGCCGTCGCCCGGCGGTGGAGGCCGCCGAGGCCCGGCTCGCCGCGCTTTTGGCCTCGCCTCCGGCCGTCGCCCCGGGCGCGGGCACGCTGCCTGACGACGTCGATCCGACCCTCTCGCTGACCGAGGTCGCGGTGGTCGGCTGGGACCACGACCTCGTGGTCGGCCTGACCGCTCAGATCGCGCCCGGTGAGGTGGTCGGCGTCAGCGGTCCGAGCGGCGGCGGCAAGAGCACTCTCGGCCTGACCCTCACCGCTTTCGTCGCCCCGCGCGACGGACAGATCCGCCTCGGCGGGGTCGACCTGACCACACTCGACCCCGCCGAGGCGCGCCGTGTGGTCGGCTTGCTCACGCAGGACGACGCCGTCTTCGACACGACCGTCCGGGAGAACCTGCGGATCGCCCGTCCCGACGCGACCGACGAGGAGTTGGACGCCGTGATGGCCCGCGTCGGCCTGTCGCTCGACCTCGACCGCATGGTCGGCGAGCAGGGCGACTGGCTCTCCGGCGGCGAACGGCAGCGCCTCGCCCTGGCGCGGCTGCTGCTCGGCCGTCACCGCGTGCTGATCCTCGACGAGCCCACCGAGCACCTCGACGCCCCGCTCGCCGAGGCGTTGATGGACGACGTGATGACCCTCGCCCCCACCCACACCCTGATCCTCATCTCCCACGACCCCCGCGTCCTCGCCCGCTGCGAGCGAGTTCTCACGCTGGGCTGAGCGAGGTCTACCGCATTCCTGACTTATGTACTACGGTGTTTGAGTACATTCAGTGTCGGGAGGCTGGTGTGGAGATCCGAGTCCATCCTCGGGTGAGGGTGAACCACCCAGACGTCGAAGATGACGATGTGATCGCCGCGTTTGAGAACACGTTGCGTTCGATGCCTCGAGAAGGCACAGGCTTCCCGCCTCAATGGGTGGGTGTGGGCACTGACGGTCGAGGTCGTCTGCTCCAGTACGTCGCCGTCAATGATGGGCCTGACTGTTGGCTCATCTTCCATGCGATGAAGGCCACCACGAAAGTTCTCCGTGAAGTCGGATTGAGGAGGTAGAGATCATGGCTGAGCACACTGCCGCGGACGGTACCGCGTTCACCGATGAGGACATCGAACGTTGGGGTACGGAGGCGGAGGCGGGATTTCCTGGCTGGAAATTCGGGAAGTCTGTGCCGGGACGCCCCATCAGCGTCGGCGCCGAGGCGAGGCCGTTCACCTTGCGGCTTGACGCAGAGCGCCGCGAGAAGCTCAAGCAAGTCGCTCAGGAGCGGCACATCACGTCGTCGCAGCTGGTCCGGGATCTCATCGACGCGCTGTGAGCGCGCTGGGCTGACGGGCGCGGGGAGCGCTACCTCTAGGGTGGACTCATGACGACGTTGCTGGTGATTCTGGGTGTCTCGGCTGTCCTGTTGGGGGCGGTGGGGGTCGCGGTGGTGGTGGTCCGGCGTCGGGCCGAGCTGCCGTCAGCGGAGAAGAAGGCGCTGCCGCCCACGCCGCCCCAGCCCGCAGGCGAGGAAGAGGGCGAGGAGCCTTCGCCGGAACCGCAGCCCGAGCCCGAGCCGGAGGTCGACCTCCCGGCCGGGCGCCTCGTCCGGCTGCGCGCCCGCCTGGCCCGGTCCAACTCGACCTTCGGCAAGGGCCTGCTGGCCATCATCGGCCGCGCCGACCTCGACCAGGCCGCCTGGGACGAGCTGGAGGAGACGCTGCTGGCCGCTGACGTCGGCATCGGCCCGACCACCGAACTGGTCGAGAAGCTCCGCACCCGCCTGCAAGTCGAGGGCTCCTCCGATCCGGCCCGCGCCCGCGAGATCCTGCGCGCCGAGCTGATCGCCCTCGTCAATCCCGACCTCGACCGCGAGCTGAAAGTCCAGGGCGCCGACGGCAAGCCCGGGGTCGCGCTCGTCGTCGGCGTCAACGGCACCGGCAAGACCACCACCGTCGGCCGTCTCGGCCGGGTGCTCGTCGCCGAGGACAAGACCGTCGTGCTCGGCGCGGCCGACACCTTCCGCGCCGCCGCCGCCGACCAACTCCAGACCTGGGGCGAGCGCGTCGGCGCCCAGGTCGTGCGCGGCCCCGAGGGCGGCGACCCGGCCAGCGTCGGCTTCGACGCGGTCAAGACCGGCATCGACTCCGGCGCCGACGTCGTCTTGGTCGACACCGCCGGCCGCCTGCACACCAAGGCCGGGCTCATGGACGAGCTGGGCAAGGTCAAGCGGGTCGTCGAGAAGCAGGCCCCGGTCACCGAGGTGCTGCTCGTCATCGACGCCACCACCGGCCAGAACGGCCTCACCCAGGCGCGCGTGTTCGGCGAGGTCACCGACGTCACCGGCATCGTCCTGACCAAGCTCGACGGCACCGCGAAGGGCGGCATCGTCATCGCCGTCCAGCGCGAGCTCGGCGTCCCGGTCAAGTTCGTCGGCCTCGGCGAGGGCCCCGACGACCTCGCGCCCTTCGAGGCCGAGGGCTTCGTCGACGCCCTGCTCGACTGACCCGATGCCGACCCGCCAGCGAACGGTCCTGCTGGTCCTGTTCGCCTGCTACCTCCTGGCGCTGCTGTTCCTGCTGATCCTCCCGAACGCCGACCGCGGCCAGAACGTCATGGTCGGCGGGCTGACGTGGGATCGCTGGACCGCCTATGTCGCCAACGGCTGGAACCTCGTGCCGTTGTGGAGCATCGCCGACCAGATCGGGGCGATCCTCGCCGGCGACGGGGCGGCCCGCGACGGCGCCTACCTCGTGGGCAACCTCGTCGGCTTCGCGCCGCTGGGGTACTTCCTGCCCGCGCTGTTCGTACGGCAGCGGCAGTTCACGGTGTTCGTCGGAACCGTCGTGGCGGCCCTCTTCTGTCTGGAACTGGCCCAGCTGCTGACCATGCGCGGCTCCTTCGACATCGACGACGTCCTGTTGAACGCCGTCGGCGCGGGCGCCGGATTCTGGCTGACACGTCGGATGTGGCCTGACGGCGACGTTGCGGGGGAGGGTGGCCCGAGCCCTCGGTAGTAGGGTGACCGCATCATGTTCGACTCTCTCCAAGACCGCCTGCAGTCCGCTTTCTCCTCGCTGCGCGGCAAAGGCAAGCTCAGCCCCGCCGACATCGACGCGAGCGTCCGCGAGATCCGCCTCGCGCTGCTCGAAGCCGACGTGGCTGTGCCCGTCGTGCGCGAGTTCACCGCCGCCGTCACCGAGCGGGCCCAGGGCGAGGAGGTCAGCAAAGCGCTGAACCCGGCCCAGCAGGTCGTCAAGATCGTCAACGAGGAACTCGTCGGCATCCTCGGCGGCGAGACCCGGCGCATCCGGTTCGCCAAGAACCCGCCGACGGTCATCATGCTCGCCGGTCTGCAAGGCGCCGGCAAGACGACGCTCGCGGGCAAGCTGGCGCGCTGGCTCAAAGAGCAGGGCAACTCCCCGATGCTGGTGGCCGCCGACCTCCAGCGCCCCAACGCCGTCACCCAGTTGCAGGTCGTCGGCGAGCAGGCCGGAGCCACCGTCTTCGCCCCCGAGCCGGGCAACGGCGTCGGCGACCCGGTCGCGGTCGCCAAGGCCGGCGTGGCCGAGGCCGCCCGCACCCTGCACGACGTGGTCGTCGTCGACACCGCCGGACGCCTCGGCATCGACGCCGAGCTGATGAGACAGGCCGCCGACATCCGCGCGGCCGTCGACCCCGACGAGGTCCTGTTCGTCATCGACGCGATGACCGGCCAGGACGCGGTGCAGACCGCCAACGCCTTCGCCGAGGGCGTCGACTTCACCGGCGTCGTGCTGACTAAGCTCGACGGCGACGCCCGCGGCGGCGCGGCCCTCTCGGTCCGCCAGGTCACCGGCCGGCCGATCATGTTCGCCTCCACCGGCGAGAAGCTCACCGACTTCGACGTCTTCCACCCCGACCGGATGGCCTCGCGCATCCTCGACATGGGCGACGTCCTCACCCTGATCGAGCAGGCCGAGAAGGCCTTCGACGCCGAGGAGGCCGCGAAGGCCGCCGAGAAGCTCGCGGGCGGCTCCTTCACCCTCAACGACTTCCTCGGCCAGCTCGAGGCCCTGCAGAAGATGGGCTCGATGTCCAAGATGCTCGGCATGCTGCCGGGCATGGGCCAGTTCAAGGAGCAGCTCAACAGCCTCGACGACCGCGAGCTCGACAAGGTCAAGGCGATCATCCGCTCGATGACCCCGAAGGAGCGCGAGAACCCCAAGATCATCGACGGCTCGCGCCGCGCCCGCATCGCCAAGGGCTCGGGCACCCAGGTCAGCGACGTCAACCAGCTGGTCAGCCGGTTCTTCGAGGCCTCCAAGATGATGCAGCAGATGGCCAGGCACGGAGGCATGCCAGGTCTGCCGGGCGCTCCTGGGATGCCCGGCATGCCGGGCAAGCGCGCCGCCGCCCGCCAGAAGCCGCAGAAGAAGAGGAACAAGCGCGGCTCGGGCAACCCGGCCAAGCGCGCTGCCGAGGCCAAGGCGGCCCGCGAGGGCAAGAAGCCCGCGGCCGGGGGAGCCGACGCCTTCGGTTTCGGCGGTCCCGGCGGGGCGGCCGACTTCGAGCTGCCGAAGGAGCTCAAGGATCTGCTCTGACCCGCCCGGCGGGTGAAGGGACGGGTGAGAGACACGCGGGCGTCTCGTCTGTTATAGTTCTCTCAGCATGTCGGTCCGAAAGGCGTGTTCCTGTGAGAGCTCAAGGATGATCTGATGAAGACCCCCCCCCCTGTTCCTTTCGGCCGTTCTGGCGGCGGTGCTCGGCGCCGCGCTGACGCTGATCTCACCCCTCACCGCTGAGGCGCGCTACGCCACCGGCGGCTCCGGCCTCTACCGGGACTCGATCGACTGGTTCGAGTGGGGGACGAACGGGTCGACGATCTCCGACGACGGTGTGACCAAGACGAACACCCGCACCGTCGCCGACCAGGCGCTGGTGACCACCTGCACCCTCGGGTCGCTCACCCGCGAGGGTGGCGGCGACCCGACGATGACGGCCTTCAACCCGGGCAATTACACCGGCTCGGGACTCGACAACCTCTACAACATCGGCGGAACCGGCACCTCCAACTCCCTCATCACGGGTCTGCGGGTCCTCCAGCACACGGTCACCAGCACGGTGAGCTGCTCGGTGACGCTCGGCGGCGTCCCGGTCGAGCCGGCCGGCCTCGTGATCGCCGAGGCCGAGCAGAGTTCGGGTCCGCTGGAGCACATCGCGATGCGTCCGAGCACCCCCGCCACCTGGCACGCCATCGACTTCTTCGCGGGCGGCACCTGCGCGTACGACACCACGGCGATCATCGACGCGGACAACCAGTTGAGGCTGTACGGAGACATGGGGGCCGTCGGCAACCATTGTGGCAGCGCAGGCGGTCCCACCTCGGTGATGTTCATGGAAGGGGCCACCTCGGGCGACATCACCGTCAGTTCGCCCGCAGGCGCCTCGGCGATGGCGATCGGCGTCGTGCTGTCCTCGGACTTCGGCGACGCCCCGTCGAGTTATGGCGAGGCCGGGCACCTGTACGCCCCGAGTTATGCCAGCACGCAACCGCTGGCCGAGGGCACGAACGTCGTCGGGCGCTCCTATCCGCTGGCCACCCCCGTCGTCACCACCCGCCTGGGCGCGACCATCGACGCCGAGTCGGCCACCCAGGCCGCCGACGGCTCCGACGAGGACGCGGTCGGCACGCTGGCCGACATCCCGATCACCGTCGGCTCGACCCACACGCAGACCGTGGCCTGTTCCAACGGTCAGGTGCAGGGGTGGATCGACTGGAACGTCGACGGTGCCTTCGACGCGGGCGAGGCGTCCGGCGTCGTTCCCTGCACCGGGACCGACAGCACGGCGGACCTGTCGTGGACGATCCCCAGCACCGCCACGAACCTGCGGTCGGCGCCCTCCTACATGCGCCTGCGCATCGGCGCGGACGCCGCCGCCGTGGAGAGCCCGACCGGCATGAGCACCAGCGGCGAGGCCGAGGACCATGCGGTGACCCTCGCCAACGCCGTCTCGACCGAGCTGCTGATCGACAAGGAAGCCGAGCTCGACGATGTGAACGGCAACGGCTACGCCGACGTCGGCGAGACCATCTCCTACTCCTTCGAGGTCGAGAACGCCGGCAACGCCGCGCTGAGCGACGTCACGGTCACCGACCCGCGGGTCACCGGGATCACCCCCGATCCGCTCGCCACCCTGGGCATCGGCGAGGTCCACACCTTCACCTCCGACCCCTACACGGTGACGCAGGCCGACGTCGACGCCGGTCAGGTGGACAACTCCGCCACCGTCCGCGGCACCGACCCGGACGCGGGCGAGGTCGTCTCCGACCCCGACGTCGTGATCGTCCCCGGCCCGCCGCGCGACCCGTCGCTGACCATCGAGAAGTCGTCGGAGTTCACGAACGACCAGAACGGCGACGGCGTCGCGAACCTCGGCGACGTGCTGGAGTACACCTTCGTGGTGACCAACACCGGCAACGTCACGCTGACCGACGTGACCGTCGACGACGCGAAGGTCTCCGGCCTCGATCCCGCCACGGCCACGCTGGCCCCCGGCGCCTCGCAGGAGTTCACCGCCAGTTACACGGTGACGCAGGCCGATGTCGACGCCGGCGGCGTCGCCAACACCGCCACGGCGACGGGCACCCCGCCGTCGGGCACGCCCGGCGGACCGGTCACCTCGGAGCCTGACGACGATCTCGTCGACGGCGAGGACCCCGACCCGCTCGTGACCATCGAGAAGTCCGCCGACATCACCACCGACGACGGCGCGGCCGACCGCGGCGACGCGGGCGACGTCATCACCTACTCCTTCGAGGTCACCAACCACGGAGCGGCCACGGCGGAGAACGTCACGGTCGCCGATCCGTTGTCGGGCCTGTCGGCGATCAGCCCCGATCCAGTCGACCTCGGACCCGACGAATCCCAGGTCTTCACCGCCACCTACACGGTGACTCAGGACGACGTGGACCGCGGCTATGTGACCAACCAGGCGACCGCCGCGTTCAGCGCGGGCGGCACCGAGCGCGAGTCGTCGCCCAGCGAGATCGTCACGGTGCCGATGGCCGAGGCCGATCCGGGTCTGACCATCGACAAGAGCGCCTCGCTGGACGACGCCGACGGCGACGGGGTGGCCGGCGTCGGCGAGACGATCACTTACTCCTTCGCGCTGGAGAACACCGGCAACGTCACGCTCGCGGGGGTCGCCGTGACCGACGAGATGGTGTCGGACTTCGCCCCGGCCTCGGTCGACCTGGCCCCCGGGGAGACCGGGACGATCAGCGCGCCGTACGTCGTCACCCAAGACGATGTGGACGCCGGGGAGATCCTCAACACCGCACTGGCTCGCGGCACGGTGCCCGGCGGCCAGGAGTTCGTCTCCGACCCGGACGAGCACGAGTTCACCGAGCTGCCGGAGGCCGATCCGGCGTTGGAACTGGTGAAGACTGCGGTGCTGGACGACGCGAACGACAACGGTCTGGCCGACGTCGGGGAGTCGGTGACCTACGGCTTCGTCGCCACGAACACCGGCAACATCACGCTGACCGATGTCACGGTGAGCGACCCGAAGCTGACCGGTCTGACCCCGGAGTCGGTCGACCGGTTGCGTCCGGGCAGCAGCGTCGAGTTCAGCGCGGACCCCTATGCCGTGACGGCCGATGACTTGGAGGACGGATCGGTGGACAACGTCGCCACCGCGACCGGCACCTCGAGCCGTGACGGGGAGACGGCGATCACCGGCGACGGGGAGTCGCACGTGCCGGGCACGCCGGCGCCCGCGACGAGCGACCCTGACGACGACGGCTGGCTGCCGACCACCGGTCTGCGAGCGGCCCTGGCGCTCCTGATGGTCGCGGTGCTCGCCGCCAGCGTCGGCGCCGTGGTGTTCCGCCACGCCCGCCAGCGCCGCACGACCTGACCGCAGCACCTCGAGGCGCCCGGACCCGTGAGGAGTCCGGGCGTCTCGGCGCGTCAGTGGGGGCGTCAGTGGGGGAGTTCTCCCCATTGACGGGGGGGGGAGCGTCCCTCTAGCGTCTTCGTATGTCGTGGTGGATGGTGCGGAGAGTCGTTGTTCTGGTCGTCGTGGTCTTGGCGTTGTCGGCGTGCGGTGGTGGGACGGAGGAGCGGGCGTCGGGTGGGGAGCCGGTGTCGGAGGTTCCGTCGGTGCCGACGGTGGTCGTGTTGGACGCGTCGGCGTCGATGTTGGCCGACGACGCGCCGGGTGTGCGTTTCGAGGCGGCTCGGGCGGCGGTGACGTCGTTGGTGGAGGCGTTGCCGGAGTCCCATGAGCTGGGTCTGGT
>NZ_JASGEK010000029.1:0-20287 GCF_047606445.1 Aeromicrobium sp. | reverse complement strand
GAACGCCACATACCGGCCATCCGCCGACACCGACGTCTGACGGGAAGAGCTGCTGCTGCCGCCCCAGCACGACGGAGCCGCCGACACCAGACGCGTCACCCCCGACTGCATATCCCGCACGAACACATCCCGGGCGCCGTTCGTGTCACCAGCCACCAGATCCGACGCAGACGAGTCGAACGCCACGTATCGGCCATCCGCCGACACCGACGGATCCCAAGAGTTGTCGTTGCCGCCCCCGCCCGACGAGGTCGCCGACACCAGACTCGTCTGACCTGTCTGCATATCCCGCACAAACACATTCCCGCTGCCGTTCGTGTCACCGGTCACCAGGTCCGACGCAGACGAGTCGAACGCCACGTATCGGCCATCCGCCGACACCGACGTAGCACCATAGCCCGACTCCTCGTTGCCGCTCCCGCCTGACGGGGTCGCCGACACCAGACGCGTCACACCGGTCTGCATGTCCCGCACAAACACATCCCAGCTGCCGTTCGTGTCACCGGCCACCAGATCCGACGCACCCGACGGGAACGCCACATATCGGCCATCCGCCGACATCGACAGTCCCCGGAACTGGCTCCAGTACCCGTAGTAGTAGGTGTTGCTGGGGCTGCCTGACGGGGTCGCCGACACCAGACTCGTCTGACCTGTCTGCATGTCCTGCACAAACGCATCCTCCTTGCCGTTCGTGTCATCGGCCACCAGGTCCGACAAACCCGAGACGAACGCCACATATCGGCCGTCGGCGGATACCGACGGCGTGTGACCACCTGGTCCGACCCAAGTGGTGGTGCCGGTGGTTCCTCCGGGATCGCCCGGTTCGTCTCCGAGATCGACGCAGGTGGGTTCCTGGCTGGCCTGCCACAGGTCGACCTCCTTGCTCAGGGTGGGGGTGGTCCACTCGTCTTTGAAGACGTTCAGATACCCGTACGCCTCGCCCTTGAGGTAGACGCGCGCGCCCATGCACAACTGCGGCGGCGGCCCGCTGGAAGCCGTGGCGGTGGCCTCGGCGCCCACCCCCGGATCGAGGCTGAGCCCGCCCCGGTCGACGATCCCGAGCCGGATCTCCGCGTCCAACACCGCCGACGCGGTCACCTCGCCGGACGCCTCCAACGTGGGCTTGTGGGCCTTCTGGCTCCACGCCGACGACACGTTCCAGTCCGCCACGCCGAAGCCCACCGTCTGCGAGACCCGGTACGTGTTGGTCACCGACGCCTCCCCGGACACCTCGAACGTGACATTCGGGCCAACCGACACCGTCACCGGCGTCGTGCCGATCGGGATGACCTTCTTCATCGCGGTCTTCTTCCACACCGGCAGCGTGCACGTCACCTTCCCCGCCGCCGTGACGTCCAGATCCAGCACCGTGTCATACGAGATCTGGAACCTCGCGCTCGGCGACGCGAACCACTCGCCCAACCGCACATACGCGACCGTCGACACGTTCTCCAGCCGGACGCCGACCGACCCCGACACCTCCACGCTCACGCCGTCGTCGCCCAGACACGAGATCTGCGACGGCAGCACCGTCCCCAGATTCACCGTCCCGACCGTCCCCGCACCCTGCGCGACCATGCCGTTCGCGTCCGGTTGTGGCGCCACGGCCCCCTCGACGTCCAACGACGTCACCGGCCCCGCGTAACTGACCTCGTACCGGTCGAACACGTCCTCCAACGCGATGAGACCGACCGTCACCACGACCGTCCCGTCCGGGAGCGTCTCCACGCCCGTGACCTCCCCGGCCACACCCTGCGTGTAGACACCGCCGCCCGACGGCAAGTAATAGCGATCCCCCACCACCGGGGCCGCCGCGCCCGCAACCAACGTGACGGCCCACTCCTGGACCTGACCGGTCGCGTCCGGCTCGCCCGGCTCCACCGAGGCCACCTCGCCCGGTTCCCCGGTGACCGTGCCCTCGGCCGGGACGATGTTCTGCTCGTCGACCGGCTCGTCGACATACTCGTAGGCGACCGTCCCCGACGACGCGCCCCGCTTCGACGTCACCACCACCGGGACGCTCCCCGGCCACGACGCCGGGACCGTCGCCGTGATCCTCGTCGCCGAGTTCACCGTGTAGTCGGTCGCGGGCGTCTCGCCGAAGGCAACGGATTGAACCTTCGTGAAGTTCTTGCCCGTGATGACGACTTGCCCGCCGCCCATGGTCGAACCAGTCGCCGGGGACACGCCCGTCACCACCGGCACCGGGCCGTCCACGCCCTCGAACCGGTACATGAACGCCGCCATCTGCTCCCGCAACACCGGAGCAGCCGGCCGGAACGTGGTCGAACCATTCGATTCCTGGTAACCCGTCGTGATGCCCTCGGCCGCCAGCCAACGGATCTCCTTGTAGAACACATGCCCCGTCGACACGTCCGCGAACGGCGACCCGCCCGCCGTACTCACCGACGGCTTGGAACCGTCCTCCTGCCACGTGCGGAACCGGTACATGAACGCCGCCATCTGCTCACGCAGAACCGGCTGGCCCGGACGGAACTCCTTCTTCCCCCCTGGAAGGGGGTACCCCGTGGTGACGCCCGTCTGCGACAGCCACACGATCTCCTTATAAAACGCATGCCCCGTCGACACGTCCGCGAACGGACTCTTCGACGGCACACTCGACACCTCCGGCGACCCCGCCAACCGGTACAAGAACGCCGCCATCTGCTCCCGCAACACCGGAGCCGACGGCCGGAACTCCTTCTTCCCCCCTGGAAGGGGGTACCCCGTCGACACGCCCTCCTCCGCGAGCCACGCGATCTGCTTGTAGAACGTATGCGGCTTCCCCGTGCTCGTCCCCGGAACATCACCGAACGGCGACACATTCGGCGGCACATACCCCACCGACTCGGCATCCACCACACCGCCGTCACGCTGAGCCGAACCCACCAGACCCAACACCAGAACAGCGACCGTCAACAACGCCACACCACGGAAACCACGCATACGCCCACGCATGCGACCCAGTCAACCAGGAACAAGACCCCCCTGTCCCACGAATCCCGTCCCCATTTATGAGGACACCCAGCCGGGAAACATGACGCACATCACACCCCGTCGCGACTTCGGGCGACGGCGGCCTCGCGCCTCAGGGATCGACGACCTCAACGCCTGAGGCGATTCAGACGCATCCGCTCACAACCTCGCGGCTAGCTCGGTGGCCTGTTTGATGGCGCGCTTGGCGTCGAGCTCGGCGGCGACGTCGGCGCCGCCGATGATGTGGGGGGCGAGGCCGGCCTCGACCAACTCGTCAGCCAGGGTTCGCACGGACTCCTGGCCGGTGCACAGGATGATCGTGTCGGCCTTGATGAGCATCGACGTGGGCTCGGCGTCGTCACTGTCGCACTGGGTCAGGTGCAGTCCCTCGTCGTCGATCCTCTCGTAGCTCGCGCCACGGATCATCTCGACGTCGGAGTCCTTGAGCGTCTGGCGGTGCACCCAGCCGGTCGTCTTGCCGAGGCCCTTGCCCAGCTCGGACGTCTTGCGCTGCAACAGGTAGACCTTGCGCTTCGCCGGGGCCTTCTCCTTCACGCCGAGGCCGCCGCGCGCGCCGCCCTCGACCTCCAACGACGGGTCGACCACGCCCCACCGCTGCATCCAGTGCTCCACCGACTCGTACGGCTCGTGCAGCAGGAACTCAGCGACGTCGAAGCCGATGCCGCCCGCGCCCAGCACCGCGACGGTCTCGCCGACCGGCACGCCCTCGCCGATCACCTGCGCGTACGTGACGACCTTCGGGTGCTCGACGCCGGGGATCGACGGGATCCGCGGCTCGACGCCGGTCGCGACGACCACCTCGTCGAACCCGGCCAGCGTCTCGGCCGTGGCGCGGGTGTTCAGGTGGAGCTTCACGCCGCGCACCTCGATCATGCGCTGGTAGTAGCGGATCGTCTCCTTGAACTCCTCCTTGCCGGGGATCTGGCTGGCCAGCCGGAACTGACCGCCGATCTCCGACGACGCCTCGAACAGCTCGACGTCGTGCCCGCGTCCGGCCGTCTCGACCGCCGCCGCCAGGCCCGCCGGACCCGCGCCGACCACCGCGACCCGCTTGACCTTCTTCGTCGGCAGCAGCACCAACTCGGTCTCGAAGCCGGCACGCGGGTTGAGCATGCAGCTCGCCCGCTGGTTCTTGAAGGTGTGGTCGAGGCAGGCCTGGTTGCAGGCGATGCAGGTGATGATCTCGTCAGCGCGACCCTCGGCCGCCTTGACGACGAAGTCGGGGTCGGCCAGCAGCGGACGCGCCATCGACACCAGGTCCGCCTGACCCTCGGCCAGGATGTTCTCGGCGACCGCAGGAGTGTTGATCCGGTTCGACGCCATCACCGGCACGCCCACCTCGGCGCGCAGTCGTCCGGTCAACGGCGCGAACGCCGCGCGCGGCACCGACGTGACGATCGTCGGGATGCGCGCCTCGTGCCAGCCGATGCCGGTGTTGAAGATCGAGACGCCCGCCTCCTCCAACAGGTGCGCGAGCTCGACCGTCTCCTCCCACGACTGCGCGTTGTCGACCAGGTCGAGCAGGCTCATCCGGTACAGGACGATGAAGTCGTCGCCGACCAGCTCGCGGGTGCGTCGCACGACCTCGAGCGGGAACTCCATGCGCTTGCGCGCCGTGCCGCCCCACCGATCGGTGCGGTTGTTGGTGCGGGCGGTGATCATCTGGTTGATGAAGTAGCCCTCCGACCCCATGATCTCGACGCCGTCGTAGCCGGCGCGGCGGGCCAGCCGGGCGGCCTTCGCGAAGTCGGTGGCCGTGCGGTCCACCTCGCGGGTGCTCATCGCCCGCGGCTTGAACGGCGAGATGGGCGACTTCTTCGTCGACGCGCTCTTGACGAACGGGTGATAGCCGTAGCGGCCCGCGTGCAGGATCTGCATGGCGATCTTGCCGCCCGCCTCGTGGACCGCGTCGGTGACGACCTGGTGCCGGTCGGCGATCTTCTTCGAGTTCATCGTGCCGCCGAAGGGCAGCAGCCAGCCGGTGCGGTTCGGCGAGATGCCGCCGGTGATCGACAGCGCCACACCGCCCTTGGCCCGCTCGGCGAAGTAGGCCGCCCACTTCGGCACGTCCTTGGCGCGGTCCTCCAGCTTGGAGTGGATCGAGCCCATGACGACGCGGTTGCGCAGGGTCGTGTGGCCGAGGTCGAGCGGGCTCAGCAGGTGGGGGTAGTCAGACATGACGGCTCCGGTGTTTCATGGGGGTGTGATCTCCAAGCGCGCGGCTCGGCTGCTGGTGGTGGCGGGCCTGTTCAACGTGTTCGTGTGGCCGCGGTTCGCCAAGGCGGTGGTCGAGGACGACCGCGCGTGGGCGGGGGAGCACTGGGCGAGCGCGCCGCAGTCGTTCTTCTGGGTACACGCGGTGCTGATCGTGACCGCGATGACGCTGGGCGTGATCGTGGTGGTGGTCGGCGCGAAGGCTCATCGGGCGGCCCGCCTCGCGGAGTCGTCGGCGCCCAACGCCTGAAGGATCTCCTCGCACCACTCCAGCCCGCCCTGCTCGGTGCGCAGGCCGCCGCGCAGCACAAGATAGGCGCCGAGGTGCTCGGGCGCGATGGCCGACGGATCCGGATAGAAGCGTTCGACGCTGGCCTCGTAGTCGGCGAGCGTCGCCGCGTGCTCGTCGCGGCGCTTCCGCACCGAGGCGACGAGCGCGTCGCGGTCGCCGAAGGGCAGGGCGCGCAGTTTGACCGCGAAGTCGCTGCGCAGCACCTCGGGGCCGGTGGGGGCACGGGTGAAGTCGGCGAGCTCGGCGCGGCCGTCGTCGGTGATCGAGTAGACCTTCTTGTCTGGGCGACCCTCCTGCGCGACGGCCTCGGAGGTGACGAGACCGCCGGCCTCCATGCGGCCGAGCACCTTGTAGATCTGCTGGTGGCTGGCCTTCCAGAACCGCCCGATCGAGGCGTCGAAACGGCGCGCGAGGTCGTAGCCGCTCGCGGACCGCTCCGCGAGCGACACCAAGATCGCGTGCTCCAACGCCATGCCCGGCACCGTAGTACGCATCGAGGCGCATATGCAACTGTATGCTTATTAGGTCAGGCTGGCCTTCGGGGGACGCAGGATGATGGCTTTGGGTTGCGATCACAGCCGAAAGACATCATCGTGCGTCCTCACAGCCGGCGGTCGGGCAACTCCTGGATCGCGTACTGGCCGATCTGATAGGTCGAGTAAGCGTCGGTGCCGCCCGCGACCACGCCGCCGACCCCGGGGATCTTGCGCGCCATGAGCGTCACCGCGCGACGGCCGACCGTGCGCGCCACCAGCTCGCCGGTCAGCTCGCCGGCGATCATGCGGTCGAGCTCCGGGTCGTACGCCGGAGCGGTCGCGATGGCGAGCGGACGCGACGGCAGTTTGTGCCGCTTGACCAGCTCGTCCACCTTGTCCTCGCCGAGCATGACGACGCAGATCGCGTTGCGGACCTTCGGGTCGTCGAGCTCGTAGCCGCGCAGATGGGCGATCCCGGCCACCAGATGCGCCTGCAGCAGGGCCACCCCCGCGACGTTCGCCGGAACGGTCACCGGCAGGGTCGCCAGCCCGCCGAGATTCGTCACGAACCCCTGCACTCCGGCGATGGCCACATGCGAGCGGATCATCCGCTGCGCCGCCTTCGCCACGTCGCCGTTCGCGTCGACCATATGCGTCGTGGCCGACTCCGCGGCCGACCGCAGCGGGCCGACCCCGTCGATCGCCTTGTCGACGGCGGACTTGACGAAATTCCACGCGACCTTCGGCGCCAGCTGCGCGCCCGCGACCGTAGCCGCCTTCTTTCCCACTGCCATAGGGCGAGTCTAGGCGTGGAGCCTCGCGCGCGGGCCTGATCGACGCTAGCGTCGCCTCCATGGCCCGCGCCTTCTCCGACGAGGTCGTCTCCTCGACCTGGCGTGCCCAGGTCGAGGAATGGCTCGCGACGCAGCTGTCGGGGCACACGATCCTCGACGTCCGGCAGACGCGCGTGCGCCCCTGGTCGACCCAGCTGACCGTCGACACCGACCAGGGCCGCCTCTGGTTCAAAGCGCTGCCCCCCGGCGCCGCCCACGAGGCGGCGTTGCACACGCTGGCCGCCGAGCTGGCCCCCGACCACGTCGACGCGCCCGTCGCCGTCGACCCCGCGCGCGGCTGGATCCTCACCGCCGACCATGGGCCGTCCTGGCGCGACGACGGCGCGATCTCGACCCAGGACTGGCAGTGGCTGATGATCGAGGTCGTGGGATTCCAGCAGCACCTCACCCCGCATCGCGAGGCTCTGCTCGCCACCGGACTGCCCGACTGCCGCCCGACGAAGACCGCCGAGCTGTACGACCGCTTCGTCACGACCTTCGCCGAGCTGGAGCCGGGCCATCCCTGCCACCTCGACGCCGCTGCGGCCGCAGCGTTGCGCGACCATCGCCCGATCATCGCGGACGCGGCCGACCGGCTGGCCGACTCCGCGCTGCCGGTCACGGTGAACCACGGCGACCTGCACCCCGGCAACGTCCACGACTCCTCCCGCGGCGCCCGGCTGTTCGACTTCGGCGACGCGCAGTGGGCGCACGCCTGCGAGACGCTGGCCGTGCCGCGCGGGGTCATCTGCTCCCGCGCGGACGGCCCCGTCGAGTGGAAGCCGGTGCTCGCCGCCTACGCCGCCGCCTGGGAGCTGCGGGTCGCCGACGTCGCCGACGACGTCGCCGCCGCCTGGACCACCCAGGCCGTGCACCGCTGCCTCACCTGGTGGCGGGCGCTGTCGAGCGCGTCGCCCGGCGAGTGGCGCGCCTGGGGGCACCAGCCGGTCCATCATCTGCGCCGGGCGGTCGGCGATGCCTGAGCGCCAACCCCTGCCACCGGCACCCTGGGGTTTCCCAACGGTCGACCAGATGCCGCCGGACGACTGCGTCGCGGCGGGCGCCGACCTGGAGCCGTCGACCGTCGTGGCCGCCTATCGCTCCGGGCTGTTCCCGATGGGCCACGAGAGACGCCGTCCTGTGTGGTGGTCGCCGCAGCGTCGCGGCGTCCTGTGGCCCGACCAGTTCCACGCCAGCCGATCGCTGCGCCGCTCCGCGCGCGGCTTCACCACCACCGTCGACACCGCTTTCGAACAGGTCATCGACGCCTGCGCCGACCCGTCGCGTCCCGGTGCCTGGATCGACGCGCCGATCCGCGCCGCCTACCTCCGCCTGCACGAACTCGGCTGGGCGCACTCGGTGGAGGTGTGGGCCGACGGCCGGCTCGCCGGGGGTCTGTACGGCTTGGAGATCGGCGACCTGTTCGCCGGGGAGTCGATGTTCCACCACGTCACCGACGCGTCGAAGGTAGCGCTGATGGAGCTGTGCCGACGCATGGACGGCGGCCTGATCGACGTGCAGTGGAGCACTCCGCACCTGGCCAGCCTCGGCGTCGCGGAGGTCGCTCGCGAGGACTACCTGCGGCTCGTCGCCGACTTCCGCGACGGCCTCACACTCGACCGCTGGACCTGAAAATCAGCGAAAACCTAGGGCCCCCGGTCCCTCCCGGTTCCCGATCTGTCCGAGGGCGTCCTTAGACTGAGGCCGTTTCCACGATCCATCATCATTAGGAGCAGTTGTGGCTATTTCCCGCAGTGACCTCGTCGCCGCCCTCGCCGAGAAGTCCGGCACCACCAAGACGGTGGCCGACGCGGTCCTCTCCTCGTTCACCGACGTGCTCCTGGAGTCTGTCGCTCAGGGCGAGAAGGTCTCGATCCCGGGCATCCTGTCGGTCGAGCGTGTCGAGCGCGCCGCGCGCACCGGCCGCAACCCCGCCACCGGCGAGACCATCGAGATCCCGGCCGGCTTCGGCGTGAAGGTCAGCGCCGGCACCAAGCTGAAGGCCGCCGCGAAGTAACATCGCCCGCGCTTTCACCCGCCCGAAAGGACCACCTGGCTAGCCAGGTGGTCCTTTCCTGGTTACTTTGGACTAGAGCGATGTCACCCGGGCGGACTAGTTCGACCCGCGCACCTCCACTCCACGACGGAACAGGTTCAGAAGATGCCACGAACGCATGACGTGATTCGTCTGCCGATGGCGTCGTCCACCCCGTCGATCGCCCGCACCAAGCTCGCCGGGTTCCTCACCGTCAACCAGGTTCCCGCCTCCCGCATCGACGACGCGCTGATCGTGCTCAGCGAGATGCTCGCCAACGCGGTCAGCCACGGCAAACCCGGCGAGGACGGCACCATCGAGGTGTCGTGGGCCATCACCCGCGGCCTGTTGGAGATCAGCGTGCGCGACGCCGGCGAGGGGGCCACCCTCACACCGATCGACTTCGACAGCGACTCGCTCAGCGGACGCGGCCTGTCGATCATCGGCAAACTCACCGACCGCTGGTGGGTCGACGTCTCCGAAGGCACCCGCGTCAACGCCGAGATGAGCCTGAACGCCCGCGCTTGAGCTATTCAGGTCACCTGAGCTATTCAGGTCAGCAGCAGGCCAGCGACGAAGCAGATGGCGGCGAACAGGCCGCTGACCAACTCGATGAGGATCGACAGGCCGACCGCTTTGGTCGCGGCCCACGTCGACGGCCACGCCTTCTCGGAGCCGACGCGCTCCAGCTCGGCCAGGTAGACGCCGAGGACGAAGCCGACGAACAGCCCGACGACCGGCACGACGAAGAAGCCCACGATCGCCAGCAGCCCGCCGACGATGAGCGTCTGGTTCGGCACGCCCGCCGCCTTCAGGCGCTTGCCGGGGATCAGGTACTTGACCACCTGGCCGATCACGAGGATCGCCAGGCCCACACCGGCCCACAGCCACGCCACGGCCGAACCGTCGCTGATCGCCCAGCCGACGAGACCGCCGGCGATGAGCAGCGCTCCAGGCAGGATCGGCAGCACGATGCCCACGATCCCGAGGGCGATCGCGACCGCCGCGATGATCTCCACTGTCGTCACGGTCTCCATCATGCCTGCTGGGCTGGTCGCATAGGCTCAGGCGCATGGGCAAGAAGTCGCGCCGCAAGGGCGAGAAGAAAGCACGCATGCCGTTCGTGGCCCGCACCTTCGAGGGGCTGCCGAACGAGCTGGACTGGATCGCGTTGCGCGAGTTCGTGCCGTCGGCGACCGCCACGATCAGGCTCGCCGACAGCGACCGCACGGTGCGCGTCTGCTCGCTGCTTCCCGGCAACGGCGCGGGACTCGTGCGACCCGACGGGGAGATCTGGCTCGGCCTGCAGGTGCTGCACAACCACGGCGACATCAGCCGCGACCTCGCCGGAATCGTCGAGACGGCGCTGACCCTGGAACCCGGCACGCCGGTCCCGGTGCGCGACCCGGGCGTCGGCCCGCGGCTGCAGGAGCTGGTCGACCCGGCGTCGACGTTCGACGTCGAGGTGCACGACGGTTTCGACTTCTGGCTGGAGGGGAACGACGTCGACGAGCAGGCCCAGGCGCTGCTCGACGAGACCAACGCGGCCGTCGCGCCGACCGTCAAGCTCGCCGGCGTCGAGGCCGCCTACTGGACCGAGATGGGGCCGCAGCGCTTCCTGCGCTGGGGCCAGCCGCACGAGGAGTCCGACCTGCTCGACGCCCTCGCCCGGCTGCGCGCCGTCGGCGCGGACCGCCTCGACCCGGACACGCCGCTCATCGGCATCTTCCGCGCGCACGGACTGCAAGTCCCAGTCTGGGAGACCGAGTTGGAGGCCGAGGCGCTGGAGGAGCAGACGGTGGCGCTCCGGTCCCGGCTCGACGAGGCGCTGGCCGAGTCCGGACCGCTGACCACCGAGCAGCGGGCCGCGCGCAACGTCTTGTCGAGCCGACAGTTGACGGTCCGATGAGCCCGTCGATCCGCGCCACGATCCTGCTCGCCGACCACGCGGTCGTCGCCGACGGAAAGCTGTACATCAACGGCGGTGGCTGGAGCGTCACCGGTCCGAAGCCGCAGGCGTCCGCGCTCGCGCTCAAGCTCGACATCCCGTGGGACATGACGAACCAGAAGATGCGGTTCCGATTGCGCCTGGTCGACGCCGACGGCAATCCGGTCACCCAGCCCGGGCGCGAGGGGGAACGTCCGGTGGAGGTCGGCGGCGAGTTCGAGGTGGGTCGGCCAAGCGGATTGAAGGCGGGCGTGCCGATCGACATGTCCCTCGCCCTCGGCATCCCGCCGCTTCGTCTTCCCTCGGGCCAGCGCTTCTCCTGGTTCTTGACGATCGACGACGAGACCGCCCCCGACTGGCACGTCTCCTTCCAAACGCGCTAGCCGCGCAGGGCTCCGACGCCGAGGGCGCTGCGGGGTTGACTGCGGCCGGGCATCCGGTCGGTGCTGAGAAGGTTGCCCGGTTGCCCAAGGCGGAAGGTTCAGTTTGCGGGCCAACGCCAAACAGGTCGAAGGGAACCAGTCAACGTCACCGCGTCTCACCTGCCTGCCGCCGCATCTGCCTGCTCCAGATCAGTAGTACCAGGGGTACGGGCTCCAGTCGGGGTCGCGCTTCTCGAGGAACTGGTCGCGGCCCTCTTGGGCCTCGTCGGTCATGTAGGCGAGGCGGGTGGTCTCGCCGGCGAACATCTGCTGGCCGACCAGGCCGTCGTCGAGGAGGTTGAAGGAGTACTTGAGCATGCGCTGGGCCGTCGGGCTCTTGCCGTTGATCAGGCGGCCCCACTCCAGCGCGGTCGCCTCCAGCTCGGCGTGCGGGACGGCGCGGTTGACCACGCCCATGCGCATGCCCTCCTCGGCCGAGTACTCCTGAGCCAGGAAGAAGATCTCGCGGGCGAACTTCTGCCCGACCTGGCGCGCGAGGTACGCCGAGCCATAGCCGCCGTCGAACGAGCCCACGTCGGCGTCGGTCTGCTTGAAGCGTGCGTGCTCCGCGCTCGCCAGCGTCAGATCCGCGACGACGTGCAGGCTGTGGCCGCCGCCGGCCGCCCAGCCGGGCACCACACAGATGACGACCTTCGGCATGAAACGGATCAACCGCTGCACCTCGAGGATGTGCAGCCGCGCCAGCTTCGCTTTGTCGATGGGGCTCGGCTCCTCGGCCCCGGTCGCCTCAGCAGAAGCGTCGACGTCCTCGTACTGATAGCCCGCCTTGCCACGAATCCGCTGGTCGCCGCCCGTGCAGAACGAGTGCTTGCCGTTCTTCGGGCTCGGACCGTTGCCGGTCAGCAGCACACACCCCACATCCGCCGACGTACGCGCGTGCTCCATCACCTGCAGCAACTCGTCGACCGTGTGCGGACGGAAGGCGTTGAGCACGTCGGGACGGTCGAAGGCGACCCGGACCGTGCCGTGCGCCTTCGCCCGGTGATAGGTCAGGTCGGTGAGGTGCTCGAAACCGGGCACCTCGTCCCAAGCGTCGGGGTCGAACGTGTCGGAGACATGGGGCAGCGCGCTCATGCCAGGCAACTTACTGCCTACGTCGACCGCCCGATCAGGTCTGGTCGTCGACCGGGGCGTCGGGGGCGTTCTTACGGATCGACTCGATCCCGTTGAGCGCCGCAGCCTTGCTCTCGTAGGCCTCGCCGACGGCGATCACCTGACCGTTGCCCGCCTTGAGCCGGAAGCGGAACTTGTCCGCCTTGTCCTGATACAGCTCGAACTTGCCCGCCATGGGTGCCTCCTGGCTCCAAGAGGCGGATCGACGTCCGCCCGACAGGCCCATCGTAGACCCGTCCGAGGCGCTGCGGCACAGAATACGACATCCGGGCTGTCGCATTCGAAATACCGGCGGTATCTTGAACCTATGACTCAGCGTTTCAAGGGCAAGGTCCTCGTCGTCACCGGGGCGGCCCGTGGCATCGGCGCCGGCGTGGCCCGTTCGTATGTGGCCGAGGGCGGCAAGGTCGCTCTGCTCGGCTTGGAGCCCGAACTGCTCGAAGCCCTCTCCGACGAACTCGGCGACGCCGCCGCCTGGTGGGAGGCCGACGCCCGCAGCGGCGCGGCCACGACCGCCGCCATCGACGCGGCCGCCGCGCACTTCGGCCGCATCGACCACGTCCTCGCCAACGCGGGCATCGCCTCCTACGGCACCGTCCGGCAGATCGACGAGGCCTCCTTCGAGCGCGTCGTCGACATCAACATCAACGGCGTCTACCGCACCCTGCACGCGAGCATCCCGCACCTGGAGAAGACGAAGGGCCACGCGCTCGTCGTCGCCTCGCTCGCCTCCTTCACCAACCTCGCGGGCCTCGCCTCCTACAACGCCTCGAAGGCGGGCGCGGAGTCGCTGGCCATCGCCGCGCACCAGGAGGTCGCGCACCTCGGCGTCACCATCGGCTCGGTCCACCCCAGCTGGATCGACACCGACATCGTGCGGGGCGCCGAGGACGACCTCCCGACCTTCAAGGTCATCCGCAGCAAGCTGCCCTACCCGGCCAACGCCACGACCAGCCTGGAAGCGTGCATCGACGGCATCATCCGGGGCTTCGCCAAGCGCAAGCGTCGCGTCTACGTGCCGCGCGGCGTGATCCTCGCGAACTGGCTCAAGCCGCTCATCAACTCCCCCGTCGGCCAGGCGGTCGTGCTGCGTCAGGCGAAGAAGCATGTGCCGCAACTGGAGCGCGAGGTCGCGGCGCTGGGCCGGTTCCAGCACGCCCACGTGCCGCTGACCGACCCCGACGAGAAGAAGTAACTCAGACGGTCTGCACGCTGGCCGCCAACGCCACGATGTGGCCGAGGCGGGCCAGCTCGGAGGCCAGGAAGTCGGGACCGCCGTGACGGCCGACGACCACCGCGACCTTCGACCCGTCGCGCAACGTGCCCGGCGCGGCGGCGAGCAGGGTCGCGTCCCAGGCCTCGACCTGCGCCAGCGCCGTCGAACCCTCGACGTCGAGCCAGGCCGACGCCTCCGCCGGAAGCTCACGCGGCGCGGCCATCGACGAACCCGTCTTCTCGACGCCCTCGGCGCCCGCGCGCACGGCCAACGCCCAATCGACACGGAACGTCGTCGGCATCGCCTCGACCAGCTTGACCAACGCGGTCCGCGGGTTCTCGGTGAACTCCTCGACCGTCTCCAGGTCCATGCGCAGATTCGCCCCGGCGTTGTAACGGGAGATCCAATGCACCCGCACACCGTCGAGCCGGTGGCAGGCGGTCACCAGCGAGTCGGGCATCTCGGTGGCGGGCAGCTCCAACAAGACGTCGTCGACCGCTTTGCCGTCGGAACGGTGCTCGACGATCTCGATCGCCTCGATGTCGGCGCCCGCCGAGCCGAGAGCCGTCGCCAGGGAACCCAGCGAGCCGGGGACGTCCGGGAGCTCCACACGCAGCAGGAAGGCCATGTGCGCATTCTCACCCACCCGCATGACGCCCGCGTAACACGGGCGCCCGGGCCGCGCCGGTAGCGTGAGCGCGTGACTCCCGAAGCGACCCGCACCTGGTTCCGTCTCATCGCCTTCGCCGAGGCCGTCAGCTGGGGCCTCCTGCTGTCGGCGATGTTCTTCAAGTACGTCCTGGAGGCCGAGCCGTTCGGCCTGGCCGAGGGCGGCGTGCCCGTCGCCGGCCCGATCCACGGCGTGATCTTCGTGTTCTACCTGCTCGCGTGCCTCGTCGCCTGGATCGTCTTCCGTTGGTCGCCCATCGTCGGCGTGATCGCCCTCATCGCGGCCATCCCGCCCTTCTCGACAGCGATTTTCGAGGTCGTCGCCGACAAGCGGGGCCTGCTCTCCCCGAAGTGAGGGTCAGGGTCGTCTAGGGGTCGATCTGGGGGCTTTGCCCGAAGCGGCGGACGCCCCTGAGCCGCGAGGCTGGGGCCATGATCCAGATCGACTCCCTCACCCAGCGGTACGGCGACTTCACCGCCGTCGACCACGTCACCTTCACCGCGCGACCCGGCCGCGTGACGGGCTTCCTCGGCCCGAACGGCGCCGGGAAGTCCACCACGTTGCGGACGCTCGTCGGGCTCAGCGTCCCGACCTCCGGCAGCGCCACCGTCCTCGGCCGCCACTTCACCGACCTGCCCAACCCGGGCCGCGAGGTCGGCGTCCTGCTCGACGCCTCCGCCCAGCACGCCGGACGCACCGGCCGCGAGGTGCTGACCATCGCGCAGCGCACGATGGGTCTGCCGTCCTCCCGTGTCGACGAGATCCTCGACCTCGTCAGCCTCACCGACCGTGAGGCGAGCCGCCGGGTGCGGAACTACTCGCTCGGCATGCGCCAGCGGCTCGGCATCGCCACCGCCCTGCTCGGCGACCCCGAGGTGCTGATCCTCGACGAGCCGGCCAACGGTCTCGACCCGGCCGGCATCCGCTGGATGCGCGACCTGCTGCGCGGTTTCGCCGACGACGGCGGCACGGTGCTGCTGTCGTCGCACCTGTTGCACGAGATCGAGGTCGTCGCCGACGACATCGTCGTCATCGGCAACGGCCGCATCGTCGCGCAGGGCACGAAGGAGGAACTGCTGGCGCACGGCGGCGTGCTCGTCCGGACCGCCGACACCGCCGCGCTGACCCGCGCGCTGAACGCCGCGGGCGTCACGACCACGCCCGGCGGCGGCGACGCCGTGCTGGCCGAGGCCGACGCCGCCACCGTGGGACGCGTCGCCTTCGACGCGGGCCTGCCCCTGACCGAGCTCCGACCCGCCGACAGCGCGGGCCTGGAGGAGATGTTCCTCGCGCTCACGGCCGACAGCCAGCGCGACCACCTGGAAGGAGCGGCGGCATGAGCACCGCGACTGTTGAGACCACCGCCCCCGTCACCCGCGCGCGCCGCGAGCGCGCCCCGATCGAGCCGATCCCGTTCACCCGGCTGCTGAGCGTCGAACTGCGCAAGATGTTCGACACCCGGGCCGGGCTGTGGCTGATGATCAGCGTCGTCGCGCTGTCGGTGATCGCCACGGTGCTCACCGTGCTCCTCGGCGACCGGGCGACCCTGACCTTCGAGGACTTCTCCGCCGCCATCGGCATGCCCATGTCGGTCATTCTGCCGATGATCGGCGTCCTGTCGGTCAGCAGCGAGTGGAGCCAACGCACCGCGCTCACCACGTTCACCCTCGTGCCGAGCCGTGCGCGGGTCATCACGGCGAAGCTGCTCGGCGTCGTCGGGATCGGCGTGGTCTCCATGCTCATCGCGGCGGCGGTCGGCTCCATCGGCACCGTCGTCAGCCCGGCGCTGGCCGGCACCGAGCCCATCTGGGACACCAGCCTCGCGCAGTTCGCCCAGATCATCCTGGCCAACGAGCTCGGCATGCTGACCGGCTTCATGCTCGGCGTGCTCCTGCGCAACACGCCCGCCGCCATCGTGGCCTACTTCGTCTACAAGCTGGTGATCCCGGGCGTCTCGGGCGCGCTGATGGGCGTGCAGCAGTGGTGGGCCGAGAACTGCCGCTGACTCGACCCGAACGAGGCGATCTTCGCCCTGTTCGACGAGAAGCTGACCGGCGAGCAGT
This sequence comes from Aeromicrobium sp., assembly GCF_047606445.1. Classification (GTDB taxonomy): domain Bacteria; phylum Actinomycetota; class Actinomycetes; order Propionibacteriales; family Nocardioidaceae; genus Aeromicrobium. The sequence continues at coordinate 3,987 of NZ_JASGEK010000029.1, read as the reverse complement.
GGGCCCAGCTCGGCGTGGCGACGTCGATCTGGCTCTTCATCCCGCTGGCCATCGGCCTGCGCCTGCTGATGCGCGCCGAGGTGAAGTAGGGCTAACGCAAGGGGTCCCAGTGGCCCAGCAGCTCCGGCTTCTCGCCGCGCACGATGTGCGCGGCGAGAAGCCGTCCGGTGAGGGCGCCGAGGGCGATACCCCACATGCCGTGGCCGCCCGCGACGTAGACGCCGGGGGTGCCGGTGGCGCCGACCAACGGGTGTCCGTCGGCGGTGCAGGGCCGCGAGCCGACCCATTCGTCGGCGCGGGCGTCCCAGTCGACGTCGCGCAGCAGCGGGCGGGCGGCGTCGACGACGGCCCGGACGCGACGCGGGTCGAGCGGGGCGTCGGGCGGACAGAACTCCATCATCCCGGCGACCCGCAGGCCCGTCGGCGCGCCGGGCGGCCCGAGCGGGGTGCAGGCGACGCGCTGCGCCGGGAAGTAGACGGGCCCGGTCGGCAGCGCCTCCGGGTGCACGGTGAAGCTGTAGCCGCGACCGGCCTGCACGTGATGACGCACGCCGTGCGGACGGGCGAGTCCGTCGATCCACGCGCCCGTCGCGATCACCACGGCGTCGGCCGTCAGCTCCTCGCCGTCGGCGAGCCGCACCACGACCTCGGCGCCGCGCCGTTCGACCTTCTTCGCCGAGCCGACCCGGATCTCGCCGCCGAGCTCGCGCACCGCGTCGGCGAGCGAGGCGGTGTAGCGCGGCGGGTCGATGAAGCGCTGGCCCTCCAATCGCAGCCCGTACTCGACCCGCTCACTGAGCGCGGGCTGCGCGGCGCGTACCTCGTCGCCGTCGAGCGGGACGTAGACGGTGTCGGTGTGGGCGAGCTCCTCGACCAACACCTGGCGGTCGGCCTCACGGGTGAATCCGGCGATGAACGGCTCGGCGGGCTTCGTCGGCTCGGCCACCTCCAGCTCGTCGTAGGCGGCCAACGCGCCGGCGTTGGCGAGCCGGAACACCTCCATCGCCTCGCGCCACCGGCCCGGCGTGCAATGACGCGTGAACGACGCCAGCCAGCGCAGCAGCCGCAGGTTGGCCGTCGGCGGCACGTACACCGGCGACGACGGCTTCAGCGCCGCCTTCGCGCCCGTCGCCAACAGCGCCGGATCAGGCAACGGGAGGGTCAGCGCGGGGGCGAGCCACCCGGCGTTGCCCCACGACGATCCGGCCGCCACGCCGGTCCTGTCGAGCACCGTGACGGCGACCCCCTCACGCTGCAGGAACCACGCCGTCGCCAGACCCGGCAGACCCGCGCCGACCACCACGACACGCTCCGGTCGACCGCTCATCGCCCCTCCTTGCCGCGAGGCTACTCGTGGCGCGGCTCACCGACGGCGTGTGGAGCGACGCGTTAGGGTCGAAGAAGACCCTCAGGAGGAACCATGGCGAAGTGCCGTAAGAAGAAGTCCGCCGACGAAGCCGTCGACGCCGCGCCGAAGAAGAAGGGCTCGAAGCTCAAGAAGCTGTTCGTGCTCGGTCTGCTCGCGGGCGCCGGCGCGGTCGTCTACACGCGTCTCGCGCAGGAACCCACGCCGGTGCCGCCGTCAGGCGCCCCGTCGCCGGGCCTGAACTGATCTGACGCGTCGAGGGCCGCTCCCCTGGTGGGAGCGGCCCTCGACGTGTGCCAGCAGGTGGTCGGTCAGGCGTGTCGGCGGTGTCTGACGGCCCGCAGCGCGAGAACTCCGGCGGCCGCGAGGAGCAGGCCCAGGAGCACATGGCCGGGCGTGAGACCCGAGCCCGTGCCCGGCAGGGCCGCCCCGGCCGTCGCCGTGGACACCTTCGACTCCTCCGACGTGTACGCCCCGCCCGACGGATCAGTGCCCGTCGCGGTCGCCACGTTGTCGACACTGCCGCGCCGCACGTCCTCGGCCGTGACCGTGTACACGTCGGCCGTCACCTCCTGCGTCCGCCCCGGCGCGAGCGTGAAACCGGCCGGCGTCAACCCGGTCACCAACGGATCGACCACCGAAACACCGGTCACCGTCACGTTGCCGGTGTTCGTCACCGTGAACGAGTACGCGATCTTCTCGCCCTCGTCGCCCAGACCGTCGCCGTCCGCGTCGCCGAGTTCGGCGGTCTTCACGACCGTCAACTCCGTGACGGCCTCGGGAGTGTCGACCGTGACCGCGTCCGGCAGGGACGTCACCGCCCCGCCGCCGGGACGCACACCCGACGCGGTCGCCGAGTTCAACACCCTCCCGGCGAGCACGTCGGCCTCGGTCACCGTGTACGGGTCCGCCGTCACCGCCCGCTCCTCGCCCGGCGCGAGCGTGAAACCAGTCGGCGTCAGACCCGTCACCCGCGGATCGGCCACCGACACGTCCGACAGGGTGACGTTGCCCTCGTTGGACACGGTGAACGAGTACACGATCGTCTCCCCCGCATCGGCCACACCATTGCCGTTAGCGTCGTCGTGGTCCGCGGTCTTCTCGATCACCAGGCTCGGCGTGACCAGCGTCGTGGTCGTGGTCGTGGCGTCCGGCGGCGAATCGACCGGATCGTCATTCGGGTCAACACCCGACGCGGACGCGGAGTTATGCACCCACCCGGCGAGAATGTCGGCCTCATCGACCGTGTACACGTCCGCGGTCACCGTCCGGCTCTCGCCCGGCGCGAGCGTGAACCCCGACGGATCCAGGCCAGACACCAGCGGGTCGACCACCGAGATATCGCTCACGGTCACATTCCCGGTGTTCGTCACCACGAACGAATACGCGATCGTCTCGCCCGCGTCGGCCGTGCCGCTGCCGTCGGCGTCGTCGTGGTCGGCGGTCTTCTCGATCAGCAGCTTCGGCGCCACCGGCGGCGTCGGCGTCGTGGTCGTCGACTCCGGGGACTCGACCGGATCCCCGCCCGAGCTCGTCCCCGTCGCGACCGCCGAGTTGTGGACGTCCCCGGCGAGCACGTCGGCCTCGGTCACCGTGTACGGATCAGCGGTCACCGTCTGGTTCTCGCCCGGCTCAAGGGTGAAACCAGCCGGCGTCAGGCCCGACACCCGCTCGTCGACCACCGACACGTCCGTGATCGTCAGGTTGCCGGTGTTGGACACCTCGAACGAGTACGAGACCGTCTCGCCCGCGTCGGCCACGCCGTTGCCGTTCGCGTCGTCCAGGTCGGCGGTCTTCTCGACCAGCAGACGCGGCTGCGCGGGCATCGTCGTCGTGGTCGTCGTGTCCGGATCCGACGCCACCGTGCCGCCGCCCGGCGCCGACCCCGTAGCCGTCGCCGAGTTGTCGACCGACCCGGCAATCAGATCAGCCTCCGTCACCGTGTACGGGTCGGCCGTCACCGTCCGGCTCTCGCCCACCGCCAGATCGAAACCCGACGGAGCCAGCCCCGACACCAACGGATCGACCACCGACACGCCCGTCAACGGCTGCCCGCCACTGTTCGTCACCTCGAACGAATACGCGATCGTCTCCCCCGCGTCCGCCAACCCGTTGCCGTTCACATCGTCCAACACCGCCGACTTGTCGATCGACAGGCCCGGCGACGGCACCGTCAACGACGCCGTCCCCGGCAGATCCAGACCCGCCACCCCGCTGATGTTGTCCGGACCGTTCGCGTACACGTGCCCCGGCTCCGCGTCCAACGGCACCAACACGTCGACCTCGGCCACACACGACGACTCCCCCGCCTCCAGATCGCCCGTCAAACTCACCGACACGTCCCCCGCCGTCCCGCCACCGGTGATCGCGCCGTTCGCGCACGACGACGAGAAATCCGGCGTAGGGGCCACCGTCAAACCCTCCGGGAACGTGTCAGTGAACCCCCACCCCGCCTTCGCGCCCAACTCCGACGTGTTCGTCACCGTGAAACGCAGCCGCGCCTCCGTCCCCGGAACACCACTACCCGACACGAACTCCTTGTCCAACTGCGGCGTCACATCCAAAATCTCGATATTGTCGAACGCCGCGTCATTACCCGACGACGTGTCCTGAACATTCCG
>NZ_JASGEK010000028.1:0-78731 GCF_047606445.1 Aeromicrobium sp. | reverse complement strand
GCGGGTGGCCGCCGAGGCGCGCGCCGAGGCCGAGCGCCAGCAGCAGCGGGCCGCCGAGGAGGCGCGCCTGGACGCCGAGCGTCAGATCGCCGAGGCGGAGGCCGCCGCCGCCGAGAAGGTCGCCGCCGCGCAGGCCGAGGCCCAGCGGGTCGCCGCGCAGGCCGAGGCGGAGGCCAAACGCCGCATCGCCGCTGCCGAGGCGGAGGCCGAGCGGGTCACGGCCGCGTCCAAGCGGGAAGCCCAGGAACGGCTCAGCAAGGCGGTCGCGTCCGCTCGCGAGGCGGCCGAGCTGAAGCTGCAGGAGGCCGAGCGCACCGCGCTGGAGTGGGTCGCCGCCGCCGAGGCGGAGGCCGAGCGGGTGGCGCAGGCGCACATCGTGATGGCCCGACAGTCCGCGATGGAGCAGTCGTCCGTCAGAGTGCCGGAGCCGGCCGTCTCGGAGTTCGTCGACGACGGGGAGCCCGACGCGGCCCCGTCGGGCGAGGCGCCCCGGGAGGTGAGCGGCGAGGCTGGGGATCTGGCCTCCCCGACGAAAAAAAGAGTCCTTCGCCGTAACTGACGTCGCGTCGGCCGTCGAGGAGATCTTCGGTCGGGAGGAGCCTCGGCTGGAGGACTTCGCCGACGAGCCGGTCGCCTTGGCCGAGGGGCCGTCGGAGCCGGTCGAGGCGGTGGACCCGGAGGAGGATCTCTCCGAGCCCGAGCCCGAGCCCGAGCCCGAGCCCGAGCCCGAGCCCGAGCCCGAGCCCGAGCCGGTGGCTTTGGTGGAGAGGGAGCCCGAGACGCCTGCGTGGCGGGTTCGGCCCGATCTGAAGACCGCTGCGGAGTGGGCCGCCGAGGCCTCGCCGGAGGACGACGCCGAGGTCGTCTCGACCTCGGACGAGGATGGCGCCGAGGCCCCGCCGGTCGAGCCGGAGCCCGCGCGGGAGGTTGCCGAGACGTCGGCGCTGTCGCCGCGTCAGGCTGCCAAGGCGCGTCGGATCGCGGCCAAGGCCGCACGGCGCGCCGCACGTCTGGCGGCCCGCCGAGGCTCTCGGGAACTGACGCCGGAGGAGCCCCCGGCCGATGCCTCCGGGCCCGGGAGCCTTCCCCCGGGCGCCGGTCCGCACGTGGTCTCGGAGTCGGAGGCCGTCGGGTCCGCGACTCCGGAGCCGGCGGTGGAGGACTCCGTCGCTCCGGAGCCCGAGTCGGCCGACGAGGCCGCGGAGGAGTCGGCGCCGGTGTCCGAGGAGATGGTCGAGGAGACCCCCCCGGAGGAGCAGCCGCTCTCCGCGCGCGAACGTCGTCGCCAACTGGTCGTCAAGCGTCGGCTGCGCCGCCAGGCCGCTGTCGCCGATCCCGTGGACGTTGTCGAGCCGGTCGAGGAGGAGTCCGTCACCGACGAGCCGGAGGAGGACGCGTCGGCCGACGGTCCGACGGCCGTGATCCCCGTTGTCGCCGCCACTGGCGTCGTCGCGGCGGCCGCATCGGCGTCCGGCGCCGACGACGCCGTGACCGAGCGGATCGACGTTGTCGACGAGGAGGCGACGGCCGAGGGCGAGGTCGTCGAGGCCGACGTCGACGCGACCGTCGAGCAGCCCTTCCCGGTTCTCGAGGCGGTGCCCGAGGAGGACCTGCCCGCCGCTGACCACTCCGACGAGGAGCCGACGGACGAGGCCGCCGTGGGGCCGGACGACCGGGTCGCCGCCCAGCGGGCCAAGGCCGCCGCCAAGCTCGCAGCCCGCGAGGAGAAGCGGCGCAAGGCCGAGGAGAGGGCCGCCGCCCGGATCGAGAAGCACCGGGAGAAGTCGGTCGCGGAACGTCCGTCGGCCGACGGCGTGCCCGAGCCGCCCGCCGATCCCTCGGGGACGTCCGGACCGCTGCTGACCAAGGTCGTCATCGCCGTCGGAGTGCTGGGCCTCGTCCTCTCGGTGGTCCTGGCCTTCGGCGCCCTGCTGGTGGCGCTCGCCATCGGCGGCGGCCTGTACGACGTGGTCGCCGCGGTGTGCGACGTGCTGACCTGGCCGATCTCCGGTCTCGTCAGCTTCGACGGCCCGAACGCCGAGCGCCAGGAGGCCTTGATCACCTGGGGCGCCGGCTCGGTGTTCTACCTGATCATCGGCCTGGTGGCACAGAATGTGCTGCGGTCGAGGCTCGATCAGGAATGAGATGTGACCTATCGCATGAGACGGCTGGTCGCCCTGGCGGCGTCGAGTCGGTAGCATGCGGGTTGCTGAGGGTCGCCTCACTGTCGCGAACCGCGCGGTGGCACAGTGATCCTCAGCAGTTCGACGGCCTCCCGTCGTCGAGCACCGCGCCATCGACAGATGGCCGCGCCGCCGAGTCCCGGCGTCGTGTATCCCGAACTCCAGGAGGGTCCCCGTGACCAAGATCGTTGTGGCGGTCAAGTACGTCCCGGATGCGACGGCCGACCGTACGTTCACGTCCGACAACACTGTCGACCGTGAGGGTGTGGACGGGCTGTTGTCCGAGCTGGACGAGTACGCCGTCGAGCAGGCGCTGCAGATCGTCGAAGAGGGCGACGGCGAGGTGACGGTCGTGACCGTCGGCCCCGACGACGCCGCCGACGCGGTGCGCAAGGCGCTCCAGATGGGCGCCGACGCCGGCGTCCACGTCGTCGACGACGCCATCGCCGGCTCTGACGCCTTCCAGACCTCGCTCATCCTCGCCAAGGCCATCGAGAAGCTCGAGTACGACCTCGTCTTCTTCGGCATGGCCTCCACCGACGGCGGCCTCGGCGTCGTCCCGACGCTCACCGCGGCGCGCCTCGGACTGCCGGCCGTGACCTTCGCCTCGGAGGTCACCGTCGACGGCGACACTGTCAAGATCCGTCGTGACGGCGACGCCGCCAGCCAGGAGATCGAGGCGACCGGCAAGCTCGTCGTCTCGGTCACCGACCAGACCGGCGAGGCCCGCTACCCGTCCTTCAAGGGCATCATGGCGGCCAAGAAGAAGCCGATCGACGAGTGGTCGCTGGCCGACCTGGGCCTCGACGCCTCCGAGGTCGGCGGTGAGAACGCCTGGACCGCGGTCGAGTCGTTCACCCCGCGCCCGCCGCGCACCGCCGGCGAGATCGTGACCGATGAGGGAGACGGCGGCGCCAAGCTCGTCGAGTTCCTCGCCGCCAAGAAGTTCGTCTGAGAAGGAGATCGAACATGTCTGAAGTTCTCGTCCTCATCGACGCCCCCGGGGGCAAGGTCACCAAGCCGTCGCTGGAGCTGTTGACGATCGCCCGCCAGATCGGCGAGCCGTCCGCGGTCGTCTTCGGCGCCGACGTCCCGGCCGAGCTGGCGCAGTACGGCGCGGAGAAGGTCTACCAGCTCGCCGACGCGGTCTACGACGAGTACCTCGTGGCCCCCAAGGCCGAGGCGCTCGCCAAGCTGGTCGGCGACACGAGCCCCGCCGCGGTGCTGGTCCCGTCCAGTGCCGAGGGCAAGGAGATCGGCGCGCGCGTCGCCTTGGCCACCGAGTCGGGCCTCATCACCGACGCCGTCGAGGTCACCGTCGACGGCGACGCGATCACCACCACCCAGAGCGTCTTCGCCGGCAGCTACACCGTCGACGCGAAGGTCGTCAAGGGCGCGCCGGTCATCGCCGTCAAGCCGAACTCGACCACCCCGGTCGAGGCTGCGGGCGCGGGCGCCGTCGAGGCCGTCTCGGTCGAGGTCAGCGACGCCGCCAAGGGCGCCAAGGTCGTCTCCAGCGAGCCGCGTCAGAGCACCGGCCGTCCGGAGCTGACCGAGGCCGCGATCGTCGTCTCCGGCGGCCGTGGCACCGGCGGCGACTTCTCCGAGGTCGAGGCCCTGGCCGACGCCCTCGGCGCGGCCGTGGGCGCCTCGCGCGCGGCGGTCGACTCCGGCTGGAAGCCGCACACCTTCCAGGTCGGCCAGACCGGCAAGGTCGTCTCGCCCCAGCTGTACGTCGCCAACGGCATCTCCGGCGCCATCCAGCACCGGGCCGGCATGCAGACCTCCAAGACCATCGTCGCGGTCAACAAGGACGACGAGGCGCCGATCTTCGAGCTGGTCGACTTCGGCGTCGTCGGCGACCTGAAGACGGTCCTGCCGCAGGCGGTCGAGGAGATCAACAAGCGCAAGGGCTGACCCCCTCGCTCGACCCTCGTGAGGGCCCCCGGACCATGCGTCCGGGGGCCCTCGCAGTTTCCCGGAGCGCACCGCTTGACATGATCGAACAAGTGTTCGATCATGGAGGAGTGGATCTTGAGGAGCTCAGGCGTCGGGTGGCCCGTCTCGAAGGACGGCCGGTCGACACCGCGACGCTGGAGACGCATGAGGTGCTGCGCGGGCTGGTGTCGGTGCGCGCCGGTGGCGTCTACGGCGTCGACGCCGCGTCGCTGGCGCTCGCGCTGTTGGCGGGCCCCTCGTCGTCGGGCGCGTGGTGCGGCGTGGTGGCCTGTCCCGACCTGGGGCTGGGCGCGGCGGCCGAGTGGGGCGTCGACCTCGACCGGCTGGTCGTCGTCCCCGATCCGGGCGCGGCCTGGTGGGAGACGGTCGCGGCGTTGGTCGACGCGCTCACCGTGGTGGTGGCCTGTCCGCCCGCGCGCGTCACCCAACGCGAGGCGGCCCGGCTCGCCGCCCGGTTGCGGACGCGGCAGAGCGTCCTGGCGGTGTGGGGCGAGTGGCCCCGTTGCGAGGCGCGGCTCTCGCTCGTCTCCTCGCAGTGGTCGGGAATCGGCGACGGGCATGGTCGCCTGCGGTCGCGGCGCGCGGTGATCGAGGCACGCGCCGACGTGACCCGTCGTCGTCGACGCGAGGTCTGGCTGCCCGGAACGGACGGGACGCTCGGCGTGGTCGACGAGCCCGCTCCGGTCGAGGCGCTGCGAGGCGTGTCATGAGACGGCGGACGCTCGTCGTGTGGTGCCCCGACTGGCCGGTCGTCGTCGCGCGCGAGCCCGCGGGGGTCCCGGTCGCGGTGATCGAGGTCGGCGAGATCGTCGCCTGCTCCGCCGTGGCGCGTCGTGAGGGCGTGCGCCGGGGCATGCGTCGTCGCGACGCGCAGGCCCGGTGCCCGGAGCTGCGTCTGGTCACGCGGTCCCCGCTGGTCGAGTCGCGCCGTTTCGACGAAGTGCTCGCCGTGGTGGAACAGCGTCTCCCCGACGTGGCCCCGATCCGGCCGGGACTGTGCGCGGCGCGCTTCTCGGGCCGGTACTACGGCGGCGAGGTCGAGGCCGCCGCGGTGATCGCCGAGCAGATCGTCGAGCTGGGCGTGTGGGACGTGCGGTGCGGGGTGGCCGACGGGGCCTTCGCCGCCGAGCAGGCCGCCCGGCAGGCGCCGACCCAAGACGTCCGGGTGGTGCCGCCGGGCGAGGGGGCGGGATTCCTCGCCGACCTGGGCGTGGAGGTGCTGCCGGACGTCCGTCTGACCGGCCTGCTGCGTCGTCTCGGCCTGCGCACGCTGGGCGACTTCGCCCGTCTCGGCGTGGGCGAGGTGCGCACCCGGTTCGGCGACAGCGGAGTGTGGGCGCACGCGCTCGCCCGGGGCCAGGACCCGCGTCCGCCGACGCGTCGCACTCCGCCGCCGGAGTTGGTCTGCGAGCGTCCTTTCGAACCGCCGCTGGAGACGATCGAGGCGGTGGCCTTCAGTTCGCGGCTCACCGCCGAGCAGTTCACCCACCAACTGTCCGAGCACGGCCTCGTCGCCACGGCGGTGCGGGTCGAGGTCGACACCGGCGACCTCGTCGCCTCGACGCGCGTGTGGCGCCACCCCGCCTGGTTCGACTCCGCCGCGCTGCTCGACCGGCTGCGCTGGCAGCTCGCGGCGGCCGGCGAGCGGGGCGAGTCGGGCGAGCCGGTCACCGCGGTGCGTTTCGTGCCGGAGGAGGCCTCCGACCTCGCCGAGCACGCCGAGACGCTGTTCGGCTCGGGGCCCGACGCGCAGGTCGAGCGGAGCGTGGCAAGGGTGCAGGCCACCGCCGGCCCGGAGGCGGTGCGAGCGGTCCGGGCGCAGGGTGGGCGTGGCGCCGCCGACCGGGTCCACAGCGAGGCGTGGGGCGAGCGCATCGCCGTGGCGCGTCCCGCCGAGCGCCCGTGGCCGGGGCAGATCCCCGCGCCCGCGCCCGCCACGGTCTACCCGACGCCGCGTCCGGCGGCGGTCGCCGGGGCGGCGGGGCAACCGGTCGTCGTCTCGGCGCGCGGCATGGTCCAGTCGGCTCCGGCCCGGTTCCGCGTCGCCGAGGAGGGGCCCTGGCGGCAGGTGGCGGCCTGGGCGGGCCCGTGGCCGGTCGACGAGCGGTGGTGGGACGAGACCGCCGCGCGCAAGGTCGCCCGGTTCCAAGTGGTCGGCTCCGACGGCCGCGCCTGGCTGCTGGTCCTCGACGACGACCGCTGGCTCGCCGAGGCCTGCTATGACTGAGGGTTGCTGATGGGGTGGCACAGCCCGGACATCTCGTGGCGGGAGATGGAGCGGCGGCTCAGCGGACGGCCCCGTGAGGCAGGGGAGTCCGATGAGGAGCGAGCCCATGACGTGCCGCGGTCGCGCAGGCGCCGCCGCTATGAGAGCGCTCCCATCGGGCGGCCGGCCGTCACCGTGCCCTACGCCGAGCTGCACTGTCATAGCTCCTTCAGCTTCCTCGACGGCGCGAGCGACCCGAAGGAACTGGTCGAGGAGGCGGTGCGGCAGGGCTTGGAGGCGCTGGCGATCACCGACCACGACGGCTTCGCGGGCGCGCCCGCCTTCGCCGAGGCGGCGCGGGCGCACGGACTGCCGACGGTCTACGGGGCCGAGCTGTCGCTGGGGCTGACCGGTCCGCAGAACGGCGTGCCCGACCCGGAGGGCTCGCATCTGCTGGTGCTGGCGCGCGGGCCGGAGGGCTATCACCGGCTCGCGGGTGCGATCACCGAGGCGAATCTGCGCGGCGACGAGAAGGGCCGTCCCGTCTACGACCTCGACGAGCTCGCCGAGCGGGGCCGCGACCACTGGCTCGTGCTGACCGGCTGCCGCAAAGGCGCGGTGCGGCAGGCGCTCGCCCAGGGCGGTCCGTCGGCGGCCGAGCGGGCGCTCGCCGACCTCGTGGAGCGTTTCGGGCGGGAGAGCGTCGTGGTCGAGTTGACCGACCACGGCCTGCCCGACGACTCGACGCGCAACGACGCGCTGGCCGAGGCGGCGCGGCGGCAGCGGCTCGCCACGGTCGCCACCCAGGCGGTGCACCACGCGCGGCCGGAGGGTGGACGGCTGGCCGCGGCGCTGGCGGCGATCCGCGCCCGGCGCAGCCTGGCCGAGATCGACGGCTGGCTGCCGCCGTCCGGTCTGGCCTATGTGCGTTCGGGCGAGGAGATGGCGGCCCGTTTCGTCCGCTATCCGGGCGCCGTCGAGACGTCGGTCCGACTGGCCCGGGAGTTGGCCTTCGACCTGCGCGCGGTCAGCCCGCGTCTGCCAGTCAAGGGGGTGCCCGACGGGCACACGAATCGCACGTGGTTGCGCAAGCTGGCCGCCGACGGCATCGCCGAGCGGTACGCCGGACGTGAGGACGTCGCCTGGGAGCGCATCGAGCGGGAACTCGCGGTGATCGAGGAGAAGGGCTTCGAGGGCTACTTCCTCATCGTGCACGGCATCGTCGAGTACGCCCGGAAGCAGGGCATTTTGTGCCAGGGCCGGGGCTCCTCGGCGAACTCGGCGCTCTGTTACGCGCTGAAGATCACCGCCATCGACTCGATCTACTACCGCCTGCCCTTCGAGCGCTTCCTCGCCGCGACCCGTGAGGAGGAGCCCGACATCGACGTCGACTTCGACGCAGGGCAGCGCGAGGACGTCATCCAGTGGGTGTACGACACCTACGGCCGTCGCAACGCCGCCCAGGTCGCCAACCTCATCACCTATCGGCCCCGGTCGGCGGTGCGCGACGCGGCCAAGGCGCTCGGCTACTCGCCCGGTCAGCAGGACGCCTTCAGCAAGGGCGTCGAGCGGTGGAGCGGCATCGAGCCGGACGCGTCGATCCCGGAGCCGGTGCGCGAGCTCGCCGACCAGTTGCTCGGCCTGCCCCGCCACCTCGGCATCCACTCCGGCGGCATGATCCTCACCGAACGGCCCATCGGGGAGGTCTGTCCCATCGAGCGGGCGCGCATGGCCGACCGCACCGTCCTGCAGTGGGACAAGGAGGGCTGCGCGCACATGGGGCTGGTCAAATTCGACCTGCTCGGCCTCGGCATGCTCGGCGCGCTCGACACCTGCTTCCGCGTCGTCGCCGAGGAGTTGGGGGAGGCGTGGACGCTCGACGCGATCCCGAAGGAGGAGCCGGGCGTCTACGACATGCTGTGCCGGGCCGACAGCATCGGCGTGTTTCAAGTGGAGAGCCGCGCCCAGATCGGCACGCTGCCCCGGCTCCAGCCGCGCTGTTTCTACGACCTGGCCGTCGAGATCGCGCTCATCCGTCCCGGGCCGATCCAGGGCGGCGCGGTGCATCCGTACATCAGGCGCGCGACGGGCAAGGAGCCGGTGACGTACTGGCATCCGGCGGTTGAGCCGGTGTTGGAGCGGACCCTCGGCGTGCCGCTGTTCCAGGAGCAGCTGATGCAGTTGGCGGTCGTGCTCGGCGACTGCACCGGTGACGAGGCCGACCTGTTGCGCCGGGCGATGGGGTCCAAACGGGGCGTGGAGCGGATCGGCTCGCTGCGCGACAAGCTGATGGACGGCATGGCCGCGAAGGGCATCGAGAGGGAGCAGGCCGAGGCGATCTACGACGCCATCGAGTCCTTCGCCGACTTCGGGTTCGCCGAGAGCCACTCCTTGAGCTTCGCGCTGCTCGTCTACGCGAGCAGTTGGCTGAAGCTGCACTATCCGGCGGGCTTCTTGGTGGCGTTGCTGCGTCATCAGCCGATGGGCTTCTACTCGTCGTCCTCGCTGGTGGCCGACGCCCGGCGGCACGGGGTGACGACCCGGCGGCCCGACATCGCCTGTTCCCAGGCGCAGGCGTCGCTGGAGCCGTTGGGGGAGTCCGCGCCGGTAGGTCTCGACGCGTGTCTGTCCGTCGAGCAGCCGCCGACCGGGGATTTCGACCCCGACGGCCCCGACCCGACGCTGACGCATCGCCGCGACGGGGCGTTCGCGGTGCGACTGGGGTTGAGCAGCGTGCGCGGGGTCGGGAAGGAAGTTGCCGAGCGGGTGGTCGCGGCGCGGGCCGAGCGTCCGTTCACCGACCTGGCCGACGTCGCCCGTCGCGCCGAGCTGACGCAGACGCAGCTGGAGGCGCTGGCCACGGCGGGCGCCTTCGACGCGCTGGGGCTGTCACGTCGGGAGGCGCTGTGGCAGGCGGGCTACAGCGACAGCCCTGACATGCTGCCGGGCACGGCGGTGACGTCCGCGCCGCCGCCCTTGCCCGCGTTGAATCCGGTCGAGGAGACGTTGGCCGACCAGTGGGCCACCCGCGTCACCCCGGACGGGCATCCGATGGAGCATCTGCGGGAGCTGCTGCGCGCTGAGGGGGTGAGCTCGGTGGCCGAGGCGATGGCGGCGGAGTCGGGCAGTCGGGCGTGGGTGGCCGGGCTCATCACCCACCGCCAGCGTCCGGGCACCGCCAGCGGTGTCACCTTCCTCAACGTCGAGGACGAGACCGGCATGCTCAACGTCGTGGTGTTCGGCGCGGTGTGGGAGCGCCACCGCCGGGTCTTCCGCAACGCCGCCGGCGTGGTGATCCGCGGCCTCGTCGAGGTCACCGACGATCGCGTCGTCAACCTTGTCGCCGAACGCGTCGACCCCATCGAGTCCCGCTACCCGTCCGCCGCCCAGGCCGGCGCGGCCGCGCTGTCCGCGCGGCACCGGAGCCGGGATTTCCAGTGAAGCGAGAACTTCCATGCCGAGGCCGCGCGGGTTACATTGGCGCTATGCCCACGATCCAGATTCCGAATGTACCTGACGAGACGCACACCGTCTTGCGTCAGCGTGCGGAGCGAGCCGGGCAGTCATTGCAGGACTACGTGAGGGACCAGCTCGTCGCCGAGGCGAGTCAGCGTCCTCCCAGCGAGGTCTTCGCCGAGGTCGATGAACGTGTCGACAACGCCGACCTTGACATCGCCGAGCTGGCACAGGCTATCCGAGATGGCCGACCTCGTCGTTGACGCCGGAGTCATGGCCGCTGCGCTCTGGGCAGACAGGGGCGTCGGTTCGATGGCTCGAGAACGGTTGAACGGACAGCAGATCCACGTGCCGGAACTTCTTGATCTGGAGGTGGCTTCGGTGCTCCGCCGCCACGTCCGGCATGGGCTCGTGACTCAGGAACGGGCTGATCGTGCCATCGCCGATCTCACCACGCTCAGGATGCGTCGGTACGGCCACAGCGCGCTGCTTCCGACGATCTGGTCGCTTCGTGACAACATCACGGCTTATGACGCTGCGTATGTCGCCCTGGCGATGAAACTGGAAACGGTGCTGCTGACGGTCGATGCTCGACTGGCGACGGCAGCCGAGCGTCATGGCCGAGTCGAACTGTTGGCAGAGTAGGAAGGTAGGCCGCGAGGGAGACTCCGTGGTCGGCGTCTCTCAGGCATCAGGCTTTCGTTTCGATGACTGCCGGCCCCGATCCGAGGAGTTCTGTCCGTTCCTCCTCAGGAATCGCCATCGACTCGGCGAGCACGGCGGCCAGCGCGTCGACGTGAGAGCGGTCGATCTCGGCGTCGAAGAGCCAGCGGAGGTTCTCATCGCGCGTGACGAGGTCGAGCGCGGTGGCCCCCTCATGGCGGTCCGAGGTCCTGAGCCGCAGGTAGCGCACCTGGTCGAGCGGGAGGTCGTGGGTGATCTCGCCCTCTTCGAGGAAGTCGCTCGTGGCGGCGATGAGGACGCGCCGGTCCGTGACGGCGACGAGGGTCCGTTCGGGTTCACGGTCGCGCAAGGCGGCCAGCCGGTCTTTGGCTCCGCTGAGGAGCGCCGCGAAAGGACCGGGGTCGTCCAGTTGGTCGGGGAAGGCCAACGCGCGCAGCGTCTCGCCACCGTCGAGGAACCAACGCAGCACGCGGAGGTGAGGCGCGACGTCGAGGTCGTCGGGAGCGGCGGCGATCTCGGGAGTGACGAGTTCCGGGCTCGGAGGGCGAAGGCTGTCGGCCAGCGGTGTGAGCGCTTCGAGGAGGCGCGCCGACATCGCGCGAGATGCCTGGGCGTCCCTGCGCCTCGACGGCAGGAGCGAGCCCGGACGTCCTGGAAGCTCGGCGATCACGCGGAGCTCACGCGTCAGGGCGTCGATGAGGCCGACCGCCTCCGGCAGCGCTGACTCGAGTTCGGCGTGCGTGCCTTCCTGGATGGTCGTGACCAGCCGCTCCTCGGCGGCCGGGTCGTCGCCGATGCCGCGTGTGTGGGCGGCGTACAAGGAGCGGTGGCCGACCCAGGCCTTCAAAGCGGTCAACAGCGCGTGGGCGTCGAAGAAGATCGTCTCGGCGTTGTCCTGCAGATATTCGCGGCGAGCGCGCGCCTGTCGTTGCTGGAGTTCGGCGATGTGGCCGGTGACCTTGCGGTGGTAGAGATCGCGCTGGGCGACGAGGTCGGCGCGCTTCCCGGCCACGGTGTCCCAGATCGAACGCGGGACCGCGCCTGTCGAGCGCGCGTCGTCGAGAGCGTGGTCGACGGCCTCGGACAATCCGGTCAGCGTGGCCCACTGCTCCTGACGCAGAGTGGTGAGCACCTGCGTCGTCAGCGCGATATTGCTTCTCACCAGGCTGGTCACCTCGTTCAGCTGCGCTTGCAAGGCGATCATGGCGAGCGCTGGACCGAGGGAGGCGGCGCCCTGGGCCAGGCTGAGCGGATTGACCTCGACGAAGCGCGCCTGCGCGACGATCTCGCCGTTCTTGAAGATCGCGCCGAGATTCGCCCCGTCCTTGATCGCGAGGACGCCGCCGGAGTTCATCAACGCTTGGGAGGCGTCGGCCAGACGGTAGAGCCCTTGGGCGCTGGCCGCTGCCTGCCCCAGGACGCCAGTGACGGCGGCGCTGGCGCCGACCGCGCTGAGCAGTGTCGTGACCTGCGCTCGGTCGACCGCTGGCACCGCGCTGAAGTCGTCGAGCGGCGTCAGGTCGAGATGCGCGGGGAGATCCCCGTAGGCGGCGACCACCCCGGGAGCCACCTCCGCGAGCACCGCCGTCGGGCGGTCTGTGTCGGGATCGGTCTCCGTCGTCGCCTCATCTGACATGGGTGTCATCGTAGGTATAGCGGGGGGCTGTCCAGACGCCGCGTTTCGCCGTGAGACTCGATCAGTTCTTTGACGTCCAGGTCGAAGGCGGCCAGCGGACCGTTACGGTCGAACGCCTGAAGGACATCGCTCAGGCGCTGGGTGTCGAGGTCGTCGACCTCTTCGCTGTGGGTGACTCAGAGAACGACCACGGTCTCGGCTGAGGCGTGAGGGATCGCCGAGACGGGCACGCGTGTGTCGAGGGTGACGAAGCGGCCGTCGTGACGGACCGCGAGCGCCAGGAGGTAGAGGTCGGTCACCTGCCGGGAGCCGAGCACATGCCGTGGGCTGACGTGGGCGGAATCGATGATGCTGAGGTCGCAGGGCCAGAACTCATGGTGCGGCGAGGGGCACTGGCATCGAGCAGGGCTGTCACTCGCTGATCTCCTCGCGAATCTGCTCGACGATCTCATTGGTCACGATGCCGCCACGGGACGGGAAAGGCTGGAACCCCAAGAACTTTTCGTCGTCGTCGGCGGCGGGCGGCGCGGTGCGCATGTATCTGATGCTAACGCGCCAAGTGCAGGTGGTGACCGAGAATGATGGATTCGGGCTGTGATCACTACCTCAATCCATCATCCTGCGTTCCGTCGGAGACGAAGAACGATGGAAAGCGGTCGCTATGACAACCCAAAGCCATCATCCTGCGTCCCCGGCGCGCCGCGCCGACGCTTAGTGTTGACATGACCTTAAGTCGTGTTAGAGTCATCCTGACCTTAAAGAAGGAGGTGGCCTCATGACCGTTCAGGAGCCCGCGACGACCCTCGCCCGTCAGCACGTCCAGCAGCGGGTCGAGTTGGCCGTCTCCACGGTGATCTTCGCGCTGCGGCCGCATCCGGTCAGCGGGGAGCCGACGATCTGGCTGCCGCTCGTGCGCCGCATCCGCGAGCCGCACCTCGGCCAGTGGGCGCTGCCCGGCGGGCCGCTGGAGTCCGACGAGGACCTGGCCGCCTCCGCGCGGCACACTCTCGAACGCACCACCGGCCTCGCCCCGCACTATCTGGAGCAGCTCTACGCCTTCGGCCGCGTCGACCGCTCGCCCGACCGCGTCGTCTCCATCGTCTACTGGGCGCTCGTGCGGGCCGAGGAGGACGCGCAGAGCGTCGTCGGCGACAACGTCGAGTGGTTCGTCGCCGACGAGGTGCCCGAGCTCGCCTTCGACCACAACGACATCGTCGACTACGCGCTCACCCGGCTGCGCGCCAAGATCACCTACTCGCCGATCGCCTACGGCTTCCTGCCCGAGGAGTTCACCCTCGCCCAGCTGCGCGAGGTGTACGAGGCGGTGCTCGGCCGCCGCCTCGACCCCGCCAACTTCCGCCGCCAGGCGCTGCGCACACTGAAAGCCACCGGACGCTGCCTGTCCGGCCGGAGCCACCGGCCGCCCGCGCTGTACCGCTTCGACCCGTCCACCATCCGACCGACCACGTTGACCTTCCCCGAGGAGCCACGATGACCGCCTCCGTCAATGAACTCATCACCGCCGCTCCCGGCGCCACCTGCGACACCGACCTCGCGAAGGGTCCGTGGGACTTCGACCTGAGCCCCGGCTACGGCCCCGGCGCGTCGGAGTTCGACCTCATCCCCGACCCCGTCGTGCGCCCCGGCCAGCTGCCGACCGCCTACCAGAAGATGAGCGACGAGGAGCTGCACGCCCGCATCCGCGCGGCCAAGGAGGCCCTCGGCGACAAGCTCGTCATCCTGGGCCACTTCTACCAGCGCGACGAGGTCGTGCAGTACGCCGACTTCGTGGGCGACTCCTTCCAGCTCGCCAACGCCGCGCTGACCAAGCCCGACGCCGAGACCATCGTCTTCTGCGGCGTGCACTTCATGGCCGAGACCGCCGACATCCTGGCGCGGCCCGAGCAGCACGTCATCCTGCCGAACCTCGCCGCCGGCTGCTCGATGGCCGACATGGCCGACGAGGACTCCGTCGAGTCGGCGTGGGCCGAGCTGATGGAGCTGTACGCCGACGAGGACGACTCCGAGCTGGCGTCGGTCATCCCGGTCACCTACATGAACTCCTCGGCCGCGCTCAAGGCGTTCTGCGGCCGCAACGGCGGCATCGTCTGCACCTCCTCGAACGCCGCGACCGTGCTGGAGTGGGCCTTCGAGCGGGGCCGCCGCGTCCTGTTCTTCCCCGACCAGCACTTGGGGCGCAACACCGCCAAGGCGATGGGCGTGCCGCTCGAACAAATGCCGATGATCAATTCACGTAAGCCCGGCCTCGGCGTGGAGCGGCAGGACTTGCTCGACGCGAAGGTCCTGCTGTGGCCCGGCTTCTGCTCGGTGCACAAGCGGTTCAGCGTTGCGCAGATCGAGCAGGCGCGCGCGCAGTTCCCCGGCTGCAAGGTGATCGTGCACCCGGAGAGCCCGATGCCGGTGGTCGACGCCGCCGACGCCTCCGGCTCCACCGACGCGATCCGCAAGTTCGTGATCGCCAGCGAGCCGGGCGACGTGATCGCCATCGGCACCGAGATCAACATGGTCAACCGGCTCGCCGCCGAGTTCCCCGACCGCACGATCTTCTGCCTCGACCCGGTCATCTGCCCCTGCTCGACCATGTACCGCATCCACCCGGGCTACCTCGCCTGGACGCTGGAGGGCCTGGTCGAGGGGGAGATCCGCAACGAGATCGTCGTCGACGACGACACCGCCACCTACGCCAAGGTCGCCCTCGAGCGCATGCTCGCGGCCCTGCCCAAGTAAGGGAAAACATGACTCACATCCTCATCGTCGGCAGCGGCGTCGCCGGACTCACCGCGGCGCTCGACGCCGACGGCCGCGACGGCGTCGAGGTCACGCTCGTCACGAAGTCGACGCTCGACCAGTCGAACACCTGGTTCGCCCAGGGCGGCGTCGCCGTCGTCACCTCCGCCGACGACACCGTCGCCTCCCACGTGGCCGACACGCTCGTCGCCGGGGCCGGCCTGTCCGAGGACGAGGCGGTCGAGGTGCTGTGCGCCGAAGGCCCCGAGGCCGTCCAGCATCTCATCGACCGGGGGGTGCTCTTCGACGTGCACGAGGGGCAGCTCGCCCGCGGCCTGGAGGCGGCGCACTCGCATCAGCGCATCCTGCACGCCGGCGGCGACGCGACGGGCGCGGCCATCGCGGCGGCGCTCATCGACCGGTTGCGCGACTCCGGCGTCACGGTGCGCGAGAACACCACCGTCACCGACCTGATCGTCGAGCACGGCCGGGTCGTCGGCGCGACGGTGCTCGGCGAGGAGCCGATCCGCGCCGACGCCGTCGTGCTGGCCACCGGCGGCGCGGGCCAGTTGTACCCGTACACGACCAACCCGGCGGTCGCCACCGGCGACGGCCTGGCGATGGCGCTGCGTGCGGGCGCGTTCGCGGCCGACCTGGAGTTCTACCAGTTCCACCCGACGTCGCTGGCCGTCCCCGGCAGCCCGCTCGTCTCCGAGGCGGTGCGTGGCGAGGGCGCGGTGCTCGTCGACGACGCGGGCCACCGCTTCATGACCGACGTCCACCCCGACGCCGAGCTCGCCCCCCGCGACGTGGTCGCCCGGGGCTGCGCCGCCGCGATGGCGAAGCAGGGCGGCGTGCCGGTGCGGCTCGACGCCACCGCGCTCGGCGGTGAGTTCCTGGCCAAACGTTTCCCGACCATCGACGCCATCGTGAAGGCCAATGGCTTCGACTGGGGCAGCGACCCCATCCCCGTCGCGCCCGCCGCGCACTACTACATGGGCGGCATCCGCACCGACCTGTGGGCGCGGACCTCGCTGCCCGGCCTGTTCGCCGTCGGCGAGGTCGCCTGCAACGGCCTGCACGGCGCCAACCGGCTCGCGTCGAACTCGCTGTTGGAGGGCGCGGTCTACGGACGGCGGGTGGTCGACGCGGCGTTGGGCCTGGCCGAGCCGGCGGAGGGCTTCGACTCCGAGTGGGCCGACCCGGTCGTGCTGCCGCCCGCGGCCGGAGGCGTCGCGGTGAGCCGCGCCGACCTGCAGCAGATCCTGTGGGACGCCGCCGGACTCGTGCGCGACGGCGCGACCCTGCGGGAGGCGGGCGAACGGCTCACCGCCGCCGCGACCCCGGTCGCCAGCGACGCGAAGTCGGCCGAGGACGCCAACCTGTTCGTCGTCGCCCAGGCGGTCATCGCGAGCGCGCTGGCCCGCCAGGAGTCGCGCGGCGGCCACTTCCGCAGCGACTTCCCCGACACCGACAGCGCCCAGGCCGTGCACAGCGTGGTGGTGATGAAGCGTGCTTGACCGCGACCAGATCCGGCCCATCGTCCATCTGGCCCTCGACGAGGACGCGCCGTCGGGCGACGTCACCTCGCAGGTGTTCATCCCCGTCGAGGCGCAGGCGACGGCCGACCTCGTCGCCCGCGAGCCGGGCGTGATGGCGGGCGTCGAGGTCGTCGAGGTGGTCTTCGAGGAGGTCGACCCCGACGTCGAGGTGACGTGGCGGGTGGCCGACGGCGACGTCTTCGGCCCCGGCGACGTGCTCGCCACGATCACCGGCTCGGCCCGGTCGATCCTGCGCGGCGAGCGGATCGCGCTCAACCTGATCCAGCGCATGTGCGGCATCGCCGCGATGACCGCCGAGTACGTGAGGGCGGTCGCGCACACCTCGGCGCGGGTCGTCGACACCCGCAAGACCACGCCGGGCCTGCGTCCGCTGGAACGCCACGCGGTGCGCTGCGGCGGCGGCCACAACCACCGCTACTCGCTGTCGGAGGCCGTCATGGCCAAGGACAACCACCTGGCGCTGACCGACGACGTCACGGCGGCCATCCGGGCGGCGCGCGAGCAGATCCCGCACACGATGCACCTGGAGGTCGAGGTCGACCGGATCGACCAGATCGAGCCGGTGCTGGCCGGCGGCGTCGACACGATCATGCTCGACAACTTCTCCGTCGAGGAGTTGCGGCAGGGCGTCGAGATCGTCGGCGACCGGGCGTTGGTGGAGGCCAGCGGCGGCGTCCGCCTCGACACCATCGCCGCCATCGCCGAGACCGGCGTCGACGTGATCAGCGTCGGCGCCCTGACCCACAGCGTGAGGTCGCTCGACATCGGACTGGATGTTCGCTTAGAATCAGCATCGAAATAAGCATCGAAATAAGCATCGAGTGATGCTCTATTTGACGCTTGGGGGATGGGATGAGGACGACAGTCAACCTTGATGACGAGTTGTTGGCCGATGCGATGGACTACACCGGCATCACTGAGAAGACGGCTCTAGTGAACGCCGGGCTCAAAGCACTGGTTGAACGAGAGGCCGCACGGCGTCTCGTGTTGCTCGGTGGGAGTGACCCGTCGGCGACGGTGGCGCCGCGATGTCGCGCGGCTCGATGATCCTGGTCGACTCACCGGTGTGGATCGATCACCTCCATGCCGAAGAGCCGGAACTCTCTGAGCTGTTGTCAGGGCAACAGGTGGTCATGCACATGGCGGTGTTGGGTGAGGTGGCGCTCGGGCAGATGAAGCAGCGTGAGCGTGTGCTTGACGGGATGCGGCGACTTCCCTTCGTTCGTGGAGCGCGTGACAACGAAGTGGTGACGTTGATCGAGCGCCAGCCGTTGCATGGGCGGGGCATCGGCTATGTCGACGCCGTGTTGCTGGCTTCGACGTTGCTGACGCCGGGGACCCGGCTGTGGACGCGCGACAAGCGGCTGAAGAAGTTGGCTGAGGAACTGGGGTGCGCGTGGTGATCTACCTCGACGAGGCCGCGACCACGCCCGTGCGACGGGACGTGTTGGAGGCCATGTGGCCGTATCTGACCGGCACGTTCGGCAATCCGTCGAGCCATCACGAGGTGGGCGAGTTGGCGCGGCGCGGGTTGGAGGAGGCGCGGCGGGCGGTCGCGGACTTCCTCGGCGCGCGGCCCGGCGAGGTCGCCTTCACCTCCGGCGGCACCGAGTCCGACAACGCCGCCGTCAAAGGCATCGCCCTCGCCTCCACGCGCGGGAGGCATGTGGTGGTCAGCGCCATCGAGCACCCGGCGGTCTTGGAGTCGGCGCGCTGGCTCGCGACGCAGGGCTTCGAGGTGACCGAACTCGGCGTCGACGAGCTTGGACACGTCACGCCCGACGCGCTCGCCGCCGCTCTGCGCGACGACACCGCGCTGGTCAGCGTGCAGCACGCCAACAACGAGGTCGGCACGGTCCAGGACATCCCCGCGCTGGCCGCCGTCGCCGCCGAGCGTGGCGTCCCCTTCCACACTGACGCCGTGCAGTCGGCGGGCTGGCTCGACCTCGACGTCACCGCGCTCGGCGTGCAGGCGCTCAGCCTGTCGGGCCACAAACTCGGCGCCCCCAAGGGCGTCGGCGCGCTCTTCCTCGCCCGCCGCACCCCGGCCGAGCCGCTGCTGCACGGGGGAGGGCAGGAGAGTGAACGGCGGTCGGGCACCGAGAACGTCGCCGCCGCTGTCGGTCTGGCTGCCGCGGTCCGTGCCGAGCGCCCCGACGCCGCCGGAGTCGCCGCGCTGCGCGACGCCTTCATCGAGCGGATCCTCGCCGAGGTCGCGGGCGCACGGCTGACCGGCGACCCCGTCCACCGGCTCCCCGGCAACGCCTCCTTCGTCTTCCCCGGCCGATCCGGCGAGTCGATCCTGCTCGACCTCGAACGCCGGGGCGTCGTCTGCTCCTCCGGCTCGGCCTGCCACGCCGGCAGCGACGAGCCCAGCCACGTGCTCACCGCCATGGGCGTCGAGCGCGAGGTCGCCCAGACTGCCGTCCGCTTCACCTTCGGCGCCGCGATCACCGCCGACATGCTCGACACCGCCGCCGACGCCCTCGTCGAGGTCGTGGGTTGAACTGTCAGTGACGCCCTTGTGGAAAACTGATTGGACGTAGTAACGTCCAACGTTAAGGTCGACGGATGATCCAATCATTCGGCGATGCGACCACAGAGAAGGTGTGGCGGCGTGAGGCGGTTCCTCGGCTGGGAATGGATCTTCAACGAGCGGCGCACCGAAAGCTCAAGATCCTTCATCGGGCAGCCCCGTGAATGATCTTCGAGTCCCACCAGGAAACCGGTTGGAGAAGTTGAAGGGCGACAGGTCGGGACAGCACTCCATCAGGGTCAACGACCAGTACCGGATCTGTTTCCGTTGGACGAGCGAGGGGCCGACTGATGTCGAGATCGTCGACTATCACTGATCGAGAAGAGGTCACGATGACGCGAGAGACGGCACACGAGCCGATCCACCCGGGGGAGATCCTGTTCGAGGAGTTCCTCAAGCCTCTCGGCATCTCGCAGTACCGCTTGGCGCAGACGATCGGGGTGTCTCCGCGCCGGATCAACGAGATCGTCCACGGCCAACGTCGGGTGACTCCCGAGACGGGTATCCGGCTCTCCCGAGCATTGGGCATGAGCGAGCTTTTCTGGGTGCATCTTCAGGCCGACTACGACATCGAGATGGAGAAGGAACGCCACGGAGCCCTGCTCGACGCCATCACTCCGCTCACCGCGTGAGATGGGTCGGACGACCGGAAAGCCGCAGCCTACGATGGAGCAAGCCATGACCGACTCCGCCCGCGCCTACCTCGACCATGCGGCCACCACGCCGATGGTTCCCGAGGCGATCGAGGCGATGGTCGAGCAGATGGGGCGCACGGGCAATCCGTCGTCGCTGCACGGCTCGGGACGCGCCGCGCGCCGCGTCGTGGAGGAGTCGCGTGAGCTGATCGCCGAGCGGATCGGCGCGCGGCCCAGCGAGGTCGTGTTCACCTCCGGCGGCACCGAGGCCAACAACCTCGCCATCAAAGGCCTGTTCTGGTCGCGGCACGGACAAGACCCCGCGCGCCGTCGCCTGGTGTTCAGCGCCATCGAGCACCACGCGCTGCTCGACCCGGTCGTCTGGCTCGGCAAGCAGCAGGACGCCGAGGTCGTCACCACGGCCGTCGACCGGCATGGCGTGATCCGTCTCGACGACCTGCGCGCCAGCGTCGAGGCCGATCCGCTGAGCATCGCGGCCATCACGACCATGTGGGCCAATAACGAGATGGGCTCGGTGCAGCCGATCGACGAGGTCGTCGCGCTGGCCCGCCCCCACGGCATCCCCGTGCACAGCGACGCGGTGCAGGCCGCCGGACATGTGCCCATCGACTTCGGCGCCAGCGGCCTCGACGCCATGACGATCACCGCGCACAAACTCGGCGGTCCTGTCGGCGTCGGCGCGCTCGTCGCGGTGCGCGAGCTGGAGCTGATGCCGTTGCTGCACGGCGGAGGCCAGGAGCGCGACGTGCGTTCCGGCACCCTCGGCGCGCCGCTCATCGCCGCCTTCGCCGCCGCGGTCGACGTCGCGGTGCGCCGCCGTGAGACCGAGGCCGCGCGGCTGGAGACGCTGCGAGCGCGACTGATCGACGGCGTCAAAGCCCTCGTGCCCGACGCGGTGGTCAACGGCCCGAGCGACCTGGCGGCCCGCCTGCCGCACATCGCCCACCTGACCTTCCCCGGCTGCGACGGCGACGCGATGCTCATGCTCTTCGACGCCCACGGGGTCGAGGTCTCCACCGGGTCGGCCTGCACCGCGGGCGTTCCGCAGCCGAGCCACGTGCTGCTCGCGATGGGCTACGACGAGGAGTCCGCGGGCAGCTCGCTGCGGTTCAGCCTCGGCCACACCACGACGGAGGCCGAGATCGACCGAGCGCTCGCGGTGCTGCCGGAGGTCCATGAGCGGGCGCGCGCGGCGCGCCGGGTGCGTTCGTCGTGATCGTCCTGCGGCCCGACGTCGAGCGGTATCGGACCTGGCTGGGACGTCCCGACCTCATGGTGGTCGGGTTGGTCGTCGGCGTCGTCGTGCTGCCGCTGTCGCGCGCTCTCGTCGAGGGCGACGCGCGAGGGACGCTCACGATGGTCGCGTCAATCCTGATCGCGGTGTTGCTCAGTCTGCTTTCGGTGACCGCGTATCTGCGTACCGCCACCGTGACGCTGACCGCCGAGACGATCGAGTACCGGCGACTGTTCGTCCGTCGCACCGTCTTGCCCCGCGAGGGACTGCGCGGCATCCTCACGATCTATAGCCCGTCGTTCTCCGCGCAGGACATGGACCTGCTGGTGCTGCAACGAGACAGCGGACGCGGAGCGAAGATCCGGATCAACGGGGCGGCCTGGCGGCGCGCGGACCTGTCGACGATCGCCCGTCACGCCCGCGTCGCCACCATCGCCGGTCCGGTGGACGCGCGCGAGGTCGAGGCCCGCGTGCCGGGCATCTTGCAGGGGTGGGAGCGGCGTCCGGTCCTCTGGGTCGTCGGCGGCGGGATCGCCCTCCCCCTCGTGTTGTTCGTGATCGGGGTCGTCGTGCTGGTGGTGCTGGAACTGCTCGGCGTCGGCGTGGTCTCGTAGGCTGGTCGGGTGGACAGGAACGCGTTATGAGCCGGCTGATCGCCGCGATGTCGGGTGGCGTCGACTCGGCCGTGGCCGCCGCGCGCGCCGTCGAGGCCGGCCACGACGTCACCGGCGTGCACCTCGCGCTGAGCCGCAACCCCCGTTCCTACCGGTCCGGCGCGCGCGGCTGCTGCTCGATCGAGGACTCGATGGACGCCCGCCGCGCCGCCGACACCATCGGCATCCCCTTCTACGTCTG
This sequence comes from Aeromicrobium sp., assembly GCF_047606445.1. Lineage (GTDB taxonomy): Bacteria > Actinomycetota > Actinomycetes > Propionibacteriales > Nocardioidaceae > Aeromicrobium. The sequence goes on along the minus strand of NZ_JASGEK010000028.1, from coordinate 57,016 downwards.
GGACATGAGCGAGGAGTTCGCCGACGAGGTGGTCGACGACTTCGTCGCCGAGTACGAGGCGGGTCGCACCCCTAACCCGTGCCTGCGCTGCAACGAGAAGATCAAGTTCGCCGCCGTGCTCGACCGGGCGGTCGCGCTCGGTTTCGACGGCGTCATCACCGGGCACTACGCGCAGGTGCGCGAGGGCGCGGACGGCCTGGTCGAGATGCACCGCGCGGTCGACATGGCCAAGGACCAGTCGTACGTGCTGGGCGTGCTGACCCAGGAGCAGTTGCGCCGGTCGCACTTCCCGCTCGGCGGATCGGTCAAGCCCGATGTGCGCCGTGAGGCCGAGGCGCGCGGCATCCAGGTGGCGGCTAAGCCCGACAGCCACGACATCTGCTTCGTCGCCGACGGCGACAACGCCGGCTGGCTCGCCGAGAAGCTGGGGCCGAAGCCCGGGACGATCGTCGACGAGTCCGGCCAGGTGTTGCGCGAGCACGACGGCGCCTACGCCTTCACCATCGGCCAGCGGCGCGGCCTGCGGCTCGGCGTGCCCGCCGACGACGGCAAGCCGCGCTTCGTGCTCGACATCGAGCCGGTGTCGGGCACGGTCACGGTCGGTCCGCGCGAGAAGCTGCTGGTCGACGCGCTCGACGGGATCAAGCCGCTGTGGTGCACCGACGCGCCGACGGGGGGGTTGGACTGCACGGTGCAGTTGCGCGCCCACGGCAAGGAACACCGCGCGCGGGTCCGGGTCGAGGCCGACGGCGTGCGGGTGGCCTTGCTCGACCCCGCCGAGGGCATCGCGCCGGGCCAGGCCTGCGTCATCTACGACGGCACCCAGGTCATCGGCTCGGTCACCATCGCCCGCACACGTTCGGCGGCGGCCACGTCCTCGTGACGCTCTACGACGCCGTCGTCGTCGGGGCGGGGCAGGCGGGGCTCTCGACGTCCTTCCACCTGCGCCGGCTCGGCCTCGACCAGGTCGTGCTCGACGCGAACGACCGGCCGGGCGGCGCGTGGCAGCACCGGTGGGACGCGCTGGTCATGCGTGACGTGCACGGGGTGGCCGACCTGCCCGACGCGCCGGTGCCGCCCGCTCATGGCGACGAGCGGGCCAACGAGTTCGTGCCCGCGTACTTCGCCGCCTATGAGCGGGAGCACGCGCTGCCGGTGGAGCGTCCGGTGGTCGTGCGGAGCGTGCGCGACGACGGTGCGGGCGCGCTCGTGGTCAAGGCCGACGGGCAGGTGTGGCGGACGCGGATGGTCGTCAACGCGACCGGCACGTGGCGGCGTCCGTTCATCCCCTCTTATCCGGGGCAGGAGACATTCGTGGGGGAACAGTGGCACACCGCCGACTACCCCGGACCCGACCACTTCCGCGGCCGTCGCGTGCTGGTGGTGGGCGGCGGGGCGTCGGCGGTGCAGTTCCTCGGCGTGCTGCGGCCGATCACCGACACGCTGTGGGTGACGCGGCGCGAGCCGGTGTGGCGGATGAGTCCGTTCAACGCGGAGATCGGACGCGAGGTGGTCGAGCGGGTGGCTGAGCGCGTGCGCGTCGGACTGCCGCCGCGCAGCGTGGTGAGCGTGACCGGACTGATGCTGCGTCCGCAGGAGGCCGAGGCGGCGCGGCTCGGCGCCTACGAGCGCCATCCGATGTTCGACCGGATCGAGCCCGACGGCGTGCGCTGGGCCGACGGCCGCCACGAGCCGGTCGACGCGATCCTCTGGGCGACCGGCTTCCGCCACGACATCGCCCACCTCGCCCCGCTTCATCTGCGTTCCCCGCGCGGCGGGATCCAACTCGGCGCGACCCCCGCGACCGCCACGCAGTCGGTCGTCGACCCCCGCGTCCAACTCGTCGGCTACGGCCCGTCCGCCTCCACCATCGGCGCCAACCGCGCGGGCCGCACCGCCGCGGTCGCTGTCAGGCGGTATCTCAGCAACCCTACGAGCGGGCGAGAGGTAGCTGAGTGACCGAATCCGCGCCAGATGAGGTTGCTGGTCTACCTCCGGGCCGTGGGAAGGGTTGCTGAGCTACCGCTCAAGGGTGTTGGCGCCACGCTTCCCCCTATCGAATCCCGCCCTTTCGATGGTCACCATCCGGTCTGCTGCGGACAGGGACTCTCGGTCGAGGCGTGGCGTCACAGTCGCATATTCCCGCGCTCTGGCGAAAAGTAGATGTGTTATCTACCCTTGAGGCATGAAGACGATCACCGTGGCTCAGTTGCGGCAGAACCCGACAGCGGCGCTCGATGATGTCGAGGCTGGACAGACCTACGTCGTCACGCGTCATCGTCGCGCCGTGGCTCAACTGGTGCCGCCGGAGGCAGGCGACCGGCCGACGTTGACTCCGCCGCGTAAGACCGGGGGAGCGTCCTTGGCGCACCGTCCGCCTCACGGGGCGCCGACCGTGGAGTCGGTCGACGCCGTGCTGGAAGACCTCAAAGGGGAGTGGTGAGTCGAGGTGACGAGCTATTACCTCGACACGTCGGTCGCCATCCATGCCTTCACCAGAAACCCTCGCGCCGTGGAGTGGTTCAACGAGGCTACGGCTGATCCGACGGCATCGGTGCTGTCGTCGCGACTGTTGCGTACAGAGATGACCAGATATCTCCGGCGCGAGGGGATCGAGGTGGCTCGGCGCGCCGAGATATTGGACTACGTGGCTTTTCTCGCGATCACGGACAGTGTGTTGGCGACGGCTGAGGCGATCACCGAGCATGTTCGCACGCTCGACGCGATCCATATCGCCTCCGCGTTGGCCACAGGGGCGGAGGTGATGGTCAGCCACGACACGCGTCTGTTGGAGGTGGCTGAATTTCTGGGGTTCGACGTTCTCGATCCCGTGGCGGGTTGAGTCCGCGCGGCGTCGGCCGTGCCGCAGCCCTCCCGGTCAGGCGACGTGTCCGCCGTTGAGGGCGAGGCGGATGTGTGCTGCCTCACAGGCGGTGTACCTTGAGACGGCTGTGAGATTCGCCGTTCCCTTGGATGACGAGGTTCTTGAATGAGTGTCCCCTCCCCGCGGTTCTCCGCGTACAAGGGTTCTGAGCCCTATGTATTCGTGTCCTACGCGCGGGTGGACTCCGCAGAGGTCTATGACGTGATGGACCGGTGGCGCGCCGCTCAACGAGTGAATCTGTGGTTTGACGAGGGAATCGACCCCGGTAATGAGTGGCCGGAGGACATCGCCGTCGCGTTGGACGGGTGTGCGGCGTTCGTCGTGTTCATCTCCCCGGCGGCCGCTCGGTCGGTCAACGTGCGCAACGAGATCAATTTCGCCTTGGCGAAGGGGGTTCCGTTCGCGGCGGTCTACCTGGAGGACACCGAACTGTCATTGGGGATGAAGCTGCAGATCGGGTCGAAACAAGCCATCAACAAGTACCGCATGGACGAACGAGGATTCGAGGCGCAGTCGGCCAAGTTCTTCGCCAAAGCGAAGGTTGCGGCGGCTGAGGTCGCGGTGAAGACCGTTTCGACAGGCCTGGTGCCCGTCTCTCCTGGGCTGAGGGAGGAGTTGACCGCTCTGGAGTTGCCGGAGCGGGTCACCGCGTCGTTGATGCTGTCGCCGCTCGTCGTGGACGAGGAGAAGGCTGACGCCGACGTCCTCTCGGTCTACCGGACAGAAGACGGGCGTCACGCTGTTCTCGCGGGCCGTTACGGGCAGGGCCGGTTCGTCGTGCTGTCGCACGACGGGCTGCTCCACGACGGGCCGGAGAACGTGCAGCCGCACAGTATGACCGCGGTGCTGACCTCGTTACTGGGGTGGCTGGGACGGGACTTCCGCCGAGGAGTGGTCGGATGGTCGACCGGGCACGGAGAGATGGCGACGTCAGGGCGGCTGGCGTCGGAGCTTCGGCACTCTCTGGCGTCGCGGCAGGTCTCGTCGCGGGACGTCGCGGTGGCCGACGCGGCGACCGTGGATGTGCTGGTGGTCGCCAATCCGAGAAGGGCGCTGCGTCCCGACGAGGTCGACGAGATGCTGTCGTGGGTGAGGTCTGGCGGGTCGGTGGTGTTCTCTGGACTCGGATGGTCGTGGTCGCAGATCGACCCGTCGGGCCAAGGGGACCTTGACCGGTATCCGCTCAATGAGATCGGCCGTCGTCTCGGTTTCCGATTCGAGCCGCAGGTCCTGGGACAGCGGATCACTGTGGAGGACAAGACGCTGTACTTCACGGCGTTGCAGAGGTCCCGCGAGGTGGGCGGACTGACACCCGTCGGCTCGTCAGCCGACGGGCGCGCCGCTGAGCAGGATGACGCGAACGGTCAGTGGCGTGAATATGTGGCGGACATCGAGCCGGCGCTTCGCGCCGCCGAGCGGGGCGATGCGAACGCTCAGTGGCGGGTGGGCATCGCCTTGGAGACGAAAGGCGACGAAGACGCGGCCTTCTACTGGTTCCACAAGTCGTCTTTCGCGGGAAACGGGACTGGACAGCATCGGCTGGGCCGCATGTACATCAATGGGAGCGGGGCTCCGCGGAACGACGCGATGGCGGTGGCCTGGTATGGAGAAGCCGCACGCCAAGGAGTGATCTGGTCGCAGGGGCAGTTGGGCGAGGCGTACCTGCGGGGTCTGTACGGCTTGGACATTGACGTGGAGCGCGGGTTGGAACTGACCCGTGCGTCGGCCGAAGGCGGATGGACGGCGGCGCAGTATCGGCTGGGTCAGGCGTATGAGAGCGGCATCCATGTGGACATTGATCTGGCTCAGGCGGCGGCTTGGTATCTGCGCGCGGCGTCGGCGGACACGGGATACGACTTCAGCTCCGACGCTCAGCTGAGGCTGGGAGTCATGCTGCGGGACGGCGTGGGGGTGCCCGCCAACCCGGATAAGGCCAGATTCTGGCTGGAGAAGGCTCTGGCTCGCGGACTCCGTCAGGCGTCGACTGAACTCGAACTGCTGGAGATGGGGCTGTCCGCGGGGTGAGCGGTGGCGGGCTGAGTCCGCGCGTTCCTTGCGACAATGCTCTCCATGCGTGCCACAGGGATCGGATCCATGCCGGGCGACGATCTGGAGGGGTGGGCGAAGTTCTCGCTGGGGGAGTTGGACATCGCCTTCGTCCCCGAGCTGCCGGGGCGCGGCGCCCACGCCGGGATGATCGGCCGGTCGCTGGCGGTGCTCGACGGGTTGGACGCCGACCTGCAGCCGAGCGGGTGGCGCGTCGGGGTCGGGTCGGGCGTCGACCACCGGCGGGCGCGCTCGCTGCTCGCCCAGGACCTCGACGTCGTCGAGGAGATCGGCCACGACTACGACGGCGTGCTCAAGCAGCAGATCGCCGGACCTTGGACGCTCGCCGCGACCGTCGAGACGCCGCGCGGTGAGAAAGTGCTCTCCGACCACGGCGCCCGCCGTGACCTCGCCGCCTGCCTCGCCGCAGGGCTCACCGACCACCTCGCCAGCCTGCGCCGCCGCTTCGGCAAGGCCGCCGAACTGATCGTGCAGATCGACGAGCCCGCGCTGCCCGCCGTGCTCGCCGCGAGAGTCCCGACCGCCAGCGGTCTGCGTCAGTACCGCTCCGTCGACCTGCCTGAGGCCGACGCTCATTTGAGGACGATCGTCGAGGTGGTCGTCGAGGCGGGGGCCACGCCGGTCGTCCACTGCTGCGCGCCCGACGTCCCCGTCGGCCTGCTGCGCGGCGCGGGCTTCACGGCCGTCGCCTTCGACCTGTCGCTCGCCCGTCCCACCGACGCCTGGGCCGAAGCGCTCGACCAGGGCGCCGGCCTCTGGACCGGCTCGACCGACCCGCGCCGGATCGAGGAGTTCCTCGGTCGTCTCGGCTTCGAACCGGGCGGCGTGGCGGACCAGATCGTCGTCACCCCGCCGTGCGGCCTCGCCGGCCACACCCCCGCCGACGCCCGCCGCGCGCTGGAAGCTGCCCGATCGGTCGCGCGTTCCCTAAACTGACCGCGTGACCGAGAGCGGCGAGACCACCCAGCCCACCCTCGACGAGGCGCGCGCCGAGGCCGCCGACCTGATCGAGCGGATCGAGCAGGCCCGCGACGCCTACTACAACGCCGACGCCTCGCTCGTCGACGACGCCACCTACGACACCTGGATGCGCCGCCTGGAGGAACTCGAGGCGCTGCACCCGGAGATCCGAGGCCAGGACTCGCCGACCCAGAGCGTCGGCGCCGTGACCGCCTCCGACCTCGCGCCGGTCGAGCACGCCGAGCACATGCTCAGTCTCGACAACGTCTTCTCCGCCGAGGAGTTGCAGGCGTGGTGCGTCAAAACGCGGGAGTCCGCCGGACGCGACGTCGCCTGGCTGACCGAGGTGAAGATCGACGGCCTCGCCATCTCGCTGCGCTACGAGCACGGCCGCCTCGTCACCGCCGCCACCCGCGGCGACGGCCGGGTCGGCGAGGAGGTCACCACCAACGCGGTCGAACTCCCCGGCGTGCCCCGACAGCTCGCGGGCGAGGGCCACCCGCCGCTGGTCGAGGTGCGCGGCGAGGTGTTCATCGCCGTCGAGGCCTTCGAGCGGCTCAACGCCTTCCAAGCCGAGCTGCGCGACCGCGTCGTCGCCGAGGCGACCGAACGCGGCGTCGACCCCGACAAGGCCGCCGCCAGCGCCGCCCGACGCTTCCCCGCCTTCGCCAATCCGCGCAACGCGGCCAGCGGCGGTCTGCGTCAGATCCTGCACAAGAAAGACGGCCTGGAGCGCGAGGCGGGACAGAAACGCTTGCAGGCGCTCTCGTTGTACGTGCACGGCATCGGCGCGTGGGAGGACCCGCCGGTCGCCGCGCAGAGCGAGGTCTACGACCTGCTGGCGTCCTGGGGCCTGCCGACCAGCCCGCACACCCGCGTGCTCGCCACCGCCAACGAGGTGGTCGCCCGGGTCGAGGAGCTGGGCCGCGACCGGCACGCCATCGAGCACGAGATCGACGGCGTCGTGGTCAAGATCGACGAGCTCGCCCTGCACCCGGAGCTCGGCGCCACGAGCCGCGCGCCGCGTTGGGCCATCGCCTACAAGTACCCGCCCGAGGAGGTGCAGACGAAGCTGGTCGACATCGTCGTCTCGGTCGGCCGCACCGGCCGGGCCACGCCGTTCGCGGTGATGGAGCCGGTCGCGGTCGCGGGCAGCGTCGTGCGTCAGGCGACCCTCCACAACCAGGACGTGGTGCGCGAGAAGGGCGTGCTCATCGGCGACACCGTCGTGCTGCGCAAGGCCGGCGACGTCATCCCCGAGGTGCTCGGACCGGTGGTCGAGCGCCGCGACGGGACCGAGCGCGAGTTCGTCATGCCGGCCGGCTGCCCCGAGTGCGGCACGGAGCTGCGGCCGATGAAGGAGGGCGACATCGACCTGCGCTGCCCGAACGCCCGCGCCTGCCCCGCCCAGGTGCGCGGCCGGGTCGAGCACATCGGCTCGCGCGGCGGCCTCGACATCGAGGGTCTCGGCGAGGTGTCGGCGACCGCGCTGACCCAGCCGCTGCGCCCCGCGACGCCGCCGCTGGTCACCGAGGCGGGACTGTTCTCGCTGAGGCCTGAGGATCTGTTCGGCATCGATCTGGAGGTGCGCGACGTCGAGACCGGCCTGCCCCGGCGTGACGAGGGCGGCGCGACGATCGTCCGCTCGCCCTTCCGGCGTCAGCGTAAGAAGACCGACCCGCCCTTCGATCCCGACGGCCCCTTCGACGGGACCGACGGTCACATCCTCTCGACCGCCGCGCACACGCTGCTGGCCGAGTTGGAGAAGGCGAAGACGAAGGACTTGTGGCGGCAGATCGTCGCGCTCAACATCCGCCACGTCGGCCCCGTCGCGGCGCGGGCGCTCGCCCAGCACTTCGGCTCGCTGGCCGCCGTCGAGGCCGCGAGCGTCGAGGAGCTGTCGGCGGTCGACGGGGTCGGCGGCATCATCGCCGAGTCGTTCAAGGCCTGGCTGGAGGTCGACTGGCACCGCGAGATCATCGACCAATGGCGGGCGGCGGGCGTGCGTTTCGCGATCCCCGACCACCCCGGCCCCGGCGCGCTCGACTCCTCCGGCGGAGTGCTCGACGGCCTGACCATCGTGGTCACCGGCTCGCTGGAGAACTTCACGCGTGACGAGGTGAAGGAGGCGATCTTGTCGCGCGGCGGCAAGGCGTCCGGGTCGGTCAGCAAGAAGACCGACTACGTCGTGGTCGGCGCGAAGGCGGGCGCGAAGGCCGCCAAGGCCGAGGAGCTGGGCCTGCCCATCCTCGACGAGGCGGGCTTCGAGAAGCTGCTCGCCGAAGGGCCGCCGACCTCCGACGAGGAGTGAGCACGCGAGCTGACTCGCCGGGTTATCCTCGGGTCACAGCATCCGGAGCGAGACCCGCGGGAGAGTGGCCATGGCGAAGAGATTCACGATGACGGTGACCGCCGCGATGACGGCGACGCTCCTGGCCGGATGCGGCGGCGAGTCGGCGTTCTGCGCCGCGGTCAACGCCGACGCCGAGGCCTCCGCGTCGGCCTTCACGCCGTTGGTCCCGGGGCAGGACGGCACGCCGCAGCCCATCGACGACCGGCTGATCTTCATGGACGAGGTGAAGACGCCGCCGAAGGACCTGGCCGACGAGTGGGACGTGTTCTACGAGTATCTGTCGGGCTACGACCCTGTGACGTGGCAGCCGGAGCCGCCGGAGGTGCTGGAGGCGCGTCAGGCGCTCTTCGAGGCGTCGCAAGAGTGCCGTGAGTGACGAGCCGCCGCTGCGCGGGACGCGGACGATCCTCGTGGTCGTCGCGCTGGCCTTCGTCGTCTCGATCGTCCATTACGTCGACAACGTGGCGAACTACGCCGACTACCCGCAGCCGCCCGCCGACGCGGCCCTGCCCGCGCCGTCGGACACGGTCATCGCGCTCGCCTGGTTCGTGCTGACGGCCGTCGGCGCCTGGGGCGTGCTGAACGTGCTGCGCCGTCGGGTGGTACCGGCGGCGGTCGGGCTGGCCTTCTACTCGGCGAGCGGCCTGATCGGCGTCGGCCACTACACCGTGCCCGGCGCGACCGACATGCCGTGGTGGCGTCAGGCGCACGTCGTCGCCGACATCGGACTCGGCGCGGCGATCCTCGCGCTCGCGGCGCTGCTGTTCGCCTGGAACCGGCAGGTCGCGGCCGCCCAGGCGCCATGATGAGCCCATGAGCGACGCCGAGCGCACCCAGGACAAGTCCGCGCCGTCCACCCCGTCCGGCGGATCGCGGATCAAACGGTGGATGGAGCACGCCGCGCTCGCGGTGGCGGTGCTGCTGCTCGGCTACATCGCCTACCGCATGGCGCTGGCCTTCCTGCCGCGCTGGTGGGCGCAGCAGATCGCCCAGCGGGTCGACGGCTCGTTCACGCAGGGCGCCTGGTGGGGCCTGTTCTACGGTTTCGTCTTCACGGTCGTCCCGTTGCTCTTGCTGGCGCAGACGCGGCGGCGTTTCATCTCCTGGCCGTGGAAGGGCGCGGTGGCGCTCGTCGCGGTCGTGCTGGCCACGCCGAACTGGCTGACGCTGTCGGTCGTGCTGGGCTCCAGCCGGGCCGCGCACGCCGGAGAGCGGATCTTGGACGTCGACGGGCCGGGCTTCCGCGCGGCGTCGGCGATCGGCGCCGGGGCGGCGGTCCTGGTCGCGGTCGCCGTCATCTCGGCGAGCATGCTGGCGGCGCGCAGGCGGCGCCAGGTCAAAGATCTACGCCGCCAGCTCGACGAGCGCGAGCGTCGCGACCGGGAGACGCCCGCCGAGGACTAAGCTGGCGCGGTACTGCCCCCTCGACTCAGGAGACGCATGCCGTCGCCCCTCTCGCGGGAGGACGTCGCCCATCTGGCGAGCCTCGCCCGCATCAGCCTGAACGACGCCGAGCTCGACCGCTTGGGCGCCGAGCTCCCGGCCATCCTCGACCATGTCGCCGCCGTGCAGGGCGTCGTCGACGCCGCCGGCGAGGACACCCGGCCGATGAGCCATCCGATCCCGGTCACGAACGTGTTCCGCGTCGACGAGGTCCGCGAGGGCCTGACGCCGGAGGCCGCCCTCGCGGGCGCGCCGGAGAGCGAGGAGCAGCGCTTCCTCGTCCCGAAGATCCTGGGGGAGGAGTGATGACGGAGTTGACGCGGCGCACCGCCGCCGACCTGGCCGAGGCGCTCGCCGCCGGTGACGTGACCTCCGTGGAGGCCACGCAGGCCCACCTCGACCGCATCGCCGAGGTCGACGGCGACCTCAACGCCTTCCTGCACGTGGACGTCGAGGGGGCGCTGGCCGCCGCGGCCGACGTCGACGCGCGCCGCGCCGCGGGCGAGAGCCTGCCGACGTTGGCGGGAGTGCCGATCGCGGTCAAGGACCTCATCAACACCACCGGCCAGCCGACCACGGCCGGGTCGAAGATGCTGGAGGGTTGGATCCCGCCGTACGACGCGACGGTCGTGGCCCGGCTGCGCGCGGCGGGCCTGCCGATCCTCGGCAAGACCAACCTCGACGAGTTCGCGATGGGCTCGTCCAACGAGCACTCCGCCTACGGCCCGGCCCGCAACCCGTGGGACACCGCCCGCATCCCCGGCGGGTCCAGCGGCGGCTCGGCGGCGGCGGTCGCCGGCTACGAGGCTCCGCTCGCCCTCGGCACCGACACCGGCGGCTCGATCCGCCAGCCCGGGGCGATGACCGGCACGGTCGGCGTCAAGCCCACCTACGGCGGCGTCTCCCGCTACGGAGTCATCGCGATGGCGTCCAGCCTCGACCAGGTCGGCCCGATGGCCCGCACCGTGCTCGACGCGGCGCTGCTGCACGAGGTGATCGCCGGCCACGACCCGATGGACTCCACCAGCGTCGACGCGCCCGTGCCGTCGGTGGTCGAGGCGGCCCGCCGTGGCGACGTGGCCGGATTGAAGATCGGCGTCATCCGCGAACTCGGCGCCAGTGGTGAGTCGGCTAGCGGCTTCGCGCCCGGCGTGCGCGCCCGCTTCGACGAGGCCGTCGCGAAGCTGGCCGAGGCCGGCGCGGAGATCGTCGAGGTCTCCTGTCCGAGCTTCGTGCACGGCATCGCCGCCTACTACCTCGTCATGCCGAGCGAGGTGTCGAGCAACCTGGCCCGCTTCGACGCGATGCGCTACGGCCTGCGTCTCGCCCCCGAGGACGCCCGCGGCCCGTCGGCCGAGCAGGTCATGGCCGCCAGCCGTGACGCCGGTTTCGGCGACGAGGTCAAGCGCCGGATCATCCTGGGCACCTACGCGCTGTCCAGCGGCTACTACGACGCCTACTACGGCTCGGCGCAGAAGGTCCGCACGCTCATCGCGCGCGACTTCGCCGCCGCCTTCGAGACCGTCGACGTGCTGCTGTCGCCGACCGCCCCGCACACCGCGTGGAAGCTCGGGGAGAAGTCGGCCGACCCGCTGGCGATGTACCTGGAGGACGTCTGCACGATCCCGGCGAACCTCGCGGGCGTGCCGGGCGTCAGCGTGCCGATCGGGCTCGACGACGGCCTGCCGGTGGGCGCGCAGTTCCTCGCCCCCGCGATGGCCGACGACCGGCTCTACAACGCCGGCGCCGCCCTGGAGCGCCTGGTGTCCGCCCCCGCCCTCGAGGAGGTCGTCCGATGAGCACCGCGACGAAGCAGGTGTCCTTCGAGGACGCGCTGACCCGCTACGAGCCGGTCATGGGCCTGGAGGTCCACGTCGAGCTGAACACCGCGACCAAGATGTTCTGCGGCTGCTCCACGACCTTCGGCGCCGAGCCGAACACCCAGGTCTGCCCGGTCTGCCTCGGCCTGCCCGGCGCGCTGCCGGTGGTCAACGGCAAGGCGGTCGAGTCGGCGATCCGCATCGGCCTGGCGCTCAACTGCGAGATCGCCGAGTGGTGCCGGTTCGCCCGGAAGAACTACTTCTACCCGGACATGCCGAAGAACTTCCAGACGTCGCAGTACGACGAGCCGATCGCCTTCGACGGCTACATGGACGTCACTCTGCCGTCTGAGGATGGGGGCGACGGCGAGACGTACCGCATCGAGATCGAGCGGGCGCACATGGAGGAGGACACCGGCAAGTCGCTGCACGTGGGCGGCGCGACGGGTCGCATCCACGGCGCCGACCACTCGCTGCTCGACTACAACCGCGCGGGCATCCCGCTCATCGAGATCGTCACCAAGGTGATCGAGGTGCCGGGCGACAAGGCCCCGGCGGTCGCGCGGGCGTACGTCAACCAGTTGCGCGACCTCATGGTGGCGCTCGACGTGTCCGACGCGCGCATGGACCAGGGCTCGCTGCGCGCCGACGTCAACCTGTCGCTCAAGCCGACCGGCTCAGACGTGCTCGGCACCCGCAGCGAGACCAAGAACGTCAACTCCTTCCGCTCGGTCGAACGGGCGGTGCGCTTCGAGATCGGCCGTCACGCCGGCATCCTCGACGGCGGCGGCAAGGTCGTGCAGGAGACGCGGCACTTCCACGAGTCCGACGGCTCCACGTCGCCGGGCCGTGAGAAGTCCGACGCCGAGGACTACCGCTACTTCCCCGAGCCCGACCTCGCGCCGGTCGCCCCGTCGCGGGAGTGGGTCGAGGAGTTGCGCGGCACGCTGCCCGAGCCGCCGGCCGAGCGCCGCAAGCGGCTGCAGGCCGAGTGGAGTTTCTCCGACCTCGATATGCGTGACACGGTCGGCGCGGGCGCGCTCGACCTCGTCGCGGCGACGATCGACGCCGGGGCCGCCCCGCAGGCCGCCCGCAAGTGGTGGCTGGGCGAGCTGGCCCGCCGCGCGAAGGACACGAGTGTCGCGCTGGAGGAGCTGCCGGTCACCCCGGCGCAGGTCGCGGGCGTCCAGGCGCTCATCGACGCGGGCCGGGTCAACGACAAGCTCGCCCGCGAGGTCTTCGACGGCGTGCTGGCTGGTGAGGGGACGCCCGAGGAGGTCGTGGTGTCGCGCGGCCTGGAGGTCGTCTCCGACGACGGCGCGCTGAGCGAGGCCGTCGACCGCGCCATCGAGGCCAACCCCGACGTCGCCGAGAAGATCCGCGGCGGCAAGGTCCAGGCCGCCGGCGCCCTCATCGGCTCGGTCATGAAGGAGATGAAGGGCCAAGCCGACGCCGCCCGCGTCCGCGAGCTCATCCTCGAGAAGCTCTCCTAACGCTCACGAGAGAGTTGTGGCCTTCGGAATGGTCAGAAGTCTCTCGCGACAGGTGTGGAAATCTCTCGTGAGCGGGGCTTGTAGACTCGCCGACGACGAGTTCACGCTCGCAGACTCTGGGGTCGGTGAAATTCCGAGCCGGCGGTGACAGTCCGCGACCCGTGCCGACAGGCACGGCTGACCTGGTGGAACTCCAGGACCGACGGTCAAAGTCCGGAAGGGAAGAGTCCTGGCCTCCCTGAGGCGACCCCGGATTCGGCGAGCCCGATACGAGGAAGCGATATGGCGAGCGAGATCGAGCAGCAGGCCATGCGCCGCGCCGTCGACGCGGCCCGGATGCGCGGCAACTGTCTGCCCAACCCGACCGTCGGCTGCGTCGTGCTCGACTCAGGCGGCCGCGAGGTCGGGGTCGGCGCGACGGTGCGCGGCGGCGCGCACGCCGAGGTCGAGGCGTTGGCCGCTGCGGGCGAGAAGGCGAAGGGCGGCACGGCCGTCGTCACCCTGGAGCCCTGCCGGCACATCGGCAACACCGGCCCCTGCACTGCCGCGCTCATCGAGGCGGGCGTCGCGCGCGTCGTCATCGCCGAGACCGACCCGACGCCGAAGGCCGGCGGCGGCGCCGACGTGCTGCGCGCCGCCGGGATCGACGTCGAGACCGGCGTGCTGGCCGACGAGGCCGCGCCGCAGAACCTCGCCTGGCGCTTCGCCGTCACGAACGGCCGCCCCTTCGTCACCTGGAAGTACGCCGCCACGATGGACGGCCTCAGCGCCGCCCCCGACGGGTCGAGCAAGTGGATCACCGGACCCGACGCCCGCCGCGACGTGCAGCAGTTCCGGGCCCAGTGCGACGCCATCGTCGCGGGCACCGGCGCGGTCCTGGCCGACGACCCCCGGCTCACCGTGCGCGACGTCGACGACCTGCCGCTGCCCTACGACCGCCAGCCGTTGCGCGTCGTCGTCGGCGAGAGCACGATCCCGAACTACTACCGCGTCTTCGACCGGGTCGCGCCGACGCTCATGATCCAGTCGCGCGAGCCCGACGAGGTGCTGGCCAAGCTGGTCGAGAACGGCGTCCACCACGTCTGGCTGGAGGGCGGGCCACGCCTGGCCGGCGGCTTCTGGAAGGCCGGCGTCATCGACCGGGTCATCGGCTACATCGCCCCGGCGATGCTCGGCTCCGGCCGCGCCGCGCTGGAGGGCGAGGCCACCACGCTCGCCGATCTGCGACCCATCGACATCACCGATCTGACCATGATCGGCCCCGACATCCGCATCATCGGCACGCCCGGCCAAGCCCCGAGGGAGACCTACGTCTGATGTTCACCGGACTCATCGAGTCGGTCGGCGAGGTCGCCGCGCTCGAAACCCACGGCGACGCCGCCCGGATCACCATCCGTGATGCCGTGGTGCTCGCCGACGCCCGCCATGGCGACTCCATCGCGGTCGACGGCTGCTGTCTGACCGCCGTCGACCTCACCCCCGACACCTTCACCGCCGACGTCATGGCCGAGTCGCTGGCCCGCACCTCGCTCGGCGCGCTCGAGGTCGGGTGCAAGGTCAATCTGGAGCGCGCCCTCGCCGCCGGAGCCCGGCTCGGCGGCCACCTCGTGCAGGGCCATGTCGACGGCACGGGTGAGCTGGTCAGCCGTGAGCCGAGCGAGCACTGGGAGATCTTGCGCTTCTCGCTGCCGGCGGATCTGTCCCGCTATGCGGTCGAGAAGGGGTCGATCACCGTCCAGGGCGTCTCCTTGACCGTGGTCGAGGTGAGCGACGGGCCGGAGCCGTGGTTCTCCGTCTCGCTCATCCCCACGACCCTCGCCGACACGACGCTCGGCGCGCTCGCCCCTGGCGACCCGGTCAACCTGGAAGTCGACGTGCTGGCCAAATACGTCGAGCGCATGCTCGACCACCGCAAAGGATCTGCGAATGACTGAGACCGCCCTGAGTCCGGTGGTGTTGGACCCGATCGAGCGGGCCGTCGGCGACATCAAGGCGGGCCGCGCGGTCGTCGTGGTCGACGACGAGAACCGGGAGAACGAGGGCGACATCATCTTCGCCGCCAGCAAGGCGACGCCGGAGCTGATGGCCTTCCTGGTCCGCTACTCCAGTGGTCTCGTCTGCGCGCCGGTGGTCGGGGAGATCCTCGACCGGCTGGCGATCCCGCTGATGACGCCGCACAACCGCGACCGGCTGCGCACCGCCTACACGGTCTCCATCGACGCCCGCGACGGCGTGACCACCGGCATCTCGGCCTCCGACCGCGCCCGCACCTGCCGGGTGCTGGCCGACTCGGCGACCGAGCCGTTCGAGATCACCCAGCCGGGCCACATCGTGCCGTTGCGCGCCAAGCCAGGCGGCGTGCTGGAGCGTCCCGGCCACACCGAGGCCGCCGTCGACCTGGCGCGGCTCGCGGGGCTCACCCCCGCAGGCGTCATCGGCGAGGTGATGAACGACGACGGCACGCTCAAGCGGCTGCCGGAGCTGCGCGCCTTCGCCGACGAGCACGGCCTCGCGCTGGTGTCGATCGAGGACTTGCAGGTCTATCTGCGCCGTCACGAGCAGCAGGTCGAGCGGCTGGCGACCACGAGCCTGCCGACCGAGTTCGGCACGTTCACCGCGCTCGGCTACCGCGACACGATCGACGGCGCCGAGCACATCGCGCTGATCTACGGCGACGTCACGCCGGAGAACCTGCTGGTGCGGGTGCACAGCGAATGCCTGACCGGCGACGTGTTCGGCTCGCAGCGCTGCGACTGCGGACCCCAGTTGCAGGCGTCCTTCGCGCAGATCGCCGCCGAGGGCGCGGGCGTCGTGGTCTATCTGCGCGGCCACGAGGGCCGGGGCATCGGCCTGCTGCACAAGCTCCAGGCGTACGCGCTGCAAGACCAGGGGCACGACACCGTCGAGGCGAACCTCCAGCTCGGCTTCGGCGAGGACGAGCGCGACTACGCCGCCGCCGCGCAGGTCTTGCGCGACCTCGGCGTCGGTTCGGTGCGCCTGCTGACCAACAACCCCGACAAGACCGCCGCGCTGGAGCAGTACGGCGTCGCGGTCGTCGAGCAGCGGCCGCTGCGCATCGCTCCCACCGAGCACAACCTTCGCTACCTCACCACCAAGGCCGAGCGCATGGGGCACGACCTCCCGCTCGCCACGACGGCAGGAGACCTCTGATGGCCGGACACGGCGCCCCCGAACTCACCGTCGACGGAGCGGGCGCGCGCGTCGCGATCGTCGCCTCGCTGTGGCACACCCAGGTGATGAACGGCCTCGTCGACGGCGCCCGGAAGGCGTTGGCCGAGGCGGGCGTGGCCGAGGTCGAGCTGATCCGCGCGCCCGGCTCCTTCGAGCTGCCGCTCATCGCCCAGGGCTGCGCGGTCGCCGGCTTCGACGCGGTCGTGGCGCTCGGCGTCATCATCCGCGGCGGCACCCCGCACTTCGAGTACGTCTCGGCGGCGGCCACCGACGGCCTGACCCGCGTCGCCCTCGACACCGGCGTCCCAGTCGGCTTCGGCCTGCTCACCTGCGACGACGAGCAGCAGGCGCTCGACCGCGCGGGCCTGCCCGGCAGCCGCGAGGACAAGGGGCGCGAGGCCGCCGAGGCCGCCCTCGGCGCACGGCAGGCGCTCCGCTCGCTCGTGTCGGCCCTAGACTGACACCGACATGAAGACGTTTGACGAGCTGTTCGCCGAGCTCAGCCACAAGGCCCAGACCCGTCCCGAGGGATCGGGCACCGTCGCCGAGTTGGACGCGGGCGTCCATCAGATCGGCAAGAAGCTGGTCGAGGAGGCCGCCGAGTCGTGGATGGCCGCCGAGCACGAGGGCGCCGAGCGAACGGCTGAGGAGCTCAGCCAGCTGCTCTACCACGCGCAGGTGATGATGCTCGCCACGGGCATCACGCTGGACGACGTGTACGCCCACCTCTAAGGACTCATCCCATGTTGAAAGTCGCCGTCCCGAACAAGGGATCGCTCGCCGAGGCCGCCGCCTCCCTGCTGGCCGAGGCCGGCTACCGCCAGCGCCGCAGCTCCAAAGACCTCGTCTGCGTCGACGCCGAGAACGACGTCGAGTTCTTCTATCTGCGCCCCCGCGACATCGCCATCTACGTCGGCGAGGGAACGCTCGACGTCGGCCTCACCGGCCGCGACCTGCTGCTCGACTCGCGGGCGCAGGCCGACGAGGTCATGGCGCTCGGCTTCGCCGGGTCCACCTTCCGCTTCGCCGCGCCCGAGGGGGGCGAGATCACGTCGGTCGAGCAGCTCGACGGACGTCGCATCGCCACCTCCTACCGGGGCCTGGTCGAGAACTACCTGGCCGAGCGGGGCATGAGCGCCTCGGTCGTCCGGTTGGACGGCGCGGTCGAGACCTCGATCCGGCTCGGCGTGGCCGACGCCATCGCCGACGTCGTGGAGACCGGCACGACCCTGCGCCAGGCGGGCCTCGCGGTCTTCGGCGACCCGATCCTCACCTCCGAGGCGGTGCTGATCCGCCGCGCCGAGGCCCCCGAGCCGGAGGGCTTCGAGGTGTTCCGCCGCCGGGTCGAGAGCGTCCTCGTCGCCCGCTCCTACGTGATGATGGACTACGACATCCCCACCGAGCAGGTGGAGGCGGCCGTCCAGCTCACGCCGGGCATCGAGTCGCCGACGGTCTCCTCGCTGCACAAGGAGGGCTGGTCGGCGGTGCGGGCGATGGTCCCGCGCGACGCCGCCCAGCGGGTCATGGACGACCTGTACGCCGTGGGCGCGCGCGGCATCCTGGTCACCGACGTCCTCGCGTGCCGCATCTGATGGCGGGAGGGGCGATGACCACCGACCAGCCGCTCGTCGTGCGCCCTCAGGGACCCCGGGTCGTCGCCTACGGCGTGGCGCTGATCGGCGTCGTGATGACGGTCGTCGTGGCGGTGTCGCTGCCTGACTACGTTCGCTTCGCGAACTCCGAGAAGGTCACGATGACCCTCTTCGCGATCATGGTCCTCGCCGTCCTGCACGGTGTCGGCCGCAGCTATGTGAAGGCCGACGCGGCCGGTGTCGAGGTGCTCAACGGCTATCGCACGCACCGCTTCACCTGGGACCAGGTGGAGGGCGTCTCGATGCGCGAGGGTGCGCCCTGGCCTACCCTCGTCACCACCGACGACGAACGGGTCATGTTGTTCGCGATCCAGCGCACCGACGGCGGCGGTAGCCGTGACGTCGTGCGGTGGTTGCGCGCCTGGGCGGACGCCGCGTGAGCGACCACGAGGGGAGCCTCGCCGAGCCCGCCTTCCCCGGCGACGACGGTCTGACCGATCCGGCGCTCGCGCCGGTGCTGGGTGACACGTCGGCGACCCTGGCCCGTCTCGGCGAGGCGCGGGTGTTCGTGCCGATCGTCGCGGTGCTGGGCGAGCGGGCCAGCGACGGCTCGGACAAGAACGCCGACATGGCGGCGGTGCTGATGGCCGGCGCCGACGGACGTCAGGCGTTGCTCGCCTTCACCAGCGTGGCGACGTTGGAGGCATGGAACCCGCAGGCCCGTCCGGTCCCGGTCTACGGCCAGGCCGCCGCGCAGTCGGCGGTCGCCGAGGGCGCCTCGGCGCTGATCCTCGACCTCGGCCAGCCCCACTGGAGCGTCGTCGAGACCGACGACCTCCGTCACCTCGCCGCCGGCGACACCCTCGCCCACACCCCCACCGGCACCGCCTGGGTCCGCGCCACGGAGTGAGTCAGGCGACCGAGCCAGCGGGAACGATCCACTGGGCGTGGAAACGTGGTTCGACTCCGGCGACATGATCGAAGTCATGGTCGTAGTGGACGACAGTGACGGTCTGTCGTTCGTCAGTGTGCCGGATCGCCGTGGCGGCGATCTGCAGGTCGCTCACGCCGACAGCGCGTCCCATGCCCGCGCGAAACAGCGAGCGTTGAAGGTGGAGCGCGATGACCGCGACCTCCGCGTCGGGCGGGAGGAACACGGTCGAGCGCTCTGACTGGGTGAGGATGCGCTCGTGCTCGACGGGGTTCCTCGCTGAGAATCCCTGCTCGAGAATCTGGGGGAGCGCCGCGCCGAGCTCTCCGATGGCGAGCAGTCCCAGCATGGCGTCGGCGACAGCGTCGGACCGGCCCACACGCTGGGTGACGGAGTTGTCGATCAGGTAGATCTGCCTCATCGCTGCGCGAGGGCGATGACCTCGGGGTCGTCCAGGTCGCCAGCCATTCCGTCCCGCAGGCTGCGGATGTACTCACGGGCGTTGGCTTGACGGACCAACAGCGTCAGCGCGTCGGTGACGGTCGCCTTCTTGGTGGTGTTCCCGCTGAGCCTCATGGCGTCATCCATGAGCTGGTCGTCGATCTCGATCAGGGTCTTCGCCATGGCGACTCCTCGCTGTATGTCTTCTAATACGGTACTTGGATATACGAACACTTCCAAGGTCGTGACCGTGACAGTTTTACTGTCATCGACTACTGTGACTCTCGGCACATACCTCTAGTACGGGAGCGCGCATGGCGATCCGCCGTGGGGTGGTCATCGGGTGCGGTGGCACGCTCGGATTCGCCTGGACAGCGGTCATGCTGGCCGAGGTCGAGCGGGCGCTCGACTGGGACGTCCGCGAGGCCGACCTGCTGATCGGCACCTCGGCGGGCGCGGAGATGGTCGCGATGCTCGGCGCCGGCCGCGCGCCCGCGCAGATCCTCGCGGCGCTCGACGGCGAGCCCGACGCCGACCCGGTTTTGCGCGACCACCTCGCCGAGCATCCGGGCATGGTCCCGCCGGTCCCCGGACTCGGCTGGCCCGGCGTCGGTGTCACCCGTCAGGCGGTGAGGAACCGCCAGGGCCTGTACACCGGACTCGCCGGGCTCCTGCCGCGCGGTCGCGCCGACGCGACCTGGCTGCGGACCCTCGGCGACCGACTCGCGAACGCGGGCGGCTGGGTCGACCACCCGGCGACCTGGATCATCGGCCTCGACACGAGGTCCGGCCAGCGTGCGGCCTTCGGCGCTCCCGGCCATCCCGCAGCCGGCCTCGGCGAGGCCATCGCCGCCTCGTGGGCGATCCCCGGCTGGTTCCCGCCGGTCCACATCGACGGGCGCGACTACTTCGACGGCGGCACCGCCTCCCCGACCTCCGCCGACCTCGCGCTCCCCGCAGAGCTCGACGAGGTGGTGATCGTCGCGCCGATGACCACCAGCGGCGGCGTCCCCGGCCGTGGCGCGCACCGGGTCGAACGACTCCTGCGCCGACAGATGACCGCCGTGCTCGACCGGGAGCAGGCCGCGTTGGAGGCCGCGGGCGTCCGCGTGATCCGCGTCGAGCCTGGCACCGAGGAACTGCACGCCACCGGACCGAATTTCATGGACCTGCGCCGTCGCGAGGCCACCCTCGCGGTGTCCCGGCGCGTCGCCCCCCGTCGGATCGCCGACGCCATCGAGAGGACCGCATGACCACCCATCACGAGGTGGTGATCGTCGGAGCGGGCATCTCCGGCATCGCCACGGCGATCAAGCTCCGCGAGGCCGGGGTCACCGACCTCGCCATCGTAGAGAAGGCCGACACGTACGGCGGCACCTGGCGCGCCAACACCTATCCGGGCTGTGCCTGCGACGTGCCGTCGGCCCTCTACTCGTTCTCCTTCGCGCCGAAGGCCGACTGGTCGCGGGTGTACGGCAAGCAGCCGGAGATCCTCGCGTATATCGACCAGGTGGCCCGCGCCCACGACCTCCCGGCCGTCACCGAGTTCGGCGTCGAGGTGCTGGAGGCCGCCTGGGACGATTCCGCGTCGCTGTGGCGGATCGACACGAACGTGGGAGCCCGCACGGCCCGCTTCGTCGTCGCGGCGGCGGGGCCGTGGAACGAGCCGAACATCCCCGACATCCCGGGTCTCGCGGACTTCGAGGGCGAGGTCTTCCACTCGGCCCGCTGGAACCACGACTACGACCTGACCGGCAAGCGGGTCGCCGTCATCGGCAGCGGTGCGTCGGCGGTCCAGTTCGTGCCGGAGATCCGCAAGGAAGCCGAGCGGGTCCACCTGTTCCAGCGCACTGCCCACTGGGTGCTGCCCAAGCCCGACTACACCGCGCCCGGCGTGCAGAAGTGGGCGCTTGGCCGTCTGCCGCTGGTGAACAAGGTCGTTCAGACAGTGGAGTATGGGATTTTGGAGGGCGTCGGCGCGGCCTTCCACCGGCCCAAGCCGCTCATGCAGGCGCTGCAGGGCGTCGGGCAGGCCTACCTGCGCACGGTCGTGCGGGACAAGAAGCTGCGCGCCAAGCTCACGCCCGACTACATGATGGGCTGCAAGCGCATCCTGTTCTCCAATAGCTACCTGCAGGCGTTGACGAAGCCGAACGTCGACGTGCACGCCACGGCCGTCGAGCACATCCGCGGCTCCACGGTCGTCGGCGCCGATGGCACGAGCGCCGAGGTCGACGCCATCATCATCGGCACTGGCTTCCACATCCTCGACATGCCGGTCGCGAACCGGGTGCGGGGCTCCGACGGTCGCACGCTGGACGACCACTGGCAGGGGTCCCCGGAGGCCTATCTCGGCACCGTCGTGAGCGGCTTCCCCAACGCTTTCATCGTGCTCGGCCCGAGCCTCGGCACCGCGCACTCCTCGGCCTTCTCCATCGCCGAGGCGCAGGTCGAGTTCATCGCCCGCGCCGTCAGCCAGGCCCGCGAGCAGGGCTGGGCGTCGCTGGAGGTGAGCGCCGACGCGCAGGCCGCCTACGTCGCCGAGGTGCAGGCGGCGCTGCCCGGCACGGCCTACAACCTCAGCCAGTGCCACAGCTACTACATCGACCGCAACGGCCGGAACTCCTTCAGCTGGCCCTGGTCCACCACCGAGCTGACCCGCCGGGTCAGCCGCTTCGACCCGTCCGTCTTCGAGATCGTCCGTTCCGAGAGTGTGGAGTTGTCAGCATGAGCGAGCGCCAGCGAGCGAAAGTTCAAGATCACCTCATGCCGGTATCGCCTACCGTGCTTTTCCTTGAGGCGGTGCCGGCATGAGCAAGTACCCCAAGATCGACCTCGACGGCGCGCTCGTCGCCATCAGCGGCGCGGCCCGTGGCATCGGTCTGGAGACCGCCAAGGCGTTCGCCGCGCGGGGCGCGAAGGTGGCGCTCGGCGACCTCGACGCCGACCTCGCGGCCCAGGCCGCCGACGCCATCGGGACGCGGGCCATCGGCCTGGCGCTCGACGTCACCGACAAGGAGTCCTATCGCGCCTGGCTGGCCGCCGCCGAGGAGTGGGCTGGCCGTCCGCTCGACGTGCTGGTCAACAACGCCGGCGTCATGCCGAACGGTGCGTTCCTGGAGCAGGCCGACGAGGTCGACCGGCTGACGATGGACGTCAACGTCTACGGCGTCATCCACGGCATGCGGCTCGCCTTACCGGGCATGGTCGAGCGGGGGCGCGGCCATCTGGTCAACGTCGCCTCGCTCGCGGGCAAGTTCCCGCTGCCGGGCCTGGCGGTCTACAACGCCAGCAAGTACGCCGTGGTCGGCATGACCGCCGCGACCCGCTTGGAGATGAAGGACACCGGCGTCTCGGTGACCGCCGTCCTGCCGAGCGCGGTGCGGACCGAACTGTCGTCCGGCATCGACCTCGGCGTCCTGCCCACGGTCGACCCCGAGGACATCGCGAACGCCGTGGTCAAGTCCGTGCGCACCCGATCCGGCGAGATCGCCGTGCCCGGCTACGTCGGCGTCGCCTCCAACGCCGCCACACTGGTGCCCGAGCCGATCCTCGGCCTCGTCCGCCGCGCCGCCAAAGACGACGCCGCCATCACCCGCGTCGACGACTCCGTCCGGACGAAGTACCTCGACCGGATTTTGAAGAAGTGAGGCTCTAGCGGTGGTGCCTTATCCACCGTATGAGCGTCCATAGGGTGGATGAGACACCCACCAACTCTGTTACGTGGACAACTCGCCGCTTCAGGGGGGCGTAGGGTCTCGGCATGGACCCTGTGCCCGACCTGGAACTCAGCCGCGTCATGGCGACGACGCCCGAGCGGATCTGGGCGGCGTGGAACGATCCCGACGCCATCGCGCGGTGGTGGGGTCCCGACGGCTTCACGAGCACGGTGCGCGCATTGGACGTCCGCGACGGCGGCCGCTTCGACGTCGTGATGCGCGGTCCCGACGGCACGGAGTACACGAACCTCTACCTCTTCGAGGACGTCGATCCGGGTCGCCGGCTCGCCTACGTCCATCAGGGGTCGGCCGAGTGGGGGCTCGCCCCGTCCCGCTCGGTCGTGACCTTCGACGTCGAGGAGGGCGGGTCCCCGCGGACCCGCGTCACGCTGCGCTCC
This sequence comes from Aeromicrobium sp., assembly GCF_047606445.1. Lineage (GTDB taxonomy): Bacteria > Actinomycetota > Actinomycetes > Propionibacteriales > Nocardioidaceae > Aeromicrobium. Next base: position 33,723 of record NZ_JASGEK010000028.1, on the reverse strand, counting down.
TACTACGCCTCCGACGAGGACCGCCGCCGCCACCTGGAGGACTTCCAGGCCGCCGCCGGAGCCCGCCAACTCCTCGAACGCCTGGAGCGCGCGGCTGCTGCTTAGAGCGGCACGCTGATGTGGATCTGGTCGTCGTGGCGTTCGACGCGGGCGATGAAGCCGGCCGCGCCGACGGCGCGCAGGAGGCGGTCGTTGGAGTCGGCGGAGATGAAGGTCAGCGAACGGGCGTCCTGCTCGCGGGCGGTCTCGGCGGCCTGGCGGACCAGCATCGCGCCGACGCCGCGCCCCTGCCAGTCGTCCTCGACGAGCAACTGCGCGGTCCAGACGTCCTGTTGCGGCTCGACCACCGCGTGCCCGACGACGTCGAGGCCCGCCTGCACGACGAGCGCGACCCCGCCGTGGTCCGGCACCACCAGCCGACGGGCCATGCGCGTGGTCATCGGCATGCGCAGCGGCGTCTGATAGCGGGCGTAGAGCGTGGCGACGCTGCACCGCCCGTGCAGCGCGGCGACCGCGTCGATGTCGGAGAGGGTCGCCCGCCGCACCATCGGGAAGGGGTGGGCGGCGTCCGACGGCGCGAGCAGCGGGAGGTCCGCGCCCGCGTCGCTCACCAGCGACAACAGAGCCTGGGCGCGTGAGCGCTCGGCCGGGGTGAACGGGACCGCGCGGCTGATCCGCAGGGTCGTGCCGCCGCGCCGGACCAGGTCGAGCACGTCGTGTCCGGCGTAGTCGACCACGTCCGGCGGCTCGGTCGCCAGCAACTCCTGGAGGACTTCCTCCACATCGCGCCCCTCCTCCAACACTTGGTGGACGGCCTCCAGATAGCGGGTCGGCGCGTCGGCCACCCGGCCGTCATCGATCCGCGTGACCGCGATCCCCGCGCCGCCGGCCTCCCGGAACACGCGGGCGATCGACAGCTCGTCGGCGTCCCCGTCGACCACGAACTCGTCGGTGACCTGCTCCCCGGACCCCAGCACCTGCATCGCGACGATGTTCAGCCCCGCGCGGCCGCAGGCGTGGGCGACCTCGGCCAGGATGCCGGGCCGGTTCTCCAGGGTCGTGCGCACTCGCCAGGGCATGCGCCGATCATGGCTCATCTGTGTTTCACTTGTGTGTCCGTGCGGCGACAGGGATTCAGGATGGACAAGACCGACTTCAAGAAGACGCTCGACGGCTACCAGGGCAAGCCGGGCGAGTTCCGGCTGGTCGAGCTGCCCGCGACCCGCTATCTCATGGTCGACGGGCACGGCGACCCCAACACCTCGCCCGCGTTCGCGGCGGCGGTCGAGACGCTCTACCCGGTGGCCTACGGGTTGAAGTTCGCCAGCAAGAACGACCTCGGCCGCGACTACGTCGTCCCGCCGCTGGAGGGCCTGTGGTCGGCCGACGACATGGACGCCTTCACCGCCGCGCGCGACAAGTCGCAGTGGGACTGGACGCTGCTGCTCATGGTCCCGGCGTGGATCGAGGCGGAGCTGGTCGACGAGGTCGTGGCGCGGGTTCGGGAGAGGAAGAGCCCGCCCCGCATCGACGACCTCCGCGTCGAGAGGCTCGACGAGGGACTGTGCGTCCAGACCCTGCACATCGGCTCCTTCGACGACGAGGGCCCGGTGCTGGACCGCCTGCACCACGAGTTCGTCCCCGCCGAGGGACTGCGGCTGACGGGCCGCCACCACGAGGTCTACCTCAGCGACGCCCGCCGCACCCCGCCCGAGCGCCGACGCACGATCCTGCGCCAGCCGGTCGTGCGGTGAGCCGCGATTTCACGAAGACGCCCGGGCCTGGTAGGGTTCTGCGCGGAAGTGGAGGCCATCTCCCACCTGCAGGGCTCACGGGTCCTGGGGTCGTGCCGGTTCTCCGGCTGTGAGCGCGATGTCGTGACGACATCCTGCGCGCCCTGGTGGCTTCCGTTTCGAATCGACCATCAGGAGGATTTATCAGCACTGAGTTGCGCGTCAACGACCGCATCCGCGTTCCCGAGGTCCGACTCGTCGGCCCCGGTGGTGAGCAGGTGGGCATCGTCCGCATCGAGGACGCTCTGCGCCTGGCCGCCGAGTCCGAGCTCGACCTCGTCGAGGTCGCTCCTCAGGCCCGTCCGCCCGTCTGCCGTCTCATGGACTACGGCAAGTTCAAGTACGAGGCGGCGCAGAAGGCTCGCGAGTCGCGACGCAATCAGACGAACACCATCATCAAAGAGATGAAGCTGCGGCCGAAGATCGACCAGCACGACTACGACACCAAGAAGGGTCACGTCGTGCGGTTCCTCAAGGCCGGCGACAAGGTCAAGATCACGATCATGTTCCGCGGTCGCGAGCAGCACCGCCCCGAGCTCGGCTACCGCCTGCTGCAGAAGCTGGCCGCCGACGTCGAGGACCTGGGCTTCATCGAGTCGAACGCCCGCCAGGACGGCCGCAACATGACCATGGTGCTCAGCCCGCACAAGAAGAAGTCCGAGGCCCTCGCCGAGGTCAAGGCCGAGAAGGCCAAGGCCACCGCCGAGAAGGCCGCGCAGCGGGAGGCCGACGAGGCCGCCGACAAGGCGCACCGCGAGGCCGCCACCGCCACCCCCAAGAAGAAGCCACGTCGACGTTCCGAGAACCTCGACCCAGACATGGAGGCATAGTGCCGAAGTTCAAGCCCCACTCGGGAATGAAGAAGCGCGTCAAGGTGACCGGTAAGGGCAAGCTCCGCCGCGAGCAGACCAACCGCCGCCACCTCTTGGAGCACAAGCCCTCGACCCGTACGCGCCGTCTCGACGGCACCACGGAGGTCTCGAAGGCCGACACCAAGAAGGTCAAGAAGCTGCTCGGTCTCTGACCGTCGGCTTTCCCCCATTCGTTAGGAGAATCAGATGGCACGCGTCAAGCGTTCTGTCAACGCACAGAAGAAGCGCCGCGAGACCCTCGAGCGCGCTTCCGGCTACCGCGGTCAGCGTTCGCGCCTGTACCGCAAGGCCAAGGAGCAGGTCACCCACTCGCTCGTCTACAACTACCGCGACCGCAAGGCGCGCAAGGGCGACTTCCGCCGCCTGTGGATCCAGCGCATCAACGCCGCGGTCCGCGCCGACGGCATGACCTACAACCGCTTCATCCAGGGCCTCAAGGCCGCGGGCGTCGAGGTCGACCGCAAGAACCTGGCCGAGCTGGCCGTCAGCGACCCGGCCGCGTTCAGCGCGCTGGTCACGCTGGCCAAGGAGAACCTGCCGGCCGACGTCAACGCGCCGAAGGACGACGCGGCCGCCTGACGCGGTCCGTCCCTCCTCGCTGAGCCCGAGTGGCGAGCCCCGAGCAGTCCCTCACCGTCCGTAGCGGACGGGTGAGGCACGCTCGGCGGCTCGCCACTCGGGCTTTTCGCGTGAAAACGGGGGAGTTCCTCGCCGAGGGGCCGCAGGCGGTGCGCGAGGCGGTCGCCGCCGGGGTCGTGATCGAGGCGTTCGCGACCGCTGCGGCGACCGAGCGGTACCCCGACATCGTCGCCGCCTCGCCGGACTGGCAAGTGGTCGAGCCTGAGGTCGTCGCGGAGATCGCCGACGCCGTCGCGCCGCAGGGCATGGTCGCCCGCTGCCGGTCGATCGTCCGTGACCTGTCCGAGGTCGATCTGTCCGAGGCGCGGCTCGTCGTGGTCTGCGCCGACATGCGCGACCCCGGCAACGCGGGCGCGGTGATCCGCTGCGCCGACGCGGCCGGAGCCGACGCGGTGATCCTCGCCGGTGACTGCGTCGACCCGCTCGGGCCGAAAGTCGTCCGCTCGACCGCCGGGAGCCTGTTCCACCTGCCAGTCGTCGTCGAACGCGACGTCGAGACCGCCCTCGACGCGGTCCGTTCGGCGGGACTCGCCGTGCTGGCCGCCGACGGCGGGGGAGACGTCGAGCTGTTCGACCCCGCCCTCGACCGGACCGCCCGGGCCGCCTGGCTCATGGGCAACGAGGCCTGGGGCCTGCCGCCGGAACGACGTGCCCTCGCCGACCGCGTCGTGTCGATCCCGATCTACGGCCAGGCCGAGAGCCTCAACCTCGCCGCCGCCGCCGCCGTCTGCCTCTACGCCAGCGCCCGCGCCCAACGCTCCTAGCCGAGCAGACCCGGGATCTGGCGGGCCGGGGCGAACTGGCCGTGCGGCTCGCGCAGCCAGTCGGTCGGGCCGATCTCGCCGCGCTGTTCCATCGCCCGCACCTGGGACTCCGGGTAGGGCCCGTACTCGGCGCCGCGCCAGACGAGGAATTGACGCTCCGGAGCCGGGGGCGACGGCACCGGAGGGGCGGGCGCCCGGAGCAGCTCCGCAGTGCGGATGAACCGACCGTCGGGCAGTCGCAGCCAGTCGTCGGCCAGGATCGTCTCCTGCGCGGCGAAGGCGCGCACGTCCTCCAGCGAGTAGGGGCCGAACTCCTGGCCGGTGCGCCACAGCGTGTACTCGTCCTCCTCCGTCGGGGCCCGGAATCGCGGTGTGGGCCGGCCCTGCGGAGCGGCGGCGAAGGTCGCCGGAGCGGTACGTCGGGCGCCGCGGATCGAACCGAGGAGGATCACCAGCAGTGTCGCCGTCGGCATGGCGGTGAACGAGGAGAGGTCGTAGGGCCAGGGGCCGGAGAAATCCGGCCACACCGACCTGCCGAAGGTGTCGCTGGCGATGAAGGTGGTGACGGCGTAGAAGAGCCATGCGAGCAGCGCCAGCACGCCGAAGACCACCATCGTGACCGCGGCGCCGGCCTTCCGGGCGGCGAGCGCGATCAGGCCGAACAAGGCCAGCAGCGCCGTCGCCGTCACGGCGAGGTAGGTCGCCAGCGTCCAGAAGGAGGACTCGAAGTAACCCGTCGGCGGGTCGAAGACGTTGAGCGCCGCCCAGGCATGGGCGTCAGAGAGGTTGATCGACAGTTTGACGAGCACCGTTGTGGCGTAACCGCCGACAAGCAGGGCTATCATGCTCGCGGTCGTCCGCGCGCCGCCGAAAGGAGGGACTGGCATGCGCCGATGCTAGACCGATAAGGTCGGAGCGCGCAGAAGGACGGTGATCGCATGAGTTCATCCGCACAGTCGCCGAGGCGAGCCCTCGGCGTGGGTGCCGCGCTGGCCGCGCTGCTGTTCCTCGACCTGGCGCTGGTGGTCGCCGCGCTCGGCGTCGTCGCGCTCGTCGCCGCGATCACGGTGGACGGCTCGCTGTCGACGGTCGTCGACTACGGTCCGGGACTGCTCGGGGTCGCCGTGCTGGCGGGGGCGTGCGTGGTCGTGCTCCGGTGGGCCGAACGAGGCCTGGCCGCCTGGACGGCCGACCCCCGTCTCGACCGGGCCAAACGCGTCGTGTCGTTCCTGCTGGCGCTGCTGGTCGCGATCGTCGGCAACTTCCTGGTGCTGACCGGCGCGGCCTTCGTCTTCATCTCGCTGATCGTGCTGGCCGCGCAGGCGTTGCGCGGCGGTGTCGACCACCTGGGGGAGTTCCTGGGTTCGATGGTGATGTTCGTGGTCTCGGCCGTCGTCGGGTGGCTGCTGTTGCGGGCGCGCGGTCAGGGTGTGCTGCGTCCTCGCCTCGAACGGTTCACCGGTGTGTCCGGCCGGGAGCGCTGAGGGCGCGTATGGACGTCGAGGAGTTCCCCGACGGCGTGATCGTGGCCGGTCGGGACGGTCGGGTCACCGCCGCGAACCGGCGGGCGCTGCGCTTCGTCGGACGCGATGACCTCGTCGGCCTGCCGCTGGCCGAGGCGATGCCCTTCGACGACCGCAGCGGCAACGCGTGGATCGACTGCGCCCGCCCCTATGACGGGTTGAACACGCGCACGGCCGTCGCCGAGCAGTCGTGGTTCTCCCATCAGGGGGTCGAGTACCTCATCACCGCCGCGCTGCGCCGTGACCGCGTCGGCGGCGAGGTCGACCAGGTGGTCGTCAGCCTCCGTAGCGCCGCCGTGCGCGACCGCCTCGACCGGGAGCGGTCGGACCTCGTCGCGACCGTCGCCCACGAGCTGCGGTCGCCGCTGACCGGCATCAAGGGCTTCACCGCCACCCTGCTCAGCAAATGGGACCGTTTCACCGACGAGCAGCGCCAGTTCATGTTGGAGACCGTCGACGCCGACGCCGACCGGCTCAGCCGACTCATCACCGAACTGCTCGACGCCGCCCGCATCGACGCCGGACGGCTCGCCCTCGCGCGGGCGCCGGTGCGCCTCGACGAGGTCGCGCGACGGGTGCTGCGCAGCGTGTCGGCGGCCAGCGCGCCGTCGTGGAGCGCGGAGCTGGACGAGGTCGACGTGATCTGGGGCGACGCCGACCGGCTCGCCCAGGTCATCACCAACCTCGTAGAGAACGCGATGCGCCACGGCCACGGGCTGCGCCGCGTCGAGGTCGTCGAGGAGGGACGGGGCGGCGAGCCGGGCGCGCGGCTGCGGCTGGTCGACGCCGGTCCGGGCATCCCCGAGGAGGAGCGGCAGCGGGTGTTCAACCGGTTCTGGCGCTCCGGACCGGGGGCGGGCAGCGGGCTCGGTATGTACATCGTCGGCGGGATCGTCAGCCAGCACGGCGGCCACGTCGAGATCGGCGACGCGCCGGGCGGCGGGGCGCAGATCGACGTCTGGCTGCCGGTCAACGAGCCCGATGTGCTGACGGACTAGCCAGCTCAGCGGACTAGACTCGTGCCTCGTGTCCGCCCCGAACTCTGACTACGACCCTGTCGAGGTCACGCCGCTGCATCCCGACGAGATCGCCCGGGTCACCGGCGAGGCGCTGGAGGCCGTCGCGGCGGCCACGACGCTCGCCGAGTTGAAGCAGGCCCGCCTCGACCACGCCGGCGACCGCTCGCCGCTCGCCCTGGCCAACCGGGAGATCGGCGCGCTGCCGCCGCAGGCCCGCAAAGAAGCCGGACAGCGGGTCGGCCAGGCGCGCGGCGAGGTCAACCGCGCCGTCGCCGCGCGCACCGAGGAGCTGGAGGCCGTCGAGAAGGCCGCGCGCATCGCCGCCGAGACGGTCGACGTCACGCTGCCGGTCGACCGTGAGCCCGTCGGCGCGCGCCACCCGATCACCACCATCCAGGAGACCGTCGCCGACATCTTCGTCGCGATGGGCTGGGAGGTCGCCGAGGGCCCCGAGGTGGAGGCCGAGTGGCTCAACTTCGACGCGCTCAACCTCGGTCCGGACCATCCGGCGCGCACCATGCAGGACACCTTCTGGGTGAAGTCGGGCGAGGAGGCCTCGCAGGAGTCGGGCATGGTCCTGCGCACCCACACCTCCCCGGTGCAGGCGCGCACGATGCTCACCCGCACGCCCCCGATCTACGTCGTCTGCCCCGGTCGCGTCTACCGCACCGACGAGGCCGACGCCACGCATATGCCCGTCTTCCACCAGGTCGAAGGCCTGGCGATCGACAAGGGCCTGTCGATGGCGCACCTCAAGGGCACGCTCGACCACTTCGCGCAGGCGGTCTACGGCACGGAGATGACGACGCGTTTCCGCCCGTCCTACTTCCCGTTCACCGAGCCGAGCGCCGAGGTCGACCTGCTCTGCTACGTCTGCCACAACGACCCCGCGCGGGTCGCCGACTGCCGCACCTGCGGCGGCGAGGGCTGGGTCGAGTGGGGCGGCTGCGGCGTGGTCAACCCGCGCGTGCTGACCGCCTGCGGCGTCGACCCCGAGGTGTACTCCGGCTTCGCCTTCGGCATGGGTCTGGACCGCACCATCACCAGCCGTTACGACATCGCCGACCTGCGCGACCTGTGGGACGGCGACATCCGCTTCACCGAGCCGTTCGGAGTTGGTCTATGAGCGAGCGCCAGCGAGTGAACCATCAGATGATCACGAGCGTCCTCCCGTATTCTTTCCACCTTTCTGTCACGGGAGGGCGGTCGTGATGCGCGTTCCCGTCGAATGGCTGCGCGAGCTGGTCGAACTGCCCGAGGGCACGACGACCGAGGAGCTCGCCGACCGCCTCACCATGCACGACCTCAAGTTGGAGGAGATCCACGGCGGCGGCCTGACCGGCCCGCTGACCGTCGGCCGGGTGCTGGCGATCAACCCCGAGCCGCAGAAGAACGGCAAGGTCGTCAACTGGTGCCGGGTCGACGTCGGCGCGCAGAACGTCGAGTCGGTGCCCGACGCGCCCGGCGACGACGTGCCCTCGCGCGGCATCATCTGCGGCGCGCACAACTTCGCCGTCGGCGACCTCGTCGTCGTGTCGCTGCCGGGCACCTACCTGCCCGCGCTGGGCTTCGAGATCGGCTCGCGCAAGACCTACGGCCACGTCTCGGACGGCATGATCTGCTCGACCGCCGAGCTCGGCCTGCCCGACGACCCGTCGGTCGACGGCATCCTCGTGCTGGAGCCGGGCAGCGCCGAGCCGGGCGACAGCGCTGTCGAGCTGCTGGGCCTGGCCGAGCAGACCTTGGAGCTGGAGGTCAACCCCGACCGCGCCTACGCGCTGAGCCTGCGCGGCGTCGCCCGGGACGCGGCGCTCGCCTTCGGCGTCCCGTTCGTCGATCCGGCTGAGAGGGTCGCTCTGCCGTCCGGCGACGGCGGCTACCCGGTGCGGGTCGAGGACGCCGACGCCTGTCCGCTGTTCACCACGATGACGGTCACCGGCATCGACCCGACCCGACCGACCCCCGCCTGGATGGCGCGCCGGATCGAGCAGGCGGGCATGCGCTCGATCTCGCTCGCGGTCGACATCAGCAACTACGTCATGTTGGAGCTCGGCCAGCCGAACCACTGCTACGACCGGGCCAAGCTCGACGGCGAGATCGTCGTGCGCCGGGCGAGCGACGGCGAGACCATGACGACCCTCGACGACGTCGAGCGCACGCTGACGACCGAGGATCTGCTCATCACCGACGGCTCCGGCGTCATCGGCCTCGCCGGCGTCATGGGTGGAGCGCGCGTCGAGCTGGACGAGACGAGCACCGACGTCGTCATCGAGGCCGCGCACTTCGACCCGGTCACGATCTTCCACGCCGAGCGTCGCCACAAGTTGCCCTCGGAGGCGTCGAAGCGTTTCGAGCGGGGCGTCGACCCGGCGTTGACCCTCGTGGCCGCGGCGCGGGTCGCCGAGCTGTTGGTCGAGTTGGCCGGCGGCACGCTGGAGCCCGGCTTCGGCCAGGTGGGCGAGGTTCCGGCGCGCGCCTCGGTGACGTTCCCGGTGGATCTGCCCGCGCGGATCAGCGGCGTCGACATCAGTCCTGCCGACGCGCAGGCCGCCTACGAGGCCAACGGCTGTGTGGTCGAGACCGACGGCGCCGCCTTCACGGTCACGCCGCCGACCTGGCGCTTCGACCTGAACGACCCCTACGACTTCGTCGAGGAGGCGCTGCGCTCGGCTGGCTATGAGAATGTGCCGTCGATCGTGCCGACGCCGACCGGTGGACGCGGTCTGACCCGGCATCAGCAGTTGCGGCGTCGCACCGGCCATGTGCTCGCGGGCGCGGGCCTGGTCGAGGTGACCACGCTGCCGTTCGTCGGTCCTGCCGACTTCGACAAGCTCGGCCTGCCCACCGACGACGCGCGCCGCCGCCAGGTGCTGCTCGCCAATCCGCTGTCGGAGCGCGAGCCCGGCCTGACCACGACGCTGCTCACCGGCCTGCTGCGCGCCGCCTCGCTCAACGTCGGGCGGGGTCACGAGAGCGTGCAGATCAGCGAGATCGGCCGCGTGTTCCGTCCGGCCGAGGGCGACCCGGTCGCGCCGATCTACGGCGTGGAGTCGCGCCCCAGCGAGGAGCAGTTGGCGGTGCTCGACGCCGCCCTGCCCGACCAGCCGTTCCACGTCGGCCTCGTGCTCGTGGGCGAGAGGGAGCACGGCGGCTGGGACGGCGCCGCCCGACCGGTGGCCTGGTCCGACGCGGTGTCGGTCGTGCGGAAGCTGGCCGAGGTGCTGCACGTCGAGGTCGAGGTGAGCCAGGCGCAGGTCGCGCCGTGGCACCCGGGCCGTTGCGCGGAGTTCACGCTGGCCGACGGCACGCTCGTCGGCCACGCCGGCGAGCTGCACCCCGACGTCGTGGAGGCCTACGGCCTGCACGGCCGGGTCGCGGTGGCCGAGGTCGACCTCGACGCGCTGCTGGCCGTCGCCCCGGCCATCGGCCCGAAGCCCGACTTCTCACCGTTCCCGGTCGCCAAGGAGGATCTGGCCTTCCTGATCGACGCCGCCGTGCCCGCCGAGCGGGTGCGCGAGGCGCTGGCGGGGGCGAGCGAGCTGATCGAACAGGTGCGCCTCTTCGACGTCTACACCGGCGACCAGGTGCCCGACGGCCAGCGTTCGTTGGCCTTCGCCCTGCGCCTGCGCGCCCCCGACCGCACCCTCGCCGACAAGGACATCACCGCCGCCCGCGAGGCCGCCGTCCAAGCCGCCGCCGCCCTGGGAGCGACCCTGCGCGCGTAGGCCCGGCTGTTCTCAGGGGTCGAACCTCTTACGGTCCAGCGTCTTGAAATAGTTGCGTTTCAAGGCACGTTCAGCCCGATCTCTGGGAGTCGAGAAGAAGTCTTGCTCTGACGATGACAGTCTGGCGGTTCTGATCTTCTCGCGGAGCAGAGCGAACGTGCAGCAGAGGTCAGCGGCTTGGAAGAGGCTGTAGTCGGAGGGGTAGACATTGCGGATTTCAACGTTGGAAAGATGAGAGTTGAACACGATATTGACCAGACGAGTGAGTTCTTTCTGCCCGTTGTCGTAGTAGATGACGACTCGATCCCACGACGTGAAGAACGCGTAACGTGAGCGGATAAGTGAGCCAAGCTCGTGGGACATATGACTCACCAGGTGGTCGTTGTCAGTGTGTTCACGCTTGTTGAACACCCAGGAATGATGGGTCACCTCGCATCGGTGTACGAAATCGACGAGTAGACGAAATAGTGAGCGTCGATCAGAGAGGCTGAGCCATCGGTACTCTTGTTCCCTGCGGATGAGAGGCCCGGTGTGGAGCGCGTGGTCGGCCGAGAAACCTCGGGCGAGGAGACCTTCGTGGATCCTGTCGAGGTGATGGCTGATGTCATCGCTCTGGTCGTGAAAGACGAGGCTGAGTACGTAGAAGGGTGAGTGCTCCTGGAATGGACCGAAGTCGCCCGACTCATCGATGAAAATGCTGAGTTCACGCACGAAAAATCCCCGAGAAATGACTTCAGGCGGGGAGCGCCCGCCTGAAGAGTGTGGCGAGGGTATCCCCGCCTAAAGGGTGGACCATGGCCTCCCGGCCAGCCCAGTTCCCCCAGAGTAGCACCGCGGTCTCCTACGTACGACTGCGGACTCAAGGTGTTCCTACTGATGACATCACAGGGGCGGGCATTCTTCATGAGTCTCGTCGGAGACTTCTCCCCATTGACGGTGAGGCGGGGGGGGCTTAGGTTCTGCGTATGTCGTCGTGGGCGTGGTCTCCTGGGAAAGTCGTACTTCTGATCGTGGGGGTGGTGGCGCCGGTGGTGTTGGTGGCTGGGGGTGTGGTGTGGTTTGTGTCGCGTGATGACGGCAGCACTCAGGCGGCGGAGGATGGGCCGGTGGTCGAGTCGTCGGAGACGCCGACGGTGATTGTGTTGGACGCGTCGGCGTCGATGTTGACCGATGACGCGCCGGGGGTGCGGTTCGAGGCGGCTCAGACGGCTGTCACGTCGTTGGTGGAGGCGTTGCCGGAGTCTCATGAGTTGGGGTTGGTGGTCTATGGCACGGGGACGGGCACGTCGGACGCGGAGTTGGAGGCGGGTTGTGAGGATGTGTCGACGTTGATCGAGCTTGGTCCGTTGGATAAGGGCGAGTTCGTCTCGACGGTCGGTGAGGTGGCGCCGCGTGGGTTCACGCCGATGGGCAGGGCGTTGGAGGCGGCTGCGGCCGTGTTGCCGGACACCGGTGAGCGGTCGATTGTGGTCGTGTCCGATGGTGAGGACCATTGTGGGCAGCAGGGTTTCGGGAAGGAGCCGTGCGAGGTCGCGCGGTCGTTGGAGGGGATCACTGTGCATACGGTCGGTTTCAAGACGACGGGCAACGCGGCGGCGACGGAGCAGTTGGACTGTATGGCGCAGGAGACGGGCGGGTTGGCGTTGGACGCGGCGAATCCGGCGCAGTTGGAGGCGCGTCTTCCTGCGGTGTTGGATCCGGAGTGGGCGGCGTCGACGATTCAGCCGGCTGGGTATCGGGGTGTGGCGCCGGGGATGACGGTGGAGGAGGCGGCCTTGGCGGCGGAGGCCGCTGGTGAGGAGTTGTCGGAGGTGGCCGCGTCGGGCACGGTGGAGGTGGTCTATGTGGACTGCACGCTGGTGTTCACCGATGGTGTGGTGGTCCGGGTTGTTCCGGAGGATGAGGAGTTGACCACGATCGACAATGTGGGTGTCGGGGACGATATCGCGGTCGCGGAGGAGTTGTACGGGGTGGCGGGTGAGCCGTCGCGGGTGATTGAGGACGACACGGTGGTGTATCCGCTTGATGTGGACGCGGGGACGGGTTATGAGGTGACGTTCACGCCGTCGTCGGCCGGCGAGGTGGCGGGGGAGATCACGAAGATCATTTTGTGTTTGTGCCTGCCAGAGCCAGAGGAGATCATCTTCGACCCGCCGCTGCTTTTGACTGATGAGTCGGACATTGACCAGATAGACGGTGTGTCTGACGATTTCAAGGACTATCTCCGCGACGAGTTGGTCCCGGAGTTGGATGCCGAGGCGCAGGAGTTCGCGTTGGATTGGACTGGCCCCGGCGAGGGCGGATGGGCCATCTACCTCGGGGGCTACCGAGCTGAGGGGTATGCCTTCGGCGGACATGGATTCGGTAGTGGCGAGGCGCAGGCGCTCTGGGCCAAGGTCGACGGCGAGTGGCAACTCCTGATGACCCCTGACATCTACGACTGCCAGGAAGTCCGCGATCTCGGATGGCCTTCGGGATTGTTCAGCGCCTCCAGCATGCCACCGGTGGATCAGTGTGTGGACTCGTCCGGTCAAGTAGTCCCCTACACCGGCTGAGACGACGGCTTAACGTCCGACCACGCGCTGTCGTGAGCAGCCGAAGTCCATGCGGTCGAACTCCATCCTCGTCGGGCTTGGTGGCGACGATAGTTCCGGCGGGTCGAGGATGTCGACCCTTCGACCCTCCTTGCAAGAATTTGCGGACCTATGCAAAGATGTGAGGCATGTCCAAGGTTCTGACTTCCCTGCCCGCTGGTGAGCGGGTCGGCATCGCGTTCTCTGGCGGACTCGACACCTCCGTGGCGGTCGCGTGGATGCGCGACAAGGGGGCCGTCCCCTGCACCTACACCGCCGACCTCGGCCAATACGACGAGCCGGACATCTCCGGCGTCCCCGGCCGCGCGATGGAGTACGGCGCCGAGCTCGCGCGGGCCATCGACTGCAAGCGGCCGCTGGTCGACGAGGGCCTGGCCGCCCTCGCCTGCGGCGCCTTCCACATCCGCTCCGGTGGCCGGGCCTACTTCAATACGACCCCGCTGGGCAGGGCCGTCACCGGCACGCTGCTGGTACGCGCGATGCACGAGGACGACGTCAACATCTGGGGCGACGGCTCGACCTTCAAGGGCAACGACATCGAGCGGTTCTACCGGTACGGCCTGCTCGCCAACCCCGAACTGCGGATCTACAAGCCGTGGCTCGACGCCGACTTCGTCAGCGAACTGGGCGGCCGGGCCGAGATGAGCCAGTGGCTCACCGAGCACAACCTGCCCTACCGCGACAGCCAGGAGAAGGCCTACTCCACCGACGCCAACATCTGGGGCGCCACCCACGAGGCCAAGACGCTGGAGTACCTCGACGTCTCGCTGGAGGCCGTCGAGCCGATCATGGGCGTCAAGTTCTGGGATCCGTCGGTCGACATCGACACCGAGGACGTCACGATTTCCTTCGAGGCCGGCCGGCCCGTCGCGATCAACGGCGCCGGATTCGACGACCCCGTCGCGCTCGTCCAGGAGGCCAACGCCATCGGCGGGCGCCACGGGCTCGGCATGTCCGACCAGATCGAGAACCGGATCATCGAGGCCAAGAGCCGGGGCATCTACGAGGCCCCCGGCATGGCGCTGCTGTGGACCGCCTACGAGCGGCTGGTCAACGCGATCCACAACGAGGACACCATCGCCAACTACCACCAGCACGGTCGGCGGCTCGGCCGGCTCATGTACGAGGGCCGCTGGCTCGACCCGCAGGCGATGATGCTGCGCGAGTCGGTCGAGCGGTGGATCGCCTCGGTCGTCACCGGCGACGTCACGCTGCGGCTGCGGCGGGGCGAGGACTACACGGTCCTCGACACCCAGGGCCCGGCCTTCTCCTACCACCCGGAGAAGCTGTCGATGGAGCGCACCGAGAACGCCGCCTTCGGCCCGACCGACCGGATCGGCCAGCTCACCATGCGCAACCTCGACATCGCCGACTCGCGGGCCAAGCTGGAGATGTACGCCGCGCAGCCGCTCGACCAGGGCCAGGTGCTCGTCGAGAACGGCACGCTGTTCGGCGACCTCCCGGCCGGCGGCGCCATGCGGATCGAGGCCAACCCCTCGGTCGAGGGTGACGAGACTGGGTCATTGGTGGAGGGGGCCGTCGACGCGGCGGCGATGGAGTTCGGAGCGGACTGATGACGACTGTGTTATCTGCCGCCCAAGGGCCCGGCGCCCCCGCCATCACAGTCGCGGTGGCGGGGGCCAGCGGGTACGCCGGAGGCGAGGTGCTGCGGCTGCTGCTCGGGCACCCCGAGGTCCGGATCGGCGCGCTGACCGCGGCCTCGAGCGCGGGCACGCGGCTGGTCGAGCACCAGCCGCACCTCGTGGCGCTGCACGACCGGGTCATCGAGCCGACGACGCCGGACACGTTGGCCGGTCACGACGTGGTCTTCCTCGGCCTGCCGCACGGACAGTCCGGGGCGGTCGCGGCGGCCCTCGGCCCCGACACGCTCGTCATCGACTGCGGCGCCGACCACCGGTTGGAGAGCGCCGCCGACTGGCAGGCGTACTACGGCGGCGAGCACGCGGGCACCTGGCCGTACGGCCTGCCCGAGCTGTTGAAGGGCGAGGCGACCCAGCGCGCCGAACTCGCCGGAGTCGAGCGGATCGCCGTCCCGGGCTGCAATGTCACGGCGGTGACGCTCGGCCTGCAACCGGCCGTGCACGCCGGGCTGGTCGAGCCGACCGACCTCGTCGCGGTGCTCGCCAACGGCTACTCCGGCGCCGGCAAGGCGCTCAAGCCGCACCTGCTGGCCTCGGAGGCGATGGGCTCGGCGAGCCCCTACGCCGTCGGCGGCACCCATCGGCACATCCCCGAGATCGCCCAGAACCTGGGCCACGCGGGGGCTGAGGCGGTGTCCATCTCGTTCACCCCGACCCTCGTCCCGATGGCGCGCGGCATCCTCGCCACGGCCACCGCGAAGCTGCGTCCGGGCGCCGACGCCCGGGCGCTCCGCGCGACCTACGAGCGGGCCTACGCGGACGAGCCGTTCGTCCACCTGCTGCCCGAGGGCCAGTGGCCCTCGACCGCCGCGACGCTCGGCTCCAATCACGCGCACCTGCAAGTCGCCGTCGACGAGTTGGCCGGCCGTCTCGTCACCGTCACCGCCCTCGACAACCTCGTCAAGGGCACCGCCGGCGGCGCGATCCAGTCCATGAACCTCGCCCTGGGCCTCCCCGAGACCCTGGGCCTGCCCACCGAAGGAGTGGCCCCATGAGCGAGCGGATGCGAGCGAACAATATGGCTCTCCTCATGCCGTCGCCGCCTACCATGCTTTTCTCCAAGGCGGTGACGGCATGAGCGTCACCACGCCGAAGGGCTTCCGGGCGGCGGGGGTCGCGGCCGGGCTCAAAGAGAGCGGCAACCCCGACGTCGCGGTCGTCGTCAACGACGGGCCGTCCTCGGCCGCCGCGGCCGTGTTCACCTCGAACCGGTGCAAGGCCAATCCGGTCCTGTGGAGCGAGGAGGCGATCAAGGGCGGCAGCGCCCGCGCGGTCGTGCTGAACTCCGGCGGCGCCAACTGCTACACCGGCGCGGCGGGCTTCGCCGTCACCCACCAGACCGCCGAGTTCGCCGCCGAGCGGCTGGGGATCGGCGCGATCGACGTGCAGGTCTGCTCGACCGGCCTCATCGGCCTGCTCAACGACCGTGACGACCTGCTCGCCGGAGTCGGCGCGGCCTTCGACGCGCTGAGCGCCGAGGGCGGTCCCGACGCGGCCACCGCGATCATGACCACCGACACCGTCAGCAAGCAGGCCGTCCGGGAGGGCGACGGCTACGCCCTCGGCGGCATGGCCAAGGGCGCGGGCATGCTCGCGCCGGCGCTGGCCACCATGCTCGTGGTCGTCACGACCGACGCCGACCTCCCGGCCGCCGATCTCGACGCCGCGCTGCGGGCCGCCACGGCGCAGTCCTTCGACCGGCTCGACTCCGACGGCTGCCAGTCCACCAACGACACGGTGCTGCTGATGGCGAGCGGCGCCAGCGGGGTCAGTCCCGACCTCGCGGAGTTCACTGACCGGCTGACCGACCTGTGCCGTGACCTCGCGCTGCAGCTGCTCGCCGACGCCGAGGGCGCCGACCACGAGATCGCCATCGAGACCCGTAACGCCGCCACCGAGGCCGACGCGCTCGCCGTCGGCCGGTCGGTGGCGCGCAGCAACCTGTTCAAGTGCGCGATCTTCGGCAAGGACCCCAACTGGGGCCGGGTGCTGGCCTCCATCGGCACCACCGACGCCGCCTTCGATCCGGCGAACCTCGACGTCGCGCTCAACGGCGTATGGGTCTGCAAGAACAGCGGCCCGGCCGAGGACCAGAACCTGGTCGACCTCGAGCCGCGCCAGGTGACCGTCACCATCGACCTCAAGTGCGGAAAGGAGGCGGCGACGATCTGGACGAACGACCTCACTCACGCGTACGTCCACGAGAACTCCGCCTACTCGACATGAGCGAGAACACCGAGACCACCGACACCGAGACCACGCCCGAGGAGTGGCACCCCGCCGACTGGGAGAAGGCCACCACGAAGGCCGCGACCCTGGCGCACGCCCTGCCCTGGTTGAAGAAGTACCACGACAAGATCCTCGTGGTGAAGTACGGCGGCAACGCCATGACCGACGAGGCGCTTAAGCGCGCCTTCGCCGAGGACATCGTCTTCCTGCGGCTGGCCGGCTTCAAGCCGGTGGTCGTGCACGGCGGCGGCCCGCAGATCAGCGCGATGCTCGACAAACTGGGCATCGAGAGCGAGTTCCGGGGCGGCCTGCGGGTGACCACGCCCGAGGCGATGGAGGTCGTGCGCATGGTGCTGACCGGCCAGGTCGGGCGCGAGCTCGTCGGGCTGCTCAACCACCACGGCGACCTCGCGGTCGGGCTGTCCGGGGAGGACGGCGGCCTGTTCACCGCCGAGAAGACCATGCCGGTCGTCGACGGCGAGCCGGTCGACATCGGCCTCGTCGGCGAGGTCGTCGGCGTGCGCCCCGAGGCGGTGCTCGACCTCATCGAGGCCGGGCGCATCCCGGTCGTGTCCAGCGTCGCGCCGGACGCAGGCGGCCAGGTGCACAACGTCAACGCCGACACCGCGGCGGCCGCCCTCGCGGTCGCGCTCGGCGCCGAGAAGCTGCTCGTGCTGACCGACGTCGAGGGCCTGTACGCCGACTGGCCGAACTCCACCGACGTCATCGGCGAGATCAGCCCGGAGTCGCTGGAGGACATGCTGCCGACCCTGGCCAGCGGCATGATCCCGAAGATGACCGCCTGCCTCAACGCCGTGCGCGGCGGCGTCGCCCGCGCCACCGTGATCGACGGCCGCGAGCCGCACTCGGTGCTGTTGGAGATCTTCACCGACGAGGGCGTCGGCACCCAGGTCCTGCCCGGCGCGGCCACCCGGGTGCGCACCGCGCTGTACGCCACGAGCGTCGACAAGGGGGATTGAGGGATGAGTGCTCAGACCATCACCGGGGCGGAGCTGACCGAGCGGTACGGCGCGTCGGTCATGAACACCTTCGGCACGCCCGCGCGCGTCCTCGCCCGGGGCGAGGGCTCGACCGTCTGGGACGTCGACGGCAACCGCTATCTCGACCTGCTCGGCGGCATCGCCGTCAACGCGCTCGGCCACGGCCATCCGGCCGTCGTCCAGGCGGTGACGACGCAGCTCCAGACGCTCGGCCACGTGTCGAACTTCTTCATCTCCGAGCCCCAGGTGCGGCTCGCTGAGAAGCTGGTCGCGCTGGTCGGCGACCCGTCGAGCCGGGTGTTCTTCACGAACTCCGGCGCCGAGGCCAACGAGGCCGCGCTCAAAGCGACCCGCCGGACCGGACGGAGCAAGGTCGTGGCGACCGAGGGCAGCTTCCACGGCCGCACGATGGGCGCGCTGTCGCTGACGTCCAAGGTCGAGTACCGCGAGCCCTTCGAGCCGCTGCCCGGCGAGGTCGTCTTCGTGCCCTATGGCGACGTCGCCGCGCTGGAGGCGGCGGTCGACGAGACGGTCGCGGCCTTCGTGGTCGAGCCGATCCAGGGCGAGGCCGGCGTGGTCGACGCGCCCGACGGTTACCTGGCCGCCGCGCGGGAGATCACCGCGCGGCACGGCGCGCTGCTGTGGTTCGACGAGGTGCAGACCGGGATCGGCCGCACCGGCGACTGGTTCGGCCACACCGCCTCCGGCGTCGCCCCCGACCTCGTGACGCTGGCCAAAGGCCTCGGCGGCGGCCTGCCCATCGGCGCGCTCGTCGCGCTCGGCGAGGCCGCGACGCTGCTCGGCCCCGGCCAGCACGGCACGACCTTCGGCGGCAATCCCGTCGCCACGGCGGCGGCGCTCGCCGTCATCGAGACGATCGAGTCCGAGGACCTGTTGTCGCACGTGACGAACCGGGGCGACCAACTGGCCGACGGCCTGGCCCGGCACCCCCGGGTCGAGCGGATCACCGGCCGCGGCCTGTTGCGGGGCGTCGTGCTGACCGAGCCGCGGGCCGCCGACGTGCAGCAGGCCGCGCTCGACGCCGGCCTCATCGTCAACGCCCCGCGCCCCGACCGGCTCCGGCTCGCGCCGCCGCTGGTCCTCACCGAGGACGAGGCCGCGCACGCCGTGTCCACCCTGTCGACCCTGCTGGACGAGGTATTGGCATGACGATCAGACATTTCCTGCGCGACGACGACCTGAGCCCCGACGAGCAGGCCGAGGTGCTGGCGCTGGCCGCCGAGCTCAAAGCAGACCCCTACAGCCGCAAACCGCTGGCGGGGCCGCAGACGGTCGCGGTGCTCTTCGACAAGTCCTCCACCCGCACCCGGGTGTCCTTCGCGGTCGGCATCGCCGACCTCGGCGGCTCGCCGCTCGTCATGGACTCCGGCGTCACCCAGGCCGGACGCGGCGAGCCGGTCGAGGACACCGCGCGGGTGCTGGGCCGCATGGTCAGCTCGGTCGTCTGGCGCACCTACGCCCAGGCCGACGTGGAGACGATGGCGCGGCACGCGGGCGTCCCGGTGGTCAACGCGCTCACCGACGACTTCCACCCGTGCCAGATCCTCGCCGACTGGCTGACCGTCCTGGAGCACAAGGGCTCGCTGGCCGGGCTCACGGTGGCTTTCGTCGGCGACGGCGCCTGCAATATGGGCCACTCGTATCTGCTCGGCGGCGCGACGGCGGGCATGCACGTGCGGATCGGCGCGCCCGAGGGCTACCAGCCGGCCGCTCAGGTCGTGGCCGACGCCGAGCGGATCGCGGCGACCACCGGCGGCTCGGTGCTGGTCACCGACGACCCGGTCGTCGCGCTGACCGGCGCCGACGTCGTCATCACCGACACCTGGGTCTCGATGGGCATGGAGGACTCCAAGGCCGAGCGCCTGGAGGTCTTCGGTCCGTACGCGCTCACCCGTGAGTCGGTGGCCCTCGCCGAGCCCGACGCCATCGTGCTGCACTGCCTCCCGGCCTACCGGGGTCTGGAGATCGCCGCCGAGGTGATCGACGGCCCGCAGAGCGTCGTCTGGGACGAGGCCGAGAACCGCCTCCACGCCCAGAAGGCCGTGCTGACCTGGCTGCTGGAGCAATCCCGCTCATGAGCGTGCCCGACACCAAGGCGGGGCGCCAGCGGCTCATCGTGAGCTTGCTGCGCCAGCACGCGGTGCGCTCGCAGGGGGAGCTGGCGGGCCTGCTGGAGAGCGAGGGGGTCAGCGCGACCGCCTCGACCATCTCCCGCGACCTGGTGGAGCTCGACGCGCTGCGGGTGCGCCACACCGACGGCGGCCTCGTCTACACGGTGCCGGGGGAGGGCGGCGACCGCACGCCCCAGCCGGTGGCCGACAGCGCCGCCGCGCAGGCCCGGCTGACGCGCTTGGCCCGCGAGCTGCTGGTGAGCGCGGAGTCCTCGGCCAATCTCGTCGTCCTGCGGACGCCGCCGGGCGCCGCCCAGTATCTCGCCTCGGCGGTCGACCAGGTCGCCCTGCCTGACATCCTGGGCACGATCGCCGGCGACGACACCGTCATGGTGATCTGTCGCGAACCCGACGGCGGGGCCGACGTGGCCCGCCGCCTGACCGAACTGAGGAGACCGCGTGACTGAGACCGATCAGGCCGAGACCCGCCTCTGGGGCGGACGGTTCGCCTCCGGCCCGTCGCCGGAGCTGACCGAGTTGTCGCGCTCGACGCACTTCGACTGGCGCCTGGCCCCCTACGACATCGACGGCTCGCGCGCCCACGCCCGCGTGCTGCACGGCGCGGGCCTGCTGAGCGACGACGACCTCGCGGCCATGCTCGCCGGGCTCGACCAGCTCGCCGCCGACGTCGCCTCGGGCGCTTTCCGTCCCGACCCGGCTGACGAGGACGTGCACACCGCTTTGGAGCGCGGCCTGCTGGAACGCCTCGGCGCCGACCTCGGCGGACGTCTGCGCGCCGGACGCTCGCGCAACGACCAGGTCGCCACGCTGTTCCGCGCCTATCTGCGCGACCACGGCCGCACCATCGCCGCGATGGTGACCGAGCTGGTCACCGCGCTCGCCGACCAGGCCGAGGCCCATCTCGGCGACCCGATGCCGGGCCGCACCCACCTGCAGCACGCCCAGCCGGTGCTGCTGTCGCACCATCTGCTCGCCCACGCCTGGCCGCTGGTGCGCGACCTCGACCGGCTCGCCGAGTGGGACGCCCGCACCGGCGCGGACTCGCCGTACGGCTCCGGCGCGCTCGCCGGGTCCTCGCTCGGGCTCGACCCCGAGGCGGTCGCGGCCGACCTCGGCTTCGCGGGGTCCACCCCGAACTCCATCGACGGCACCTCCTCGCGCGACTTCGTCGCCGAGTTCGCCTTCGTCTGCGCGCAGATCGGCGTCGACCTGTCGCGCCTGGCCGAGGAGATCATCGTCTGGAACACCCGGGAGTTCGGCTTCGTCACGCTGCACGACGGCTACTCGACCGGGTCGAGCATCATGCCGCAGAAGAAGAACCCCGACGTCGCCGAGCTGGCGCGCGGCAAGTCGGGACGCCTCATCGGCAACCTGACCGGCCTGCTGTCGACGCTGAAGGGCCTCCCGCTGGCCTACAACCGCGACTTGCAGGAGGACAAGGAGCCGGTCTTCGACTCGGTCGACACCCTCGAGGTGCTGCTCCCGGCGTTCACCGGCATGGTCGCGACGCTCGCCTTCCACACCGAGCGGATGGCTGAACTGGCCCCGCAGGGCTTCGCGCTGGCCACCGACGTCGCCGAGTGGCTGGTCCGCGAGGGCGTGCCGTTCCGGGTCGCCCACGAGCTGGCCGGCGCGTGCGTGCAGGAGTGCGAGCGACGCGGGATCGAGCTCGACGCGCTGACCGATGAGGATTTCGCCGCCATCTCGCCGCACCTCACGCCCGGCGTGCGCGAGGTGCTGACCGTCGAGGGCTCGATCTCCTCGCGCGACGGCCGCGGCGGCACCGCGCTGACGCGGGTCACCGAGCAGTTGGCGGAGCTGCGGGGCCGGATCGCCCCCGGCCGCTGAGATTGAATTTTTCCTGAGCGGACCTGGTAGTCTGGGCGCGGCGATGTCGTGTCGTCGCTCTGCCGTGTCCGTCCTGGAAGGGACTTGTGATGAATCGTCTGCGTCGTGTGTCGGCCCTGTCGGCGTCGATGGTGCTGCTCGCCGTGTCGCTGTCCGTGGTGGGGGGTCCTGCGGTCGCTGATCCGGGCACGCCCGGCGACACCACCGACAAGGCACCGGAGCGGCTGTTCCTGGAGGACTTCGAGAACTTCTCGCAGGCGTCGGGCGGCGCGATCTCGATCCTGGACTACGAGAGCAGCCAGGAGTACGACGGCGTCCCGGTCACCTACAACGCCGAGGAGCAGTGGGCGAACCCGGCCCAGGGCAACGGCATCGTGCTCGCAAGCAACAGCACGACCGCCGAGATCAGCGCCGTCGGGTACAGCAACAACACGGGCATCAACAACCTGAAGACCCTGGCGCGGAGCCTGGGCACTCTTTACAACACCCGTCCGGACGACGACGTCGACATCTACGAGAACCACGCCGTCACGGCCTGGTCCGCGAGCATCGCGTCGTCCGACAACGCCATCGAGGTCGAGACGGAAGTGCCGATCCCGTTGCCGAGCGGCAAGCGTTTCGTCAACTTCTCCGTCGACGTGGCGAACCTGAACTGCGCGTCCAGCGGTAACCCGCCGCAGCTGAACTTCTTCCTGGTCGGCGACCGCGACGACGACACCACGGAGACCGCGCTGAACAGCACCCCCGGCACCGGCTGCGGCACGTACACCTCGGGGACGCACGCCAACACCGTCACCGGCGACAAGGCCGCGCTGGTCGACGGCGGCGACGCCTACCTGCGGGTGCGCAACGCCAGAGGGACGGCCGGCGGCAACGACCACGCCTTCGACAACATGGAACTGCTCGACGTCACCCCGCAGCTCGACAAGCACTTCGGCGCCGCCGACAGCGACTACGCCGCCGAGACCACCGCCCTCGTCGAGGCCGCGACCCCGCTGACCTTCACGATCACCAACACCAGCGAGCTCGGCGAGAAGACCGGCTGGGAGTTCACCGACAGCCTCCCGTCCGGCCTGAGCCTCGCCGACTCGCAGGTCGCCAGCACCTGCGCGGCGGCCACGGTGACCTCCGACGGCGCCAACGCCCTCGCCGAGGGCGACACCACGATCCAGGTGACCGCCGGCTCGATCGCCGCCGATGTCGAGTCCTGCACGATCACCGTGTGGGTCGAGGCCGACGCGGCGGGCTCCTACGTCAACGGCCCCGACCAGATCGAGGTCGCCGGCCTGGACGAGCCGGCCGACGCCACGCTGAACGTGATCGACGCGACCGTGTCGGCCACCTGCGGCGACAGTGCGACCCGCGCCACCGAGCGCTTCTGGTACTTCGGCAACCAGGCGAGCATCGACTTCGGCATCTCCGGCGACACCACGCGCGTCGTCGGCGACAGCGACGTCGCCACCACCAACGGCGAGGGCACCACGGTCGTCACGGACACCTCCGGCGACCTGCTGTTCTGGGCCAACGGCGAGCGGGTGCTCGACAAGAACAGCGACCCCATGCCCAACGGCACCGGCCTGACCACCGCCCCCTCGGCGACGCAGACCGTGGCCGCCTTCCCCGCCCCGACCACCACGGGCAAGTACTTCGTCGTCACCACGACCGGCTCGGTCGAATCCGGCGCCGGCGAGCTGCTCTACAGCGAGGTCGACCTGACCGCCAACGGCGGCCTCGGCGAGGTCTCGGCGACCGACAAGAACCTCCCGGTCACCTCGACGCTCACCGACTACGCCTCCGAGGCGCTGGTCTCGGCCCCGAACGCCGACGGCACCGGGTACTGGGTCATCACCTACACCTACAACCAGCCCTACATCGTGGCCTTCGAGTTCGACGACGACGGGCCGACGGGCACCGTGGTGCAGAGCCTGCTCCCGACGTCGAACAACGCCCAGTTCGGCACGCTGGCGTTCAGCCCCGACATGACCCAGCTGGTCGCCATGACCGGCAGTTCCAACGGCGGCAAGCTGCGCCTGCTCACCTTCGACGCGGCCACCGGCCAGATCGGCCAGAAGGCGGAGTGGGAGACCGGTGACGGCGGCAACGCGGGCTACAGCGCGGCCTTCTCCCCGTCGGGCGACTACGTCTACGCGACCAACATCTTCGGCACCGGCCACCTCTACCGCTACGACGTGTCCGACCCGACCTCCGGCGCGGCGATCAAGGCCACCGAGCTGGACGTCACGACCATCGGCTCCTCCGGCGGCCAGGTGCAGCGCGGCCCCGACGGCCGCATGTACGTCGCTAACAACGGCAGCACCACCCTGACGGTCGTCAACGATCCGGACAATGCGAGCACCACGGCGTCCGACCTCGACATCGGCTCGCTGACCTTGGCCGACGGCACCGCCAGCGGCTTCGGCCTCCCGCAGATGGTCACCGGCTGCCCCTACGGCGAGCCCTTGGTCATCGAGAAGTCGTCGGAGCTGACCACCGACGAGGGGACGGAAGGCCAGGGCGACGTCGGCGACGTCATCACCTACACCTTCACGGTCAACAACTACAGCGCCGACGAGGTCGTCGGCGTGTCGATCACCGACTCGAAGGTCACCGGCATCACGCCGACGACCGCGACGATCCCGTCCGGCGGAACGCAGGTGTTCACGGCCGAGTACGTCATCACCCAGGCCGACGTCGACGCCGGGGTGATCCTGAACACGGCCACCGCGTCGGGAGAGCTGCCCGACGGCAGCACGTACACCAGCGAGGAGGACGACGACTACTACGTCCCCGCGCCCCGTGTCACGGACATGACGATCGAGAAGACCACCGACCTCGACGAGGACGAGACGGTCAGCACCGGCGACGTCATCACCTACACCTTCACCGTCGCCAACACCGGCAACACGACGCTGTACGACGTGACGGTGAACGACCCGATGGAGGGCCTGTCGGAGATCAGCCCGACCAGCGTCGACTCGCTCGCCCCCGGCGAGGAGCAGGTGTTCACCGCGACTTACACGGTGACCGAGCAGAATGTCTGGGACGGCCACGTGTCGAACTCGGCGACGGTCACGGGCACGCCCCCGGCGCTCACGCCGTACGAGGGGAACGAGGACCCGGACGATCCCGAGCCGCTCACCTTCGGTCCGGCCACCACGACGACGGACACCGACGGCCCGGAGCAGTCGCTGACGACGGTCAAGACCAACGAGCTGACGACCGACGCCAACGGCAACGGCGAGGCCGACGTCGACGACGTGATCACCTACACGATCACGGTCACCAACACCGGCAACACCACGGTCGACGACGTGACGGTCGATGACGAGATGGAGGGCCTGTCGGAGATCACCCCGACCAGCGTCGACTCGCTCGCCCCCGGCGAGGAGCAGGTGTTCACCGCGACGTACACGGTCACGCAGGCCGACATCGACAGCGGCGAGCTGACCAACACCGCGACGGCCTCCGGCACGACGACGCCTCCGGGCACGACCACGCCGATCGAGGTGACCTCCCCGTCGGCCACGTCCACGAGCGAGGAGCTGGTTCCGGACCCGTCGCTCGACCTGGTCAAGAGCGCCGACCTGCAGGACGCGAACGGCAACGGGCTGGCCGACGTGGGCGAGTACATCCTCTACACGTTCACGATCACCAACGACGGCAACACCACGATGGAGAACGTGCGCGTGGTCGACCCGCGGGTCACCGGCCTGACGCCGGTCGACGTGACGCTGGCTCCCGGCGAGGTCGTCACGGTCACCGCCGATCCCTACGAGGTGACGCAGAACGACCTGGACGCCGGAGGCGTGGTCAACGTCGCCTCGGTGCGCGGCAACGTGCCGGGCGGCTCGGAGATCAGCTCCGAGCAGGTCTCGGTGACCTCCGAGACGTCCCCGGTCGAGGAGGTCGAGGGCGAGCTGCCCTCGACCGGCATCGACCGCGACATGGTCCGGTGGACCGTGTTCGGCCTGCTGTTCGTGGCCGCGGGCCTCTACCTGTTCGCCCGCCGCCGTCAGACGCTGCTGCGCTGACGGAGGACGCTCGCCCGCACCCTCAGGGACCGAACGATCTTCGGTCCCTGAGGGTGCGCGCTCGCGTCTCGAATCCGACGGCCGCGTCACCGGTTGTTCACCTGACTGTGCGACGCTTCGCCGGTGACTGACTCGCCGTTGCTGCGCTCGGCCGCCGCGCCGCCGCCGCGCACCCTCGTCGACGTCCTGCGGGCCAGCGTGGAGGCCGCCGCCGAGGAGCCGGCCCTCGACAACGGCGCGGAGTCGCTGACCTACGACGAGCTGTGGGAGCTGGCCTCCCTCGTCGCCGAGGAGCTGAACGAGCTGGGCGTCGGCCGGGGCGACCGGGTGGGCGTCCGGCTCGACTCCGGCACGGTCGACCTCTACGTCGCCATCGTCGGCGTGCTGCTGTCGGGCGCGGCCTACGTCCCCGTCGACGCCGACGACCCGGCCGAGCGGGTGCGCACCGTCTTCGCCGAGGCGCAGGTGGCGGCGGTGATCGGCGACGGCCTGCACATCGCGCCGCGCGGCGAGACCCGTCCGCCGAGGCCCGGCGAGGAGCCCGGCCCGGACGACGACGCCTGGATCATCTTCACCTCCGGCTCCACCGGCACGCCGAAGGGCGTCGCGGTGCGCCACCGCAACGCCGCCGCCTTCGTCGACGCCGAGGCGCGCTGGTTCCTCGCAGGCGATCCGCTCGGTCCCGGCGACCGGGTGATGGCGGGGCTCTCGGTCGCCTTCGACGCCTCCTGCGAGGAGATGTGGCTGGCTTGGCGGCACGGCGGCTGCCTCGTGCCCGCGCCGCGCTCGCTGGTCAAGAGCGGGGCCGAGTTGGGCGGCTGGCTCGTCGCCAACCGGATCACGGTCGTCTCCACGGTGCCGACGCTCGTCCTGCTCTGGCCGGCGGGCGCCCTCGACCGGGTGCGGCTGCTGATCCTCGGCGGCGAGGCCTGCCCGCCGGAGATCGGCGCCCGCTGGGCCCGCCCGGAGCGCGAGGTCTGGAACACCTACGGGCCGACCGAGGCCACCGTCGTCGCGTGCGGCGCGCAGGTGGGCGTCGAGGGTCCGGTGCGCATCGGCCTGCCGCTCGACGGCTGGGACCTCGCCGTCGTCGACGCCGAGGGGCGGCCGGTCGGCGAGGGGGAGACCGGCGAGCTCATCATCGGCGGCGTCGGCCTGGCCCGCTACCTCGACCCCGCCAAGGACGCCGAGAAGTACGCCCCGATGCCGACCCTCGGCTGGGAGCGCGCCTACCGCAGCGGCGACCTCGTGGTGAACGACGCAGACGGCTTGTTCTTCCAGGGCCGCGCCGACGACCAGGTGAAGATCGGCGGACGGCGTATCGAGCTCGGCGAGATCGACAGCGCCCTGCTCGCCCTGCCCGGCGTGGTCGCCGCGGCCGTCGCCGCGCGCAAGAGCGCCGCCGGCAACACCGTGCTCGTCGGCTATGTGCGCGCCGACGACGCCTTCGACCGCGCCGCCGCGACGCAGCACCTGCGCGCGACCCTGCCCGCCGCGCTCGTCCCGCGCCTCGCCCCGGTCGACACGATCCCGACGCGCGTGTCCGGCAAGGTCGACCGCGACGCGCTGCCCTGGCCGCTGCCCGCCGAAGAGGCCTCGTTCGACGACCTCGGCCCGCGCGCCGCCTGGCTCGCCGGGATCTGGCACGACCTGCTCGGCGCGAGCCCCACCGACGCCACGTCGGACTTCTTCGACCTCGGCGGCGGCAGCCTGACCGCCGCGCAACTGGTCGCCCGCGTGCGCGAGGACGTCCCGGAGTTCACCGTCGCCGACGTCTACGAGCATCCGACGCTCGGCGACCTCGCCACCGTCATCGAGCAGAGCCAGGGCCGCGAGGGCCCCGCGAACGACCCGGTCGCCCCGGTCCCCCTGGCCTCGCGCGCCACGCTGACGGCGGGCACGGTGGTCGTCCGCACCGTCGGCGGGCTGCGCTGGCTGGCCTGGCTCGGCCTCGCCGCCCTAATCGCCCGCGGACCGCTGGACGCCGCCTGGGTCCCGGCCATCTCGTGGGGGTGGGTCGCGCTGCTCTGGGCGGCGCTGATGACGCCGCCGGGACGGATCGTCGTCGCGGCCGCGCTCGCCCGTGTCGTCCTGGCCGGAGTGCGCCCGGGCCGGCACCGACGTGGCGGCCTCACGCACTTGCGGGTCTGGTTCGCCGAACGTCTCGTCGAGGAGGTCGGCGCGACCGGCCTCGCTGCGGCGCCCGCGATGACCTGGTACGCCCGGCTGCTCGGCGCGAAGGTGGGACGCGGCGTCGACCTGCACACCATCCCGCCGGTCACCGGCTTCCTGCGGCTCGGCGCCCACTGCGCGATCGAGGCCGAGGTCGACCTCGCCGGACACTGGATCGACGGCGACGTCTTCCACCTCGGCCGCGTCGAGGTCGGCAAACGCGCCCGGATCGGCACGCGCAGCACCCTCGTCGGCGGCGCGAAGGTCGGCAAGGAGGCCGAGATCGGCCCCGGCTCGGCGGTCTTCGGCGAGGTCCCGGCGGGCGAGTACTGGTCCGGCGCGCCCGCCGAGCCGGTCGGCACGGCCCGGGGTCCGGCGGCCGAGGGCTCCGCGCCGCGCCGTCGTCGTTGGATCGTCGGCTACACGCTGACCGGCGTCGCCCTGTCGAGCCTGCCGGGCGTCAGCCTCATCGGCGCGCTGACGGCATGGCTGGCGCTCACCGGCGTGCCGACGGGCTTCGGCGACGCGGTCCGTTCGGCGGTGCTGGGCGTGCCCGTCGTGACGACGTTCGCCGGGCTGCTCCTCGCCGCCCTCATCGCCGTGATCGTGCGGCTCCAGGGCCGTGGCTTGGAGCCGGGCACGCATCCGATCCACAGCGCGCAGGCCTGGCGCGCGTGGACCATCGTCCGACTGCTCGACGAGGCCCGCACCTGGCTGTTCCCGCTCTACGCCAGCTGGCTGACGCCCGCGTGGCTGCGGCTTCTGGGCGCGAAGATCGGCCGCGACGTCGAGGCGTCGACCGTGCTGATGATCCCCAGTCTGACCACGGTCAACGACGGCGCCTTCCTCGCCGACGACACGATGCTCGGCATGTACGAGCTGGGCGGCGGCTGGCTGCGTGTCGAGCGGGTCAAGATCGGCCGCCGCGCCTTCGTCGGCAACTCCGGCATGACCGCGCCGGGTCGCAAAGTGCCGAAGGGCGGCCTCGTCGCGGTGCTGTCGGCCGCGCCCCGCCGCGCTGCCGCCAAACCCGGCTCGTCCTGGCTGGGCAGCCCGCCGGTCAAACTGCGCCGCGCCACCGGCGAGAGCGACACCCGCCGCACCTTCGAGCCGCCCGCCCGCCTGCGCGTCGCCCGGGCGCTGATCGAGTGCTGCCGGATCACGGCAGTGTGGACGGCCGGCTGGATCGCCGCGCTGACCGCGCTCGGACTGCTCTGGCTGGCCGACCGGTCCTGGGCGCTCGCCGCCCTGCTCGCCGGGGCCGTGTTGGCGGTGGCGGGCGTCGTCGCCGCGCTCGTGACCGTCGTCGCGAAGTGGGCGCTCGTCGGCCGGGTCGCCCGCTCCGGCCATCCTCTGTGGAGTGGTTTCGTCTGGCGCAATGAACTGGCCGACGCCTTCGTCGAGGTCGTCGCCGCCCCGTGGTTCACCCGTCACGTGCTGGCCACGCCGGTGCTCACACTGTGGCTGCGCGGCCTCGGAGCGCGCATCGGCCGGGGCGTCTGGTGCGAGACCTACTGGCTGCCCGAGCCCGACCTCGTGCGCCTCGACGCGGGCAGCACGGTCAACCGGGGGTGCGTCGTCCAGACCCACCTGTTCCATGATCGAATCCTCAGCATGGACACCGTCACCCTCGCGAAGGGCGCGACGCTCGGCCCGCACGGCGTCGTGCTCCCGGCGGCCGCGCTCGGCCGTCACGCGACCGTCGGCCCGGTGTCGCTGGTGATGCGCGGCGAGTCGGTCCCGGCGAAGACCCGCTGGATCGGCAACCCCGTCGGCCCGTGGAACGAGGACGTGTGAGGCGACGGACCGACGGCGACGCCTACGTTCCCGGCCATGGCGACCCCTCCTTCGCCGTCGACCACTACGACCTCGACCTGACGGTCAACCTCGCGGCCAACGCGCTGTCCGGCGTCGCCACGCTGACCTGTCGGGCGCTGGCCGACCTCGCCTCCTTCGAGCTCGACCTCTACCGGCTGCGCGTCGGCAAGGTCGTCATCGACGGACGTCCGCCCGCCAAGCACGCCCAGCGTCGGCACAAGGTCGTGCTGCGCCCGCGCGCCACGATCCCGGCGGGCGCCGCGTTCACCGTGAAGATCCCCTACTCGGGCTCGCCGCGCCCCATGCCCGGCAAGGACGGCGAGGCAGGCTGGGAGGAGCTGGAGGACGGGCTCATCGTCGCCTCTCAGCCGCACGGCGCGCCGAGCTGGTTCCCCTGCAACGACCGCCCCGACGACAAGGCGACCTACGCCTTCACCGTCACCGCGCCGCAGGGCTACACCGTGGTCGCCAACGGCCGACCCGGCCCGACGCGACGGCGCGGCAGCACGAGGGTCTGGACGTACGCCGAGGACGCCCCGATGGCGAGCTATCTCGCCACCCTGCAGATCGGCCGCTATGTCGCGCTGCCGGGGGAGTCCGTCGGCGTCGCCCTCACCACCTGGTGCCCGCCCGCCCGTAAGCCCGCGGTCGCCGAGGCCTTCGCCGACCAGCCGGCCATGGTCGAGAGCTTCAGCCGCCTCTTCGGCCCGTACCCCTTCGCGAGCTACGCCGCCGTGGTGACCGACGACGAGCTGGAGATCCCGCTGGAGGCGCAGAGCCTGTCGATCTTCGGCTCCAACCTCGCCTACCGCGCGTGGTCGGCGCAGCGGCTGATCGCCCACGAGCTCGCCCACCAGTGGTTCGGCAACAGCGTCACGCTGCGGCACTGGCGCGACATCTGGCTGCACGAGGGCTTCGCCTGTTACGCCGAGTGGCTGTGGTCGGAGGCCTCCGGCGGCCCGACCGCCGACGCGCACGCCCGTCAGCACCACGCCCGGCTCTCCGGGCTGCCGCAGGACCTGCTGCTCGCCGATCCGGGACCGGACGACATGTTCGACGACCGGGTCTACAAGCGCGGCGCGCTCACCCTGCACGCGCTGCGTCTGCGGGTCGGCGACGACGCCTTCTTCGACCTGCTGCGCGCCTGGACGAGCCGTTTCCGGCACAGCACCGTCACCACCGACGATTTCGTGGAGTTGACCGGGGAGCTCACCGGCCTCGACGGCGCGGAGCTGTTCAGCCCGTGGCTCGACGAACTGCCGCTGCCCGCCCTGCCGTGACGACCTGCCACTCGTCGGCGACGCAGGCGACCGCCGCCGCGCACCCGTCCGGCGCGTCGATGTCGCGGGAGGCGACGTGGAGCGGATCATCGCCGGTGATTCCCGTCCCGACCGCCTTGCCCCGCGCCTCCCGGTGAGCCCACGCCGGATCGGCGTCCACGTCCACCCCGACCGGAGCGCTCGCGCACCAGGCCGCGACCGCGTGGTCGCCGTGCCGTGACAGGCTCGCCCACCCCGCCCGTCGGCCACCGGCCCGCAGGAACGGACGTCCGTGGTCGCTCGCTCCGCAGTCCGGGCACACTCGCCCTTCCACGATCTCCGCGACGGACACGTCCAGCGCCGCCGCGACTACGCGACGCAGCAGCCCCTCGTCGTCGGCGTGGCCCCACGCGATATGAACGACGTCCATGGAGACCAGTGTCGACGAACGGGCGCGGGCGCTGCTCGGCCGGGAGTTCACCGCGCACGGCGTGACGGTCGTGCTGACCGAGGTGGAGGCCTACGGAGGCGTGCTCGACCCCGCCTCGCACGCCTACACCCGCACGCCCCGCTCGGAGATCATGTACGGCGATCCCTGGCGGCTGTACGTCTACCGCAGCATGGGCATCCACCACTGCGCCAACATCGTCACCGGCCCGACCGAGACCGCCTCGGCCGTGCTGTTGCGCGCCGGGCGGGTCACGGGCGGCCTCGATCTCGCCCGCGAGCGACGGCCCGGCGTGGCCGACGTCCACCTCGGCCGCGGTCCCGGCAATCTCGCCAAGGCGCTCGGCATCACCCTCGCCGACCTCGCCACCCCCGTCCTCGACGACGCCTCGCCGATCCGTCTCGGCGAGCGAGTCGAGACGCCCGACCGGATCGCCGCCGGACCTCGCGTCGGCGTCTCGAAAGCCGCCGACGTCCCGTGGCGCTTCTGGATCGACGGCGACCCCACCGTCTCGGCCTACCGCCGCTCGCCCCGTGCCCCGGCTGCGAGACAATCGCCTGCGTGAGCGACATCCTCGACGACCTGGACGCGCGCGGCCTGATCGCGCAGAGCACCGACGCCGACGCCCTGCGCGCGGCCCTGAACGACGGCTCGATCTCGTTCTACGTCGGTTTCGACCCGACCGCGCCCAGCCTGCACATCGGCAACCTGCTGCAACTCTTGCTCGCGCGACGTCTCCAGGAGGCCGGCCACCGCCCGGTGATCCTCGTCGGCGGCTCCACGGGCCTCATCGGCGACCCGAAGCAGTCGGGCGAGCGCGTGATGAACAGCAAGGAGACCGTCGCGGAGTGGGTCGAGCGGATCCGCTCCCAGGTCCAGCGCTACGTGTCCTTCGAGGGCGACAACGCCGCGATCGTGGTCAACAACCTCGACTGGACGAGCCAGCTCAACACCCTCGACTTCCTGCGCGACATCGGCAAGCACTTCCCGGTCAACCGCATGCTCGCCCGCGACGTGGTCAAGAGCCGGTTGGACTCGGGCATCAGCTACACCGAGTTCAGCTACGTCCTGTTGCAGTCGATGGACTTCCTGGAGCTGTTCCAGCGGCACGGCTGCGTCCTGCAGACCGGCGGCAGCGACCAGTGGGGCAACCTCACCGGCGGCGTCGAGTTGATCCGCCGCTCTCTGGGGGAGAAGGCGCACGCCCTCTCGACGCCGCTCATCACCAAGGCCGACGGCACCAAGTTCGGCAAGACCGAGTCCGGGACGATCTGGCTCGACCCGGAGCTGATGAGCCCGTACGCCTTCCACCAAGCGTGGATCCAGGCCGAGGACGCGAAGGTGGGGGAGTACCTCAAGCAGTTCACCTTCGTGCCGGTCGACGAGATCGACGCGTTGATGGCCGAGCACGCCGAGGCTCCCGGCAAGCGGCTCCCGCAGCGGCGGCTCGCCCGTGAGCTGACCACGCTCGTGCACGGGGAGGCCGAGACCGACGCGGCGGAGTTGGCCGCCACGGCGCTCTTCGGCCGAGGCGATCTCGCTGACTTGCCGGAGAGCACCCTCGCGGCCGCGCTGACGGAGGCCGGCCACGCCGAACTCGCCCCCGAGGTGACGATCGTCGACGCCCTCGTGGCCACGGGTCTGTCGGACAGCAAGTCCGCGGCCCGTCGTGCGGTCAAGGAAGGTGGCGCGTACGTGAACAACGAGCGGGTCGACGACGCCGAGCGCACCCTCGCCGAAGTCGGTTCTTCCGTCGGTTCCTGGCTGGTTCTGCGCCGCGGAAAACGCCAGATCGCGGGCGTCAAGCTCGTCTCCTGACCAGTGTGACTCGGATCACGCCACCCCGAGTTGACGAGTCCGGAAACGTGCGTGTAATGTTCTTCTTGTTGCTCAGCGCGACGGGGCGCGGCCGAGAGGCCGGGCTCGCAGCCTGACCGACTGCTCTAACCGAAACGATTAATGCCGCTTCAATGTGGAGGCTGATCGTGGGAAAACGGAGAGTACGAAGAAGCCCCAGATTGAAGCCGACCGATGTTCGGCGGATGGTGGTGTGCGTCTGATTCTTGAGAACTCAACAGTGTGCTAATAGTCGACGAGATTAATTAGTTAGACCCCTTCCTTCTGTCCTGTTTGGGATGGTTGGTTGGGTCGATTCCGACAATTTTGTTTGTCAG
>NZ_JASGEK010000027.1:0-88015 GCF_047606445.1 Aeromicrobium sp. | reverse complement strand
CTCTTCGACCCGGTCCGGGAACGGCTGGCCGGCGGCATGCCTGCGTTCGGCACCTGCGCGGGCCTGATCCTGCTGGCCGATCGGATCGAGGGCGGCACGAGCGGCCAGGAGACCTTCGGCGGTCTCGACGTGACCGTACGGCGCAACGCCTTCGGCCGTCAGGTCGACTCCTTCGAGGCCGATCTGCCGGTCGCGGGGCTCGCCGACCCGGTCCACGCGGTGTTCATCCGGGCGCCTTGGATCGAGCGCGCGGGGGAGTCCGTCGAGGTGTTGGCGTCCGTGGAGGTGGCCGGCGCCGATAGGATCGTCGCGGTTCGACAGGGCTCGCTGATGGCCACCGCCTTTCACCCCGAGGTCGGTGACGACGATCGGTTCCAGGGCCTCTTCGTCGATCTCGTCGGTCACTAGAGAAGGGACTGGGCCATGTCAGGGCATTCCAAGTGGGCCACCACGAAGCACAAGAAGGCGGTCATCGACGCCAAGCGCGGCAAGCTGTTCGCGAAGCTGATCAAGAACATCGAGGTCGCCGCGCGCATGGGCGGCCCCGACCCCGACGGAAACCCGACGCTCTACGACGCCATCCAGAAGGCGAAGAAGCAGTCGGTCCCGAACAAGAACATCGACTCCGCGGTCAAGCGCGGCGGCGGCCTCGAGGGCGGCGGCGTCGACTACACCACGATCATGTACGAGGGCTACGGCCCGAACGGCGTGGCGATGCTCGTCGAGTGCCTCACCGACAACAAGAACCGGGCCGCCATGGAGGTCCGCACCGCGATGACCCGCAACGGCGGCACGATGGCCGACCCGGGCTCGGTCGCCTACATGTTCAGCCGCAAGGGCGTCATCATCGTCGCCGCCGAGCAGGAGGGCGGCGAGACCACCGAGGACGACATCCTCCTGGCCGTGCTCGACGCGGGCGCCGAGGAGGTCAACGACCTCGACGGGTCGTTCGAGGTCGTCTGCGAGCCCGGCGACCTGGTCGCGGTGCGCACGGCGCTGCAAGAGGCCGGACTCGACTACGAGTCCGCCGACGCCTCGTTCGTCCCCTCGGTCAAGATCGAGGTCGACCTCGACGGCGCGACCAAGGTCGTCAAGCTCATCGACGCGCTGGAGGACTGCGACGACGTGCAGAACGTCTTCGCGAACTTCGACGCGAGCGACGAGATCATGGAGCAGGCCCACGCCTGAGCCTGTCAGGCCCAGCCGATAGGGTGTCGAACATGAGTTCGGCAGGTGTGCGTGTCATGGGGATCGACCCGGGGCTGACCCGCTGCGGCGTGGGTGTCGTGGAGGGGTCGGTCGGGCGTCCGCTGAGACTCGTGCACGTCGGGGTGCTGCGCACGCCGGCCGACCTCGACGTCGCCCGGCGGCTCGCGCTCATCGCCGAGGGCGTCGAGGAGGCCATCGCCGCGCACCGGCCCGAGTCGGTGGCGGTCGAGCGGGTCTTCAGCCAGGCCAACGTCCGCACCGTCATGGGCACCGCGCAGGCCAGCGGGGTCGCGATGGCGGTCGCCGCGCGCCATGGGCTCGGCGTCCATCTGCACACGCCGAGCGAGGTCAAGGCCGCCGTCACCGGCAGCGGCCGGGCCGACAAGGCGCAGGTCGCCGGCATGGTCACCCGGCTGCTGCGGCTCGACGCGGCTCCCCGTCCGGCCGACGCGGCCGACGCCCTGGCCATCGCGATCTGCCACATCTGGCGTGGCGGCGCGCAGCAGCGGCTTGAGGCCGCGCTGGAGAAGGCGGGGGTGGCGCGATGATCGCCTCGCTGCGCGGGGTCGTGCTGTCGGCGGGCGTCGACCGGGTCGTGCTCGACGTCGGGGGCGTGGGCTATCTGGTCCGGGCGACGCCGACGGTGGTGGCGTCCGCGCGGCTGGGGCAGGAGGCGACGGTGTTCACCACGCTCGTGGTGCGCGAGGACTCGATGACGCTGTTCGGCTTCGGCGGGCCTGAGGAGCGCGACATGTTCGAGTTGGTGCAGACCGCCGGCGGGGTCGGCCCGAAGGTCGCGCTCGCGATGGTGTCGGTGCTCGGCCCCGACCGCTTGCGCGCTGCCATCGCGCAGGCCGACCACGCGGCGCTCACCTCGGTGCCCGGTATCGGGAAGAAGGGGGCCGAGCGCATCGTGGTCGAGTTGAAGGACAAGGTCGGGGCGGTCGTGACGGCCGGCCCCTCCGGGTCGGCTCCGCCGTGGCGCGACCAGGTGGCCGAGGCGCTGCTGGGCCTCGGGTGGAGCGTGCGCGACGCGGAGAAGGCGGTCGAGAGGGTCGCCGCCGATCTGCCCGACGGCGGGGCTCCCGAGGTGTCGTCGCTGTTGCGCGACGCCCTGCGCACGTTGGCGAGGAACTGATGGAGCGTCCCGAGGACGACGTCGTCGCGGCCGCGGTCGGCTCCGACGACCGCGCCTACGAGGCGGCGCTGCGCCCCCGCACCCTCGACGAGGTCGTCGGGCAGGACCGGGTGCGCGAGCAGCTCTCGCTCGTCTTGGACGCCGCCACCGCGCGCGGCTCGACGCCCGACCACGTGCTGCTGTCCGGTCCGCCGGGCCTGGGCAAGACCACGCTCGCCATGATCATCGCCCACCGGCTGTCGGCTCCGCTGCGGCTCACCAGCGGCCCGGCCATCCAGCACGCCGGCGACCTCGCCGCCATCTTGTCGGGGGTCACCGAGGGCGACGTCGTCTTCATCGACGAGATCCACCGCATGTCGCGGCCCGCCGAGGAGCTGCTCTACATGGCGATGGAGGACTTCCGGGTCGACGTCGTGGTCGGCAAAGGGCCGGGCGCCACCGCGATCCCGCTGGAGATCCCGCCGTTCACCGTCGTCGGCGCCACCACCCGCGCCGGTCTGCTGCCGGGGCCGCTGCGCGACCGCTTCGGCTTCACCGCGCAGCTCGACTACTACGAGGCGAGCGATCTGCAAAGGATCGTGACGCGGTCGGCCGGCCTTCTGCGTCTCGATCTCACGGCCGACGGCGCCGCCGAGATCGCCGGACGCTCGCGCGGCACGCCGCGCATCGCCAACCGGCTGCTGCGCCGGGTGCGCGACTACGCCGAGGTCCGCACCGGCGGCGTGCTCGACCTGGAAGCCGCCCGCGCCGCGCTCGCGCTGTACGAGGTCGACGACCTCGGCCTCGACCGGCTCGACGTCGCGGTGCTGCGGGCGCTCTGCCAGTCCTTCGGCGGCGGCCCGGTGGGCGTGTCCACGCTCGCGGTGGCCGTCGGCGAGGAGCGCGAGACGGTCGAGGAGGTCGCCGAGCCCTATCTGGTGCGGCTGGGCTTCCTCGCCCGCACTCCGCGCGGCCGGATCGCCACCCCCGCCGCCTGGCGTCATCTGGGCCTGGCCGCGCCCGCCGACTCGCCGCAGGAGCTGTCCTTCGGCGACGACGTGTGACGTCCGCCTCAGGGAACGTGACTACACTGCTCTCTGGCCCACCGGCCGACCCGCGCCAGCGGGCCTGACGTCTCTTGGAGTCCTCGCGTGGAAAGCTTGTCCGCCCTCGTCCCGCTGCTGCTCGCCGTGGTGGTCTTCTGGCTGTTCCTGGTGCGCCCCGCGCGCAAGAACCAGCGGAAGATCGCCGATTTGCAGTCGTCGCTGGAGCCCGGCCAGGACGTCATGACCGCGAGCGGCATCTTCGGCACGATCGTCGCCCTCGGCGAGGCCGACGCCCGTCTGCGCGTCGCCGACGGCGTGGAGATGCGCGTCCACCGCCAGGCCATCGCGCAGGTGGTCGAGCCCGAGGAGCCGGCGCCTGAGCACCTCTCCGGCGAGGACGACTGATGAGGCGCGCGGGTCGAGCGCTGGGCCTGTTCCTGGCCGCGCTCGTGATCGCCTTCGCGGTCGTCGGCGTGGTCGACTGGCGCGACGGCTCCGGCCACGGAGTGTGGAAGCCGCAGCTCGGGCTCGACGTCCAGGGCGGCACACGGATCACCTTGACGGCCGACCCTGAGGTCGCGGTCGACGCCGCCGACCTCGCCGTGGCGCGCGACGTCGTGCAGCGGCGGGTCGACGACGCCCACGACGGGGCCGGCGTGCGGACGCGCGGCGACCGGGAGCTGGTGGTCGAGGTTCCGGGGACGGTCGCCGACGACCTGCCGGCCCGGTTGGCCCGCAGCGGCCAGCTCAGCGTGCGGGTCGTCTGGACCGCCGATTCGACCGGCGCCACGACCCCCGCGACATCGACCGGTGAGGCCGTCGACTGGTCCTCGTTGAGCCTCGGCGACGCGTTGGCCGCGTCCTCCCAGGGCCTCGGCGCGTTGCCCTCGGAGTACCAGGAGGCCGCTGCCGCGCTGCAGAGCATCGCTCAGAACACCGACTGCACCTCCGGCACGGCGCTGGTGACGAGCGTCGACCGGCCGACCGTCTCGTGCGACCCGACCACGGGCGAAGCCCTGATCCTCAGCCCGGCGCTCGTGGACAGCGCGCGGATCTCCGACGCCTCCTCGGACCTGCCGCAGGGAAATCTCGGATGGTCGGTCGACCTCGAACTGGACGAGAAGGGCACGGAGTCCTTCGACCAGATCACGGCTGCCCTGCTCGACGGCGGCGGACAGTACGCGGTCCTGCTCGACCACCAGGTCGCCTCGGTGACCGTGCCCGACGAGCGCGTCACCGACGGGCGGCTCCAGGTGACCGGATTGAGCGAGATCGGCGCCACCGAGATCGTCGGCCAGGTCGACCACGGCGCGTTGCCGGTGAGCTTGACCGTGGCCGACGTCGTCGACGAGGGACCGGCCTTCACCGGCGCCCAGTTGAAGGCCGCCGCAGCGGCGATCGGAGCCGGCCTGCTGGCCGGGCTCGTCCTGGCGTCCTGGCGTCGTCGTCTGCAGGGCGTCGTCACCGCCGCCGGCCTGGCCGGCGCGGCGCTGCTCGGCTACCTCTTCCTCGTGTCGACGGGCTCGTACTTCCGGGTCGCGGTCGGGTGGCCCACCGTGGGCGCCGGCGTCGCGGGACTGGCCCTCGTGTCGGCCTCCGCGGCGCTGTTCGTGAACCGGGCCGGCGAGGCCTCCCGCTCGGGCAAGGCGGCGCTCCGGGCGGTCGAGGTCGGCTGGGAGCGCTCCCGCGCGGTGATTGTCACCGTCGACGCGGTCGTGCTGTTCGCGGGCGTCGCGCTGGCGTGGACGCTCGGCGGCGCTGTGCGCGCCGTCGCCGTCGTGCTGGCGGCCGCGGCGGTCGTCGCCCTGCTGGTCGTGTCCTTCCTCGCCCGGCCGCTGACCGCCGTCCTCGCGCGCCGGGGCTGGCCGTTGGCCTCGCCCGAGCCGCTCGCCGGGCCGCGCCGCGACCCGCGTCGCGGCTACCTCGTCGCCGTCGCTGTGCTGGCCGTGGCGCTCGTCGGCCTCGTGGTCGGCGGGACCGACCGGGGGAGCGAGGCCCGTGGCGGCATGGAGTTCACCGCGACGGTCGCCTCGGCCGACGCCGACACCGTGCGCGAGCTCGCCGACGCGGTCGGCTCGACCGGCGTCGCCTCCGACCCCGTGCTGCGCGCCTCGGGCGCCGGGACGATCTGGGTCCAGACCGGGCCGCTGTCCGACGCCGACGCCGACGAGGTGGCCGGCGCCCTGACGAAGGCCGGCGCGACCGACGTGGCATGGGCCGAGATCGGGCCGGAGTGGAGCGACGGCTCGCTGCTGCGCATCGCCGTCGGCCTGGCCGTCGCGGTCCTGCTGGCCGTGGCGCTCGTCGGCTGGCGTGCTCGCAGCGCCGTCGTCGCGGCCGTCGCGCTGGCGACGGTGCTCGTGTCGGCGGCGTCGACCGCCGGACTGCACGCCTGGAGCGGCGGCCTGTTCGACCTCGCCGCGATCACGGCGCTGCTCGCGGTCGTCGTCCTCGCGCTCGTCTTCGTCGCGCTGGCCCTCGGACTGTTCGGCGAGAGCACCCGCGACGTGACCTCCTCGGCTGTCCACACCTTCGACGAGCACGTCGACGTCGCGGCGGGCCGGGCTCGGACCGCGCTGTCCGCGGCGGTTCTGACCGCCGGACCGGTCGCGCTCGCGCTGTTGGTGGCGGGCTGGGTCGTCGGCGGCCCGATCGCCGACACGGCCCTGATCCTGACCGTCGGCGTGCTGGCGGCGGCCGGAGCCGCGCTGCTCGTCGCCGTCCCCGTCGCCGCCCGGATCGCCGGTCGCGACCCGGCCGTCCGTGCCCACACGGAGAAGGTCCTGGCCCGCCGGTCCGGATCGACGAAGAAGAAAAAGACCAAGGAGACCGTCTCCTCGCATCGCCCCGTGACGACCTCGCAGGCCGCAGGTCGTCACCAGCCCAAGCGCACCACCCGCCGACAGCGCAAGCGCCGTTGAGCCGCGTCCCCGAACACTCTCACCTGGAGGAATATGAACACCGCGAAGGCCCCTGTCTGGCGCCGTCCCCCCGTCTTGGCCGGAGCCCTGGCCCTCGTCTTGATCCTCGGCGTGGCCGTGTGGGCGGTCTTCCTGCGGGAGGACGACCGTGACCGTTACTGCGCCGACCTCGTGGTCTTGAAGGGCGAGATGGACACGAAGCAGTCGGACGAGGCGACCGCAGACGAGGTCTATGACAGCTTGTCCGAGCAGATCGCCACCCGTGCCGACGCAGCCGCCGACTTCGCCGAGAACGCCCCGGAGGAGACCCGCGAGGACTGGAAGCTGTACTCCGAGCGCTTCCAGGCCTTCCTGCAGATCATGATGGACATGGGTGACTACGACCTGAAGAAGCCCGCAGGGTGGGAGAAGGTCTTCACCGACGCCACCTCGGGCGCCTTCGCCGAGTTGAGCGCCGAGCACCAGGCCGAACTGGACGACGTCGTCGCGCAGCTGACCGACGAGAAGGTCGTCGCCGCGTTCGAGGCCATCGAGTCGGACGCCGCGGAGAAGTGCGATGTCGAACTCGACATCAAGGAGGAGGCTCCGTCGGGAGTCGTCCCGCAGTGACCGTCGGCCAGCTCATCGACGACGCCACCCGGTCCATCGGGGACTGGCCGGTCGCCGGGGTCGCCTTCCGCGACATCACGCCGCTGCTGGGCGCCCCCGACGCCTTCGCGCAGGTGGTGGCGGCGCTGCGCGAGCAGGTGGAGCCGTACGCGCCCGACGCCGTCGTCGGCGTCGAGGCGCGCGGCTTCCTGCTCGGCGCGCCGCTGGCCCTCGCGCTGGGCGTCGGCTTCGTGCCGGTGCGCAAACAGGGCAAGCTGCCCGCCGACACCCACGAGGCGAGCTACGCGCTGGAGTACGGCACGGCGACCGTGGAGATCCACGCGGACGCGCTCGCTCCGGGCGCGCGGGCGGTCGTCGTCGACGACGTGCTCGCCACCGGCGGCACGTTGAACGCCGCCGTCGACCTCGTGCGGCGGTGCGGAGCCGACCCGGTGGCCGCGGCGGTGATGATCGAGCTGGCGGCGCTTCACGGCCGCGAAGTCCTCGATATCGACTGCCACGCGCTGCGCGTCTACTGACGTCGAGAGAGGAGGAGAAGATGAACCCCCGACAGATGCGCGTCGTCGCGCTCGCGCTCGTCGTCCTGCTCGTTCTGGGCGTCGGAGCCTCCCTCGTCTCCGGCCTCGCCTGAGCACGGTCGTAGACTGCTCCAAAGGAGTGGTGTCGTGGCCGAATCAGGTGAGCTCGTAGCGTCCGTCGATCCTGCCCCCGCGCAGGTCGAGTCGATCCCCGCGACGGCCCGGGTGCGCTCCCGGCTGTCGCGGATCGGCGGCAAGACCGCCTCCGGCGACCAAGCCGTCCTGGAGCCCCTGCTCAAGATCCACCGTGCCACGCACCCCAAAGACGACGTCAGCGCCATCCAGAAGGCCTATGTCGTCGCCGAGAAGTGGCACGAGGGGCAGACCCGCAAGAGCGGCGACCCCTACATCACCCATCCGCTCGCCGTCGCCACGATCCTCGCCGAGCTCGGCATGCCCTCCCCGGTCATCTGCGCGGCGCTGCTGCACGACACCGTCGAGGACACCCCGTACACGCTGGAGGAGTTGCGCGCCGACTTCGGCGACGAGGTGGCCCACCTGGTCGACGGCGTGACGAAGCTCGACAAGGTGCACTACGGCGAGACGGCGCTGCCGGAGACGATCCGCAAGATGGTCGTCGCGATGAGCCGCGACATCCGGGTGCTCATCGTCAAGCTCGCCGACCGGCTGCACAACATGCGCACCCTGCGGTACATGCGGCGCGAGAAGCAGGTGCAGAAGGCCACCGAGACGCTGGAGATCTTCGCGCCGCTGGCGCACCGGCTCGGCATGAACACGATCAAGTGGGAGCTGGAGGATCTCGCCTTCTCGGCGATGCACCCGAAGATCTACGACGAGATCGTCCGGCTGGTCGCCGACCGCGCCCCGTCGCGCTCGACCTTCCTCGAACGGGTCGTCGGCGACGTCGAGTCCGATCTGAAGCAGACCAAGATCAAGGCGACGGTCACCGGACGGCCGAAGCACTACTACTCGATCTACCAGAAGATGCTCGTGCGCGACCGCGAGTTCGAGGACATCTTCGACCTGGTCGGCGTGCGTATCCTGGTCGACTCCGTCGCCGACTGCTACGCGGTGCTCGGCGTTCTGCACGCCCGCTGGAACCCGATCCCCGGACGTTTCAAGGACTACATCAGCTCGGCGAAGTTCAACATGTACCAGTCCTTGCACACGACGGTCATCGGCCCGCAGGGCAAGCCGGTCGAGCTGCAGATCCGCACCCACGAGATGCACGAGCGCGCCGAGTACGGCGTCGCCGCGCACTGGAAGTACAAAGAGGACGCCGCGCGCGGGGCCAAGGGCGGCAAGGGCGCGAAGGGGCGTTCGGGCGCGCCGCAGGGCTCGGAGTTCATCTGGCTGCGCGAGCTGGTCGACTGGCAGTCCGAGACGACCGACTCGCTGGAGTTCCTCGACCGTTTCCGTCACGAGATGGGCAAGGCGGGGCTGTTCGTCTTCACTCCGCGCGGCGACGTGATCCAACTGCCGGAG
The DNA here is from genome assembly GCF_047606445.1 of Aeromicrobium sp. Classification (GTDB taxonomy): domain Bacteria; phylum Actinomycetota; class Actinomycetes; order Propionibacteriales; family Nocardioidaceae; genus Aeromicrobium. Next base: position 79,089 of record NZ_JASGEK010000027.1, on the reverse strand, counting down.
GGGTCGACGCCGGTCGACTTCGCCTACGCGGTGCACACCGAGGTCGGCCACGCCTGCATCGGAGCGCGGGTCAACGGGCGGCTCGTGTCGCTGGAGTCGACGCTGGAGCTGGGCGACGTCGTCGAGGTGCTCCGGTCGTCGGCCCCGGACGCGGGTCCGAGCCGCGACTGGCTCGACTTCGTGGTCAGCTCGCGCGCCCGCAACAAGATCCGCCAGTGGTTCACCAAGGAGCGGCGCGAGGAGTCGATCGAGGAGGGCAAGGAGCTCATCGCGCGGCAGATGCGCAAGGAGCGCCTGCCGCTCAAGCGGCTGTTCAGCCAGGCGACGCTGGAGGCGGTCGCGAACGACCTGAACCTGGCCGACGTCTCCGCGCTGTACGCGGCGGTCGGGGAGGGGCACGTCAGCGCGCAGAGCGTCGCGGAGCGGGTCCTGGCGCTCGCCGGCGGACGCGACGGCGCGGAGGAGGACCTGGCCGAGGCGATGGTGCCGACGGCGGCGTCGCGTTCGTCGCGCACCCACAAGGGGGCCGACGCCGGTGTCGTGGTCGAGGGGCTCGACGGGGACGTGCTCGTCAAGCTCGCGCGCTGTTGCACGCCCGTCCCGGGCGACGAGATCGCGGGCTTCGTCACGCGCACCTCAGGCGTCTCGGTGCATCGCACCGACTGCGTGAACCTCGTCCGGCTGCGTCAGTCCGAGGCCGAGCGCTTCGTCGAGGTGCGGTGGGCGCCGAGCGCGAACAGCGTCTTCCTCGTCGCGGTGCAGGTCGACGCGCTCGACCGCCCGGGCCTGCTGTCGGACATCACCCGGGTCATGTCCGAGCAGCATGTCAACATCTTGTCGGCGTCGCTGCTGACCAGCGCCGACCGCACGGCCCGGAGCCGCTTCAGCTTCGAGATGGGCGACGCCAAGCACCTCGATCACGTGCTGGTGGCGGTGCGGACCGTCGAGGGCGTCTTCGACGCCTACCGCATCACGCAGTAGGCGTCGAAGATCGGCCGGTTCGGCTCAGCTGTCGACGGTGAAGGTGAAGTACGGGCTCTCCTCGCCGTCGGTCAACGTGCCGGTCTCGGAATGCACCAGCACGCCGCCGACGAAGACCTGCATCTGGTAGTCCGACGAGACGCCGCATCCGGAGTAGTCCTTGACGAACGCCGTGTACTCGCCCGGGGGCGGAGTGACGCTGTCGTCCCAGAAGATGTTCTCGATGCTGCGCGACCCCTGACTCCCATCGGACTCGTAGCAGCCGGGGATCATATCGACGTCGAGCCACCCGCCGCTGTCGACTTGGTCATTGCTGAAATACACTTCGTCGCCGATCGGATCGATGACGTGGACGTCGAGGTCGGCTCCGGTGCTCCATTGCAGGGTCACCTGGATTTCTCCGGTCTGACCGCCGCCGACGCCGCGCTCGAACGTCTCGCCGGTCTCGATGTCGAGCAGCTCGACGGCCTCCATGGCCTCCTCGCCCTCCTCGACCACCCGGATCTGCTCGGCGTCGAAGTCGTCCCAGGTCTCGCCCTCGGCCGAGTCGAGCGCGATGCCCTCCTGCTCGGGCTCGAGCAGCGGGTTGCCGCAGGCGCAACGCACGCGGGGGACGCCGTGCTCGTCGATCAGGACCGCGGTGCCGCGCTGCAGGACCGACTGGAAGGGGGTCGCCTCGCCGTCCTCGAAGCCGTGGTTGGTCACCCAGGTGTCGGCGGTGAGCAGCACGGGCGTCAGGGTCGTGACGTAGCCCTCGATCTCGTCGACGTCGATGTCCTGCGCCTCGGCCCACGCCGCGGCTTCCTCGTCGTGCTCGGCGAGGAAGTCGACGAGCCCTACCGAGTCGCAGGCCTGCTGGCTCATGGTGCCGCCGTAGAGGCCGGGCGCGGAGCCGTCGGCCACCCGTGCGCCGGCGTCGTCGGTGTCGAACTCCTCGTTCAGGGAGTCCGCCTCGTCGACGGCGTCTGCGGAGAGCTCGGCGTCGATCACGGTGTCGGTCGCGTCGACGAACGCGGCACGACCCTCGGCGCGGGCCTCCTCCAGCACCAGCTCGACGGTTGGCTCTTTGTCCTCGGGGGCGGTCTCCTTCTCGTCCCCGTCATCGCCGAACAGCAGGAAGGCGGCGGCACCGCCGCCGCCCCCGAGCACCAGGGCGAACAGCGTGACGACGACCACCCACAGGCCGACACGAGGACGGCGTGAGGGGGTGGGGTCGCCGGTCGGTGGCGGGAGGGGGACGGCGGCGGGCGGCGGCGGCAGCGACATGAGATTCTCCTGAGTGCGTCGTCCGCACAGTAGCAGTCCCGAACGTCGGCTGTCGCGGCTTCGCTCTCAGGAGAAGTCGGACTGGGCCTTCTTGGCCATGTCGAGGAAGGAGCGGTTGCTCTCGAGCTTGGCGGTGAGGTCCTTGACCTTGCGGGCGTCGCCGGCTGCCTCGGCCTTGGCGAGGGACTCCTCGGTCTCGGTGATGGCGCGCTCGAGCTTGCCGATCATGTCGTCGGCGCGGGCCGACTTCTCCGGGTCGGTGCGCTTCCACTCCTGGTCGCCCGCGCTGCGGATGGCCTGCTCGACCTTGCGCAGGCGGCCCTCCAACTCCTGGATGCGGGAGCGCGGCACCTTGCCGGCGGCCTCCCAACGGTCGGCGATGTCGTGCCAGACCTTGCGGGTCGCCTCCAGATCCTTGATCGGCAGCAGCGCCTCGGCCTCGACCAGGATCTGCTCCTTGACCTCGGCGTTCGCGGCGAACTCGGCGTCGATGGCCTCGTTGGCGGCCTCACGGGCGTTGAAGAAGACGTCCTGGGCCGCGCGGAAGCGTTTCCAGAGCTTGTCCTCGACGCCGCGCGGAGCCGAGCCGGCCGCTTTCCAGCGCGACATCAGATCGCGGTAGGCGCCCGCCGTGGGACCCCAGTCGGTCGAGGTCGACAGCGCCTCGGCCTCGGCGATCAGCTTCTCCTTGACCTTCTTGGCCTTCGCGCGGGCCTCGTCCTGCTCGGCGAAGAAGGTCTTGCGCTGGCGCATGAAGGTGTTGCGCGCGGCGCTGAACTGATGCCACAGGGCGTCGTCGGCGCTCTTGCTGAGCCGGGGCAGCTTCTTCCACTCGTCGAGCAGCGCGCTGAGCTTGTCGGCGCCGCCCCGGTAGTCCTTGCCGGACGCGATCTTCTCGGCCTGCGCGATGATCTCGGTCTTGCGGGCCTGGGCCTGCTCCTGCTCGGCCGCGCGGGCCGCCTTGCGCTCCTCGCGGGCCTTCTCGACCACCGGCTCCAGCGCCGTCAGGCGGGCCTCCAGCGAGGCGAGGTCGCCGAGGGCCGCCGCGCCGGTGATGTTGCCGCGGGCGATCTCGATCGCCTTGCCCGCGTCGGTCGGCGACAGCGCGCCGGAGGCGAGGCGCTTCTCCAGCAGGTCGACCTCGGTCTCCAGCACGCTGAAGCGGCGCTCGTAGAAGGCGATGGCCTCGGCGGAGTCCTCGCCGGCGGCCCACTGGCCGATGACGCGCTCCCCCTCGGCGGTGCGCAGGTGGACATTGCCCTCGGCGTCGACGCGACCCCACGGGTGCTCAGCGGCAGTGGTCATGGACGACAGTCTAGGGAGACCGGCGCCGGGTGGGCGCATCGGCGCGCTCGCGTAGGCTGTCGGGCGTGCTTCTCACCTCTTTTCCCGCCGGTCCGCTCCAGGCGAACTGCTACGTCGTCGCCCGTGAGGCGGGCGCCGGCTGCGCGGTCGTCGACCCCGGCATGGGGGCTATCGAGGGGGTGCGCGCCGTCGTCGCCGAGCACGGCCTCACGCCGCGGGCGGTGCTGATCACCCACGGCCACTTCGACCACTTGTGGTGCGCGCAGGACGTCGCGAAAGAGTGGGACTGCCCGGTGTGGATCCACCCGGCCGACCGCCACCTGCTCAGCGACCCGATGGCGGCCATCTCGAACGAGTCCGCCGCGATGCTGCGCCAGCAGCTGTCGATGACCGACATGCCCGAGTTCGTCGAGCCCGCCGACGTGCGCGACGCGGTCGACGGGGCGGTGTTCGACGTGGACGGCGTGGAGTTCACCGTCGACCACGTGCCCGGTCACACCCCCGGCACGCTTTTTTACCGGATCGACTACCCCGACTCCGACGAGGTCTCGCAGGTCATGTTCTCCGGCGACTTCCTGTTCGCCGGGTCCATCGGCCGCACCGACCTGGTGGGCGGCTCGCACGATCAGATGATCGCCAGCCTGCGCGACCGGGTGCTGCCGCTCGCCGACGACATCGTGGTCTTGCCCGGCCACGGCCCGCAGACCTCGGTGGGCCAGGAGCGGGTCGTCAATCCTTATCTGGAACGTCTCGCTGAGGGAGGAACGTTCTGATGGCGAAGCTGTCCGGCTTCCCCGAGCACACCCCGCGTGAGCGGATCGTCGAGCAGGCGGTGCTCGACCACCTGCGCTCGACCTTCGAGCTGCACGGCTTCGCGTCGGTCGAGACGCGCGCGGTCGAGCCGCTCGACGTGCTGCTGCGCAAGGGCGAGATCGACAAAGAGGTCTACGGCGTGCGCCGCCTCCACGGCGAGGACAAGGAGTCGACGCTCGCGCTGCACTTCGACCTGACGGTGCCCTTCGCGCGGTACGTGGTCGAGCACGCCAACGAGCTCGACTTCCCGTTCCGCCGCTACCAGATCCAGAAGGTCTGGCGGGGCGAGCGGCCGCAGCAGGGGCGCTTCCGCGAGTTCACGCAGGCCGACATCGACATCGTCGGCCGCGACACGCTGCCCTTCCACGCCGACGTCGAGGTGACGCAGGTGATGGCCGAGGCGTTGGGCGGGATCATCGCGCTGACGGGCGGCACCGGCGCCACGCTGCAGATCGCCAACCGCAAGGTGTTGGAGGGCTTCTACGCCGGTCTCGGCCTCGCCGACCCGACGGCGGTCATGCAGGTGGTCGACAAGTTGGACAAGGTTCCCGCCGACAAGATCCGCGTCATGCTCGCCGACATCGGTGTGGACGACGAGCAAGCAGATCAGGTGCTGGCGCTCGCCGAGATCGTCACCCCCGACACCTCGTTCGTGGAGCGGGTGCGGGCGCTCGGCGTCGAGCACGAGCTGCTGGACGAGGGCCTCGACGAGTTGGCGCAGGTCGTCGGCTCGGTGCGTGCGCCCGAGAACGTGACCGTCACCGCCGACCTGCGCATCGCGCGCGGCCTCGACTACTACACCGGCACGGTCTTCGAGACCCGGCTGGCCGGCTACGAGAGCCTCGGCTCGGTTTGCTCCGGCGGCCGCTACGAGAAGCTCGCCGCCGACAACCGCAGCACCTACCCGGGCGTCGGCATCTCGCTCGGCGTCTCGCGGCTGCTGGCCGCGCTGCTGGCCGACGGGCTCACCGCGAGCCGGTCGGTCCCGTCGGCGGTGCTGGTGGCGGTGTCGAACGAGGCCGCGCGCGCCGAGGCCGCCGAGGTCGCCGCCGCGCTGCGCTCACGCGGCGTGCCCACCGAGGTCGCCCCTAAGGCGGCCAAGTTCGGCAAGCAGATCCAGCACGCCGAGCGTCGCGGCATCCCGTTCGTCTGGTTCTGCGGCGATCCGCACACCGTCAAAGACATCCGTTCCGGCGACCAGGTCGAGGCCGATCCCACGGCCTGGACGCCCCCCACAGGCGACCTGCGACCGCAGGTGCTCGCCCCGCGCCTTTCATCGACACCGTCTGAGGAGAAGCAGTGATCCGCACGCATGACGCCGGAGCCCTGACCGCCGAGAACATCGGCCAGCAGGTGACGCTCGCCGGATGGGTGGCGCGTCGTCGCGACCACGGCGGCGTGGCCTTCATCGACCTGCGCGAGTCCAGCGGCGTCGTGCAGGTGGTGGTGCGCGAGGACGTCGCCCACCAGCTGCGCGCCGAGTACTGCCTGAAGATCGTCGGCACGGTCGAGCGTCGGCCCGAGGGCAACGAGAACGCGGCGATCCCGACCGGCGAGATCGAGGTCATCGCCGACGACGTGGAGATCTTGAGCGCCGCCGCGCCGCTGCCCTTCCCCGTCGACGAGCATGTGGAGGTCGGCGAGGAGGCGCGGCTCAAGCACCGCTACCTCGACCTGCGCCGCTCCGGCCCGGCCGCCGCGATCCGCCTGCGCTCCCAGGTCAACGCCGCCGCCCGCGCGGTGCTCGCGAAGCACGACTTCGTCGAGGTCGAGACGCCGACGCTCACCCGTTCCACCCCCGAGGGCGCGCGCGACTTCCTCGTGCCCGCGCGGCTCAAGCCGGGCAGCTGGTACGCGCTGCCGCAGAGCCCGCAGCTGTTCAAGCAGCTGCTCATGGTCGGCGGCGTGGAGCGGTACTACCAGATCGCGCGCTGCTACCGCGACGAGGACTTCCGCGCCGACCGGCAGCCGGAGTTCACCCAGCTCGACGTCGAGATGAGCTTCGTCGAGGCCGACGACGTGATGACGCTGGCCGAGGAGATCTACGTCGAGCTGTGGAAGCTGATCGGCGTCGACCTGCCCACGCCGTTCCCGCGCATCACCTACGCCGAGGCGATGGACAAGTACGGCTCGGACAAGCCCGACCTGCGCCTCGACCTGGAGCTGGTCGAGCTGACCGAGTACTTCAAGGACACGCCGTTCCGGGTCTTCAAGGCCCCCTACGTCGGCGCGGTCGTGCATCCGGGCGGCGGCTCGCAGGCCCGCCGCACCCTCGACGCCTGGCAGGAGTGGGCCAAGCAGCGCGGCGCGCGCGGCCTCGCCTACGTGCTGGTCGGCGAGGACGGGACGCTCGGCGGCCCGGTCGCCAAGAACCTGTCCGACGCCGAGCGCGAGGGCCTGGTCGAGGCCGTCGGCGCGAAGCCGGGCGACGCGATCTACTTCGCCGCGGGCGCCCCGAAGGCGATGCGCCAGCTGCTCGGCGCGGCCCGCCTGGAGATCGGCCGTCGCGAGAACCTGATCGACACCGACGCCTGGGCGTTCTGCTGGGTCGTCGACTGGCCGATGTTCGAGGCGGTCGACGAGCTCGACGCGGGCGACGTCGCGGTCGGCGGCGGCGAGTGGACGGCCGTGCACCACGCCTTCACCGCCCCGCAGGATCCGGCCACGCTCGCCACGCCGGGCGCGTCGCTGGCGCAGGCCTACGACGTCGTCTGCAACGGCAACGAGATCGGCGGCGGCTCGATCCGTATCCACGCAGGCGACGTGCAGAAGCGGGTCTTCGAGATCATGGGCATCGGCGAGGAGGAGGCCGAGGAGAAGTTCGGCTTCCTGCTCGACGCCTTCAAGTACGGCGCCCCGCCGCACGGCGGCATCGCCTTCGGCTGGGACCGCACCTGCGCCCTGCTGTCGGGGGTCGACTCGATCCGCGAGGTCATCGCCTTCCCGAAGTCCGGCGGCGGCTACGACCCGCTGACCGCCGCCCCGGCCCCGATCACGCCGGAGCAGCGCGCCGAGGCCGGTGTCGACGCCGAGACCGAGGCCGACGAGGAGGACTGACTACCCCGTGAAGTGGCGGACCTCGTGCCAGCCGGGGTCGTGGGAGGACTCGACTTTCAAGCCGAGGACCTCGGCCCAGTCGAGTAGCGGGTCGGCCGCGTTCTGGTCCTCGCCGTCGGTGTAGATGTGGAAGACGCGGACGCCGTCGGCGGTCTCATGGCCCAGATGCAGGCCGACGGGCGCGACGACCTTCTCCAACTCGGTTTCCAGCGCATGGAGCTTGTCGAGGGTCGCGGTCGTGTCGGGCTGCCCGTTCGGCCCGGCGGCGAAGGGCGCGGACACCGTGTGGTGCAGGTCGAGCGTCGGATGGTCGAGCCAGCGGTGGCCGGTGCGCACGACCGCGAGCATCGGCCGCCCGTCGTCGTCGGCCTGCAAGATCGCCCACGCCTCCGGGTCGCGCTGGGCGGCGAGGGCGTCCACCGCCTCGCGCAGCGCCGCCGCGTCACGGGCGCGCACGGGTCGTTCCCCGACCGGTTCGAGAGCGCCCACCCATCGCTCCACCGCGTCCTCGCCGAGCGTCCAGTCGGCCACGAGGAAGGCGACCTGACGGCGGGCGTGGTCGTCCATGTCGACGAAGGCCGGGTGATGCACCTCGACGTGGACCCGGCGCTCGGCCTCCGACACCTCGACGCCGAAGACGAGCTCGGCGAGGTCGAGCCGCGTCCCGCCGAGGTCGAGAGTGCGGCCGAGCGCCGACGGGTCCGCTTCCAACGCCGACGCGAACTCCCACGTCGCGTCGGCGGCGGGCGCGGCGCGCAGCCAGCGCTCGGCCATCGTCCGCACCGCCGCGACACCGCTGGCGGTCACGGTTAGACGGTGGTCGGCGCGCGTGCCAGGACCGAAGTGCCAGGTGAGCCCGGGGTCGACGGTCTGCACCCGACGGGTCAGCTCGTCGTGCAGCGGCGTCGGCGTGGACACGTCGATGGCGTGCCCGTCCTCGCCCCACCACTGCCAGAACTGGGCGACAGGGGTGAGGAGGACTGTTGGGTCGCTGGCGGCGGCGGACTTCTTGCGGAACAGACCCATGGACTGAGTCTCGCATCCCCGCCGTTCAGCATGGGTAGGCTCTTCGGGTGACTGACGGCCTGTTCGACCTTCCCGCCGACCCGAGGCGCGACTCCGGCGGCTCGCTGGCGGGCAACCCGACCGCGAGCGCGCCGTTGGCGGTGCGCATGCGGCCGCGCACCATCGACGAGCTGGTCGGCCAGCAGCACCTGCTCGCGCCCGGATCGCCGCTGCGGCAGGTGATCGAGGGCGACCAGCCGCTGACGATCCTCCTGTGGGGCCCGCCGGGCACCGGCAAGACCACGCTGGCCAGCCTCATCAGCAATCACACCGACCGGCGCTTCGTGGAGGTGTCGGCGGTCAGCGCGGGCGTCAAAGAGGTGCGCGAGGTGATCGCCGGGGCAAGGCAGGCGCTCGCCAACACCGGCCGCGAGACGGTCCTGTTCGTCGACGAGGTCCACCGGTTCAGCAAGGCTCAGCAGGACGCGCTGCTGCCGGGCGTCGAGAACCGCTGGGTGAGCCTGGTCGCCGCGACCACCGAGAACCCGCATTTCAGCGTCATCTCGCCGCTGCTGAGCCGGTCGCTGCTGCTGACCCTGGAGAGCCTCACCGACGACGACGTCGCCACGCTGCTCGACCGGGCCATCGTCGACGAGCGGGGTCTCGGCGGCGCGGTGACGGTCACCGAGGAGGCCCGCGACCATCTGGTGCGGCTGTCCGGCGGCGACGCGCGGCGGGCGTTGACCTATCTGGAGGCGGCGGCCGGGGCGGCGCAGGCGCAGGACAAGACCGAGGTCGACGTGGAGTCGGCGGCGCTGGCGGTCGACAAGGCGGCGGTCCGCTACGACCGGCAGGGCGACCAGCACTACGACGTGGCGAGCGCGCTCATCAAGTCGATCCGCGGCTCCGACGTCGACGCGGCGCTGCACTATCTGGCGCGCATGGCCGAGGCGGGGGAGGACCCGCGCTTCATCGCCCGGCGGCTGATGATCTCGGCCAGCGAGGACATCGGCATGGCCGACCCGACCGCGCTGCCCACGGCGGTGGCCGCCGCGCAGGCCGTGGCGATGATCGGCTGGCCGGAGTCGCGCATCATCCTCGCCCAGGCGGTGATCCACCTGGCGCTCGCGCCGAAGTCGAACGCCGTGGTGATGGCCATCGGCGCGGCGCAGTCCGACGTGACCGCGGGCAAGGCCGGCGCGGTCCCGCCCGCCCTGCGCGACGCCCACTACTCCGGCGCGAAGAAGCTCGGCCACGGTCACGACTACCGCTACGCCCATGACGACCCGCGCGGCGTCGTCGGCCAGCAATACGCCCCCGACGAGATCGACGGCGCCGAGTACTACGCGCCCTCGCCCCACGGTTTCGAGGCGAGCCTGCGCGAACGCCTGGCCAAGCTGCGGGCCATCCTGCGCGACCGGTGATGGGGAGAAGTCCCCATAGACAAAATCAGCCGGGGGGGGGGGCAGCCTATGGCGCATGACTTCATCTCAACTTGTCGGTGCGAAACGCCACGAGCCCTCTCCCGGCATCGTGAACACCATCTGCGCAGTCGCTGGGCTGGTGGTGACTCTGACGCTCATCGACCTGGTGGGCAGCGCGTTCAACGGGCTCATTTTTCAGTACGGGCTCGGCCTCACGTACAACCTTGTGAGTGCCTCGGTTCTCGTCGCCTCCTTAGCAGGTGGAGCATTGTCATCCGTCTGGGCGCGACGGAGACCTCGTCTGGCCGCCGCGACGTTGATGGTGACCGGGCTGCTCATGCTGCCTGCTGGAACGGCTTACTACGTCGGACTCTTGACAAGCCTCGTAGGTCTGGTCGTGTTCCTTGTCGCATCCGTGTTGATGCTCGTCATCCTCGCCATGCGTGTTCCGCCTGCTGACTCGACGCCTGTCCCTGAGGGCGAGTACTACGCCGTGCTCATGGGTGAGGCTGTCGGACCATTTGACGCGGCGGGGTTGCGGGCACAGGTCAGCCGGTTGACGCCGCAGACGCAGATCTCCCGCAACGGCGGGCCGTGGTTCCCAGCGGGCGAGGTGCCAGGCCTGTTCGGTGTTCCGGGTCAGAAGAGCTTCATGACGGCGCTGTTGCTGTCGATCTTCGCCGGGGGTATGGGCGTCGACCGGTTCTATCTCGGCTACACCGGCCTCGGCGTGCTCAAGCTGCTCACCTGCGGCGGCCTGGGCGTCTGGTCGTTGGTCGACCTGATCCTCATCGCCACTGGCAAGCTCCGTGCGGCCGACGGGACGGAGTTGGCGCGGTAGCCCGATGGGGCCGCTCCCCGGTGCTAGCGTTGACACCACTACGTTGCGAGGTGGTTGATATGTCGTCCATCGTCGTCCACGGGCTTGACGAGTCCGTTAAGGATCGACTGGCCGCTCAGGCGAAGCGGCATGGCCGTTCCATAGAAGCCGAGGTCCGCGAGATTCTGACCGAGGCCGCCACCCGTCCGAACATCGGGCTGGCGCTTCTGCAGGCGGCACAGTCGGTCGGCGGTGTCGACGAACTGCCGATCCCTGAACGTGCCGACGCCGCTCGGGCGGTTGACTTCCTGTGATCGTCCTCGACACGAACGTCGTCTCCGAGGTGCTCAAGCCCCGGCCCGACGTCGGCGTCGTCGCCTGGCTGGAGTCACTGACCGACGACGTGGCGATCACTGCCGTCACTCTTGCCGAGCTTCTGACGGGTCTGCGCAGGTTGCCCGATGGCAAACGGAAGACAGACCTCACTTCTCGGGTCGAGGCCGCGATCCGGCCCTATCGCGAGGCGGGCGCGATTATCGCTTTCGACGTGGTAGCGGCTCCCCGTTACGCCGAGATTCTTGCCGCGCGAGAAGCCGCAGGCCGACCGATCACCACCGGTGACGCGCAGATCGCGGCCATCTGCCGAGCCAAGGACGCGGTCTGCGCGACACGCAACACCAAGGACTTCCTCCACACCGGTGTCGCTCTGATCGACCCGTGGACGGTTTAGCACGACTGCCGTCACGCCGACACCGGCTCCAGGTCGCCGTCATTCCCGTGGAAGCCGGGGAGGTAGGTCAGCAACCTTATGAATGGTCGGGAGGTAGCGCAGCAACCTCATTCACGTCATGTGAGGTTGCTGGCTTACCTTCGGTCTCGCCGTAGAGTTGCTGATGTACCTCCCGCGCGTTGGGGCCACAAGACTGTGAGCTGCGACGCGGGGCCTAGTACTGTCGGGGCATGCCTGTCGACGTGATCGTGCTGGCCGCCACGGCGGTCGTCGCAGTCGTCGCCCTCGGCGCGGCGGTCGTCACGGTGCGGTCGGCCCGTCAGAGCGCCCGCGACCGTGCGGCGGTGGCGGAGTTGTTGGAGAGGGCCGAGGCAGAACGTGACCTCACGCCTGTTCCCTTCGATCCCCCGCAAGCGGGAGGTGCCCCCACTCCTCGTTCCTCGTCGCACCTCAGGGAGCGAAACCTTCCAACTTCGACGGACCTCGTCCTCGACCCTCGCCCCTCGACGGAGCTGACTCAGACGCAGGTGGTCGACGGGAAGGTCATCGTCGTGCCGACCCAGCAGCAGTTGATCGCCACGGCGCTTAGCCGCCCGACGGTCCGCTTCTCGGTGTTCGTCACCGGTGTCGCCCACGCGCTGCGCCCGGAGTCGCGCGACCGCGTCATGGCGCTCATGCGCCGCGAGTTCGCCCGACGTCGCAAGGAGCGCCGCCGAGCCGCCCGTCAGGCGGCGCGCACCGTGCCGATCGCCCCGGCGCGCTCGACGTCGTGGGTGAGCGCCGCTCGAGGGGAGGAGCCCCGATGAGCGCCCGCGCCGTCTGGTTCGTCGCGGGCGCGGCCGCCGGGGTCTACACCTCGGTCAAGGCCCGCCGCGCCGCCTACCGCATGTCGACGCCCGGCATCGTCGACCAGGCCGCCGCCCTCGGGCTCGGCTGGCGCGAGCTCAAGGCCGAGGCGCAGGTCGCCATGCAGGCCAAACAGCGCGCCGTGGTCGAAGACCTGTACCGTCGCGCGGGGCCGCTCGCCGCCGGTGAGACCGACCGCCCCGCCCTGGACCACCTGATCGAGAACGAGGACACGCACTGATGCAGACAGCCGAGATCCGGCGCCGCTTCCTGGCGCATTTCGAGGCCGCCGGCCACACCGTCGTCCCGTCGGCCCCGCTGCTCTTCGACGACCCCAACTTGCTGTTCGTCAACGCGGGCATGGTGCCGTTCAAGCCGTACTTCCTCGGCCAGGAGACGCCCCCGTACGAGCGGGCCGTCAGCGTCCAGAAGTGCGTGCGCACCCTCGACATCGAGGAGGTCGGCAAGACCACCCGGCACGGCACGTTCTTCCAGATGAACGGCAATTTCTCCTTCGGCGACTACTTCAAAGAGGGCGCGATCACGCACGCCTGGAAGCTGATCACCGGCTCCCTCGACGACGGCGGCCTCGGCTTCGACCCCGAGCGCGTCTGGGTCACCGTGCTGCACAGCGACACCGAGTCGCGTGAGCTGTGGAAGCAGATCGCGGGCCTGCCCGACGAGCGCATCCAGAACCGCGGTCTGCTCGACAACTACTGGAACATGGGCGTGGCCGGTCCCGGCGGCCCCTGCTCGGAGATCTACATCGACCGCGGCCCCGAGTTCGGCCCCGACGGCGGACCGGTCGTCGACGAGGACCGCTTCCTGGAGATCTGGAACCTCGTGTTCATGCAGGAGGAGTTGTCGGCCGTCCGCGCGAAGGACGACTTCGACGTCGCCGGACCGCTCCCGTCGCAGAACATCGACACCGGCATGGGCCTGGAGCGCGTCGCCTACCTGCTGCAGGGCAAGCACAACCTGTACGAGATCGACGAGGTCTTCCCGGTCATCGAGCGCGCCTCGGAGCTGTCCGGCAAGGCCTACGGCGCGAACCCGGTCGACGACGTGCGCTTCCGCGTCATCGCCGACCACGTCCGCTCCGGCCTCATGCTCATGGGCGACGGCGTCAAGCCCGGCAACGAGACGCGCGGCTACGTGCTGCGCCGCCTGCTGCGCCGCGCCGTGCGCTCGATGCGCCTGCTCGGCTACGAGGACCCCGCGCTCCCGGCGCTGCTGCCGGTCAGCAAGGACCGGATGAAGGCCAGCTATCCGGAGTTGGAGGCCGACTTCGCCCGCATCGAGCAGGTCGCCTACGCCGAGGAGGATGCCTTCCGGCAGACCCTCGGCAAGGGCACGCAGATCTTCGACCTCGCGGCGAGCGAGGTCAAGGGCTCCGGCGCGACGGTGCTGCCGGGCGACAAGGCCTTCCAACTGCACGACACCTACGGCTTCCCCATCGACCTCACGCTGGAGATGGCCGCCGAGCAGGGCCTCAGCGTCGACGCCGACGGCTTCCGCGCGCTCATGGCCGAGCAGAAGGCCCGCGCGAAGGCCGACGCGAAGGCGAAGAAGGGCGTGCACGCCGACACCACCGCCTACCGCGAGGCGCTCGACGCGCACGGCCCGACCGACTGGCAGGCCTACACGACGCTGACCACCGAGTCGCGGGTGCTGGCGCTGCTCAGCGAGGGCGCGGCGACCCCGGCGGTCAGCGCGGGGAGCGTCGGCGAGGTCGTGCTCGACCGCACCCCCTTCTACGCCGAGTCCGGCGGTCAGAACGCCGACGCGGGCCAGCTGTCCTGGGACGGAGGCCGCGCCGAGGTGCTCGACGTGCAGCGGCCGATCAAGGGCCTCGTCGTCCACCAGATCCGCGTGCTCGACGGCGAGCTGACCCTCGACGCGACCCTCGAGGCGCAGGTCGACCCCGAGTGGCGCACCGGCGCCCGCCAGGCGCACTCCGGCACGCACGTGGTGCACGCGGCGCTGCGCGAGGTGCTCGGCCCGACGGCGCTGCAGTCCGGCTCCTACAACCGGCCCGGCTACCTGCGCCTCGACTACGGCTGGAACGGCGCGCTCGACCCCGAGCAGCTGCACCAGGTCGAGGAAGTGTCGAACCGCGCGCTGCGCGAGGACCTGCCGGTCAGCGCGAGCCTGATGACCCTGCCCGAGGCGAAGGCCGCCGGAGCGCTCGCGCTGTTCGGCGAGACCTACAGCGAGCAGGTGCGCGTCGTCGAGATCGGCGGCCCGTGGTCGCGCGAGCTGTGCGGCGGCACCCACGTCGACCACTCCTCGCAGATCGGCACCGTCGTCATCACCTCGGACTCCTCAGTCGGCGCGGGCAACCGTCGCGTCGAGGCGCTCGTCGGCCTGGAGGGCTTCGCCTACCTCGCCCGCGAGCGCGACCTCGTCAGCCAGCTGTCCGGGCTGCTCAAGGTCAAGCCCGAGGAGTTGCCGACGCGCGTCGGCGACCTCGTCGACCGGCTCAAGGCCGCCGAGCGCGAGCTCGACAAGATCAAGGCCGCCGAGCTGCTGGCCGGCGCCGGGAAGCTCGCCGAGAGCGGTCGCGACGTGAACGGCACGACGCTGGTCACCGCGCGTCTCGACGGCGTCGGCGGCGGCGATCTGCGCTCGCTGACCCTCGACGTGCGCGGCAAGCTCGGCGCCGAGCGGCCCGCCGTCGTGGCGCTGTTCGGCGTCGGAGGCGACAAGCCCGCCGTCGTGGTCGCGCTCAACAAGCCTGCGGTCGAGGCCGGTCTCAAGGCCGGCGACCTCGTCCGCGAGGCGGCGGCCAAGCTCGGCGGACGCGGCGGCGGCAAGCCCGACGTCGCGCAGGGCGGCGGAACCGACCTCGCCGGAGTCGACGCGGCGATGGCCGTCGTCGAGTCGGCCGTGGCGGGCGGGTGATCGGCCGATGCGGCGCGGACGTCGGCTCGGCGTGGACGTGGGCGCGGCCCGCGTCGGCGTCGCGACGTGCGATCCCGACGGGCTGATCGCGACTCCGGTGGAGACGGTCGCCGCGGGCGACGGGGCGGTCGCCCGGCTGGCCGACCTCGCGCGCGAGCACGAGGTCGTCGAGATCGTCGTCGGCCTGCCCTACTCGCTGTCGGGCCGGGAGGGCGCGGCGGCCGAGGCCGCCCGTCAGATCGCCGGTCAGATCGCGGCCGTCGTGGACCTGCCGATCCGGCTCGTCGACGAGCGGCTCAGCACCGTCACCGCTTCGCAGCAGTTGCGTGCCGGTGGTACCAAGGCGAGGAAGCAGCGGCCGGTGATCGACCAGGCCGCGGCGGTCGTCATCTTGCAGAACGCGTTGGACGGCGAGCGGCTACGGGGTACGCCGCCCGGACAGTTGGTCGAGCGGACGGGAGACGCCTCATGAGCGGAGGACGCAGGCGGGCGACCCCGTCGTCGCGCGAGGAGGAGCCTCGCGCCGCCGCGCGCCGGGCGGAGAAGGGCGGAGGCCGTCGGGCCGCGCCGAGCCGTCGCGCCGAGACGAGTCGGAGGGCGGCTCCGACGAGCCGCCGAGGCGAGGCCAGGAAACGGAGGCTGCTGCCGAAGCTGATCGTCCTCGCAGTGGTCGTGGGCGTGCTCGGCGCCGGGTATTGGGCGTTCAGTTTCGTCAAAGAGCGCCTCGGTCCTGCGCCGGACTACACGGGCGAGGGCACCGGAGAGATCGTCATCCAGGTCGAGGAGGGGTCGGACTGGCTGTCGGTGGCGAACATGCTCGCCGAGAAGGACGTCGTGAAGTCGGCCGACGCCTTCTACCAGGAGGCGCTCGACGACCAGGCCAAGAGCACGCTCAAGGTCGGCGCCTATCAGATGCGTCTGAAGATGTCGGCCGAGGCGGCCTACCGTGCGTTGACGACCGAGATCGTGCCCGCCGACGTCACCGTGACCGTGCCGGAGGGCGCGCGCGTGGGCCAGGTCGTCGAGGCGATCACCGCCGTGACCGACATCCCCGAGGACGACCTGCTGGCGGCGCTCGACGACCCGACGACGATCGGCCTGCCCGAGGTCGCGAACGGCAATGCGGAGGGATACCTCTTTCCGGCGACGTACACCGTGGACACGGGCGAGACTGCGGTGTCGTTGCTGTCGAAGATGGTGAGCAAGACCGCCGAGGTCACGGCCTCGCTCGACATCGAGGGCCGTGCCGCGGCGCTCGGCTACACGACCGAGGAGATCCTGACGGTCGCGAGCATCCTGGAGTACGAGGCCAAACTCGACGAAGACTATCCGAAAGTGGCACGGGTTCTGTACAACCGGCTCGACATCGACATGCCTCTGCAACTGGATTCGACCGTCTCCTACGTCAGCGAGCGTGAAGGCGATGTCTGGACGACTCCCGAGGAGCGGGCCAACCCCTCGGAGTACAACACCTACCAGCACACGGGCCTGCCTCCCGGACCGATCGGCTCGCCGGGGGAGAAGACCATCGAGGCCGCGCTCAACCCGGCCGACGGCGACTGGCTGTACTTCGTCGCGGTCGACATGGAGACCGGCGAGACCAAGTACGCCACGACCTATGAAGAGCACGAGCGCAATGCCGAGGAAGCCCGGGAGTACTGCCGCGATTCGGACATCTGTTGATGTCCGCGACCTGCCGGCGGTGCGCGGTCCTGGGCCGTCCGATCGCCCATTCGTTGTCGCCGGTCATGCACAGGGCCTCGTATGCTGCCTTGGGCCTCGACTGGAGCTACGACGCCGTCGACGTGACCGAGGACGGTCTGGCCGGTTTCCTCGACGGCCTCGACGGGTCGTGGCGGGGGCTGTCGGTGACGGCTCCCTTGAAGCGGCGTCTCGTCGGGCTGCTCGACCAGGTCAGTGGGGACGTCGAGTCGCTGGGCGTGGCGAACACGGTGCTGTTCGAGCCCGACGGCCGCCGGATCGGTTTCAACACCGACGTGCCGGGCGGGCTGAACGCGCTGCGCGAGGCGGGGGTCGACGCGCCGGATTCGGCGAGGATCCTCGGCGGCGGCGCGACGGCCGCCTCGATGGCGTTGACCTTGGCGCGGCTCGGCGTGACTCGGCTTGAGGTCGTGGTGCGCGACGTGACGCGGGCCGACGAGGTGCTGGCCGTGGCGGCGGCGCAGGGCGTGGAGGCGGCGGCGGTGACGCTGGACGGCTCGGACCGCGCCCCGGTCGACGTGCTGGTCTCCACGATTCCCGCCTCGGCGGCCGACCCGTCGTGGGCGGCCTCGGCGGGCGCGGTCTTCGACGTGCTCTACGACCCCTGGCCGACCCCGCTGGCGCAGGCCGCGCAGGCTGCGGGGATTCCGGTGGTCAACGGCCTCGACCTGCTGGCCCACCAGGCGGCCCTGCAAGTCCACCTCATGACCGGAGGCACTGTCCCCGCCTCCCTCCTCCGCGCTGCGGCCCTGGCCGAACTCGCCGCTCGTGGATGACGCACGATGATGGATCGAGGCAGCGCGAGCAGCCGTTGTCCATCATCGTGGCATGGGCGATTCGAGAGTTCCTCGACGGACAGGGCGACGATCCTGTGACGGCGGCCTTGGACGCCTTGGCTGACGAACTGAACGCTCCTCAACCGACGGCTGCGGCTCGTTCGCTGATCGATTCCGGGGCTTGGGAATGGTGAGCCGTGGCGAGATGCACTGGGTCGACTTCGGGGAGCCTGTCGGCTCGGAGCCGGGATATCGTCGGCCAGCGCTCGTCGTCTCGTCGGATCGGTTCAACCGCTCGCGTATCTCCGCCGTGATCGTGACCGCGGTGACCAGCAACCTGAGGATCGCTGACGCGCCTGGCGATGTCGAGGTCGAAGCCGGCGCCGCGAATCTGCGGAAGGACTGTGTGGTGAACGTGTCGCAGACGATGGTGGTCGACCGGATGCGTCTGACCGGTCTGATCGGACGCCTCGACATGGTGGCTCAGCGTCAGGTCGATGACGGGTTGCGGCTGGTGTTGGGCCTGGCCTGACCGGTTTCACAACAGCCGGAAGCCGAGCTTGGACGACGCTCTCTTGTCGAAGGTCACCGTCTCGTGGGCTCCGGCGCGTCGGGCGGCCTCAGCGACCAGCGCGTCGGCGAAGTCCGCGCCGCCCTTGACTGCGGCGGTGGCGAACCGGACACCGGATGGATTCTCTGCCACGATGTCGTCCGATCCGACGAACTCCTCGAGGTGCCTGGCGACAGCTCGAGGCGCGACGCGGTAGGAGCGGGTCAGCACCCAGAACAACTCGACCAGGACGATGGACGACACGAACCCGGGCGACGACGGAGTGAGCGTGTCGATCACCTCGTCGGCGCGAGCCGCTTGATCGGGGTCGTCGCGTACGAGATACCGGACGACGACGTTGGTGTCGAGCGCGATCATCGCCGAGCGTCGGCAGCGGCGCCGGCGATGGTGTCGTTCATCTGCTCGACGGTGACCGGCGGTCCGTCGTAGCCGATGGAGCCACGTAGCCGTCGCACGGACCGGGAAGCCCGGCTGACGACGAAATCACCGCTCTCGGTACGCGTGAACGACAGATGCGTGCCCGGTTCCAAGCCCAACTCTTCACGCACGTCTTTAGGGATGGTGACCTGGCCCTTGGAGGTGACGGTGGCGATCGACATGGAGTCCATCTTACGCCGAGGTAAGGCGTGCCGTAAGTGTTCGCGCGCCGCGCCGACCGATAGCGTGGGGCGCATGTCCGTTCTCGCCACGCGTCGCGACGGCGACGTCGCCCTGCTCACCCTGACCCGTCCCGACCGGCGCAACGCGCTCAACACCGAGCTGTGCCGGGCTGTCCACGCCGCTGTCGACGAGGCGGTCGACTCCGGAGCGCGGGTGATCGCGGTGACGGGGGAGGGCACCGCCTTCTGCTCGGGGGCCGACCTCGGCGGCGTCTACGGAGACGAGTTCCTGCAGGCCCTCTACGGCATGCTGCACCACCTCGTGAAGGTCCCGGTCCCGATCGTCGCCGCCGTCAACGGCCCCGCCATCGGCGCGGGCACACAATTGGCGATGGCCTGCGACCTGCGGGTCGCCGACGAGACCGCCAAGTTCGCCGTGCCGACGCCGCGCAACGGCATGGCCGTCGACGCCTGGACCATCCGCACCCTCGCCGCGCTCGCCGGGACCGGCCGGGCCCGCCGCCTCATGCTCGCCGCCGATGTCCTCGACCGGGACGAGGCGCTGGTCAGCGGACTCGTCGACCGCGCCGGGACCCTCGACGACGCGCTCGCGTGGGCTGCCGAGATCGCGACCCTCGCCCCGCTGTCGCTCGCGCACAACAAGCTCGTCCTCAACGGCTCGACCGACGACGACGCCGCCATCGAGCAGAGTTTCCACGACGTCTGGGCCTCCGAGGACGTGCGCGAGGCCGCCCAGGCGCGGATCGAGAAGCGCGCGCCGGTCTTCCGGGGACGCTGATGGCCCGCCCGACCAGCCTCGCCTTCCGCGCCCTCGACGCCCAGGTGATCGCCGGACGCGGCGAGGAGGTCGCGCTGCGCGACGCCGACGGCTGCCTGACCACCGCGCAGCTGCTGCACGAGTCGGCGGTCGTCGCCGGAGCCTGGCGGCTGCTCGGCCTCCAGGAGGGCGACGGGCTGCGCCTGGACGTCAGCCGCCGCCACGAGGTGATCGCCGTGCTCGCCGCGCTGCGCCTGCAACTCGACTGCGGCGCCCCTGCGGCGCCCGCGCTGCTCGCCGGGCGCCCGCCCGTCGTCTCGCTCGGCGGCGAGGACGTCCCCTGGGACGCGCTGATCCAGCTCGGCCGCACCGACCCGCTGCCCGCGCCCGCCGTCGACGCCCCCTTCGTGGAGGCGTGGGCGTCCCGACACGACGATCTCCTCGCCCCGCTGCTGCGGGGCGAGGAGATCGTGTTCTGAGGCGAGGCCGAATAGCTCAGTCGGTCGGGTCGACCGGCTCCCCGGCGTGGAACGCGCCGCCCTCGCCCAGCACCTCCGCCTCGTCCTCGCGGACCATGCGGGCCGGAGCCGCCGCGAGGTCGGTCGGCTCTTCGGGCGTGCCCGGCAGGAACACGTTGAAGAAGAGGTTGAGCAGCACCGCGACGATGCTCGCCGCGCTGATGCCGGAGTGGAAGATCGTGATGAACCACTCCGGGAACTCCTCCCAGAAGTCCGACGCCACCACGGGGATGAGGCCGAAGGCCAGGGCGGTCGCGACGACGATCATGTTGTTGTTGTTGTCGTAGTCGACCTTGCTGAGCGTGCGGATGCCGCTGGAGGCCACCGTGCCGAACAAGACGATGCCCGCGCCGCCGAGCACCGGCAGCGGGATCACTCCGATGACCGCCGCCAGCACCGGGGACAGGCCCAGGACCGCGAGCACCACGCCGCCGGCCGCCACCACGAAGCGGCTCTTGATCCCGGTCAGCGCCACCAGGCCGACGTTCTGCGCGAACGCCGTGGCCGGGAAGGAGTTGAACACCGGGGCGATGGCCGACGAGAGCATGTCGGCGCGCAGGCCGTCGCCGACGCGGCGGCTGTCGACCTTCGTCCCGACGACCTCGCCGACGGCCAGGACGTCGGCGGTGGTCTCGACCATGATGACGATCATGACGATGGTCATCGACACGATGGCGCCGGTCGCGAACAGCGGAGTGCCGAAGGCGAAGGGCGTGGGCACGGCGAGGATGTTGGCGTCGCCGACCTTGTCGAAGGACGCCTTGCCCACGATGAACGCCGCCACCGTGCCGACCACCAGGCCCAGCAGGATCGCGAGCCGCGACAGGACCGGGATCTTGCTCATGATGAGCACCGCGAGCAGGGTGAAGATCGCCAGGCCGATATTGCCGATGTCGAGGTAGTCGGGGTTCTCCTTGCCCGCGATGAACTCCTGCCCGGTGATCCACCGCGCCGCCACCGGCATCAGCGACAAGCCGATCACGGCGATGATCGTGCCCGTCACCACCGGCGGGAAGAACCGGACGATGCGCGAGAAGAACGGCGCGACGCCCAGGCCGATCAGCGAGGCGACGATCACCGCGCCCAGCACCTCGCGCAGCCCGGTCTCACCGTCCTCGGCGCTGGTGATGATCGTCAGCATCGTCGAGACCGAGGCGAAGGAGATGCCCTGCACCAGCGGCAGCTGCGAGCCGAAGAACGGGACGCCGATGGTCTGCAGGAGCGTCGCCAGCCCGCTGACGAACAGCGCGCAGGAGACGAGCAGGGCCTGGTCGCCGGGCTCCAGGCCGGCCGCGCCGCCGATGATGATCGGCACCGCGATGACGCCGCCGAACATCGACAGGATGTGCTGGAAGCCGTAGCCGACCATCTGGGCCGGAGGCAGGATCGCGTCCTCGGGACGTGTCTCAGCGTGTGAGGTCGTCATGGTCGCCCCCTCACGCGAAGGCGGGCACGGTGGCCCACGCGTCGGGCGCTTCGGGGGTTCCCTCGCGGCAGATGGTGGCCTGGATCAGGCCGTAGGGACGGTCTGCGGCGAAGAAGACCTCGCCCGGGTTCTCCACGCCGAACACCTCGAGGTCGACGAGGAAGTGGTGCTTGTTCGGACAGGACAGCTTCACCTCGGCCACGTCGTCGAACTCCTCCAGCACGGCCTTGCCCATCGCGAACAGGGTCTGCTGCAGAGCGAGCGAGTGGACCTCGGCGAACTGGGTCAGCAGCGACGCCTTGATGGCCTCGTAGCGCGCGTTGAAGTCGACGTCGGAGGAGGTGTAGCGCCACCAGGCGGTGACCGAGGTGGCCATGATCCGGTCGGTGGTCTCGACCAGGGTCGTGTACTTGTCGCGCGGGAAGCCGTGGAACTCCGAGCCGGTCGACTTCAGGACGATGCAGTCCTTCAGACCGGAGACGACGTGCTCGACGCCGTCGACGATCTGCACGACCGCGGTGCGGACCTCCTGGCCGGAGCGCACGAAGGAGTGGTCGTGCGGGCCGTCGGGGGTCTCGATGCGCTCCCAGGAGTACAGCTCGGACTCCCAGCGACCGCCCTCGACCCACTCGAAGTTCCCGGTGAAGTGCCGCCCGAGGGTGAGCAGGAACTCCTCCTGCGAGGCGATGCCGTGCTCCTTGGCGAAGGAGTAGACGGTGTTCTTCTGGGTGTCGGTGGCGACGACCTGGCTGTTGTCGCCGTCGATGTGGCAGGCGCTGAAGTCGCCGCGCAGCTGCGAGGTGACGTTCAGGTCGGTGATCTCGTGGACGGGGGTGTCGCGGACGATCCGCACGA
Organism: Aeromicrobium sp.; assembly: GCF_047606445.1. GTDB lineage: Bacteria > Actinomycetota > Actinomycetes > Propionibacteriales > Nocardioidaceae > Aeromicrobium. Next base: position 56,693 of record NZ_JASGEK010000027.1, on the reverse strand, counting down.
CACGGCACTCGGCCTTGCCGTACTGGTTCGCTCCGAGGACGATATCTCCAGTGGCCATGGGGTCAGCTCCCTTTGTAGGTGGTGTAGGCGAACGGGCTGAGCAGCAGCGCGATGTGCGTGTGCGGCTCGTTCTCTGCGACCGCGAACGCGATCGAGACTCGGGGGTGGAAGTACGCGCGGTCGGCGGCGGCGAACCAGGCGCCGGTGGCGAACTCGAGGGCGTACTCGCCGGGGTCGAGGTCGCCGTCGAAGGCGATCCGTCCGTCGTCGTCGGTGGCGGCCGTGGCAGCGGCTCCGTCGGGTCCGGTGAGCGTCACCTCCAGTCCGGCGGCGGGGCGGCCCAGTACGGCGTCGAGCACGTGGGTGGTGAGCGTGGTCATGCGAAGGTCCCTTCGATGCGCAGGAGGGCGATCTGGCGGAGTTGGTCGACGGCGCAGGCGAGCTCGTCGGCCGGGTCGAGGTCGAGGCGGCGGCGCAGCTCGGCGAGCACCTCGGGCCGGGTGCGGCCCGCCGCGCGGATGAGGAAGACCCGGCCGAAGTGCTCCTCGTAGGCGGCGTTGCCGAGGGCGATGGCCGCGTCGACGTCGGCGTCGGCGTCGCCGAGCGAGGCCTGCTCGCCGCGGGAGAGCTCGGCGTCGGCGGTGTCGCCGGAGGGGCGTTCGCCGATCCGGGGGTGGTGGGCGAGCGCGGCCGACAGCTCGTCGGCGCCCCAGGACCGGGCGAGCTCGTCGGCGCGGGCGAGGAGCGCGTCGACGGAGCCGAAGGGGCGCTCGGCGGTGAGCGCGTCCACCCAGGACGGGACGTCGGCGCAGGGGCGCAGCAGCGTTCGGGCCGTGTCGGCGGGGGCCGTGTCGAACTCGTCGATCCTCATGGCAAGGACGCTAGAAGGCCCGTATGTCGGTCCTGGAAACCCTGATGTCCCCGCCGTTAGGGGATCCCTATAGTTCGGCCGAGGGGCTCAGAGGGAGGGTCGGAGCAGGCCCGCGTCGTGCGTGCGGCCGGCCGCTCGGTCCCGGTGGACGGCGTCGAGCTCGGTGAAGATGCGGGAGGGGCGGGGCGGTGACAGGATGGACGCATGATCACCGTCGAACACCTCTCCAAGACCTATGGGGCGTACCGGGCTGTCGATGACGTCTCGTTCGCCTGCCGCCCCGGCGCGGTCACGGGCTTCCTCGGCCCGAACGGCGCCGGCAAGTCGACCACGATGCGCATCATGGCCGGGCTCACCCGCCCCGACGCTGGCCGGGCGCTCATCGGCGGCGTCGACTACCACGACATCCCCAACCCCGGCACCCAGGTCGGCGTCTTGCTCGACGCCTCCGCGCAGCACGCGGGCCGCACCGGCCGCGAGATCCTGACGCTCAGCGCCCTCACCATGGGCCTGCCCCTGTCGCGGGTCGACGACATGCTCAACCTCGTCAGCCTGAGCGCCGACGAGTCCAAGCGCCGGGTGCGCAACTACTCGCTCGGCATGCGCCAGCGCCTCGGCATCGCCAACGCGCTGATCGGCGACCCGAAGATCCTCATCCTCGACGAGCCCGCCAACGGCCTCGACCCGGCAGGCATCCACTGGATGCGCAGCCTGCTGCGGGCCTACGCCGACCAGGGCGGCACCGTCCTGCTGTCGTCGCACCTGCTGCACGAGATCGAGATCATCGCCGACGAGATCATCGTCATCGGCAACGGCCGCATCGTCGCCCAGGGCACCAAGGACGAGCTGCTCCAGGGCGCCGGCGCCTACGTCCAGGCCGTCGACAACCCGGGCCTGGCCGCCGGTTTGCAGCAGGCCGGCCACACGGTCTCGGCCAGCGGCGAGGGCCTGCGGGTCGACGCCGAGCCGCTGCAGATCGGCCAGGTGGCCGCCGCCGGCGGACACGTGCTCGTCGAGTTGCGCCGCGCCGACAGCGCGGGCCTGGAGGAGATGTTCTTGCAATTGACCGCCGGCGCCCAGCGCGAGGGTGTCGTCACCACCGGAGGTGTCGCATGAGCGCCGCAACCCCCATCGACACGAACCGCCCCGGCGTCAAGTTCGGCAGCCTGATCACGGTCGAGACCCGTAAGATGCTCGACACGCGGGCGGGCACGTGGCTGCTGATCATCACCGGCCTTCTCATCGTGTTCGTCGCGGGCGTGATCCTCTTGGTGATCGCTCTCAACGACAACGCGGAGATCACCGCGTCGGGCTTCTCCCAGGCGATGACGATCCCGCTGTCGATCCTTCTCCCGGTCTTCGCGATCACGACCGTCACCTCCGAGTGGGGGCAGCGGGCCGCTCTCACCACGTTCACGCTGGAACCCCGGCGAGCGCGCGTGATCGCCGCGAAGTTCACGGCGGTGCTGATCTTGGCGGCGGCCACGATCGTGGCGGCGATCCTGCTCGGCGTGATCGGCAACCTGCTCGCTTCGGGAATCGGCGGTTATGACGCCCGCTGGGACGTCGACGCGGGCGATCTGACGTGGATCATCGTGTTGCAGCTGGCCTACTTCATCATGGCTTTCGCCTTCGCGACGTTGATCTTGAACTCGCCGGCCACCATCGCGGTGTTCTATGTGATCGCGTTGTTCTTGCCGATGATGGTGTACTCGGTGCTCGTCGGATTCTTCGAGTGGGCGCGGGAGCTCATTCCGTGGATCGACTTCAACTACGCTGCGACGCCGCTCATGACCGGTCAGGACATGATCGGCACGCCTGTCGACGTGGGCTTCCTCGAGTGGTTCCGGTTCTTCTTCTCGCTGACGCTGTTGGTCGTCGTCCCCGGCGTCCTCGGCTGGATGAGGGTTCTCCGGTCCGAGGTGAAGTAACCCACCACGAGTGGTCCAGAATGGCGGCATGCGTAAGCGTGTCGCCATTCTGGGTTCCACTGGTTCCATCGGGACCCAGGCTCTCGACGTGGTCGAGGCCGCGTCGGAGCGGTTCGAGGTCGTCGCGTTGGCGGCGGGAGGCGGACAGCCCCGGCTGATCGCCGAACAGGCCATCGCGCATGGCGTCGAGGTGGTCGCGGTCGCGCAGGCCACCGCCGCCCAAGACGTGCAGCTCGCCCTCTACGCCGAGGCGCAGCGGCGCGGCTGGGACGCCGGGGACCATCGGATCCCGCGTCTGCTCGCCGGACCCGCAGCCGCTGCCGAGGTCGCCCGCACCCCCTGCGACGTCGTGCTCAACGGCATGACCGGCGCGGTCGGCCTGCTGCCGACGCTCGCCGCGCTGGAGGCGGGTACGACCGTCGCGCTCGCCAACAAGGAGTCGCTCATCATCGGCGGCGAGCTGGTCACCAAGGCCGCCGCGCCCGGCCAGCTCGTGCCCGTCGACTCCGAGCACTCCGCGCTCGCCCAGGCGTTGCGGGGGGAACGGCCCGAGGACGTCCGACGTCTCGTCGTCACCGCCAGCGGGGGGCCGTTCCGCGGCCGCACCCGCGAGGAGTTGACCGACGTCACCCCCGAGCAGGCCGCCGCCCACCCCACCTGGGACATGGGTCCGGTCATCACCGTCAACTCCGCGACCCTCGTCAACAAGGGCCTGGAGGTCATCGAGGCGCACCTGCTCTTCGACGTCGACTTCGACCGCATCGACGTGGTCGTGCACCCCGGCTCGGTCGTGCACAGCATGGTCGAGTTCGTCGACGGCTCCACCATGCTGCAAGCCTCGCCGCCCGACATGCGCCTGCCCATCGCGCTCGGCCTCGCCTGGCCCGAGCGCGTGCCCGGCGCCGCGCGCGGCTGCGACTGGACCGAGCCGGTCGACTGGCGCTTCGAGCCCTTGGACGAGGACGCCTTCCCCGCGATCCGCGTCGCCCGGAAGGCCGGACAGTTCGGCCGGACCGCCCCGGCGGTGTTCAACGCCGCCAACGAGGAGTGCGTGGACGCCTTCGTGGCGGGCGGCCTGGACTTCCTGGGTATCGTCGACACAGTGGCAGCCGTAGTGGAAGAACATCTCGCCGACCCCGCGACCCATGAGTCCGCGTTGACCGTCGACGGCGTGCTCGCCGCCGACGCGTGGGCGCGGACGCGGGCGCGTGAGCGGGTGGCCGCCCGATGACCGCGCTGATCTACGCGGCCGGCGTCGTCGTCTTCCTCGTCGGCGTGGTCGTCTCGATCGCGCTGCACGAGTGCGGGCACATGATCCCCGCCCAGCGCTTCGGCGTGAAGGTCACGCAGTTCTTCGTCGGCTTCGGCAAGACCCTCTGGTCGACTCAGCGCGGTGAGACCGAGTACGGCTTCAAAGCGGTCCCGCTCGGCGGCTTCGTGAAACTCGTCGGCATGCTGCCGCCCGGCCCCGGCGACGACCCGCACGCGGTCCGCGACAGCAACACCGGCCTGTTCACCCAGCTCGTCTCCGACGCGCGCGCGGTCGAGTACGAGACGATCACGGCCGAGGACGAGCCGCGACTGTTCTACAAGCTGCCCTGGTACAAGAAGGTCGTCGTCATGGCGGGCGGGCCGCTCGTCAACGTCGCCATCGCGACGGTCCTGTTCTCCGTCGTCATCATGGGCTTCGGCGTCGAGCAGCCGACCACGACCGTCAGCACCGTCTCGGACTGCGCCATCAGCGACGCCGAGGCCGGACGCGCCTGCACCGACGCCGACCCGCTCACCCCCGCTCGAGAGATCGGCATGGAGCCCGGCGACCGGATCACCGCCTTCGACGGCGAGGACGTCGCGTCGTGGGAGGAGCTGACCCGCCTCATCCGCGCCAACGGCGGCGACGCCTCGACGATCGCCTATGTGCGCGACGGTCGGACCACGACCGTCCCGGTCACCACCTCGGTCGTCGAACGGCTCGCCATCGACGACCCGGAGAAGGTCGAGGACGTCGGCTTCCTCGGCGTCTCGCCGACGTTCGAGGTCCGGCGGGAGGGTCCGCTGTTCGTCGGCGAGGTCATGTGGGACACCGCGCAGAGCACCGGCGAGGCGATCGCGCACCTGCCGGTCCGCATGGTCGACGTGGTCAAGGCCGCCTTCGGCGAGGAGCGTCCCGAGGACAGCCCGATCAGCATCGTCGGCGCCAGTCGGGTGGCCGGCGAGCTGGTGACGGTCGACGAGCCCACCTGGGCCGAGCGCGCCCAACGGCTGCTGACCCTGCTGGCGAGCCTCAACCTCTTCCTCGCGCTGTTCAACTTCGTCCCGCTGCTGCCGCTCGACGGCGGCCACATCGCGGGCGCGGTCTGGGAGGGCGCGCGCTCGCGCTGGGCGCGGCTGCGCGGCAAGCCCGACCCGGGGCCGGTCGACGTCGCCAAGATGCTTCCCGTCGCCTACGCGGTCGGTATCCTCCTGCTCGTCATGAGCGTGATCCTGATCTACGCCGATATCGTCAATCCCGTGCGCGTCGGATGACCCGCGTCGAATGGAGCCTGTGATGACCACCGAACTCGGCATGCCCGAGGCCCCCGCGCCCGTGCTCGCTCCGCGTCGCCCCACCCGCAAGATCAAGGTCGGCAGCGTCGACGTGGGCGGCGACGCCCCCGTCTCCGTGCAGTCGATGACGACCACGCTCACCTCCGACGTCAACTCGACGCTGCAGCAGATCGCCCAGCTGACCGCCGCCGGCTGCGACATCGTGCGCGTCGCCTGCCCGAGCGCCGACGACGCCGAGGCGCTGCCGGAGATCGCCCGCAAGTCGCAGATCCCGGTGATCGCCGACATCCACTTCCAGCCGAAGTACGTCTTCGCGGCCATCGACGCCGGCTGCGCGGCGGTGCGCGTCAACCCGGGCAACATCCGCAAGTTCGACGACCAGGTCGGCGCCATCGCGAAGGCCGCCAAGGACGCGGGCGTGTCGATCCGCATCGGCGTCAACGCCGGATCGCTCGACAAGCGGCTGCTGCAGAAGTACGGCAAGGCCACGCCCGAGGCGCTGGTCGAGTCGGCCGTCTGGGAGGCGTCGCTGTTCGAGGAGCACGACTTCCACGACTTCAAGATCTCGGTCAAGCACAACGACCCGGTCGTCATGGTGCGCGCCTACGAGCTGCTGTCCGAGCGGGGCGACTGGCCGCTGCACCTCGGCGTCACCGAGGCCGGGCCGGCCTTCCAGGGGACCATCAAGAGCGCCACCGCCTTCGGCGCGCTGCTCAGCAAGGGCATCGGCGACACCATCCGCGTCTCGCTCTCGGCGCCGCCGGTCGAGGAGGTCAAGGTCGGCCTGCAGATCCTCGAGTCGTTGAACTTGCGTCCGCGCCGGTTGGAGATCGTCTCCTGTCCGTCGTGCGGCCGTGCCCAGGTCGACGTCTACACGCTCGCCGAGCAGGTCACCGCCGGTCTCGACGGCCTGGAGGTGCCGCTGCGGGTGGCGGTCATGGGCTGTGTCGTCAACGGTCCCGGCGAGGCGCGCGAGGCCGACCTCGGCGTCGCCTCGGGCAACGGCAAGGGTCAGATCTTCGTCAAGGGCGAGGTCGTCAAGACCGTCCCGGAGGCCAAGATCGTCGAGACGCTGATCGAGGAGGCCCTGCGTATCGCCGAGGGCATGGAGCCGGTCGAGGGCGGTTCGGCCGAGGTGACGGTCAGCGGCTGACGCGGAGACCGGCATGACCGTGAGGGCGTTGACCGCCCGCGACCTGCCTGCCGTGCGGGAGGTGTTGGACCGCGACCCGCAGGCCAACACGTTCGTCCGCTACCGGGCCGAGAGCAGCCGATTGGAGACCCGCTGGTTGGGCGGGCGCATGCTCGGCTGGTTCGACGCCGGACGGCTGGAGGCGGTCTGCCATGTCGGTGCGAACATCGTTCCCTGCGAGGCGGGGCCGGAGGCGGTCGACGCCTTCGCCGAGGTGATCGGGACGAGTCCGGTCCGCCCGGCCTCCATCGCCGGGCCCGAGGACGCGGTGACCCGCTTGTGGTCGCGGTTGGAGCCGCGCTGGGGCGCGCCGCGCTCGCTGCGGGTCGGCCAGCCCTTCCTCGTGCTGGACCGGGCGTCCGAGGTCGCCCCCGACCTGAGGGTGCGGCGGGTCGTGATGGACGAGATCGACGTGCTCTACCCGGCCTGCGTGCGCATGTTCACTGAGGAGGTGGGCGTCCACCCGGAGGTGAGCCACGCGTCGATGTACCGGGCGCGGATCGCGCAGCTCATCACCCACGGGTGGGCGTTCGCGATCGTCGAGGACGACCGGGTGCTCTTCAAAGCCGAGCTGGGCGCGGTCACCGACCGGGCGTGCCAGGTGCAAGGGGTCTGGGTCGATCCGGAGTTCCGCGGCCAGGGCCTGTCCGTTCCGGGCATGGCGGGCGTGGTCAATCTGCTGCGCGACCAGGTCGCCCCAGCGGTCAACCTCTACGTCAACAGCTACAACGACCGCGCCCTGCGGGTCTACGCCAGGGTCGGCTTCCGCCGCCACACGACCTTCGCCACCGTGTTGCTCTGAATGTCGCGCACCCTGGAAGACTGACTGCTACGCAGCGAATCCCCGGGTTCTCTGTCCACGACTGAGGTGACGGCTCACGCGACCGCCACCCACGCCGCCAACTCGTTGCCGCCCGGCTCGCGGAACTGGAAGCGGCGGCCGCCGGGGAAGTCGAAGGGCTCGACCGTCACGACGCCGCCGGCGGCGGTGATGGCCGCGCGGGCTTCGTCGAGGTCGTCGACCTGGAAGATCGTCAGCGGCGGCGGCGTCACGTCGCGCGTCTCGAAGGCGACCGTGAAGCCGTCGCCGACGTGCACGTCGATATAGGTGTCGCCGTAGACGGTATGCGGATGGCCGAAGGCTTGGGCCATGAACGCCGCCGAGGCGGCCGCGTCGCGGGAGTACAGCTCGACTGTCGTGAATCGTGTCATGACCGCAGGCTAGGGGAGACTGGTCGTGCGGGTCTTGAACGTTTCGGCCAGGAGGGGAGCGATGAGTCGCTATCAGTCCCGGCCAGGCCCCGTCCCGGGGACGACGCTGTGGCGGGTGGTCGCCGAGGAGGGTGACGCCGACCTGTTCCGGGTCGTCCCGGACGCGGTGATGGACGTCGTCTTCTCGCACGGCCGACTGCTCTTCGCCGGGCCGGACACCATGGCAGAGTTGGTTCCGTCGTCGCCAGGCGTGGTCACCTGGGGTGTGGGTTTCGCGCCGGTCTCGCGCACGCGCTCCTGGAGGTCAGGGCGGACGAGCTGGTCGATCAACGGGTGGAGTTGTCCGACGTGGCGCGGCTCGACGGCTCAGTCGCCGACGAGGCGCACGTCGCTCCGGTCGCCGCCCTGACCCGGCTCGCTCACGACCTCTGGCGCCGAAGTGAGCCCGATGTCGAGGCGCTGCGGCTCGCCCGTTCCCTCGACCAGGCGGCCCGTTCGGGCCTGAGCGTGCCGGAGACGGCCGCCCTCCACGGGCTGTCGGAGCGGTCGCTGCGCCGTGTCAGCGACCGGGTGTTCGGCTACGGCCCGAAGACGCTCGCGTCGATCCACCGTTTCCAGCGGGCCCTGCGCCTGGCCCGCTCGGGCCGCCCGGCGAGCGAGGCCGCCGTCCTCGCCGGCTACGCCGACCAGTCCCACCTCGCCCGCGACACCCGCCGCCTCGCGGGTACGACATTCAGCGCGTTGGTTGAGGAGCGACACTCCGACAGGAACGACAAGGCCCCGGGGGGTTTCGCTGGCTGAACGCCGCTACGCCGTGAATCCCGGGGCTCTCTGTCTGTGGGCGAGTCTACGCTCGATGCGAGACAAAACCAACAGGAGTGGTATCGATGGCAGACGATGAGACGGTTCTACGTCGCATGCTGTCGCCAGCCCGCATGTCGCCTTACCTGGTGGCGACTGGCGGGACTTGGGACAAGGCCGTCGAACTCTACGACTGGAATGTGCGCGCCTCGTCGGCCTTCTTCGAGTCCATTCACTACCTCGAGATCGGGTTGCGCAACTCGCTCGACGGTGCTGCCGCAGCCTGTCTCGGGCCGATGTGGCTGACGTCCGGGACGGCGCTCACCGCTCGTTCTCGTGACGTCGTCCGGATCGCTGTGCGGCAAGCGGGCGGTCCGCAAGTTCCTCGCGGGAAGGTGGTCGCGGAACTCCCGTTCGGCTTCTGGTGGTCGCTTCTCGCCGATGAGTACAACCGCCGTCTCTGGCAGCCCGCGCTGAGGCATGCGTTCACCGGTCCGGTGAGGCGGAGGAGACTTCACGCCGAACTCGACGAGGTGCGACGTCTTCGCAACCGAATCGCTCATCACGAGCCGATTCACACTCGTGATCTGGACGCTGATTTCAGACGGCTGGTGGACATATCCGGTCGTCTGGGATCGGCGCTCGCTCGGCACATCACCCAGACGACGCGGGTTGCGGCTGTTCTTCGAGAACGACCTTGACGAGTTACTCTCACTCCGCCACGCGCTCGCCGGAGGCGTCCCAATGCTCGGCGACCTTCTTGCTCGGCTGGACGCGGGGCGGCTCGCCGGGCATCTTCGGGTAGTCCGGGGGATAGGGCAGCTCGACCGGGTTCTCGGCCCACAGCTCCAACAGGGGCGTGAGGTCGTGGGCGACGTCGTCGATCTCGGCCCAGGCGTCGCCGTCCGTGCGCAGCAGCTCTGGGACCGAGCCGAGATGGAACTCGGCCGGACCGTCGGCGCTCGGCAATTTCTCCCACGAGATCGGAAACGACACCGGCGCGCCGGGGCGCGGACGGGGGGAGTAGGCACTGGCGATGCTGCGGTCGCGGGCGTTCTGGTTGAAGTCCACGAACACGCGGGCCCCGCGCTCCTCCTTCCACCAGGCCGTCGTCACCCCGTCATGGCGCGCCTCCAAGGCCCGGCCGGCGGCGATGGCCGCGTGCCGCACCGACGTGACGGTCCAGCGGGGCTCGATCCGCACGAACACATGCGCGCCCCGGTTGCCGCTGGTCTTGACGAACGAGCGCATCCCCAACTCGGCCAGCAACTCGCGCAGCGCCAGCGCCGCCTCGACCGCGTCGCCGAAGCCGGTGCCCTCCTGCGGGTCGAGGTCGAGCCGCAACTCGTCGGGACGGTCCACGTCGGCGCGACGCATCGCCCACGGATGGAAGGTGACCGTGCCCATGTGCGCCGCCCATACGACGTCGGCGATCTGCGCCGGACACACCTCCTCGGCCCGACGCCCCGACGGGAAGCGGACCTTCACGCTCGACAGGTACGACGGCGCGCCCTTCGGCACCCGCTTGGAGTAGAAGGCGTCGCCATAGGCCTTGCTCGTCGTCAGCCTCATGCCCTCACGCACGCCCTTCGGCCAGCGTTCCAGGGCGGTCGGCCGGTCGCGCAGCGCCCGCATGATCCCGTCCTCGACGGCGACCAGGTACTCGACGACGTCGAGTTTCGTGAACTCCGGCGTCTGCTCGGTCGCCTCGAAGACGACCCGATCCGGGCTGGACACCCGCACGCCGACGCCGCCCGCGTCCACCTCGATCGTCTTCGCTCTCGTCGCCATGAGGTGACGCTACCGCGTTTGCGCTGGTGAGGCGTGCCTCACTGAGGCGGGCCTTCGTTGAAAGCTCGGAATCATTAACGACACACTGGCGTTGTGAAAAACATGGCGACGACTGAGAACACGGCAGGAGGCGGGTCGTTCGACGACTCGCCGACCCGTGCGCGCGTCGCCGAGGCGATCCTGCGCGGCGGCCCCTCCACGGCGGCCACGCTGGCCGAGGAACTCGACCTCACGCCCGCCGCGATCCGCCGTCACCTCGACCATCTCGTCGCCGACGGCGTGCTGGAGCCGCGTGAGCAGCGGGTCAACGGACCGCGCGGCCGCGGCCGCCCCGCCAAGGTCTTCGCGCTCACCGACGCCGGACGCCACCAGTTCACCCACGCCTACGACGCGCTCGCCGTCGAGGCCCTCGCCTTCCTGCGCGACGCCGTCGGCGACGACGCCGTCCGCTCCTTCGCCGCCGAACGGCTCGAGCCGCTGCGCCAGCGCCTCGCCGAACGGCTCGCCGGTGTCGAGCCCGCCGACCGTCCCGCCGCCCTCGCCGAGGCGCTCAGCGCCGAGGGCTTCGCCGCCGGGACCAGCTCGACCGCGACCGGCGCCCAGATCTGCCAGCACCACTGCCCGGTCGCCCACGTGGCCGAGCAGTTCCCGCACCTGTGCGAGGCCGAGGCGGAGATGTTCGCCCAGGTGCTCGGCACCCACGTGCAGCGACTCGCCACCATCGCCCACGGCGACGGCGTCTGCACGACCCATCTGCCTCTTTCCACTGAACCTGTCGATCCAGAGAAGGTGACCTCATGACCACCACGTCGCATGAGCCCGGCCCCTCCATCGAGGAGCTGAACCCGGGCCTGAAGGACGTCGGCCGCTACGAGTTCGGCTGGGCCGACCCGGACGTCGCCGGCGCGAGCGCCCAGCGCGGCTTGAACGAGGCGGTCGTGCGCGACATCTCCTCGAAGAAGAACGAGCCGCAGTGGATGCTCGACCTGCGCCTCAAGGGCCTCAAGCTCTTCGACCGCAAGCCGATGCCCACCTGGGGCGCGTCGCTCGACGACATCGACTTCGACAACATCAAGTACTTCGTGCGCTCCTCGGAGAAGCAGGCCGCCAGCTGGGACGACCTGCCCGAGGACATCAAGAACACCTACGACAAGCTCGGCATCCCCGAGGCGGAGAAGCAGCGCCTCGTCGCCGGCGTCGCCGCGCAGTACGAGTCCGAGGTCGTCTACCACTCGATCCGCGAGGACCTCGAGGCCCAGGGCGTGCTCTTCCTCGACACCGACACCGCGCTCAAGGAGCACCCGGAGATCTTCGCCGAGTACTTCGGCACGGTCATCCCCGTCGGCGACAACAAGTTCTCCGCGCTCAACACGGCCGTGTGGTCGGGCGGCTCGTTCATCTACGTGCCCAAGGGCGTCCACGTCGACATCCCGCTGCAGGCCTACTTCCGCATCAACACCGAGAACATGGGCCAGTTCGAGCGGACGCTCATCATCGCCGACGAGGACTCCTACGTCCACTACGTCGAGGGCTGCACCGCGCCGATCTACAGCTCCGACTCGCTGCACTCGGCCGTCGTCGAGATCATCGTGAAGAAGGGCGCCCGCGTCCGCTACACGACGATCCAGAACTGGTCGAACAACGTCTACAACCTCGTCACCAAGCGCGCGGTTTGCGAGGCGGGTGCGACGATGGAGTGGGTCGACGGCAACATCGGCTCCAAGGTCACCATGAAGTACCCGGCCGTCTACCTGATGGGCGAGGGCGCGCGCGGCGAGACGCTGTCGATCGCCTTCGCGGGCGAGGGCCAGCACCAGGACGCCGGCGCGAAGATGGTCCACGCGGCCCCGCGCACGTCCAGTTCGATCCTGTCCAAGTCGGTCGCCCGCGGCGGCGGACGCACGTCCTACCGCGGCCTGTTGCAGGTCAACGAGGGCGCCGAGGGCTCGGCCAGCACGGTCAAGTGCGACGCGCTGCTCGTCGACCAGATCAGCCGCTCCGACACCTACCCCTACGTCGACGTCCGCGAGGATGACGTCACCCTCGGCCACGAGGCGACGGTGTCGAAGGTCAGCGACGACCAGCTGTTCTACTTCATGCAGCGCGGCATGGAGGAGGACGAGGCCATGGCGATGATCGTGCGCGGCTTCGTCGAGCCGATCGCCCGCGAGCTGCCGATGGAGTACGCGCTGGAGCTGAACCGGCTCATCGAGCTGCAGATGGAGGGTGCTGTCGGATGACCGTCATCGAGAACATCAACGAGGCGCTGGAGCTCGACCACGTCGAGTCCCACCTGCACCCGGAGCCGTCCTACGACGTCGCCGACCACCCCGTGCCGAACGGGTTGGAGGAGATCTGGCGCTTCACTCCGCTCAAGCGGCTGCGCGGTCTGCTCGACGGCGCGCCGTCCGACGCCCACCTCGTCCGCGCTGAGGAGCTGCCCGAGGGCGTGACCATCTCGACGGTCAGCACGGACGAGGCCAAGGCGCTCGGCGGCATCGCCCCGCTCGATCGGCTCGCCGCGCTCGCGGTCGAGAACGCCGGTGAGACGCTGCTCATCACCGTCGACGGCGAACTCGACGCCCCCGCCCGGATCACGCTCACCGGCGACTCCGTCGAGAACACCGTCTGGGGCCACATCGTGGTCAAGGTCGCGCCGTTCGCGAAGGCGACGCTGCTGTTCGACCACGCCGGCTCGGCCGTCTACGACGTCGCCACGACCTACCTGGTCGGTGACGGCGCCTCGCTCGACGTGGTCAGCCTGGCCGATTGGGACGACGACGCCGTGCACGCCGCGCAGAACAACATCACCGTCGGCCGCGACGCCACGGTGCGTTTCTTCGAGTTCACCCTCGGCGGCGACCTCGTGCGCTCCTCGACCAACGTCGACTACACCGGCCCGGGCGGCAGCGCCGACCTGCTCGGCGTGTACTTCGCCTCAGCGCTGGATGGAGGGCGTGGCCAGCACCTCGAGCACCGTCAGTTCGTCGACCACACCGCGCCGAAGACGCGCAGCAACGTCGAGTACAAGGGCGCGCTGCAGGGCCAGGGCGCGCACACCGTGTGGATCGGCAACGTGCTGATCCGCAAGGTCGCCGAGGACATCGAGACCTTCGAGCAGAACGACAACCTCGTGCTGACCGACGGCGCCAAGGCCGACTCGGTGCCGAACCTGGAGATCGAGACCGGCAACATCGCCGACGCGGGCCACGCCAGCACCACCGGCCGCTTCGACGACCAGCACCTGTTCTACCTGCAGAGCCGCGGCATCGAGCCCGACGAGGCGCGCCGCCTGGTCGTGCATGGCTTCTTCAACGACATCATCCGCCGCGTCGGCATCCCCGACGTCCAGGAGCGGCTGCTCGCGGCCGTGGAGGACGAGCTCGCCGATGTCTGAGCAGTTCGCCGCGCCGTTCGCCGACATCCCCGACGGCGGCCAGTTGGCCACCGTCGTGGACGGGAACGAGATCGTGCTCGTCCGCGACGGCGAGGAGGTGTTCGCGCTGCGCGACGAGTGCTCGCACGCGGCCATCCCGCTGTCGGAGGGCGAGTGCGACGGCCAGGCGATCGAGTGCTGGCTGCACGGGTCGCGCTTCGACGTGCGCACCGGCGAGCCGCTGAACTTCCCGGCCACCGAGCCGGTCCCCACCTACCCCACGACTATAAAGGGCGGTCGCGTCTACGTCGCCCTTCCCGAGGAGAACTGACATGACCACTCTCGAGATCAAGAACCTGCACGTCTCGGTCACGGCATCTGACAACAATGGCTCGGAGGGCGAGAAGGAGATCCTGCGCGGCGTCGACCTGACGATCAAGTCCGGCGAGGTCCACGCGATCATGGGCCCGAACGGCTCGGGCAAGTCCACGCTCGCCTACTCCATCGCCGGCCACCCGAAGTACACCGTCACCGACGGCGAGGTGCTGCTGGACGGCGAGAACGTGCTGGAGCTGAGCGTCGACGAGCGCGCCCGCGCCGGCCTCTTCCTGGCGATGCAGTACCCGGTCGAGGTGCCGGGCGTGTCGGTCGCGAACTTCCTGCGCACCGCCAAGACCGCCATCGACGGCGAGGCCCCGAAGCTGCGCACCTGGGTCAAGGACGTCAACGCCGCGCTGGAGCGGGTCACCCTCGACCCGTCCTTCGCGCAGCGCAGCGTCAACGAGGGCTTCTCCGGCGGCGAGAAGAAGCGCCACGAGATCGCCCAGCTGGAGCTGCTCAACCCGAAGTTCGCGATCCTCGACGAGACCGACTCCGGCCTCGACATCGACGCGCTGCGCATCGTCTCCGAGGGTGTCAACCGCTACAGCGCCCAGGGCGACCGCGGCGTGCTGCTCATCACCCACTACACGCGCATCCTCAAGTACATCGAGCCCGACTACGTGCATGTGTTCGTCGCGGGCCGTCTGGCCGAGACCGGCGGCAAGGAGCTCGCCGAGCAGCTCGAGGTCGACGGCTACGACAAGTACGTGAAGGCCGCGGCGCTCTGATGAGCGCCAGCTTCGACGTCGCGCGGGTGCGGGAGGACTTCCCGATCCTGCGGCGGCGTCTGGCCGGGGACCTGCCGCTGGTCTACCTCGACAGCGCCAACACCTCGCAGAAGCCGCGCCAGGTCGTCGACGCCATCGACGCGCATTACTTGGCGCACAACGCCAACGTCGCGCGGGCGATGCACCAGCTCGGCGCGGAGGCCAGCGAGGCCTTCGAGCTGGGTCGCACGAAGGTGGCGGAGTTCATCGGCGCGCCGCGTCGTGAGGAAGTCATCTTCACGAAGAACGCCTCCGAGGCGCTCAACCTCGTGGCGCGGGTGCTCGGCGACGCTGGCACGGTGGGCGCCGGTGACGAGATCGTCATCAGCCAGATGGAGCACCACTCCAACATCGTCCCGTGGCAGTTGCTCGCCGAGCGCTCCGGCGCGACGCTGCGCTGGTACGGCGTGACGCCGGAGGGCCGTCTCGACCTGGAGGACGACCCGATCACCGAGCGGACCAAGGTCGTCTCGGTCACCTGGGTCTCCAACATGCTCGGCACGATCAATCCGGTCGCCGACGTGATCGCGCGGGCCAAAGAGGTCGGCGCGCTGGTCGTGGTCGACGCCTCGCAGGCCGCCCCGCACTTCGCGATGAGTCTGGGGTCGCTCGGCGCGGACTTCGTGGCCTTCACCGGGCACAAGATGGTCGGCCCGACCGGCATCGGCGTGCTGTGGGGCCGCTACGACCTGCTCGCCTCGTTGCCCCCGTTCCTCGGCGGCGGCGAGATGATCGAGACGGTGTCGATGGAGGGCTCGACCTTCGCCGCGCCGCCGCACCGTTTCGAGGCGGGCACCCCGCCGATCGCGCAGTCGGTCGGCCTCGGCGCGGCCGTCGACTATCTGAGCGCGCTCGGCATGGAGAACATCGCCGCGCACGAGCAGGCGATCACCGCGTACGCGCTCGGCCGCATGGCGGAGGTCGACGGTCTGACGGTCGTCGGTCCGAAAGAGGCGGTCGAGCGTGGGGGAGCGATCAGCTTCACCCTCGACGGCGTCCACCCGCACGACGTCGCCCAACTGCTCGACAGCAGGGGCGTCGCGGTGCGCGCCGGACACCACTGCGCCAAGCCTGCGCACGCCTGCTTCGGCGTGCAGTCGACCACCCGTGCCTCGTTCTACCTGTACACGACCGAGGCCGAGGTCGACGCGCTGATCGACGCCCTCTGGCACACCAAGAAGTACTTCGGAGCGTGAACATCAATGAGTAGCGCGATGAACGTGGACGCCCTCTACCAAGAGATCATCCTCGACCATTACAAGCACCCGCACGGCGCGGGCCTGCGCGACGGCGGCGACGCCGAGGTGCACCACGTCAACCCGACCTGCGGCGACGAGATCACCCTGCGGGTGCACCTCGACGGCGACAGCGTGCGCGACGTGTCGTACGCGGCCGAGGGCTGTTCGATCAGCCAGGCGTCGGCGTCGGTGCTCAACGACCTGGTCGTCGGGCAGAGCGTCGACGAGGCGATGACCACCCTGGAGGCCTTCCAGGAGTTGATGCAGGGCAAGGGCCAGATGGAGCCCGACGAGGACGTGTTGGAGGACGGCATCGCCTTCGCCGGGGTCGCGCAGTTCCCGGCGCGGGTCAAGTGCGCGCTGCTGTCGTGGATGGCTTTCAAAGACGCCGTGGCGCAAGCCGCGGGGAAGGACGTGTGATGAGCGAGCAGACTGAGGCCCCCGAACAGGTGGTCGATCATTCCGACTTCCCCGAGGTCGACACGGCCGCGCCGAGCGCTCCCAGCGCGGCGGCGACCCAGGAGGACGTCATCGAGGCGATGAAGGACGTCGTGGACCCCGAGCTGGGCATCAACGTCGTCGACCTCGGCCTCGTCTACGGAGCCCACGTCGACGAGCACAGCAACCTCGTGCTGCAGATGACGCTCACCTCGGCGGCCTGCCCGCTGACCGACGTCATCGAGGACCAGACCCGTTCGGCGCTCGACGGCATCGTCAACGAGTTCCGCATCGACTGGGTCTGGATGCCGCCGTGGGGCCCGGACAAGATCACCGACGACGGTCGCGAGATGCTCCGCGCACTGGGCTTCAACATCGGTTAGTCGTCGGTCCCCGAGGCACGGCCCTTCGGGTTGAGCTGTTTTGTAGACGTTCTCACGCGGATTCCAGCCCGCAGCTGTGGCTTGACCGAGTAGCGAAGACACGTCCGATGGGACGAAACTCTCTCCCCGGCGATGCAGAATCTTACGAGCGGGAAGAAGGGCAGAGAGACGCCGAAGGGTGGCCACTCCCGGGGGAGTGGCCACCCTTCTTCGATACGCGGGTCGCTCTGTGGGGCCCTGGGCCTCAGTGGACCTTCGGGACGCCTGCGTCAGAGACGCCCTGGAAGTCCTCGCCCAACTCGTTGGGATGGCCCTCGAAGTGACCCAGGTGCTCTTCGGCGTGGTGGACGTCGTCGACGGTCGGCTTGTCGAGCGCGCCGGAGTAGTAGAAGTCCCGCAGCTTCGCACGCAGCTTGGCGCGGTGCTTCTTCGGAGCCTCCACCCCGTTGGCGTCGACGGTCTCGGCCGCCTCCAGCTCAGGCGTGCGCTCGCGGGCGGTGATCGCGTACTGCTCGCCGACCGGCAGCGGTGCGTGGCGTTCGCTGTAACCGCCCTCCGGGGAGCGTTCGATCACGCCCGTCTCGTAACCGTGCAGCACCAGGTCGTTGGAACGATGCTGCAGACCGATGCAGATGCGCTTCGTGATGAGGAAGGCGATCACCGGGAAGAGGAAGAAACCGAACCGGAAGATCCAGGTCAACGCGAACAAGTCGAGGCTGAACTTGGTCGCGAGGATGTCGTTGCCGCCGGCCAGCAAGCCCACCAGGTAGGCCGTGATTCCCGCAGCGCCCAGGCCGGTGCGCGTCGGGTTGTCGCGCGGACGCTCCAACAGGTGGTGCTCGCGGTCGTCGCCGGTGATCCACCGCTCGATGAACGGCCACAGCGCCAGCGAGGTGAACAGCAGGCCGAGCCCGCCGACGCCCGGGACGAAGATGTTCCAGCTGAACGTCCAGCCGAAGATCGTCGACTCGACGCCCGGCATGATGCGGACCAAGCCTTCCGAGAAGCCCATGTACCAGTCAGGCTGGGAGCCAGCGGTGACCTCCGACGGGTTGTACGGGCCGTAGGTCCACACCGGGTTGATCTGGATGAAGGTGCTGAACAAGGCGGTGAAGCCGAAGACGACGAAGAAGAAGCCGCCGGCCTTGGCCGCGTACACCGGGAGCATCGGGTAGCCCACGACATTGTCGTTGGTGCGGCCGGGTCCAGGCCACTGCGTGTGCTTGTGGTAGATGAGCAGCAGCATGTGCGCGGCGATCAGGCCGAGGATCAGCGCCGGGATCAGCAGGATGTGCGCCATGTACAGGCGTGGGATGATCACGTCGCCGGGGAACTCGCCGCCGAAGACGAAGAACTCGACGTACGAGCCGATGAACGGCACCGAGCGGATCATGCCGTTGACGAAGCGCAGGCCCGTTCCGGAGAGCAGGTCGTCGGGCAGCGAGTAGCCCGCGAAGCCCTCGACCATGCCGAGCACCAGCAGGCCGACGCCGATGAGCCAGTTGACTTCGCGCGGCTTGCGGTACGCGCCGGTGAAGAAGACGCGCATCATGTGGATCATCATGGCTGCGACGAACAGCGCCGCCGCCCAGTGATGGATCTGCCGCATGAGCAGGCCGCCGCGGATCTCGAAGGAGATGTCGAGGCTCGACGCGTAGGCGTGCGACATCTCGATGCCGTTGAGCGGCTGGTAGTCGCCCTGATAGACCGTCTCGGCCATGCTCGGCTGGAACCAGAGGGTCAGGAAGGTGCCCGAGACGAGGAGCACGACGAAGCTCCACAGGGCGATCTCGCCGAGCATGAACGACCAGTGCTCGGGGAAGATCTTGCGCATGTTCTTGCGCGCCACCCCGGCGAGGCCGAGGCGGTCGTCGAGCCACTCGACAGGACCGGCGGCCTTCCGACCGAGCTTGGTGTCCTGAACGTCGGTGTAGGAGGTGTCGGTGCTCATCACTTATTCCGCCCGTTCTTCTCGTCGAGATCTTTCTGGTCCTGGGCGATCTCGGGATAGCTCGGCGTGACGATGTCGGGGAAGTCGCTCTGCGCCACGAGATAGCCCTCCGAGTCGATCTTGAGCGGCAACTGGGGGAGCGGGCGGTAGGCGGGGCCGAAGACGGCTTTGCCGTTGTCGGCGAGGTCGAAGGTCGACTGATGGCAGGGGCACAGCAGATGGTGGGTCTGCTGCTCCCACAAGGAGATCGGACAGCCGACGTGGGTGCAGATCTTCGAGTAGCACAGGATGCCGTCGACGCCCCAGTTCTCCTTGCCCTTCTCCGGGGTGATGTCCTCGGGACGCATGCGCACCACGATCACGGCGGCCTTGGCCTTGGCGGCGAGCAGGTCGTGCCCGTGGACCTCGGCCTCCTCGCCGTCGGGGCCGGGGAAGAAGGCGGCGGGCTCGGCGTTGACGAGCTGGCCGACCTCCAGGTCGGAGGGCTTCATCGGCAGGCCGGAGACGTCGTTGACGACGCGCATGCCCTTGCGCCACACCGTCTGGCTGTGGCCGTAGGGGACCGGACCGAGGTCCCACAGCAGCGCCGCGCCGGGCAGCGCGAGCGCCGCGAGCGAGCCGAGCAGCGTGTTGCGCAGCAGTGGACGGCGTGCGATCTGCGACTCTTGGATGCCGGCGTTGAGATCGGCGAGGACCGCCTCACGGTCGTCGTCGGACGACTTCGCGGGATGGCGTAGTTCGATCATCTCGTGGTCGGACATGATCTTCTTCGCCCACTGGATGATGCCGAGGCCGATCAGCAGCAGGGAGCCGCCCAGCGTCCCGCCGAGGGCGACGTTCTGGGCGGACCATCCGAGGAATGTGGTGTCGAACTCGACGGTGAAGTACGCGACGAAGAAGCCGACCGCCAACAGCGAGGCGATCACGAACATCGCCGAGATCTGTCGTTCGGTGCGCCGTGACTGCGCCTCGTCGACGTCGGTCACGCGGTAATGGTGCTCCGGGAGGCCCGGGTCGGCTATGGGCTCGGCCACATCGCCCTCGGTCTGGTGCTCCACTTCCTGGCTCACTCTTGTGCTCCCTTCGGCTTCTTGGACGACCGGGTGCCGTGCGCCGCGATCCAGACCGCGAAGGCGCAGAGCCCGCCGATGCCGAAGAGCCAGATGAATAGGCCGTCAGCGACGGGGCCGATGCCGCCACCGCCGAGGCCGCCGTGGCTGGGCTGGGTCTCCATCGCTTTGATGTAGGCGATGATGGCGCGCTTGTCCTCAGGGGTCACGACGTCGTCGGAGAAGACGGGCATCTGCTGGGGCCCGGTCTGCATGGCCTCGTAGATGTGCTGGGCCTCGACGTCGTGCAGCGTGGGGGCGTAACGGCCGTTGGGAAGCGCGCCGCCGGCGCCGACCGAGTTGTGGCAGGCGGTGCAGTTGGTGCGGAAGAACTCGCCGCCGAGGCTGACCTCCTCGGTCGTGGCGCTCTCCCAGTCGAGGCTCTCCTCGGCGGGGATGGCCGGGCCGGGGCCGAGCGAGGCGATGTACGCCGAGAGCTGGCTGACTTCCTCGTCGGTGTACTCGGCGTTCTTGCGCGGCGCCTGCGGCGCGGTCTGCGCCATCGGCATGCGGCCGGTGCCGACTTGGAAGTCGACGGCGGCCGCGCCGACGCCGATCAAGGAGGGGCCGTAGTTGCCGTCGCTGCTGGTCACGACGCCTTCGGCGTTCTGGCCGTGGCAACTCGCGCAGCCGATCACGAAGAGCTCGCGACCGGCTTCGATGTCGTCGAGTGAGGACTCCTCGGCCGTCGCGCCCTTGGGGGCGAAGACCATGTAGAGAACCGCCGCGACGGCGAGCGCCCCGAGGATCACAAAGACGCCGGACAGGGGGTGTCGCCGCCAGGTCGACAAGGTACGCACCGGATACCTCAATTCCGTGTTGTGGACAGCGCCAGACTATCCGCGCGGGGGCGCGGACTCAGACTTAGGTGAACCTTGCTCAGCGGAGCAGGTAGATGGAGGCGAACAGCGCCACCCAGACCACGTCGACGAAGTGCCAGTAGTACGACACGACGATCGCGCTGATGGCCTGCTCGTGGGTGAACTTGCGGCTGACGAAGGTGCGGCCGATGACGAGCAGGAAGGCGAGGAGGCCTGCGCAGACGTGGAGGCCGTGGAAGCCGGTCGCCAGGTAGAAGAGGCTCCCGTACGCCGACGAGGACAAGGTGATGCCGTGGTGCACGAGCTCGGCGTACTCGGTGGCCTGGCCGCCGATGAAGATCGCGCCCATGATGAACGAGAGGACGAACCACTCGCGCATGCCCCACTGATTGACCTGCCAGATCTTGCCCGAGCGGCCCGCCTTGCCGCGCGCGGCGGCGAACACGCCGAACTGGCAGGTGAAGGAGCTCAGCACCAGGATCGTGGTGTTGGCCGAGGCGAAGGGGATGTTCAGCTTCGACGTGCTGTGCTCCCACAGCGTCGTGCCGTCGTCCAGCGGCATGCCGCCGGTGACGTTGCGGACCGTGAAGTACGCCGCGAACAACGCCGCGAAGAACAGCAGGTCGCTCGCCAGCCAGATGATGGTGCCGACCGTCACCATGGACGGACGGCCCTCCTGGCCGTGGAGTCGGGACGCGGGAATCACAGAAGTAGTCGCCACGGGATCATTATGTACGATTCGACTGTGCGAAGTGACCGCCCCCTGCGTGTCCTTGTTTACAGCGACGACAGCGCCGTCCGATCCGAGGTGGCACGCGCCCTCGGGTCCCGTCCTCACCCTGACCTTCCAGCCCTGGGATTCGTTGAGATCGCGACGGAGGCGGCCTTCTGGCGCGAGTTCGACAGCCGTGGCGACCGGTGGCCGGTCGACCTGGTCGTGCTCGACGGCGAGGCGGCTCCGGCCGGCGGTCTCGGCGTGGCGCGACAGATCAAGGACGAGGTGTTCCACGCGCCGCCGGTGGTCGTGGTGACCGGTCGCCCTCAGGACGCGTGGCTCGCCCAGTGGTCGCGTGCCGACGCCGTCGTCTCCCATCCGATCGACCCCCTGGAGTTCGGCGAGACCGTCGTCGGACTCCTCCATTCCTCCCGAGAGCAGGTCCGATGACCCCCACCTGGCCCGATGTGCTGCAGACCTTGACCCGTCGCGACGATCTCGACGCCGAACAGGTCCGCTGGGCGATGGGGGAGATCCTCGCCGGGGAGGCGAGTCCCGCCCACATCGCGGCGCTCGCGGTCGGCCTGCGGACGAAAGGCGAGACGCGCGTGGAGTTGCAGGCGCTCGCCGACCAGATGCTGGAGTCGGCGATCCGGTTGGAGGCGCCGGGCCGGGTGCTCGACATCGTCGGCACCGGCGGCGACCGCGCCAACACCGTCAACATCTCCTCGATGGCGTCGGTCGTCGCGGCGGGCGCGGGCGCGGGCGTCGTCAAGCACGGCAACCGGTCGGCGTCGAGCTCCAGCGGCTCGGCCGACGTCATCGAGGCGCTCGGCGTGCGGCTCGACGTCGCGCCGGAGCGCGTCCTCGACGTCTATGGCACAGCGGGCATCACCTTCTGTTTCGCCCGGGTCTTCCACCCGTCGTTCCGCCACGTCGGCCCGACGCGGGCGGAGCTGGGCATCCCGACGGTCTTCAACTTCCTCGGCCCGCTGACCAACCCGGCGGCGGCGCAGGCGTCGGCGGTCGGTTGCGCCGACCCCCGCATGGCCCCGCTGATGGCGGGCGTGTTCGCCGACCGGGGGGCCGACGCGCTGGTGTTCCGGGGCGACGACGGCCTCGACGAGCTGACCACCACCACCACCTCGCGGGTCTGGGTGGTCGAGGGCGGCGAGGTCGAGGAGGCGACGCTCGATCCCCGTGACCTCGGACTCGAGATCGCCCCGGTCGACGCGCTGCGCGGCGGGGACGTCGCGCACAACGCCGAGGTGTTCACCCGGGTGCTCGACGGCGAGACCGGACCGATTCGCGACGCCGTGTTGCTCAACGCCGCCGCCGGCCTGGCGGCGCACGCGGCCGAGGAGGGTTCGCTCGCCGAACGACTCGCCACTGGTCTGAAGCGCGCCGCGGAGTCGATCGACTCCGGCGCCGCGCGTGACGTCCTGACTCGGTGGACCGCCGCCACACAGGAGGTGGCGCCATGATCACCGCCATCGTCTTCATCCGCGCCGAGGTCGCCGAGCTGTCGCGGATCGCCGAGGACGTCCTCGGGTGCCGGGCGTCAGCGAGGTTTACTCGGTGACCGGCGAGATCGACCTCGTCGCCATGGTCCGGGTGCGGGCCGTCGACGACGTCGCGACCACCGTGGCCGACGGGATCAACAAGGTCGCCGGCGTCCACTCCACGCAGACCCAGATCGCCTACCGCGCCTACAGCCAGCACGACCTCGACGCCGCCCTCGACCTCGGTTTCTGATCACAGCCTCCGCTGGGCGCTGGGGTAGGGGGAGGACCAGCGGCCGCGGACGAGGCGGACGCCGTCGGTGGTGAGCCAGCGGCGGATGGTCTCGACCTCCTCGACGGTGCTGGCGGGGGCGGGGCCGGGCCGGTCGGGCAGGACGGTCTCGGCGCCCGCCAGGAGCCGGTCGAGCCAGGGCACGTAGGCCTGGCCGCGGGGGAGGACGCCGGCCGCGGCGAGTCGGCCGTGTCGGACGACGTGCATCTGCCAGCCCTCCGGGTGGGGAGAGGCGGCCACGATCTCGGGTTGATCGCTCACCTCGGCGAGGCGCTGGAAACGTGCCACGCCGCGCACCAGCGAGGTGAGGCGGTCGCGGACCGCGGCGGCCTCCTCGAAACGCTCGGCGTCGGACAGGGTCCGCATGCGCGCCTCGAGCCGCTCGGCCACGACGGCCGGATCGCCGACGACCGCCGCGCGCACCCGCTCGGCCTCGGCCGCGTACTCCTCGGGCCCGACCGACTGATCGCAGGGGGAGAGGCACCGGCCGATCTCCGCCAGCGCGCAGGGGCTGGACCGAGGAGACCGGCCGAGGCGTTGCGAGCACTGCCGGATCGAGAAGACCTCGTGGAGGGCGTCGAGCGCGGCGACGGCGTCGGCCCGTCCGCGGAAGGGGCCGAGGTGGGTGGCCTCAGCGGTGGTCTTACTCACGATCGACAGACGCGGCCACGGCTCGTCGGTCAATCGGATCCAGGTGGTGCGCTCGGGGAACTTGGAGCGACGGTTGTACGGCGGTCGGTGCCGGGCGATGAGCCGTAGCTCGCGTACCTGCGCCTCCAAGGCGGTGGCGCACTCGACCACCTCGACGCGCTGGGCGAGGTTGATCATCTCGCCCATACGGGTGCGGGTCTCGGCCTTGGTGAAATACGACCGCACCCGCGAGCGCAGGTCGCGTGAGGTGCCGACGTACAGCACCTCGTCGCGGGCGTCGCGGAACAGGTAGACCCCCGGCGCCGAGGGGACGTGGTCGGCCAGATGGCGCTTGCGCCGCTGCTTCGCGGAGACCGCCTGGGTGAAGTCCTGCGTCTCCTCCAACGAGTGGACGCCGAACGAGCCGAGCCGCCCGATGAGGTGGTGCAGGACGTCGACGGTGGCGCGGGCGTCGGCCAGCGCGCGGTGGTTCGGCGTGGTCTCGGCGCCGACGTACGCCGCGAGGGTGGACAGTTTGGCGTTGCGGACCTCGTCTTTGTGGAGCAGCCGCCGGGCCAGCACGGCGGTGTCGAGCACCTCGAAGCGCGGCCACGGGACGCCGAGCTCGCGTGCGGCGTGCCGCAGGAAACCTGTGTCGAACGGCGCGTTATGAGCCACCAGCACCGTGCCGCGGGCGAACTCCAGGAAGCTCGGCAGCACCTCGGCGATCCGTGGGGCCGGGGCGACCATGGCGTCGGTGATGCCGGTGAGCACGGTGATGAAGGCCGGGATCGACTCGTCGGGGTTGACGAGCGTCTGGAACTCGCCGAGCACCTCGCCGCCGCGCACCTTGACCGCGCCGACCTCGGTGATCTTCGACCCGGCCGCGGGCGATCCGCCGGTGGTCTCCAGGTCGACCACGCAGAAGACGACGTCGTGGAGCTGTCGCCCGAGGTCGTCCAGGGCGCTCTGTCGCCAGGTGGCCGTCGTCATGGCACAGGACGGTAAGGGGAGGGGCGGACAGATTCGCTGGTCGCGCGCGTGTTCGAAAGTGTCAGTGGGCCGCCCTACGGTCGGCGCAGATCACTATTCGAGTGAGACAGAGGAGGCCTCCCATGAGGACTGTCCGTGATGATTCCGTCCGGATCGACTGCGACCGCTGCGTGGTGCGCAGCCCCGCCGCCTGCGGCGACTGCGTCGTCACCGTCTTGATCGGCGCTCCGCCCGCGGGCGTCGAGCTCGCGGCCGAGGAGCGGCAGGCGTTGGACGCGCTGGCCGACAGCGGACTGGTGCCGCCGCTGCGGCTCGTCGTGTCGGCTCCTGAGCGACGCGCTGACGTCGGTTGAGATTTGGAGGACTGTGAGCGATCTCGTACAGTAAGGTGTTGTGTGTTCGGAGAACGCTGATCCCCCTGATCGGCGTCGGACCACCACTGTGCTGGACGGGCGTGGGGAAGATGCCCGAACACACGGTGTCGACGATCTGGAGACGTGCGTGGCTTCCACTCACCGCCCTGCCCGACGAATGGCGATCGGCGTCGCCACACTGACGTTGACCTGCGGACTTCTGAGCGTGGCCGCTCAGGCGGAGCCGGACCGCGCCGACGCGGTCGCCCAGGTGGAGCAGGCCTTCCAGGCCGCCACGGCGGCCAACGAAGAGGTCAACCAGCTCAACTCCGACATCGAGGCCACGCAGGCCGAGATCGCCGGGATCGACGCTGAGATCGCCGAGGTGAAGGCCACTTACGACGAGCAGCGCGCTGTGCTGGGCTCGGTCATCGCGCAGCAGCACGTCGACTCCCCGCTCGGCCCGACGGCGAGTCTGCTCGCCAGTGAGGACCCGGATGCCTTCCTGGAGGGCCTCAGCGCGGTCCAGGCCTTCAACTCCACCCAGGCCGAGGCGTTGGACTCCTTCGCCGAGGTCGCCGACGACCTGGCGGTCCGCCAGGATCAGTTGCGCCAGCTCCAGGCCAGCCTTGACGCCGACAAGGCCGAGGCCGACTCCAAGAAGGCCGAGGTCGACGCGGCCTTCGAGGACGCCGAGGCCAAGCTCGCTTCCCTCGACGCGGAGCAGCGCGCCGAGTTCGAACGCATCAACCCGGCGGTCGAGGAGGTCATGCCCGCCGCCGCGCCCAGTGCTTACAGCGGCGGCGCGGTCGGTTTCGCCGCGGCTCAGCACGGCAAGGCCTACCGCGCCGGCGGCACCGGACCCGACGCCTACGACTGCTCCGGCCTGGTCTGGGCCGCCTACGCGTCGGCGGGCATCAGCATTCCGCGCACCTCCGGCGCGCAGTACGCCGCGGGCACCCCCATCTCGATGGACCAGCTGCAGCCCGGCGATCTGGTGTTCTACTCCAACGTCAACCAGCACGTCGCCATGTACATCGGCAACGGCCAGATCGCCGAGGCGGCCAACCCCGCCGCCGGCACCCGCGTGACGAGCCTGTACGGCCGTTTCGTCAAGGCGGTCCGCATCGGCTGAGTACCGACATATCCTTCCCCAGACGGCGAGAGGCTTCCACATGGGTGGTCGCCTCTCGTCGTCGTTCGTGGCGCTGCTGGTGCTGGCCGTTCTCGGAGCGGGCGTGCTGTGGTGGCAACGCCCGTGGGAGGAGGGCTCGGCGGCGGAGAGCGTGGAGAGCACGGAGCTGGCCGAACAGCTGCGGAGCCAACTCGCCGCCGCCGAGGAGGCGGCCGACGCCTCGGCCTGGCGGGCGGCCTTCGGCGCGGGAGCGGGTGCCGAGGCGTTCGCCGACCGTTCCTGGCGGGCGCGTGAGGTGCTGGATGTCGAGGTGATCGAGTTCGAGTTGGTGAGCGTCGGCGCGGCCCCCGACCGCGAGGACGGCACCTACTCGGCCTCGGTCGCCGTCGCGTGGCAGGGCGGTGTCGGCCGCGACGCCGACAGCTCCGTCGACCCCGTCGAACTGACGTTGCGGGTGGTGCCTTCGACGGTAGATCCCGCCCAGGTTGACATCACGGGCGTCGAGCCTCGACAGGGCCGGCGGGCGTCGGCGATGCCGTTGTGGCTCGCCGACGAGGTGGCCGTGGGCCACAGCGGTCCGGTCACCGTGGTCAGTCTCGGCGGGGCCGACGCCCAGCAGGCGCTCGCCTGGATCGGTGTCGCCGCCCGGCAGGTGACGACGCTGACCGGGGCGAGCGCCCCCGCCGTGCTCGTCGTCCCGGAGAGCTCCGAGCAGACCGCCGCGCTGCTGGGGCAGTCGGTCGAGGCCCTCGGCTCGACGGCGGGTGTCGCGACGACGCTCGACGGCGTCGGTCCGTCGGCCGTCGTGCTCAACCCCGACGAGTTCGCCTCGATGGACGAACGAGGCCGCCAGATCGTGGTCACCCATGAGCTGACGCACGCGATGACCGGCGCGGTCGGCTCCGAGGCCGAGCCGTGGCTGGTCGAGGGCTTCGCCGACTGGGTCGCGCTCCACGAGGACACGGCGCCGCTCGGTCTCTCCGCGAACGCGGTGCTGAGCCGGGCGGCCGAGCACGGGGTCCCTGAGGCCCTGCCGACGGCCGACGATCTCGTCGGCGACGCGCGGACCGCCGCCTATCAGGGGGCCTGGCTCGCCGTGGTCGTGCTCGCCGACCAATACGGCGACGAGGCGGTGCGCGAGGTCTACCGCCAGGTGCTCGACGGCGCGACCGTCGACGACGCCTTGGCGTCGATCGGCTCCTCCACGGCCGAGCTCACCGAGCAGTGGCGCGACTACGTGACGTACAACGCCTCGACGGTGTCGTGAAAGTCGCGGACGACCGCAGTGCGTTTGACCTTGAACGACGGCGTCAGATAGCCGTTCTCCTCGGTCCAGTCCTCGTCGAGGATCACGAACTTGCGGATCGACTCGGCTTGTGACACGAGCGTGTTGGCCTCGTTGACGGCGTCCTGGACCTTGGCGCGCAGCTCGGGGGAGTCGAGGGGACCGTTCCAGCCCTCGGGGTCGATGGTGACGAGCGCGGCGATGAACGGCTTGCCGTCGCCGACGACGAGGCACTGGCTGATGACCGGATGCGAGCGCATGCGGTCCTCGAGGACGGCCGGGGCGACGTTCTTGCCGCCCGCGGTCACCAGGATCTCCTTCTTGCGCCCGGTGATGCGGACGTAGCCGTCGGCGTCGACGTCGCCGAGGTCGCCGGTGGCGAACCAGCCGTCGGCGTCGATCGCCTGTGCGGTGGCCCCCTCGTTGTTCCAGTACCCGGTGAACACCTGACGTCCGCGGAACTGCAGCTCGCCGTCGGCGGCGACCCGCACCTCGGTGTGCGGGAACGGCTGGCCGACCGTGCCGACCCGATGGTTTTGCGGCGTGTTGACCGTCAGCGCGGCGGTGGTCTCGGTCAGGCCGTAGCCCTCCAGGACGGTGATGCCGATGCCCCGGTAGAAGTGCGCCAGCCGCTCGCCGAGCGGGGCGCCGCCGGAGATGGCCCAGGCGACCCGTCCGCCGAGCGCCGCGCGCAGCTTGGCGTAGACCAGCTTGTCGAAGAGCTTGTGCTGCGCGCGCAGCGCCACCGACGGCTTGCGTCCGTTCGCCTCGGCCCGGCTGACGTTGATCGCGGTGGAGACCGCCTTGTCGAAGGCCTTTCCCTTGCCGTCGGCCCACGCTCTCGTGCTGGCGGTGTTGAAGACCTTCTCGAACACGCGGGGGACGCCGAGGACGAAGGTCGGCTGGAACTCGCCCAGATGGGTGGTGAGGTCTTTCACGTCGGCGGTGTGCGCCAAGACAGCTCCCGAGCGCAGGCAGCCGATCTGGATGATGCGCGCGAACACGTGCGCCAGCGGGAGGAACAGAAGCGTCGAGGCGTTCTCGGCCTTGAACAGCTCGGGCAGCCGTTCCAGCGCCCCGGCGAGCTCGGCGCGGAAGTTGCCGTGGGTGAGCACGCATCCTTTGGGGCGGCCGGTGGTGCCGGAGGTGTAGATGACGGTGGCGGGGGTGTCGCTGGTGAGCGTGGCGCGGCGGGCCTCCAACTCCTCGTCGGAGATCTCCTCGCCGACGGCGGTGAGCGCGCTGACCGCTGCGGCGTCGAGCGACCACACCGACCGCAGATCGGGGGCCTCGGCGCTGGCGGCGTTCACTTTCTCGATGTGAGCGGGCGTCTCCGCGACACAGGCGACCGCGCCGGAATCGCTGAGAATCCAGGCGATCTGGGCCGTCGATGAGCTTTCGTACACCGGCACGGTCACCGCGCCGGCCCACCAGATCGCGTAGTCGAGCAGCGTCCACTCATAGCGTGTCTTGGAGACGACGGCCACCCGGTCGCCCGGCTCGACACCGCTGGCGATCAACCCCTTGGCCACGGCGGTCACCTCGCGGTGGAACACGCCGACAGGCACCGTCGTCCAGCCGTCGGCGGTGCGACGCGCCAGCGCGGGGGAGTCCGGATCGTCGAGACGCTCCAGAAGGTCGAGGGTCAGGTCGCCGTCGTAAGGATCAACGCTCACAGCCGCAGGCTACTCGTTGAAGCCGGTGCCGCGCACGGGCGGCCGTCCTGAGATGCGCGAACTCGCGGATCACCCTGTCACGCGTCCGTGCTTCGGCCCCGCGATCATCCGCGACGGCCGCCACGCTCTCCAGTCGTATCAGGCCTCGGCGGGTTGGCCGTGGGCGGTGGGGGTGTGGCCGAACTGACGGCGGAAGGCCGTGATGAAGCCGGGGGCGCTGGAGTAGCCGACCCGCTCGGCGATCTGCGAGACCGGGACGCCCTGGGCGAGCAGCGGCAGCGACGCCCTCAGCCGGGCGCGCATACGCCACTCCACGAAGTTCAGGCCGGTCGTCGAAGTGAAGGCGCGCTGCAAGGTCTTGCTGCTCGTGCCGACCTCCTTGGCCCACTCCTCGATGCTGCGCGCGTCCGACGGATCGGCCAACAGGCGCTCGGCGACGAAGGCGGCGCGCGGGTCCGACGGCGTCGGCAGCTGCGGCTCGTGCTGCGCGTGCGACGGCAGCATGCCCAGCAGCGTGTCGCGTTCAGCCGACTCGGTCTCGCCCGAGCCGAAGCGCGACTGGATGTAGCGCATGAGCTGCGAGCGCAGCTCCTGACTCACCCAGACCGCCGTCGTCGCCTCCCAGTCGGGAGCGGGGGCGTCGTCCTCGAACCACAGCGGGAAGACGATCGCCTTGCGTAGCACCGGGACCTTGTGCGGCACGCCCTTCGGAATCCACACGGCGCACTCCGGCGACACCACCCAGGGGATGCCCTCGATGGTCAGCGTCGCGGTTCCCTCGCTGGCCCACGCGAGCTCGTGGGTGTCGTGGCGGCACGTGGGCATGGGGGCATCCTGCCACTGCTGTCGGCGCGTTTTCGTGAATAGGCAGCCCTGCGTAGGCCATCGGACACGCTGATCGACCTCACCGGACAAGCATGTCCGTAGGATGCCGAGCATGGGTGCCCCACACATGGTCGAAGCGGTCGATCTGCGCAAGTCCTTCGGCGACGTCGAGGCGCTGCGCGGACTGAGCCTGCACGCCGACGCGGGGGAGATCCTGGGCGTGCTCGGTCCGAACGGCGCGGGCAAGACCACGACCATCAACGTGCTCGCCACGCTCGTGCGCGCCGACGCGGGCACGGCGCGGATCGACGGGTTCGACGTCGACCGTGATGCCCCGGCGGTGCGGTCCCGGATCGGGCTCGCCGGCCAGTTCGCCGCCCTCGACGCCAACCTCACCGCCCGCGAGAACCTGATCCTGTTCGGCCGACTGCTCAAACTCGGGCGTGCGGGCGCGGCGCGTCGGGCCGACGCGCTGCTCGCCGAGTTCGACCTCGCCGATGCCGCCCGCCGGCGCAGCGGCACGTTCTCCGGCGGCATGCGCCGCCGTCTCGACCTGGCCGCCTCGATGGTCGGACGGCCCCGCGTGCTCTTCCTCGACGAGCCCACCACCGGCCTCGACCCGCGCAGCCGCAACGCCCTGTGGGACACCGTGCGGCGGCTGCGCGCCGACGGCATGACCATCGTGCTCACCACCCAGTACCTCGCCGAGGCCGAGGAGCTGGCAGACCGCGTCGTCGTCATCGACCAGGGGCGGGTCGTCGCCGAGGGGACGGCCGCGGAGTTGAAGGAGCGCGTCGGCGGCGCGGTCTGCCACCTGCGGGCCGACGGCGAGACGCTGGCCGAGATCGAGCGGGTGCTCGCCCGCCGATGGCCGGTCGCCCGCACGGGCGACGAGCTCGCGGTTCCCGCCGACGGCGCCGAGACGCTGGTCGAGGTGGTGCGCGCGCTCGACGCCCACGGCCTCGCCGTCAGCGACATCGGCCTTCGCCGCCCCACCCTCGACGACGTGTTCCTCGACCTCACCGCGGCGCCCGCCGCCCGCGTCGGCGAGCCCGTCGGATGACGGCGGCCCTGCTCGGCGACGTCGCCACGCTGACGAGGCGGCACCTGCGGCTCATGGCGCGACGTCCCGCGTCGGTGATCGGCGCGGTGGTGCTGCCGCTGCTGTTCGCGGTCCTGTTCCTGACGATCCTGTCGCGGCCGATGGCCCGGCTCGGCGTCGACTACGCCCAGCACCTCGTGCCCGCCATCGTCGTGCAGTCGATCTTCTTCGCGGCGATGTCGGCGGCGGTCTGGGCCGCCGAGGACGCCTCCGGGGGCATGGTCGACCGGCTCCGCTCGCTGCCGGTCGCGCGGACCGCGCCCCTGCTCGGACTGCTCGGCGGCGAGTTGACGCGCTGCTGTCTCAGCCTGGCGGTCGCGCTCGGCGCGGGGCAGGTGATCGGCTTCGGGTTTCAGCGGGGGTCGTGGGCGACGCTCGGCTTCCTCGTGACCGCGCTGGCCGCCGCCGCCGCAGTCTGCCTGGGCTACCTCGTGCTCGGCTTCGCGCTGCGGTCGGTCGAGGCGGTCCAGTCGGTCGGCGGCGTCGCCTACTACCCGCTGCTGCTGGTCTCCACCTTGTTCGTGCCCGCGTCGGCCTTCCCCGACTGGCTGCGTCCGGCGGTCGAGCACCAGCCGTTCTCGCGGGTCGTCGACGCGCTGCGGGCGCTGTCGACGGACGGCGTCGACGACCCGGCCCGCGCCGTGCTGATCGCCTGGGTCTGGATCCTCGGCGCCTTCGCGGTGTTCACGGTCCTGGCCGCGCGGGTCGTCGGGAGGCGCGGATGACGGGACACCTCCTCACCGACACCCTCACCATGACGGGGCGAGAAGTGCGGCTCATGTCGCGCTCGCCGGCGACCCTGGGCGCGTCGGTCACCTTCCCGATCCTGTTGCTGCTGCTCATGTCGGCCTCGCTCGGCGGGGTGGTGCTGCCGGGGGCGACCCACGCCGACTATGTGAACTACGCGCTGCCGGTGTTCGTCACGATGGGCGTGACCTTCTCCGGCGTCTCGACGGCGCTGGCGGTGATGGCCGACCGGTCGGGCGGCTTCGACGACCGGCTCCGCACGCTGCCGGTCTCGCCGGTCGCGCCGCTGCTCGGACGCATCGTGGCCGACGCGCTCCGCAACCTCGCCAGCGTCCTCGTGGTCACCGGCGTCGGCGTGGTGATCGGCTTCCGGCTCACCGACGGGCCGCTCAGCGCTCTCGGGTTCGTCCTCGTCCCGGTGCTCTACGGCGTCGGGCTGACCTGGCTCATGGTGGCCGTCGCGGGCTGGGCCGGGTCGGCCGAGGCGGCGAGCTCGGTCATGAGCGCGCTCATGTTGCTCGCGTCCTTCCTGTCGACCGGCATGGTGCGGGCGGCCGACCTGCCGGACCGGGCGCGGCCGGTCGCCGAGGCCAATCCGATCTCCCGCGTCTGCCAGGCGATGCGGTCGCTCGCCCATGGGGGACCGGCGGCCGACGACGTGACCGCGGTGCTGGCCTGGACGGTCGGCCTGAGTCTGGTGTTCGGGCTCGTGGCGGTCAGGGGATATGCGCGGCGTCGTTGAACGGACAGGTCCGGCGCTCGTGCTGGCGGCCGTCCTCCTGGGGTACTTCTCGCAGGGCCTCGGCGACCCGGCCCCCGCCGACGTCCCGTCCGACGAGTTCAGCGCCGCGCGGGCCGCCGAGGCGGTCGCGCCGGTCGTCGCCGAGCCGCGACCGGCCGGGACGGAGGCGAACACGCGGGCCCGGGAGCTGCTCGCCGAGAAGCTGGCCGACGAGGGCTTCACGGTCGCCGAGCCCGAGGCCGTCGGCGTTCTGGTCGGCGAGGGTCCCTACGCGGGCCGCGCGCGTGTCGGCCTGACCCGCAACCTCCTCGCGACCCGGCCCGGAACCGACCCCACCGGCACGGTCGTCCTCGCCACCCACGTCGACTCCGTCGCGGGCACGCCGGGAGCGGCCGACCCCGGCGTCGGCCTCGCGGTGATCCTGGAGTCCGTCAGCGCGCTCGGCGACGACGTCCTGCGCAACGACCTCGTGGTCCTGCTCGTCGACGGGGAGGAGGACGGCATGCTCGGCGCCGACGGACTCCTGCGGTCCGGCCGGCTCGACCACCTGGCCGAGCCGGTCGTCGTGCTGAACCACGAGGCGCGCGGGGTGTCCGGGCGTCCGCTCGTGGTGCGGACCGCCGGACCTGTGGGCGAGGCGCTGTCGGCGATGCCCGAGCCGCAGGCCGAGTCGGTCGTCGACGCCATGTTCGCCGTCGTCCCGAACGACTCCGACTTCACCGAGTACCGCGCCGCCGGCTGGTGGGGCATGGACCTCGCGATGATCGGCGGATCGTGGGCGTACCACAGCCCGCAGGACGACCTCGACCATCTCGACCGCTCCACGCTGCAGCACTACGGCGACCTGAGTCTCGCCGTCGCCCGGTCGCTGGCCGGCGCCGACCTGGCCGCGCTGGAGGACCGCACTGCCGAGCGGCCCGTGATGACGACGGCCCCGTGGGGGATCGTCGCCCTGCCGCCGCTCCTGGTCACACTGCTCGGGCTCGCCGCCCCGCTGGCGCTGATCGGCGCGGCGGCCGTGCGGCGGGACGTCCGGTGGCGTGGCGTGCTCGTCGGCGCCGGCGGGTTCCTCGCGGCGCTGGTGCTCGGCGTCGCTGTCTCCGTGCTGGCCTGGCTCGGCATCGCGGCGGCGATCGACGGGCGCCTGTCGGCGATGTTGAGCGAGCCCGTCCACTGCGGTCCGTTCATCGCCGCCGAGGTGTGCGTCGCGGTGGCGGTGGCCGGGCTCCTCGGCTGGTGGCTCCGACGGCGTCGGCGGGCGACGGATCTGGCGGTGGGCGCGGGGCTGGCGGCGTCGGTCGTCGTCGCGGTGGTCGCCGTCGTCTCCCCGGCACTGTCGGTGTGGCTGGTCGTGCCGGTGGTCGTGGCGGCGGTCGGCGGGCTGACGACGTCGACCGTGGTCCGGCTCGTCGCGCTGTCGCCGATGGCGTGGATGTGCGGCACGAAGCTCGCCCTGCTGAGCCAGTTCGGCGTCGCCTCGGCTCGTGGGCTCGTCGCGGCGCTCGTCGTGGTCGGCCTCGCGGTCGCGGCGCCGCTGGTCGCGCGCGAGCGGGAGACCGAGGCGCGGCGGCCGTGGCTGCCCGCGACGGTGGCCGCCGCGCTCGCCGTCGTCCTGATCGGCGCCGGAGTCGCCGCGAATCTCCGCAGCGCCGAGCCGACGCAGATAGAGGTCACCGCGCGGGTCGACGCCGACCGTGGGCGGATCGAGTGGTCGGCTACTGGCGGCGACGAGTGGAGCCGTTCGCTCGACGGTCTCACCGACGCCAGCGACCTGCCCGGACCCGAGGTCGACGTGACGCGACAGGGCGACCGGGTCACGCTGCGGATCTCCTCGCCGCGCGGCGCGCCGTTCGTGAAGCTCACCCTGCCCGACGACTCGCTGCGGGAGGTCTCGGTGGACGGGACCGACGTGACCGACGGCGAGCTGTCGCATGTCGAGCTGTACGGGGTGGAGCCCGGCCAGACGGTGACGGTCGAGGCGGTCGTCGACGGTCCGGTCGACCTGACCGTCGTGGACGTGACTTACGACCTGACCGAGGCCCGCGGCCCGGCCGTCCCGCCCGAAGGCCTCTCGCTCGTCTGGCCCATGCTGGAAGTCCGCCGTGAGCTGACCCTGTGAGCGCCCGTCGTTGCTACGCTGACGCGGCCGACCTACCCAGGAGACACCGTGACCGACGCCCGTCGCCGACTGCTCGCCCTCATCGCCGCTCTCGCGACGTTGTTCGCCCTCGCCGCGTGCGGCGACGACGAACACGACGAGACATCCTCCGACGACTCCTCGGAGTCGGTCGAGAAGGACGACGATGACGACCCCGCCGACTTCGAGGACGACTGGCACGTCGCGTTGACCCCCGACGACCTCGGCGGCGAGGTCGCGCCCGGCTACGAGCCGGTGGTCGTGGAGTTGTACGAGGACTTCCAGTGTCCTCACTGCGCGCTCTTCGAGGAGGAATACGGCGAGCAGCTGGTCGACATGGTCGCGGCGGGCGAGATCGAGCTGCGCTACCGCCCCTTCTCCTTCCTCGACGATGTGGGCGGCAGCCCCAACGACTACTCCAAGCGCGCCACCAACGCCGCGATCTGCGTGTACGAGGAGCACGGAGCCGAGGCCTACGCGCAGTTCCACGCCCTGTTGTTCAGCCGGCAGCCCGCCGAGGGCACGCCCGGTCCCGAGGACGACGAGCTGATCGCCGCCGCCGCGTCGTTGGAGTTCGACGGCATCGACGACTGCGTGAACGGCCAGACCTACTTCGACCGGATCGAGGACGCCAAGGACGACGGCGTCGACCGCGGGGTCACCGGCACGCCGACGGTCTACGTCGACGGCGAGATGCTCACGGACCCGGCCGACGTCGTCGACGAGGCGGAGGACGCCGTCGCCGACGCCCAGGACTGAGTGAGTCTCACTCCTTCGGGCGGGCGGCGGAGGCGTAGCACCAGCCGAAAAAGGCGAACATCGCCAGCCAGATCGACAGGACCACGGCGTAGCCGGTCGCCCAGAGCCAGGTCGGCACGCCGGTCTTGCGCTCGCGCTGCATGATGTGCGGCTCGTAGGCCAACTTCACGGACTCGCCGGACTCCACCAGCTGCTGACGCCCGCGCTCGCTCGTGATCGCCGGGTCGTCGGGGGCCCACAGCAGCGCGCCGACCATGGTCCGGGGCGCGAGATGCAGGCGCAGCGCCGTCTTGCCCTCGCCGTAGAACGGCAGCGCGTGCTCGGTGCGGAACTGGCCGGGCACGCCGGTCGGCTCCAGCGCCACGCGCATGATGCCGGGCGTGTCGGTCGACGGGTCGCGGGGCACGGCCCCGTCGGTGGTGTGGCGTCCTTGCCAGTGCAGCGCGTAGAGCCAGATCGCGTCCTCGACCTCGGCCGGATCGTCGAAGGTCACGGTGACGTCGGACATGCAGTCGGGCTGGCCGCCGCACGTCTTGTCGAGGTCGATCCGGGCGCTGACGTCGGCGTCGCCGCCGGGCATGGCGAAGGCCGCCATCAGGGCGACGAAGGTGGCCCAGCCGACCGCCACCGGCCAGTGCCGTGCGCGCCAGGTCGTTCGGCGGGCGGCGAGGCCCGCGTCGTCGCCGCTGGCGCGTCGCACCTGCTCGACGTGCCAGGCGCCGATGAGCGCGCCGCCGACGGCCGCGAGCAGGCCGAAGGGCAGCAGGAAGGTCAGGCTGTCGGCGGGGAAGGGCTGTGGCAGCGGCATGAAGATTTTGCTCCACAGCCATTCGGCGCAGAGGCCGACGCTGCCGACGAGCGCGCCGGAGACGAGCGCGAAGCGCAGCACGCGCCGGGTGCCGAGCGCCAGCGCCACGAGCTCCACGATGATCGCTGAGGGCAGGAACAGCGAGAACCTGCCGATCAGCACATGGCCGAAGGGCAGCATGAACCCGATGAGCGCCAGGCGCACCAAGATGTAGGCCGCTCCGCCGACCAGCGCGCCGCCGGGGCCGAACCACAGGCGGCAGGCGACGAAGATCCAGCCGCAGAGCAGTCCGGTGATGATGAACAGCGTGACCGCCGGGAACTGCGGCACGCCCATGTCGAACTCCATGAGGAAGGCGAACGGGATGCTGCACAGGCCCAGGAGGATCACCATGACCCACCGGCCGCGGCCGCCCGACGCGCCCCGCGCGCCGATCTGGCGCGCCTCGGCGTAGAGCAGTGTGAGGCCGAAGCCGTAGGTGACCGCGCCGCCGATCATGAGGATGTGGGTCGGCCCCCACTCGGTGACGTCTTGGCCGTAGAGCCGGTGCCAGAGGTCGTCCAGCGGGAAGCCGAGCAGCGAGACGAAGCCGCAGGCCGCCATGACGCAGGCGCCGAGCGGGGCGCGCCACTGACGGGTGAGGCGCAGCGTGCGGCGAGGCTCGGCGTCGTCGCGGTAGGTCATGGCGAGCACGCCCGCGGCGAAGAAGCCGAGGATGCCGAACAGGATGAAGTAGTGCGACGGGTTGGCCAGCGGCCCCTCGTCGCGGCCGTCCTGCAGGTGGATCGGCACGTCCCAGTAGACGCCATAGCCGCCGAGCAGCAGACCGACGACGCCGAGCACCATCGGCCAGGCGGCCCAGCGGGGCAGGCCGAGCCGGCGCGACATCGCCGTGGCGAGTCCGCGCTCGCCGCCACGGCCCTGGACGCGTTCGCGCCAGACGACCCAGAGCAGGGGAGCGGTGGCGACGGCCACGATGGCGACGGCGACGGCGATCTCGCTCAGGTCGGCGCCGCCTGCGGGCCGGACGGCGGGCTCGGTGGACTGTGTCGTGAGCACGGTCTTCCTCTCGTCAGTGCAACTGTGACACTCGCAGTGTCACTGTCATGATGGCGCATGGCGTTCGGGGTGTCGACCGAGGGGCCGTCAGGGTGGCTTAACGTGGGGAAGACCGTCGAGAGGACGACCATGCCCTTCGCTATCACCGGCGCCACCGGACAGTTCGGCGCGCTCGTCGTCACGCGCCTGCTGGAGCGGGTCCCCGCCTCGGAGGTCGTCGCCGTCGCACGCGACGCCGCCAAGGCCGCGCCCTACGCCGAGCACGGCATCCCCGTGCGTCTGGCCGACTACGACGACCCGGTGGCCCTGACCGCCGCCTTCGCGGGCGTCGACCGGCTCGTCTTCGTCTCGGGCTCCGACGTCGGCCAGCGGGTTCGGCAGCACCGCAACGTCGTCGAGGCGGCGCAGGCCGCGGGCGTCGGCTTCGTCGCCTACACGAGCGTGCTGCACGCCGACCGCTCGCCGCTGCTGGTCGCGCCCGAGCACGCCGCGACCGAGGCGATGCTCGCGGCCTCCGGCATCGCCCACACGCTGCTGCGCAACGGGTGGTACCACGACAACTACGCGTCGGCGCTCGCCGCCGCGCGGTCGACGGGCCTGCTGCTCACCAGCGCGGGCACCGGCCGGGTCGCCAGCGCCTCGCGGGCCGACCTCGCCGAGGCGGCCGCGACGATCATCACCACCGAATCGCCCGAGCCGGTCTACGAGCTGTCCGGCGACGCCGCGTGGACGCAGGAGGAGTTGGCCGAGACGCTCGGCGCCATCGTCGGTCGGCCCGTCCAGGTGTGGCACGTCGACGCCGAGCAGCACGCCACGGAGCTGCGGGCGCAGGGCCTCGACGAGGCGACGATCTCCTTCCTCGTCGCCACCGACGCGCACATCGCCGCCGGAGCCCTGGCCGACACGCCCGGAACGCTCTCGCGCGTCCTCGGCCGCGCCAGCACCCCGCTGATCGACACCTTGCGCGCCCTGGCGTGAGCTCCGATCAGCCGACGTGCCAGGTGTAGTCGCCGGGGAATCCGCGTCGGACCGGATCGATCGACACCTCCGCCAGGGGCTTCGTGCCCTCGGAGGTGAGGACGACGCAGCCCGTCGTCTCCAGTTCCTCGCTCAACGCGACCATGTCCGCCGGCGGGCACTCGGTCTCCAGCACGTCGCGGTTGTCGCTCTGGTAGTCCGTGACCTCGGTGAGGTTGTCATAGTCGGGCGCGGCCTCCCAGCGGTTCCCGGGTTCGGCGAAGTCGAGCTCGAAATCGCTCCACTCCGTCAACGGCTCGTCCACGCGCACGGTGTAGGTGACCCGATAGGCCTCGCGGGGCTCGTACCCGGAGGTGAACTTCAGCCGGTCCAGCAACTCCGGCGCCGACTCGACCCGCGTGACGCTCACGTCGAGTTTCTTGGTCCGGCTCCCCAGCCGGAACGTGACCCGCGCCTCCTCGCCCAGGCTGAACTCGCTCTCGCGGTCGCCGAAGATCCGGTCGAGCCGTGAGTCGATCGCCGAACATCCCGAGGCCAGGCAGACGCCCACCAGCGCCGCCGCCGACCATCTCACCGCACGCATGCTTCCCCCTCACTGTGCGGCGAATCGTGTCCGCACGAGACAGCGACGAGCCTAGCCAATCCTCTAGGCTGGCGCCCATGACTCAGGCCCAGTACGTCGGAGCGATCGACCAAGGCACCACGAGCACCCGCTTCATGGTCTTCGACCACGCGGGCGTCGAGGTGGCCCGCCACCAGGTCGAGCACGAGCAGATCCTGCCGCAGGCCGGATGGGTCGAGCACGACCCGACGGAGATCTGGCGCAACACCGAGCTGTGCGTGCGCGAGGCGCTCGTCCAGGCAGGTCTGACCCACGCCGACCTCGCCGCCGTCGGCGTCACCAACCAGCGCGAGACGACCGTCGTCTGGGACCGGCGCACCGGCGAGCCCTACACGAACGCGATCGTCTGGCAGGACACCCGCACCGCCGCCATCGCCCAGGCCGCCGACGACGCGCACGGCGACCTCATCCGCCATCGCGCCGGCCTGCCGCCCGCAGCGTACTTCTCCGGCGGCAAGATCGCCTGGATCCTGCGGAACGTCGACGGCGTGCGGGAGGCCGCCGAGGCCGGCGACGCGCTCTTCGGCACCACTGACACCTGGCTGCTGTGGCAGCTCACCGGCGGCCCCGACGGCGGACGCCACCTCACCGACGTCACCAACGCCAGCCGCACCATGCTCATGGACCTGGAGACGCTCGACTGGGACGACGAGCTGCTGGCCGTCTTCGACGTGCCGCGCGCGATGCTGCCGGAGATCCGCTCCTCCTCGGAGGTCTACGGCCACACCCGCACCGATGGACCCTTCGGCGGCGAGGTGCCGCTCGCGGGCGACCTGGGCGACCAGCACGCGGCGCTCGTCGGCCAGGCCTGCTTCGAACCCGGACAGCTCAAGAACACCTACGGCACCGGCAACTTCCTCGTGCTCAACACGGGCACCGAGATCGTCCGGTCCGCCCACGGCCTGCTCACCACCCTCGGCTACCAGTTCGGCGACCAGCCCGCCGTGTACGCGCTGGAGGGCTCCATCGCCGTCACCGGCTCGGCGGTCCAGTGGCTGCGCGACCAACTCGGGATCATCGACGACGCCGCCGAGACCGAGGCGTTGGCCGCGAGCGTCGAGGACAACGGCGGCGTCGCCTTCGTGCCCGCCTTCTCCGGCCTGTTCGCGCCGCACTGGCGGGCCGACGCGCGCGGCGTCATCGCCGGTCTGTCGCGGTTCAACACCAAGGCCCACATCGCACGGGCCACCCTCGAGGCGATCTGCTACCAGAGCAAGGACGTCGTCGACGCGATGGCGGTCGACGCCGGCCTCGACCTGTCGATCCTGCGCGTCGACGGCGGCGTCACCGCCAACGACCTGTGCATGCAGATCCAGGCCGACGTGCTCGGCGTCGCGGTCAGCCGGCCGGTCGTCACCGAGACCACGGCGCTCGGCGCGGCCTACGCCGCCGGGCTCGCCGTCGGCTTCTGGAGCGACACCGCCGAACTGGTCCGGAACTGGGCCGAGAGCAAGCAGTGGCAGCCGACCTGGGACGACGACCAGCGCGAGGCCGGCCACGCCCAGTGGGCCAAAGCCGTCGAGCGCACCCACGGCTGGGTGTGAATCACCGGTGTGACCTGCGCCGACCGGCCGTGTCGGGTGACTAGGACAGACGAAAGGCTGGTTGACTAGGCCCATGCTTTCGGTTGCCCTGTCACCCTCGCAGCGCCAGGCGGCGCTCGACGCCATGTCCGGCCAGCAGCTCGACGTCCTCGTCATCGGCGGCGGCGTCGTCGGCACGGGGTCGGCGCTCGACGCCGCCACCCGCGGCCTGTCGGTCGGCCTCGTCGAGGCGCGCGACTTCGCCTCCGGCACGTCCAGCCGGTCCAGCAAGCTCATCCACGGCGGCCTGCGCTACCTGGAGATGCTCGACTTCCGTCTCGTCGCCGAGGCGCTCGCCGAGCGCAGCCTGCTCATCGAGAAGCTGGCCCCCCACCTGGTCAAGCCGGTGCCCTTCCTCTACCCGCTCACCCACCGCGTCTGGGAGCGTTTCTACGCGGGCTCCGGCGTGCTGCTGTACGACTCCCTCGCGAAATTGTCGGGCCGTTCGCGCGGCGTGCCGCACCACCGCCACCTGACGCGGCGCGGCGCCCGCCGGGTCATGCCCGCGCTGCGCAAGGACGCCCTCGTCGGGGCTCTGCACTACTACGACGGCCAGGTCGACGACGCCCGGCACACCATGATGATCGCCCGCACCGCCGCCGCCTACGGCGCGCACGTCGCCACCCGCTCGCGGGTGGTCGACCTGCTGCGCGACGGCGGACGCGTCGTCGGCGCGAAGGTCGTCGACCTCGAGACCGGCCGCGAGATCGAGGTCCGCGCCCGCCAGGTCGTCAACGCCACCGGCGTCTGGACCGACGAGACGCAGGGCTTCGCCGGCGAGCGCGGCCAGTTCCACGTGCGCGCCTCCAAGGGCATCCACCTCGTCGTGCCGCGCGACCGCATCCGGGGCGAGTCCGGCCTCATCCTGCGCACCGAGACCTCGGTCCTGTTCGTCATCCCGTGGGGCCGCCACTGGCTCATCGGCACCACAGACACCGACTGGTCGCTCAGCAAGGACCACCCCGCCGCCAGCCGCAGCGACATCGACTATCTGCTCGACCACGTCAACTCGGTCCTCGTCGAGCCGCTCACCCACGACGACGTCGAGGGCGTCTACGCGGGCCTGCGCCCGCTGCTGGCCGGGGAGTCCGACGCGACGAGCCAGCTGTCGCGCGAGCACGCCGTGTCCACCAGCACCAAGGGACTCGTCGTCATCGCCGGCGGCAAGTACACGACCTACCGGGTCATGGCCAAGGACGCCGTCGACGCCGCTGTGCACGCGATGAGCGCCGATCTCGACCGCTTGGTGCCGCCCTGCTGCACCGAGGACGTCCCGCTGCTGGGCGCCGACGGCTACGAGGCGCTGTGGAACAAGCGTCACCAGTTGGCGGAGTCGGCGGGCCTGCGGGTCGGCCGGATCGAGCATCTGCTCAACCGTTACGGCTCGCTCACGCTGGAGGTGCTGGAGCTGATCGACGCCGACCCGAGCCTGGCCGTGCCGCTCGTCGGCGCCGACGACTACCTGCGCGCCGAGGTCGTCTACGGCACCAGCCATGAGGGCGCCCGTCACCTCGACGACGTCATCGCCCGTCGCACGCACATCTCCTTCGAGACCTTCGACCGTGGCGTCGAGGCGGCCGAGGAGGTCGCCGGGCTGATGGGCGGCGTCCTGGGCTGGAGCGACGAGCAGCGCCAGCGCGAGGTCGAGCACTACCTCAAGCGGATCGAGGCCGAGCGGGAGAGCCAGACGATGCCCGA
The DNA here is from genome assembly GCF_047606445.1 of Aeromicrobium sp. Lineage (GTDB taxonomy): Bacteria > Actinomycetota > Actinomycetes > Propionibacteriales > Nocardioidaceae > Aeromicrobium. Next base: position 14,243 of record NZ_JASGEK010000027.1, on the reverse strand, counting down.
CGACGAGACCGCCGACGCCGCGCGCATGGGCGCGGCCGACGTCGTGCCGGTGTTGAGTGCGGCCGAGGCGGTGTGGAGCGGGTGAGCGAGGTCGACGAACCCCACGTCCCGGACCTCGACGCCCTCGACGACGAGGAGGACGAGGACGGCCGCTCGCCGTTGGCGCTGACGCTGATCTCCGTCGCCACGACCATGGCGGTGGCGCTGATCGTCGTCGCGGTCGTGCTGGCGGTGGGCCGGCTCAGCCGCACCAGCGACACTGTCGAGCAGTCCTTCGGGCTCGACCCCGCCGAGCCGCTCCGGCTGCTGGTCGAAGGGCTCGACATCACGGTCGTCCCGGTCGGCGGCTCGGAGGTCACCGTCGAGGCCGAGGTGGTCGGCGGCTGGCTCGACACGACGATGACCGCGAAGAAGCACCGGGGCGACATCCGTGTGAGCGCGTCCTGCAAGGGCTGGCTGATCCCCGGTTGCGGCGGGTCGGTGGTGATCGGCGTCCCGGCCGACACCGAGTTCGAACTCGCGACGGCGGGGCGCGACGTCGTGCTCGACGGCGTCGCTGGTCTCGTCACGGTGCGCTCCGGCGGCGGAGACGTGCGTGGCGAGGACTTGGGAGTGGTCGACATCGGCGTGACGACGAGTTCCGGCGACGTCGACCTCGGCTTCTCCATCCAGCCGTTCGGCGTCAAGGCCATCACCGGCTCAGGCGACGTGGCGGTGTCGTTGCCTCCCGGCGACATCGCCTACGCGGTCGACGCCACGAGCGAGTCCGGGACGGTCGACAACCAGGTCCCCGACGGAGGCGACGAGGCCGTCGGCTTCCTGCTCTCCGAGTCGCAGAGCGGCGACATCGAGTTGGTCAGTCGGTGAGCCGACCCCTCGTCGTCGCGGCCGTCGCGGCCGAGGCGACCTATGTGCCCGACGGTCTGCGGCTGCTGGTCAGCGGGATCGGCAAGGTCGAGTCGGCGTCGGCGGTGGCCGAGGCGATCGCGGCCGAGCGTCCGTCGGTGGTGCTCAACATCGGCACGGCGGGCTCGCTCGACGGCCGCACGGGGCTGTTCTGTCCGTCGGTGGCGCTCAACCACGACTTCAGCTCCGAAGCGATCCGCTTCCTCGGCGGCGAGGCGGTCGACGAGGTGACGATCCCCGGAGGCGACGGCACGGTGCTCGCCACCGGCGACGTCTTCGTCAGCGACCCGGCCCTGCGCGACGCGCTGGCTCGGCGGGCCGGCCTGGTCGACATGGAGGGCTTCGCCGTCGCCCGCGCCTGCCAGCGCGCGGGCGTCCCGGTGCGCCTCGTCAAACACGTCAGCGATCACGCCGACGAGACCGCGACGGACTGGCCCGCCCAGGTCGACGCCAGCGCCCGCGCGCTGGGCGACTGGCTGCGGGCGAACGCGTTGCTCTGAGCTGTGTCGTGCGGCGGCTCAGCGGTGGATCACGATGTGCGTAGGGGTGATCTCGACGCGATCGTTGGTCGACAAGGCAGTCGCCACGTTGGCTGTATGACGCTCAATCGGGGTGGGAGGTGATGCGGTCGAGCCGAGTCATGAGCTCATCCTCATCCAGCGTCACACCCCGAGCTGGGCCTTGACCTGCGCGACGCTGGGGTTGGTGAGGGCGGTGCCGTCGGCGAAGACCAGCGTCGGGACGGTCTGGTTGCCGCCGTTGGCCTCCTCGACGATCTTCGCCGTCTCCGGCCGCGCCTCGATGTCGACCTCCTCGAAGGCGATGCCCTCGCGCTCCAGCTGCTTCTTCAGCCGGTGGCAGTAGCCGCACCACGTGGTCGTGTACATCGTGAAGGTATCGCTCATGTCGTCTCCTGTGATTTCTCGTTCGGAGTCAACCACGACCGAGGCCCGCCGATTCCCTCATTGAGCGGATGGCCGACGGTGGTCGAGAGTAGGCTGTTGCCTCGTCGTCGAAGGAGGTTGTCAGTGAAGCCTTATCGCAAATCGAATGGAGACGTGGTTCTCGACTACTTGCCGGGTCCGGGGTGGCATGGTGAGCACATCATCACGATCAGGAGTGCCGACGTGGTCGCGCTCGTGGCTGCTCTCGGTGGTGGTCCTGACGATGATCCGGTCGAGTTGATCGAAGCGCAGGCGGAAACCTTCAGCCATTGGGGGAGAAGCTTGGACACGAAGGATTGGCTGCGTGAGAAAGGCGTCAGGTGCCACGAGTGGTACTGGCGGGACTCTGACTGAGCGCACCGTCGCCTCTAAACTGGGCCAGTCCCTGCTCGACGACCCTGAGGAAGCCTGTGTCCGACTCCCTGCTCGACGCGCTCGACCCCGAGCAGCGTGAGGTCGCGGTCGCGCTGAAAGGGCCGGTCGTGGTCATCGCGGGCGCCGGCACCGGCAAGACGCGGGCGATCACCCACCGCATCGCGTACGGCGTCCGGACGGGGGTCTACAAGCCGCAGGAAGTCCTCGCGGTCACCTTCACCACCCGGGCGGCAGGCGAGATGCGCGGACGCCTCGCCCAGCTCGGCGCGCCCGGCGTGCAGGCGCGCACCTTCCACTCCGCCGCGCTGCGCCAGCTCCGCTACTTCTGGCCGCAGGTCTACGGCGGCGAGTTCCCGGAGTTGATCAAATCCAAGTTCGCGCTCGTCGCCTCCGCCGCCAGCCGCACCGGCCTGCGTCCCGACAACGCCACCGTGCGCGACCTCGCCGCCGAGATCGAGTGGTCCAAGGTCAGCAACGTCACCCCCGACGTCTACACCGCGAAGGCCGCGCACCGCTCGGTCGGCGACCTCGACCGGGCCGACGTCGGCGCGGTCTACCGGGCCTATGAGGACCTCAAGCGCGACCGCCGCGTGCTCGACTTCGAGGACATCCTGCTGTTCACCGCCTCCATGCTCGACAGCGACGAGCGGGTCGCCGCGCAGGTGCGCGCCCAGTACCGCTGGTTCGTCGTCGACGAGTTCCAGGACGTCAACCCGTTGCAGTCCACCCTGCTCGACCTGTGGATGGGCGGCCGCTCCGACGTCTGCGTCGTCGGCGACCCCTACCAGACCATCTACACCTTCGCGGGCGCGTCGCCGGCCACGCTGCGCACCTTCGCCCAGCGCTTCGCCGACGCCCAACGGGTCGAGCTGGTGCGCAACTACCGCTCCACCCCGCAGATCGTGGCCGCCGCCAACGCCGTCTTCGCAGGTCACGACCGCTCCGGCGTCACCTTGAAGGCCCAGCGCGAGCCCGGCGTCCCGGTCGACTACACCGGCTACGCCGACGAGCCCGCCATGGCCGCTGGCGTCGCCGAGGAGATCGTCGCCCTGCGCCGCGCGGGCACGCCGTATCGCGAGATGGCGGTGCTGTTCCGCGTCAACGCCCAGTCGGAGGCCTTCGAGGAGGCGCTCGGCTCGCGCGGCGTCCCGTTCGTGCTGCGCGGCGTCGAGGGCTTCTTCCAGCGTGCCGAGGTGCGTCAGGCGGTCACTCTGTTGCGTGGCGCCGCCACCTCGGCCTCGGCCGACGGCGACCTCATGTCGGAGGTGCGCGCGGTGCTCTCAGGTCTCGGCTACACCGACGAGCCGCCGAAGAACGCCGGCGCCGCCCGCGACCGGTGGGAGTCGCTGCACGCGCTCACCTCGATGGCCGCCGATCTGGTCGAGGCCGACCCGCACGCCACCATCGCCGCGCTCGTCGCCGACCTGGAGCGCCGGGCCGAGTCGGCGCACGCGCCCACCGCCGACGGCGTCACGCTGGCCACCTTCCACTCCGCGAAAGGCCTGGAGTGGGACGCGGTGTTCTGCACCGGACTGCATGAGGGCATGATGCCGATCGTCCACGCCCAGACCCCCGAGGCGGTCGAGGAGGAGCGGCGGCTGTTCTACGTCGGCCTCACCCGCGCCCGCGACAAGCTCTACCTCGCCTGGGCCACCGCGCGCACGCCCGGGTCACGTTCCCAACGTCGCCCGACGCGCTTCCTCGACACCCTGCTGCCGCCTGCGCACGCGGCTCGCGCCACCCGCGGCGGCGACCGCAAGGTGCGCCGCTGCCCGGTGTGCGGCGACGAGTTGGCGACGTCGGCGGACCGCAAGCGGGGACGCTGCGCCGACTGTCCGGTCACCTATGACGAGGAGCTGTTCGAGCGTCTGCGCGGCTGGCGTTCCGAGGTCGCCGCCGACCGCAAGGTCCCTGCCTACGTCGTCTTCAACGACCACACCTTGCAGCTGATCGCCGAGGCGAAGCCCGCCGACGAGGCCTCGCTGCTGCGGATCAGTGGTGTCGGGCGGCGCAAACTCGAGGAGTTCGGCGCCTCAGTCTTGGAGATCGTCGGCGAATCCGGGTAGCTCGTCGAGCAGGATCTGCCGGAACGGCGCGGTCGCGCCCAACTGGCTCAGCACGCCGATCGCGCCTGTCCACACGCGATGGATCAACAGGTACGACGGCGGCAGGTTCACTTTGAGCGCCAGCCCCATGCCCTCTTTGGTCGGGGTCATGACGCGGGTGGTCTGCTCGCGCAGCCAGGCGCGGCCGAAGCTGAACTCGTCGGTCAGCGCGGGCTCGACGAAGGGACGCAGGTAGTCGAGCAGCTGCTCGGGGTCGATCTGGGTGCCGGGCAGGATGAAGCCCTCGGCGCGCAGTCCCTCGACGACCTGGTCGGCGTCGTCGCGGGCGGCGGCGCGCATCAGCGTCCCGATGGCCGGCGGCAGTCCGTCGGGGAAAGCGGCCACGGCGCCGAAGTCGACCACGCCGAGCCGCCCGTCGGGGCAGAGCCGGAAGTTGCCCGGATGCGGGTCGGCGTGCAGCAGGCCCGCGCGGCGCGGGGCGCCGATGAGGAAGCGAGCGAACTGCTCGCCGCGACGGTCGCGCTCGGCTTGCGAGCCGTCGGCGACGACGTCGGCGAGCGAGCCGTCGGAATCCAGCCAGTCGGTGACCAACGCCCGCTGGCTGTGCGCCACCACGCCGGGCACGACGTAGTCAGGGTGGTCGGCGTAGGCGGCGGCGAACTGCTCTTGGGACAGCGCCTCCAGCGAGTAGTCGAGCTCCTCCTTGACCCGGGCCTGCAACTCGGCGACGAGAGGCTTGACGTCGAGGCCCGGCGCGAACACGCCGAACAGGCGCGACAGGCGGCTGATCTGGCGCAGGTCGGCGCGCAGCGCTTTCGCCGCTCCGGGATATTGCAGCTTGACCGCGACCTCGCGCCCGTCATGCCAGACCGCGCGATGGACCTGGCCGATGGAGGCCGCCGCGACGGGGCGTTCGTCGAAGTCGCGGAACCGCTCGCGCCAGAAGTCGCCGAACTCGATCTCCAGCACGTTCCGCACGGTCGCGGCGGGCATCGGCGGCGCGGCGTCCTGCAATCTCGTCAACGCCTCGCGATACGGCTCGGCGAACTGCTCCGGCAGGGCCGCCTCGAACACGCTCATCGCCTGGCCGAACTTCATCGCGCCGCCCTTGAGCTGGCCGAGGACCGAGAAGACCTGCTCGGCGGTGCGGCGCTGGACGTCGCTCATGACCGCTTCGGCGGGGCGGCCGACCATGCGTTTTCCGGCGCCGAGCGCCGAGCGTCCGGCGAAGCTCATCGGGAGGGCGGCGAGTCGTGCGGTGCGTCCCACGACGCCCCCGGGGACGGCGCTGGGGCGTTCGCCCTCTTGGTTGCCCACCTGCTCAGGGTACGGGTTCGGCGGTGGAGGGGGACGGAGCCGCGTGGCAGACGCAGGTGGGATGGAGGTCGACGCGGGAGCGGTGCGCCTGGTCGGGTTCGGGGCCGAGCAGGAAACGCGCCGAGTGCGTGCGGGGCAGACGTCCGTCGCAGGCCGCCAGCACGTCGGAGACGACGAAGGCGGCGACCGCCTGGAGCAGCTCGACGCCGACCGCGTGCGGCCGGTCGGGGCGGTCGAGGTCGGGCCAGTGGCCGGTCCAGCCGGGCTCCCAGGTGGCCCGCGTGAGGTCCGCGCAGCGCAGACAGGGCGTCTGGCCAGGGACGATCCACGGGCCGACGACGCAACGTCCCTCGATCAGCCCGACGGGAAGGACGGTCGCCCCGGTGTCGGTCAGCTCGTCGACGTCGTCTCGGGGCGGTTCGCCGGGCGTGGCGACGACGTGCAGGCGCGGGCCGCCGTTGGGGCGGGGCGACACCCCGCCGACACGGGCGGAGAGGGCGATCAGCTCGGCGAGGTCGGCGCAGCCGAGGGCGGCGTGCGTGGTCAGCGAAGCGTGCGACCGGCCGGAGAGGGCGTGCGGGTCGCGACCGCGCAGGACGGCGGCTTGGATCTCGTCGGCGGGCGCGCGCAGCCGGGTCCACGGGGCGTTCGCCAGGACGGCGCCGCAGTCGATCAGTCGGTCGAGGAGTCGGTCGATCGCCTCGACGGGCTCGCCGCTGGTCTTGGCGGCGGCCGAGCGCACGCGGTCGCGGTCGCGGACCCCGTCGACGGCCAGTAGCACCGCGCGGGCGCCGGGGGAGTCGTCGACGAGGACACCGGGTCGGGAGCCGACGCGCAGGCGGCGGGCGTCGTGCCGGGCGACGCGGGCGCCGGGAGGGAGGGCGAGGTGGGGCGAGGAGGTCATGGTCTCACTGTGGCGCTGATCGCCGAGGCTGTCACCTGGCTTATCCACAGATCTGAGCGGTTCTCTCATGTTCGCCTTCAGAGTTTCCACTGTTGTGGACAAGGGTGTGGATTTCCTGTGCGAATCGCCGAGCGGGCATGTGGACGAACCTGTGGGTGAGTGGCAAGGATTCAGTGTTCCCGCAGTTCCGAGGCGCGTCCGAGGCGCGTCGTAGGCTCGGGGCATGGACGAGGTGGAGATCCGTCGGTCGGCACGGCGTCGGCGCACGGTGGCCGCGCGGCGCGAGGGGGACAGGGTCGTGGTCATGGTCCCGGCGGGGCTCGACCTGGCGGCCGAGCGCGCGCTGGTCGACGACATGGTCGCCAAGGTCGAACGGCGCGAGCGCAAAGCCCGTCGCAGCGACGACGACCTCATGGAACTGGCCGCTCAGTTGTCCCGGCGGCACCTCGACGGCGCGGCGCGGCCCACCTCGGTGCGGTGGGTGGGCAATCAGCAGCGGCGCTGGGGATCGTGCTCGATCGACACCGGCGAGATCCGGCTGTCCGACCGCGTCCGGGGCATGCCCGCCGACGTGGTCGAGTGCGTGCTGCTGCACGAGTTGGCGCATCTGGTCGTCACCGACGGCCACACGCCGACGTTCTGGGAGCTCGCCGACCGCCACCCGAAGGCCGAGTGGGTCAAAGGCTTCCTCGCAGGCGTCGCCCACCTGAGCTGACCAGCCGTCGCACCGCCTCGTCGGTCTGTACGGGCAGGTCGTCGACGGCGAACCAGGCCAGGTCGGCGGACTCCTCGCTGACCGTCAGCCGAGCGTCGGGCGGCGCCACCGCGACGAACTGCACGTCGAGATGGTGGGCCGGTTGGACAGGGCCGCAGAACGGCACCTCGTGACGCGACAACAGCACGGGCACGGGGTCGACGGACAACCCGTCGACGCCCGTCTCCTCGGCGCCCTCGCGCAGCGCGGCCCCGGCGAGCGTCCGATCGTCGGGCTCGCAGTGGCCGCCGGTCTGCAGCCACAGGCCCGCCTTCGCGTGCAGGGTCAGCGCGACCCGACGCAGGTCGGCGGAGAACACCAGCACGCTCGCGGTCAGATGGTCGGGATGGCAGGTGCGCCACATCGCGTCGGGCCGGTCGGCCAGCAGCCGCAGGTAGTCCTGCCGGAGCGACTCCTGGGCGGCGTCCGACGCGGTCCAGCCGGACAGGCACGCGGCCGCGTCGGCGTGGAGCGGGCCCACTCAGCCCTCGTCGAGCAAGCGGCGCAGCGCGTCGTCGAAGTCGTCGCCGTCGGCGTCGGGCGTGCCCGCGCGCTCGGCGAAGCCCAACGGGTCGTCGAGGTCGGCAGGCGTCGGGATGACGTCGGGATGCTGCCAGAACCGGTCACGGGTGGCGGCGTCGTGCCGGTCGCGCACGGCCGCCCACAGGCCGAGCGCGTCACGCGAGCGACGTGGCCGCAGGCGCAGGCCGACGAGGCTGGCGAAGGTCTGCTCGGCCGGGCCGCCGGTGGCCCGGCGGCGGCGCATCGACTCCGCGAGCGCGACCGCGGCGGGCATGCGGTCGACGGTGGCTTGCGCGACGACCTCGTCGACCCAGCCCTCGACCAGCGCCAGCAGATGCTCCAACCGCGCGAGCGCCTGCCGCTGGTCGGCGGTGGGCTCGGGGTCGAACAGGCCGTTCTGCACCGCCTCGAGGATCTCCTGCGGACGGGAGGGGTCGAAGTCGGCGGCCTTCTCCCGCATCGACGACAGGTCGATGCGGGTGCCGCGCCCGTACTCCTCGACGGCGGCGACCAGCGCGGGCTTGAGCCATGGGGCCGCCGCGAACAACCGGTGGTGGGCGCATTCGCGCAAGACGACGTAGAGCAGCAGGTCGGTCGCGGACTGCTCCCATCCGTCGCCGAAGGCCGCGATGCCGCCGGGCAGGACCGCCGCGACCCCGTCGGGGCCGAGCGGCAGGCCGATGTCGGTCGAGGAGACGACTTCGCCGGACAGCTCGCCGAGGCCGCGGCCGAGCTGCTGGGAGAACATCGCGCTGCCGGTCTGCGAGAGCATGCCGACCAGCGGGCCGGCGAAGCTGCGGATCTCGTCGCTCATCGCCGACCCCATCGCCTCCACGACGTGCTCGGCGACCGGCTCGGCGAGGACGCGCCAGGCGCCGGCGGTGTGGGTGATCCACTCGGCCCGGCTCCACGCCGCGCTGGTGGTGGCGCCGCGCGGCAGGTCGGTGGCGTGGTCGAGCCACATCTCGGCCAGCTGGACCGCGTCGGCGACGGCCGCCTGCTGGGCGGCGGTCGGCGAGGGGTCGGCGCCGGCCGCCGCAGAGGTGTGCCGGGCGATGTCGAGGGCGAGGTCGCCGTTGATCGTGCCCTCGTGCGGGGTGAACATACGCTGCATCTGCGCCATCAGCGCGGTGAGGTCGGGCAGTTGTCCGCCCATCGCGCCGGGCATGGCTCCGGCCGAGCCGAACTGGGCGAAGATCGCCTCGAAGGGCGTTCCGGCGAAGGGGTTCTGGGGGGCGTCGTCGCCGCTGTCGTCGGGGCGGCTGAGATCGGACATGACCCCACGATAGCGGTCTGGCCTATCGTGGGGGCCGTGTCAGAGACGCCCCCACCGAGCACGCACGCCCCGACCGACGCCGCCGACGAGCCGCAGTCCGATCCGAAAGCCAGCGACCGCTATCTGACGGTCGCCGTCGCCGCGGTCACCAGCATCGTCCTCGCCGGCGTCGCCATGCTGCTGCCCGTGCCCTACGCGACGATGCAGCCGGGGCCGGTGTTCGACACGCTGGGCGAGTTCGACGACCAGCCGATGCTCAGCATCGAGGGGGCCGAGCTGTACCCGACCGACGGCACGCTCGACTTCACGACCGTCTCGGTCACGTCGCCGGAGGGCTCGGTCAGCTTCGTCGAGGCGCTGTGGGCCTATGCCGACGACGACGTGAACCTCGTCCCGCGCGACTTCCTCTACCCCGACGACGAGACCGCCGAGGAGTCCGACGCGGTCTCGGCGGCGCAGCTGGCCTCCTCGAAGGACAACTCGGCGGTCGCTGCGCTGCGGGCGCTCGGCTACGAGGTGCCCGAGCAGGTGGTCGTCAGCGGCGTCGACGAGGAGGGCGCGTCCGCCGAGGTCTTGCAGGACGGCGACGTCCTGCGGTCGGTCGACGGCACGCCGGTCGACGCGCCGCAGGAGGCGGTCGACGTGATCGGCGCGCTGACGCCGGGCGACGAGGTGACCCTCGCGATCACCCGCGACGACGCGGCCCAGCAGGTCGTGGTCACGACGCGGCCCGACGAGGACGACCCGGACAAGCCGCGTATCGGCGTGGGCCTGTCGTCGAGCTTCGACCTGCCGGTCAGCGTCACCAACAACGTCGGCGACTCCATCGGCGGCCCCAGCGCCGGCACGATGTTCGCCCTCGCGATCTACGACCTGCTGACGCCCGGCAGCCTGACCGGCGGCCATCGGGTGGCCGGCACCGGCGAGATCAGCCCCGACGGCGTGGTCGGCCCCATCGGCGGCGTGCGGCAGAAGATGGCGGGCGCGTCGGCCGACGACATCGAGATCTTCCTCGTCCCCGCGGAGAACTGCGCCGAGGCGGTCCAGGGCGACGACTTCGGCATGACCCTGGTGAGGGTCGAGACGCTCGACGACGCCATCGCGGCGTTGGAGGCGCTGGCCGAGGACGCTGACGCCCCGGTGGAGACCTGCTCATGAGCGACGGCGAGGAGACCCCTGTCCTGGAGTTGCGCCCCGACTCGCCGCTGCGCCGCGCGGCGCTGGAGGTGGAGGCGCATGTGGCCGCCGAGGGGTGGGACCAGCCGCCACGGCTGTTCGCGTTGGTGCGCACCGCCGACCTCGTGGCGAGCCAGCCGGGTCTGGCCGAGCAGCTCGGCGACGGCTCCGACGGCTCGTTCACGCCGGTCGAGCAGGACGGCGTGCCCGTCGACCCCGGCTTCGAGGAGGCGCTCACCCGGCTGAGCTGGCCGGACTCGGTGCACGGCTGCGCGGTCGCCCTCGAGCGGGTCATGCTGCCGCCGTCGGCGCAGGAGGATCTGCCCGCCGACCCCGCGCTGGTGGCCGAGGCGGCCGCCGCCCACCCCGACCGCGAGGACGTGCGGCTCGTCGCCGCGGTGCTGCGCGGAGGGAAGGCCCACACGACGGTCCGCCGTCGCGCGGCGGGGGAGGGCTCGGACGACTCGGACCTGCTCGAAGGGCCCGACCTGGTGCCCGAGCTGGTCGCCCTCCTCGACCAGACCTTGACTGAGACGACGTGACGTAGAGTTGCCGACGTCCACGGACTCATCCGACTCAGGAGCCCAGTGAGCGACATCTTCGGTACCGCCCAGCCCCCGCAGCAGCCCGTCCCGGAGCGCCGACGACGAGTGCTGATGCCGACCCTCGTGACCGTCGCCGTGCTGGCGGTGGTCGGGTCGCTGCTCGCCAACGTCTACACCGAGCGGCTCTGGTTCCAATCCGTCGGCTACACCGACGTGTTCACCAAGGTGCTGGTGACGCGGATCGGACTGTTCGTCGTGTTCGGCCTGTTCTTCAGCCTGTTCGTCACGGGCAGCGCGCATCTGGCGTGGCGGTTCCGCCCGTCGAGCCCGCCGACGCGACGCGACGATCCCGCAGTCCGCTACCGCCAGGCGTTGGCCCCGATCCTGCGTCCGATCACCGTCGCGGCGTCGCTGCTGTTCGCCGCGTTCGCCGGGTCGGTCGCCTCCGGCCAGTGGCAGACGTACTTGCTGTGGCGCGCGGGCGGCTCGTTCGGCGTGAAGGATCCGCACTTCGAACGAGACGTCGGCTTCTACATGTTCGACTACCCGTGGCTGCGGTTCCTGTCGAGCTTCGGCTTCACGATGCTCGTGGTCGCGCTGTCGGTCACGGTGTTCACGCTGTACGTGTTCGGCGCGATCCGTGTGGTCGGCGGCGTGCGCATGACGCGGGCGGCGAAGACGCAGATCGCGGTCCTGGTCGGCATCGGCCTGCTGCTGCGCGCGTTCGGCTACTACCTCGACCGTTTCGGCTACGCGGTCGGCAACTCGGCACTGTTCGACGGCATCGGCCACACCGACGCGATGGCGCGCATCCCGGCGCGCGACGTGCTGACGGTCTTGGCGATCGTCGTCGCGCTGTTGTTCTTCGCCTCCGTCTTCATGAAGTCGTGGACACTGCCGGGAATCGGCCTGGCGGGGCTCCTGGTCGCCTCGGTCGTCATCGGAGGCATCTGGCCATACGCGATGCAGTCCTTCCAGGTCAAGCCGTCCGAGCCGGACAAGGAGGGGCCGTACATCGCCCACAACATCGAGGCGACCCGCGACGCCTACGACGTCGCCGACTCGACGGTCGAGGACTACTCGGCCAAGACCGAGCTGACGCCGCAGGAGCTGAGCGCGTCGGCGGAGTCGCGGGTGAGCAGCCGTCTGCTGGACCCGACGCTCATCTCCGACGCCTTCCAGCAGTTGCAGCAGGTGCGCGGCTACTACACGGTGCCGCAGACGCTCGACGTCGACCGGTACGCGCTGGAGGGCGGCGACACGCCGCAGGACGTCATCATCGCCGCGCGCGAGGTCGACTTGGAGGGCTTGCAGCCGAGCGAGCGCACGTGGTCGAACGACCACACCGTCTACACCCACGGATACGGCGTGATCGCGGCGCGCGGCAACCAGCGCGGCGACCAGGGCGCGCCGGTGTGGGTGGAGAAGGACATCCCGCCGGTGGGCGAGATCGAGACCGACGTCCCGCCGCGCATCTACTTCGGCGAGAACTCCCCGAGCTATTCGATCGTGGGACGTCCGGACGGCGCCGCGCCCGTCGAGGTCGACATCCCGCGCGGCGGCGGATCGAGCGACGAGTCGGCCGAGGCCGACGGCGAGGCGCAGGCCACGCAGAACGTCTATGACGGCGAGGGCGGCGTGCCGGTGGGCGGCATGTTCCACAAGGTGCTGTACGCGGTGAAGTTCGGCGAGCCGAACATCGTGCTGTCCGATCGCGTCAACGAGAACTCGAAGATCCTCTACGACCGTCATCCGCGCGACCGGGTGCAGAAGGTCGCGCCGTGGCTGACGGTCGACGGCGACGTCTACCCGGCGGTGGTCGACGGGCGTGTGGTGTGGATCGTCGACGGGTACACGACGAGCAACTTCTACCCGTACTCCGAGCATCGTTCTCTGGGCGAGGCCACGGCCGACACGCTGACGCAGACGAGCGCGCAGGCGGCGCTGCCGACCGACGAGATCAACTACATGCGCAACTCGGTCAAGGCGGTCGTGGACGCCTACGACGGGACGGTGGAGCTGTACCAGTGGGACACCGAGGACCCGCTGTTGAAGGCGTGGATGGAGGTCTTCCCGGGGACGGTGAAGGAGAAGTCGACGATCAGCGACGACTTGATGAGCCATCTGCGTTATCCGGTCGACCTGTTCAAGGTGCAGCGCGACGTGTTGGCGCGCTACCACGTGACGGACGCGCAGACGTTCTACGAGGACGGAGAGCGCTGGAAGGTGCCGAGCGACCCGACGCAGGGCAAGAACTCGCCGGTGCTGCAGCCGCCGTACTACCTGTCGATGAGCCGCCCGGGGGAGGAGACGCCGAACTTCTCGCTGACGAGCGTGTTCCTGCCGAACAGCCGTCAGAACTTGGCGTCGTTCGTGTCGGTGAACTCCGAGGCGACGAGCGAGGACTACGGGACGATGCAGATCCTGCAGTTGCCGAGCAACACGCAGGTGCCCGGCCCGTCGCAGATCGCGAACTCCTTCCAGAGCGACAAGGGCGTCACGCAGGCGCTGTTGCAGTTCGAGCAGTCCGAGGAGGCCCGGATCCTGCGCGGCAACCTGCTGACGCTGCCGGTCGGCGGCGGGTTGTTGTACGTGCAGCCGGTCTATATCCAGCGCAGCGCGGGCGAGGGAACCTTCCCGGTGCTGCAGTTCGTGGCGGTGTCGATGGGCGGCGACGTCGGCTTCGGCACGACGCTCGACGACGCGTTGGCGGTGGCGCTCGGCCTGCAGCCGGGTCAGGTGCCCGACGAGGACGCTGACGCCGACGGCGAGGACTCGACCCCCGACAAGACCACTGACGAATGGCTGGCCGAGGCCGCTGCGGCCTACAACGCCGCCCAGGAGGCCATGGAGGCCGGCGACCTGGGCGAGTACCAGACTCAGGTCGACAAGATGAACGAGGCGATCAAGGGCGCGCAGAACTCGCTGACGGAGTGATCTCGACGGGCGGTGTGGCCTGGTGTCGGCCACGTCACACCGCCTCGATTTTGTCTGCCCGACACCGTCGTGTACTGTAGGACAAGCCGACGCGGGGTGGAGCAGCTCGGTAGCTCGCTGGGCTCATAACCCAGAGGTCACAGGTTCAAATCCTGTCCCCGCTACTAAAAAGCCCGGGATTCCAAGGAATCCCGGGCTTTGCTTTTGCCTGAAATAGGCCGAAAATGGCCGAAGTTGCGTAAGGTGTTGCGTAGAGACCTAGATTGTGACCTAGATCACGTCGTTTTCTCGGATGCTGGACCAGGTCGGTGATCCGCTCGCGCGGGCGACGATCCGGGCCTCGTGCCTCGGCCCGGCTCCACGGGATCGGGTCGGGCACTGATCGGTGACGGGACCGGTCCTCTATGACCAGTCCCTCACGCCCTCGCGGGCCTCGCTGGCGCTCGCCCGCGAGGGCGTGAGGTCCACCCCGGCGCCGACGCCGCGCCGCACTCGCCTTCGGCTCGTCCGGCGCGGCGTCG
>NZ_JASGEK010000026.1:0-5473 GCF_047606445.1 Aeromicrobium sp. | reverse complement strand
TGCCGCCCGGTACCCGGTTGGCGGCGCGCGGGGGGCCCGCCGCCGCACACGCCGCCACCGCCGCGTCGGGGTCGGCCCGCAGAGCCTCCACAAGATTCTCGTCCACACCGGCGAGCTCACCCTGCGACAACGGCCAGATCATCATGACGTGCAACCGCCCGGTCAAAGCTTGCGCGGTACGAGGCAGGGCGTCGTGACGCGTCGACCCCGTGACGACGGCCGTGCCCGGCGACGCGCCCTCGCGGTTCAGCCTCGCCTTAAGCGCGTCCAGCACCTCCGGCGCGTGCTGGTACTCGTCCACGCACAGGGGCCGGGCGACGTTGACCGCCGCCGACACGTTGGCGACCACCGCGTCGCGCGTCGCCGGATCGTCCAAGTCGACGACCTGGACCCCTTTGCCCTCGGCGAACGTCCGCAACACCGTGGACTTGCCCACCGAACGCGGCCCGTGCAACGCGATCACCGGCTCGTCATCCGCCAACGTGTCGAGCAACGCTGAAATTCGCCGTGGAACCAGCGGTGCGCCTGCGACACTCATCAACTCATCGAATCAGACGAGATGTCTCGAACTCCCACTTTCCGAGGGCTATGAACTCCCATTTCCCGAAGGTCGCGAACTCCAGATTTCCGAGCAGTTCGCCGCCCCACGCGACGTCACTCCGCCAGCGCGACAACCTGGTCCAGTTCGCTGGGGTCGAACCATTGGAGGTGGCCGGAGTCGTCCAAGGCCAGATGGAGGGAGGCGATCTGGTCGAGGGTGACCGGCTGGTCGGTCGCGGCGACCTCGGCGGCCACGGCGACCGGGCCGGTCTCGGCGGCCTCCTCCAGCGCGGCCAGCTCGTCCTCCTCGTCATCGGAGCCCGCGACCCACTGGTCGCCGGTCAACGGCTCGCCGGCCGCCAGACGGCGCAGGTCGTCGGCGGTCGCCGCCAGGTAGACCCGCGGCACTACTCGTCCTTCTTCGGCCGGGCACGACCCCGCGGCGCGCGGCCTCGCGACGGCTTGGACGCCTCGATCAGCTCCTCGACCGACTCCACGACGCACTGGGCGAGCACGTCGAGGTCCGGCACCGCGTCGCGGTCGCCGACCAGGCCGTAGAACACCCGGCCGTTGTACGAGGTGACCGCCAGCGACAGCGCCCGGTTGCCGTGCAGCGGGATGGCCGAGTACACTTCGCCGACCTGCTGACCGGCCAGATACACCGGGTCGGCCGGGCCGGGCACGTAGGTGATCGTGATGTGGTGGTCGCGGCCCGCCTCGGTCATCGCCACCCGGGCGCCGACGGCGTGGAAGGTCGACGTGGTGTAGCCGGGAAGGCGCGCCAGCTCGCCGGCGGCCACCGCCTTGCCGGTCTCACGGTGGTCTTTGAGCGCATAGGCCACCTGGTGCAGACGGACGACCGGGTTGGACTCGCCGACGGGCAGCGAGACGAGATGGCCCTTGACCGTCGAGCCCATCGCCGTCGGAGCCCCGTCAGAACCCTCGCCGGAGGTGATCGACATCGGCACCAGCGCCCGGAAGCTCGTCTTCGGCGTGACCGGCTCGGCCCGTGTCAGCATCCAGCCGCGCAGGCCGCCCGCGATCGACGCCAGCACGATGTCGTTGACGCTCGGCCCGTTCCTGCCGCCCTGCGCCTCCCGCACCTTGCGCAGGTCGTCGAAGGACACCGACACCGTCGCGAACCGGCGGTGCCGCGACGGCTCGGCCGACAAGACGCCGATCGACGGCGGCGTGGACGCGCCGACGATGGGCAGATGCCGGGCGACCCGGCCCGCGACCCGCTCGACGGTGCGCAGCGCCTCGCCCGGATGGCTCACCGCGTGGTTGACGGTGGACGCGGTCAGCGACACCAGGCCGGGGCTCGGCCGCGGCACCCACTCCTCGTGCGGGATCTCGCGGACGTGCGCGGCCTCCTCCAAGAGGACCTGCGCGATGTCGACGGTGTCGGAGCCGTCGATCAACGCCTGGTGGCCCTTGAACAGCAGCGCGACCTCGCCGCCCTCCAGGCCCTCGATCAGGTACAGCTCCCACAGCGGCCGGTCGAGGTCGAGGCGACGGGCGATGAGCCGTCCGGCCAGCTCGTGCAACGCCTGGCGGGTGCCCGGCGAGGGCAGCGCCGAACGGCGCACGTGCACGGTGATGTCGAAGTTCTCGTCGTCGGCCCAGACCGGCGCGCCGATCCTGCCGGGCACGTGCCGGGGCACCTGGCGGTAGCGCGGGACGAGGTCGATGCGCTCGTCGATGACCCGCAGCAGACGGTCGTAGTCGAGCTGTCCGTCGCTCGGCTCCAAGATCGCCAGCGTCGCCACCTGCCGCGGCACGGTGGGGCTGTCGCTCTGCAGGAAAAGGGCGTCGAGGGGGCTCAGCCGCTCCATAACACTCCTCACGTTGATCTGGGCGAGGCTATCACCCGGCGCTCGGCGAGGAAGGACGCCACCAAAACGTCCAAACGTCGCACGAACGGCGAGGTCGGGACCGCCTCGCGGGCGGACCGTCCGAGCATGGCCGCCGCGTCGAGGCCCGCGGTGTCCATCGGCAGGAAGGCGTCCGGCGCGCAGTTCGAGAGCCGCCGCAACGTGTCGGCGATCTCCCGCTCGTTCCAGCCGAGGCTCGGCCGCGTCTGGTTGACCACGAGAGAGGACGGCGGTCCGCCGGTCAGCTCGGCCACCTCGGCCAGCCCGCGCACCAGGCGCGACAGCCCGACCGGGTCGGCGCGGCCGACCACCATCACGTCGTCGGCGGTCTCGACCAGATGCCGGGTGAGTCCGTGCCGCGAGCGCCCCGCGTCGAGGTCGAGGCCCGAGCCGACGTCGAGCACGACGAGGTCGTGGTCGGCGCGCAGCCGCTCGACCACCGCGTCCATGGAGGCGATCCGTAGGTGGGGCCACATGTCGGGGCGCGCGATGCCGGTGAGCAGCCGCCACCCCGGCTCGACCTCGACCAGCTGCTCGTCGACGGCGTCCTGGCCGAGGCCCGCCGCGCGACAGGCGGCGAGCACGCCGCTGAGGTCGTCGAGCACGCCGAGCTGCTGGGCGAGCGTGCCGCCGGCGACGTCGGCGTCGACCAACGCCACCCGTGCGCCCCGCGCCCGGGCGGCCGCCGCGAACCCGACGGCCAGGGTCGAGCGTCCCGGAGCGCCCGCCGGACCCCAGACCACGAGCGTGCGCCCCTGTTCGGCTGGCTCCGGCCGCGACGCCGGGCGGGGGCTCCACGACTCCCAGTCGACCTCGGCCAGCCGCTCGGCGGCACACGAGCGGACGATCCGCAGCGCCGCAGCCGCCTCGGCGTCGCCGCAGGTGGCGACCGTGACGCCCGCCCGCTCCAACTCGTCGACCACGGCGAGGTCGAGGCCCGGCAGACCCGGGTCGACGAGCGCCGCCGACGCCGCGCCGGTGCGCGCCACCGCCAACAGCTCGGCCACGTCGACGCAGCGTCGGGCCAGGCTCAGATGCTCCGCGCCCTCGACGGCGGCGAGCGCCGCCGGCTCCCACGCCGCTCCGCCCGCGGCGACCACGAGGCTCGTCATGGCACCCGCACCACCGTCACGTGCTCGGCCGCCAGCGCGGCGACCTGCTCGCCGAGCAGCTCGGCGGCGCCGAGGTCGAGCACGATCGTGCGGCTCACGGTGGCGGCGAGCGCGTCGACCTCGCCGGCGTCGACGACCCGGGCTCCCTCGACCACGCGGCGCGCGGCGACGGCGGAGTCCTCGCCGGGGCCGGGACCGACCCACACGTCGACCAGGTCGCCCGCGGCGATGTCGGCCGGCAGCGACCCCGTGGGCACGCTCACCGGCAGATGGCCCGAGGAGTCGCCGCCCGCACTCCAGGCGTCCCGGCCGACCATCGCGCCCTCGGTGAGATTCTCGGTCCAGCGCAGATCGTCGAGCTCGGCGGGCAGTTCCTCGTCGACGCGCGCGTAGACCCCGTCGACCTGCGACGCGAGCCGCGCCTCCACCGCGACGAGGTCGTCGCGGTCGACCGGATCGCCGGCCCGCACCGAGGAGGACACCGCCCAGTACCGCTCGGCGTCGTCGAGGGCGGCGATCAACCGGCCGCCGACCACCATCGCCCCGATGACGAGCGCCACTCCGCCGAGAAGCCGCAGGTCACGCCATCGCCCTGTCTCGATCCGCCGTGCGGCGCGCGGCTGGCTCATGTCATGCGTGTCAGGCATCCGATCCCCCCGAATCGTCGTCGTCTGACTGAGATGTGTAGTCGATCACGCGCGCCACGTCCAGCCCTGATTCCACAGTGCGGCCGACAAGGCGAGTTATCCACAGGCTGGTGTTCTTTTGACACCAGATCGTGACAGACTGGCCGCATGGCTTCGGACACGCCACGCTTCCTCACCCTCGCCGATGTCGGCGAGGTGCTGAACGTGACCGTCCGGCAGGTCTACGCGCTGGTCCGCAGCGGCGACCTGCGCGGCATCCAGATCGGCGGGCGCGGCCAGTG
The DNA here is from genome assembly GCF_047606445.1 of Aeromicrobium sp. Classification (GTDB taxonomy): domain Bacteria; phylum Actinomycetota; class Actinomycetes; order Propionibacteriales; family Nocardioidaceae; genus Aeromicrobium. Next base: position 1,019 of record NZ_JASGEK010000026.1, on the reverse strand, counting down.
GCGCGTCGAGCAGGTCGAGCTGGAGAAGTACATCCAGCGCCAGTACGAGCGCACCGCATCGCAGCTGTCGGAGCTGTCCGAGGACCTCGACGCCGCCCGCTGACCGGCTAGTCCAGCTCGCGGACCGCGACGAGCGCCGCCAGCCGGATCCAACGGACGCCGACGTCGGAGCGCAGCGCGAGGGCGTCGGCGGCGACCGTCTCCATGACTCCGTCGACCAGGCTTCCGCCCCGCAGATGGCATCGCACGGTCACGCCCTCGTCGCGGAAGGTCCGGGCGACCCGCGTCCAGCCGAGCCGCCGCTCCACCTCGCCGAGCTCCGGCGCACGCCCCGACCCGCCGCGCCAGCCCGCCACCGCCGACCAGGCGACCACCGTGTCGCGTCCGCCGGAGGACACCACCACGACCTCGGGCGTCGAGCGGACCACCCGGCCGCCGACCCAGCCGACTGAGGCGACGTCGAGGTCCACCTCGCCCCACACCAGGTCGCGCGCCGACGTCTCGGCCCACTCCCCGTCGGTCAGCTCGTCGGCCAGCGCGTCGCGCTCCCATGCCTCCTCGTCGTGGACGGAGGCCTCGATCTCGGCGAACAGCCGTTCCCAGCGCATGTCGCCACGCTAGACCGCCTGTGGACCACCCCTTGACAAGAGAGACGAAACGGTCTTTTCTGTTATCAAGCGTTCTTAAACGTCATCAAACGGGAGATTTCATGCGGAATATCAGTCTCTTCAGATCGCTCGTCGCCGCTGGCGGCGGCCTCGGCGGGGTCGTCGGCGGCGTCTGCTCCCTGCCGTCGGCCGCCGATCGGCTCATCAGCCCCGACTTCGACACCGCACTGGGCGCGGCGCTCTCGCTGCTGCTGCTCGCCGTGTCCGCCTGGCTTCTCCTCGCCGTGGCGGCGGTGGCCGTCGACCCGGTGGCCGCCCGACGCCTCGCGCCCGCCTGGCTGGTCGCGGCGCTCACCACCGGGGCCGTCCTCGCCGGCGGGGCAGCGCAGGCCAACCCCCAGGGGCTCGACG
>NZ_JASGEK010000025.1:0-7327 GCF_047606445.1 Aeromicrobium sp. | reverse complement strand
GCCGCGCCTCCGTCCCCGGAACACCACTACCCGACACGAACTCCTTGTCCAACTGCGGCGTCACATCCAAAATCTCGATATTGTCGAACGCCGCGTCATTACCCGACGACGTGTCCTGAACATTCCGAATACGCAACCCGACCGAACCACCCGTCAACAGCACCGCCTGATCTCCCGTCATCGTCGACACGCGGGCGTTGGTGGTTTGTCCCGTGGCGCAGCCATTCAGCGGAGTGCTGTTCAACAGGACTTCGTCACCGTCCTCGTCGAGGAAGTAGAAGTTCCGCAACGGTGCGGCATAACTGATGCAGTTGGTCGCCGCCACGTCGGCGGCGAGCGTCAGGAACCGGTTCTGCTGCGTGAGCGGAATGAGCTCCTCCGTCTCAAGCTGAACGCTGCCGGCGCCAGGGTAGCCGCCGGAACTATAGGCGGCGACCGCGTGGTTGGCGTTGTACACCGCCTCGTCGGAGCTGTGGAGCTTGCCGATCGACTGCGCCATCTCCCGCAGCCAGGACGAACCGGCAGTGCTGCCGATCCCTGACAAGGTGGCAGCCGTGGTGTTGTAGTCCAACACGATGCCGTTGCCCTGGTTCGTCTGCGTCCAGTAGTCGTCAGAGGTGTAGGTCAAGGGCGCCGACGGCTCGCCCACCTGGAAAGCGCTCTGGTAGCGAGTCGTCGTGGGACCGGTGGGGGTCGTCTTACCCGTGAGCGTGGCAACCTGACCGTCCCCCAGGCCGTTCTCGAAATCCTCATTCCACACGACGGTCGGCGCCGACGGGGTCCCCGGGTTTCCGGGCGCGGCAGCAGCGGGAGTGGGCGCGGCCACACCCCCGACCACGGCCAGCGATGCGCCCACCAGGGCGGTCGCGGCGCTCAGGGAGGCAAATCGACGCAGGCAAGTCATGATGCGGTTCCTCTTCACGTGACAGGCGAAGAAGGCTGAGGAATTCAGCCTTCTCCCAGAAGGAGCATAGGATCACCCCCCCCCGGCTCTCTCCTTCACCCTGCGAATCACCCGCTTTTCGGGCGTTCGGGAAGTCCCGACTGAAGCCTGGCTGAATCAGGCGTGGCCGGCGCAGCGCTGGTCGGCGGGGACGCCGACCAGGGCTTCCTCGATGTGCTCGCCGCAGCCGACCCAGGTGGCCTTGCCGCACTCCGAACAGGTGACTTTCTGACACATGGCTGGCTCCTCAGAATCGACGCCGGACGCCTCAGTCTAGGCGGTGGCGGCGGCCAGACCCTCGACCACGAGCGGGCGGAAGCGGCCGAGCAGCCGCGGGACGCCGAAGGTCACCACGCCCACCAGGTTCTCGCCGCGCCGGAACGCCCACACGCTCTCCGGGTCGAGGTCGTCGGCCTCCAGCCAGCCCCGGGAGTCGGCCAGCTCGGGACGGCCGAAGACCTGCACCTTGACGTCGAACTGGTCGGACCAGAAGTACGGCGGATTGCGTTTGACGATCTCGACTCCGGCGATGGTCCGCGCGACGATCGACGCCTGCTCCCCGGCCACCTGCCAGTGCTCACGACGGATCGCCTCGCCGGTGACCGGATCGTGCCAGGCCGCGATGTCGCCGGCCGCCCACACGCCGTCCAGGCCCTCGACGCGGCCGAACTCGTCGCAGCGGACGCCGTTCGACAGGTTGAGGTCGAGTCCGTCGAACACGTCGAGGTTCAGCTCCGCGCCGAAGCCCGCGACCGCGAGGTCTGCGGTCAGCTCGCGGCCGTCGGCCAGCACCACCACCGCACCTCCGTCGGCCGCCTCGATCCGCTCGACCCCGACGCCGGTGATCAACTCGACGCCGTGGTCGCGGTGGATCCGCTCGACCCGCTCGCCGCACTCGGCGCCGAGCGCCGCGCCCAACAGGGTCGGCTGGGCCTCGACGATGGTCACCGCGAGCCCCGCCTGCCGGGCCGTCGCCGCGACCTCGACGCCGATGAAGCCGCCGCCGAGCACCAACAGCGACTCGGCGTTCTCCAACTCGGCACGGATCGCCTGGGCGTCCTCGCGGGTGCGCAGGGTGAGGATGTCGTGGCCGTCGAGGATCGCCGGACGGCGCGCGGCCGAGCCGGTGGCGACGACGACCTCGTCCGCCGCGACCTCCTCGCCGCCCTCCAGCGTCACCGCTCCGGGACGCACGAAGGCGACCCGCTCTTGCCGCACCTCGACGTTCAGCGAGTCCGGCTCGCCACCCCGGTACAGGCTGATCCGGGCGTCGTCGAACTCGCCGGCGAGGTACTGCTTCGACAGCGGCGGACGGTCGTAGGGCGGCTCGTCGCCGACGACCGTGACCGACCCCTCGAACCCGGCGCCGCGCAGGTCGCGGGCGGCGCGCCAGCCGGCCACGCCGGCCCCGACGATGACAACTGAACGAGTGCTCACCTCGTCAGTCAATCAGAGGTCGTCCGGCGCTCCCGCGACCCGCCACAGCAGCTCGGGCGTGGCGAAGCCCTTCAACTCGGCTTCGCGCACATCGTCGAAGACGAACTCGGTGGAGTCGATCAGCGTCTCGCGCAGGTCGTTGCTGACCAGCACCTCACCGCCCTCGGCCTCAGCGGCGACCCGCGCGGCGAGCGCGACGTTCCGGCCGAAGTAGTCGCCGTCGCGGGCCACCACGGCGCCGCGATGCACACCGATACGGACCTTGACCGCATGGGCGCGCAAACGTCCCTTGTCGGCGGACAACCCGGCCTGCGCTTCCAAGGCGGCGCGGATCGCGTCGGTGGGCCACCGGAAGACGACCATGAAGCCGTCGCCCTGGGTCTTGACGACCTCGCCGTGATGGTCGGCGAAGGCGCGGCGCATCACCTCGTCGTGGCGGGCCAACAGCTTGACGAAGTTGCGGTCGCCGAGGCTCACGTTCAGCTCGGTCGATCCCTCGATGTCGGAGAAGAACATGGTGACCGTGCCGTCGGGGGCGGTCGCCCGCTCGACGGCGGCGCGGTCCTCGCGCAGCCACTCGGTGAGGTCCTCGATGGAACTGGCGACCAGCGCCTGCACGCCGTGGGTGCGGAGTTGGTCAGCGGCCTCCGCGACGGCCTTGACTGCCGTCTTGGCGCGCAACAGACTGCGGGGAGCGCGACGCGGAGGCGACGAGGCGACCACCAGACGCTCCTTCTCCAACGCGCGGATAGTGCGCCGCGCCCGCTCCAATTTCGTCTGGGCCACGACCGCCCACGCGCCGAAGCCGACCGTGCCCGCCACGAAGCAGACGAGCAAGACGACGAGTGCGGTCACCCGAGCATTGTTCCATGTCCTCCCTGATCAGCCGGTGTTGCGCAGGCCCGCCGCGACGCCGTTGACCGTCAGCAACAGCGCGCGGGCGAGGCCGGACTGCTCGTTGGTCGTGGCGTCGGCCTGGCGGGCACGGGCGAGCAGGTCGACCTGGGCGAACGACAGCGGCTGCAGATAGGCGTCGCGGATCATGAGGGTGCGGCGCAAGGCCGGCTGATGGTCCAACAGCTCCGACGATCCGGTCACCCGCAACACCTCCTCGACGGTGATCGCGTGCTCGGCGCGGATCACCTCGAACAGCCCTCGTAGGTCCTCGGGCACCAGCTCCGAGACGTAGTGGCCGGCCACGTCGAGGTCGGTCTTGGCGAGCGTCATCTCGACGTTGGAGACGAAGGTCGAGAAGAAATGCCAGTCGGCGTGCATCTGGGCGAGCACGTCGCCGTGGCCCGCCTCGCGCGCGGCCCGCAGCCCCGACCCGACGCCGAACCAGCCGGGCACGATCTGCCGCGACTGCGTCCAGCCGAACACCCACGGGATAGCCCGCAGCCCGGAGATGTCGCCGCCGGAGTCGGGCCGCCGCGACGGCCGCGAGCCGATGTTCAGGTCGCCCAACTGCTCCACCGGCGTCGAGGCGAGGAAGTAGTCGAACAGCCGCGGATCCTCCACCAGCTCCCGGTAGGCCGCGTACGCCGCGTCGCTGACGAGCGTCATGGTGGCGTCCCAGCGCTCTAGTTGCTCGGCGGGTTGACGCGACTCGGTGTGCAGCGTCGAGGCGGTCAGCACGGCGGCGGCCGTCAACTCCAGATTCTCGCGGGCCAGCACCGGCAGCGCGTACTTGTCGCTGATGACCTCGCCCTGCTCGGTGAACTTGATGTCCCCGGCGAGCACGCCCCACGGCTGGGCGAGGATCGCGTCGTAGGTCGGTCCGCCGCCACGGCCGACCGTGCCGCCGCGACCGTGGAACAGCCGCAGCCGCACCCCATGGCGCGCGGCCACGTCGCGCAACGCCCGCTGCGCCTGGTGCAACTCCCACTGGCTCGTGGTGATACCGCCGGCCTTGTTGGAGTCGGAATAGCCGAGCATGATCTCCTGCACGTCGCCGCGCAGCGCCACGATCTGCCGGTAGGACGGGTCGTTCAGCAGGTCGTCGAGCACCTGACCGGCGATCCGGATCTCCTCGACGGTCTCCAGCAGCGGCGCGAAGCCGATGTCCGCGCGCGGCTCGCCGACCAGCCGCACCAAACCCGCCTCGCGGGCGAGCACGGCGACCGCCAACAGGTCGTCGGCGCCCTGCGTCATCGAGACGATGTACGTCTCGACCACCTCCGGCCCATAGGTCGCCTGGAGCTCCCTCACCACCTCCAGCACTCCATAGGTGCGCGCGCCCCACTCGTCGAGCGCGGGCGGCTGCACGCTGAGCGGACGGCGCGAGGCCAGCTCGGCCGACAACAACGCCATCCGCTCCGGACGGTCGAGGTCGGCGTACGGCGCGGGCTGCTCGCCCAGCGCGTCGACCAGTTGGCCGACCGCGTGATGGTGGGCGTCGGCGTGCTCGCGGATGTCGAGGGTGGCCAGATGCAGCCCGACGAGCGAGACCGTGCGGATCGTGTCGGCGAGCAGGCGGTCGGCGACGACCTCGCCGCCGTGGGCGCGCAGCGAGGCGTCGATGCGCAGCAGGTCGTCGACCAGCTCGTCACGGGTGGCGTAGTCGCGGCCGGGCTCGTGCGCGCGGTTCTCCGCGATCCGCTCGGCCGTGTGCCGCACCTTCAACTGGACGCACGACAGTTTCAGCCGATAGGGCTCGGCGCCGTTGACGGTCAGCAGGCGCGGGTCGAGGTCGGGCAGCGCGGCGAGGTCGGCCTCCAGCGAGGCGGCCAACTCCTCGCTCACCGGCACGAGGTCCGACGACGGCGACAGCTCCCGCACCAGCACGTCGAGGCTGTCGAGCACGAGCCGCGTGGCCACGGTGTTCTGCAGCCGCATCACCTCGCGGGTGACCTCCGGCGTGACGTTCGGGTTGCCGTCGCGGTCGCCGCCGATCCAGGAGCCGAAGGTCAGCGGCAGCGCGGTCGCGGCGGGCCGCACGCCCTCCTCGGCGAGGGTGTCGGCGAACTCGGCCGACAGGCTCGGCATCGCCTCGGTGAGCATGCCGCTGAGGTAGTGGACCGCGTGGCGGGCCTCGTCGAGCGGGGTCGGACGGGACCGCCGGACGGGATCGGTCTGCCAGATCAGGTCGATCAACTGGGCGAGGTTGGCGTCCTGACGACGGCGCAGCGCGGTGCCGGGCTCGGACGGCTCGGCGAGGATGTCGGCGACCCGGCGCAACTTCGTCAGCGTCGACCGGCGGCTGACCTCGGTGGGGTGCGCGGTGAACACGGTCCGTATGTCGAGCGCGGCGACCGCCTCGGATAGCGCGTCGGCTCCGAGCTCGGCGGTGATGTCGGCGACCGCCCGGTCGAGCCAGCCCTCGCCGTGCGCCCGCGCGCCGATCTCGCGGACCCGGGCGACCTGCTCGGCCATGTTGGCGAGGTTGAAGTAGACGCTGAACGCCCGCACCAGCGCGGCGACGTCGCTCATCGGCAACTCGTCGAGAATGCGGCTGATCTCCTCACGGGCCGACAGCCGCACGGCGCGCTCCGTCGACTCCTGGCTGGCTGCGGCGAGCCGGCGCACCCGCTCGACCAACGCCAACAACTCGGGGCCCTCTTGGCGCACGAGCGTCTGACCGAGGAGATCGGCGACGCGGCGGACGTCCTGCTTCAACTGGTCTTCGGCGGACAGAGTCACGCGGCCTCCCGGGCTCGCCGTGCAGATGGCGTCGTTGCCGCTCTCAACCCTACGTCGCCGCAGCGCGCTCACGGGCGATGTCACACGAACGTCAAAAGAAGTTCAAAAAGGACCACCCTGTGACGTCGGCTCAGTCGAAGGGGATGAGCGACCCCGCGACGACCAGGTCCGTCACGTCGTCGGCGAGATCGACGTCGCCGCCCTCGTCGGGCTGCCACTCCACGCCGTGCCGACCGTCGACCACGCGCCCGCCGTCGACGTACCAGACCTGTTCGTCGCTGGCCTCGTCGTCGTGCTCCCACGCGCCGTCGACGAACGCGACGTCGAGATAGACCGTGCGGTCGCCCTCCCGCTGCTCGTAACGGACCGCCGCGGAACCGTCGCGGTGGTCCATCGCCGACGGCTCCCTCGGGACCGGCAGCTCGCCGAGGTCCTCGTCGACCTCGCCCGTGTCAGGATCGACGATCACCGCGTGGAACCCGCTCGTCACGCCCAGCACGGTCTCGCGGTCCTCGGACAGGAACAGCCCGGTGATCTCGCTCGGCTCGTCGGCGACCACCTCGCCGTCCTCGACCCGGACCAGGCCGTAGACGCGCTCTTCGTCCGTCCCGCCGTTCGGCACGTCGTAGTAGGGGACCATCGTCGCTCCCTCGGAGGCCACCGGCGGCTGATAGCGGCGCAGCAGGTCGTCGTCGGGCTCCGGCAGCTCGATCCGGTCGACCTCCTCCAGTTCGAAGTCCTGCACGACCAACTCGTCGGGCTCCTCCGGCCCGTGTTCGTCCACCGACAGCAGTTCCTCCTCGTCGGACATGACCGCGCCCGTCACACCGTCGAGCCCGAACTCGTCCTCGCCCCACTCGTCGTCGGTCTCGGCGATGATGTCGTCCTCCGAAGGCCGGTAGACCGCCATGCCAGAGGAGTCGGCGGCCGTGTGGAGCACCAGGTCGCCGTTGGGCAGCCAGAGGAACGGCTCCCAGAACTCGACGGTCTCCTCGACGTCCCCGGCCACCACCTGGGTGTCGTGGTCGTCGTCCAGCCAGGCCGCCCGTGGGACCGCGCTGGCGCCGGTGAAATCCGGGAACGGGGGTCCCTGCGAGTCTCGCCCGTCGGACTGCCCCGCGCCGCAGCCGACGAGAAGGGCCAGAGCGGCGACCCCCACCATCGCTGTGCGCATAGAGCCAACCTAGTGGTCCGGCGCAGTTTTAGTTGACTATTTCGTTGAGTGTGGTCCGGGCGCGGGCGACTTTGGCGAGGATGTCCTCGGCGGTGGCTGTCCAGGTGTAGGGCTTGGGGTTGTCGTTGTTGGCT
>NZ_JASGEK010000024.1:0-6978 GCF_047606445.1 Aeromicrobium sp. | reverse complement strand
GGAGAGGCCGGGACCGGGGGTGCCGCCGGGGCGGGCGGCGGCGCCGGGGCGGGCCGCCGGTCATGGGCGCCGACGACGAGCAGGCGCACCAGAGGGCCGTCGTCGGGGTCGCCGAGACGGGCCTCGTGGGAGAAGGTCAGCGGCAGGCGTCGGATCTCCTGCCCCGCGACCCACGTGCCGTTCGTGCTGCCGAGGTCCTCCAGCGCCCAGCCCCCGTCGTGGACCACGCGCGCGTGACGGCGCGACACCCCGTCGTCGTCGATCCGCAGGCCCGACGCGTCGCGGCCGATCTCCAGCCGTTGCCCCGGCGACAGCACGGCCACGAGATCGTCGCCGAGGTAGACCGACAGCCGCTCGCCAGAAGGTCCCATCGGCTCAACCGGCCCGGTCGGTCGTGGCGTCGCGGACGGCGGCTCCCTTGGCACGGGCGAGGTCGGCGAGGCTCGTCTGGAAGTCGAGCATGCGCCGGGTGAGCGCCTCGTCGCCGGTCGCCAGGATCCGGGCGGCGAGCAGGCCGGCGTTGCGGGCGTTGCCGATGGACACCGTCGCGACGGGCACGCCCGCGGGCATCTGGACGATCGACAGCAGCGAGTCCATGCCGTCGAGGTACTTCAACGGCACCGGCACGCCGATGACCGGCAGCGGCGTCACGGCGGCGAGCATGCCCGGCAGGTGGGCGGCGCCGCCGGCGCCGGCGACGACCACCTCGAGCCCCCGCGTGTGCGCCCGACGGCCGTAGTCGAGCATCTCGTCGGGCATGCGGTGGGCCGAGACGACGTCGGCCTCGTAGGCGATGCCGAACTCGGCCAGGGCCTCGGCAGCGGCCTTCATCGTCGGCCAGTCCGAGTCCGATCCCATGACGATGCCGACGCGCGGCGCAGAAGTGGCCATGACCGGCGATCCTACGCCTCCCGCCGGACGAGCGCCAACGCGCGACGTCATGATCGCCGCCGGATCACCCGTCGACGAGCAGGCCCGCGGCGCGGCGGGCGTTGGCGAGCACGGCGTCGAGGTCGTCGCCGACGACCGTCACATGGCCGACCTTGCGGCCGGGCTCGACCGCCTTGCCGTACAGGTGGACTTTGGCATGCGGGACGGCCTCGAAAACGGCGGGCAGCTGCCCCTCCAGGTCCTCGACCCGCCCGCCGAGCACGTTGACCATGACGCTCCACGGACGAAGCGGCGCGCTCGGGCCGAGCGGCAGGTCCGCGACCGCGCGCAGGTGGTTCTCGAACTGGCTGGTCACGGCGCCGTCGATGCTCCAGTGGCCGGTGTTGTGCGGACGCATCGCCAGCTCGTTGACGAGGATCCGGCCGTCGGCGGTCTCGAACAACTCCACGGCCAACATGCCGACGACGTCGAGTTCGGTCGCCACCCGCACCGCGAGCGCGGCGGCCGCCTCGGCCAGCGCGGGGTCGAGGTCCGGCGCCGGGGCGACCACCTCCGCGCAGACGCCGCCGGCCTGCCGGGACTCGACGACCGGATAGGCCACGACCTCGCCGCCCGGACGCCGGGCGATCTGGGCCGACAGCTCGCGACGGAAGTCGACCAGCTCCTCGGCGATCAGCTGCGCGCCGGAGGAGAAGGCGTCCTCGGCGTCCTCGGGCTCGCGCACCACCCACACGCCCTTGCCGTCGTAGCCGCCGCGCGTGGTCTTGAGCACCGCCGGGAGGCCGAACTCCGCCACATCGGCGGCCGTCGCGACGAACGCCCATCGGGGGCAGGGCACGCCCATCTCGGTCAGCCGGGAGCGCATCTCGCCCTTGTCCTGGGCGTACAGCAGCGCGTGCGGGCCTGGGCGGGGCGCGTGACCGGCCGCGGCGAGCGCCCGCAGGTGCTCCGGCGGGACGTGCTCGTGGTCGAAGGTGACCACCGCCGCCCCCTCGGCCGCCGCCTCCAGGTCGGTCAGGACCGTGTGGTCGCCGACGATCATGTCCGGGATCACCTGCGCCGCCGAGACGTCCGGCCCCTCGGCCAACAGCCGCAGCCGCAGCCCGAGGCCGATCGCCGACTGCTGCATCATGCGGGCCAGCTGCCCGCCTCCGATCACCGCCACACGCGCCATGCCAGCGACTCTATCGAGCGCCAGATCGACTTCTCCGGAGCGGCCGCCTGGCCGCCGCGATGGTAATCTCCTGCCATGCGCACCACCATCGACGCGGGCGGACGCGTGGTGATCCCCAAAGACCTTCGCGAACGACTCGGCCTGCGTCCGGGCCAACATCTGGACATCGCCGTCCTCGACGGACGCATCAGCATCGATGTCACCGGCGTCGGCATGCATCTGGAGACACGCGGCGACGTCGCCGTCGCCGTGCCTGACGAACCGATCGAGCCGCTCGACGCTGAGACTGTTCGCGCGACCTTGGAACAACTTCGTCGATGAGAGCCGTCGACAGCGGCGTCGCCATCGCCGGGTTCGCGACCTGGCACGAGTCACACGAGAAAGCACGCGAAGTGCTCCAGGGTCGCCCCGCCATCGCCGCTCGTGCCATGACCGAGACGATGAGCGTCCTCACTCGGCTGCCTGCGCCGCACCGCGCTCCCACCCGCCTCGTGGCGTCGTTCCTCCGGCAGAACTTCACCGAAGATCCGCTGACCCTCGAAGGCGCTCACATCGCCCGATTCCTCACCGAACGCGTGCCCTCACTCGGCCTCTCCGGCGGTGCCCTCTATGACGCGACGATCGCGGAGACAGCCCGCGCGGCCGGCGCCACCTTGGTGACGCTCGACCGGCGCGCTCTCCCCACGTACGAGCGTGTCGGCTGCGCGGTCCTCCTCCTCGACGCCTAGCGGGCCGAGGAGCGGAAGGTGCGGCGCTCGGTGACGGTGATCGGGGAGACCTCGCCGAAGCCGCGCAACGGCCGTGGCGACAGGGCGCGCGTCTCGAACTCCGGGCCCAACGCCTCGGCCGTCGTCTCGTCCACGAGCACCCGGTTGCTGCGCGCCACGTGCGACAGCCGCGCGGCCAGGTTGACCGGCGGGCCGAAGACGTCGCCGAGCCGGTTGAGCACCGAGCCGGTGGCCAGGCCGACGCGGATCGCCGGGATGTCGTCGCGCGAGCCGACCTCGTGCACCAGCTCCAGGGAGAGCTTGGTGGCGGCGACCGGGTCGTCGGTGACGAACAGCAGCGCGTCGCCGAGGGTCTTGATGACCCGTCCGCCGCCGAGGGTGATGACGTCGGCCCCTCGCTCCTCGAACCGCTCCACGAGCGAGCCGAGCGCGGCGTCGTCGAGCTGGTTCGACAGGCTGGTGAACCGGCTGAGGTCGGCGAAACCGACCGTCATCTCGGTCGACAGCAGCTCGGCGTCGTTCGCGCCGATGGCCTCCATGCGGGCGGCTGCGGCGGCCAGGTGCCGTCGCCACACCTGCACCAGCAACTGCTCGAAGACCGGGCCGACCTGCTCGGCGAGCGTCAGCGCCACCTCCATGCGGCTGCGCGCCCGCCCCTCGGCGACGTCGCGCTCCATCTCGTCGACGAGCGTGGCGACCTCCCAGTCGGCCAGCCGCGCCATCGTCACCCCGAGCGCGCGCGCCAACCGCAGCGCGGTCTCCTCGGTGACCAGACCCGCGTCGACCGCCACCCGGACCTGCCGGAACGCCTCCGTGTCGGCCTCGCCGAAGGTCAACCGGTCGCCCGGCTCGGGGAAGCCCAACGCGCGCCACAACCGCCGGGCCACGTCCGGGTCGATGCCCGACGCCCGCGCGGCGGCGTCGAGGTCGGCGTCGATCCGCTCGTTCAGCAGCAGCCCGAGCAGACGGGCCCGCTGCCCGGATCGCCCGCCCTCGCCGTCCATCGCCGTCGCCCTCAGTCGTCGCTGCGGTGCGCCTCGAAGACGAGGTCGCTGATCGCCCGATGGAACTGCTCGACCTTCGGGATGTCGTCGAGCAACAACCCCTCCTCGTCGGAGGCGTTGTGGATGATGAGCGTGCCCGAGCCGAGGATCCGGTCGTTGAGGTTCTTCTCGTAGGACACGTCGTTGATCCGGCTCAGCGGGATGACCCGGCCGGTGCGGGTGAGGACGCCCTTCTTCTCGACGATGCGCCGGTTCGTCAAGGTGTAGGTCCACAGGTACCAGACGAGGAAGGGCCGGAAGACGAACCAGGCGAACAGCACGAGGGCCGCCGCGACGATCGCCCAGCCGACCCAGCCGTCGGCGTCGTCGCCCACCTGCGCGTACAGGAACGCGGCTCCGAAGGACAAGACCAGCAGCACGAGGAACGGCACGATGAGCGCCTTGACGTGCGTGCGGGTGGTCTGCAGGTTCTGCTCGCCGGTCATGAGCATCTTCTTCGACAGCGCCATGGCCTGATCTTGTCACGTTCCACGCGACGACGGGCGCACATGCGTGACGTCGCCCGCGCTCACCGGCGTCCCGGCGACCACGAGGCGGCCGTCGGCGTCGACGCCCTCGGCCAGCCCGTGCAGCACGCTCCCGTCGGGCAGGCTGACGTCGACGACGCGGCCGAGCGTGTCGCAGCGGGCCGTGTAGTCGGCGCGCAGGCCGTCCATGTCGGGCTCGGTCCAGCGCTCATAGACCGCGTCGAGACGGCCCAGCAGCGCGGCCAGGCAGCGCGTGCGGTCGAGGTAGGCGGGGTCGGCCCCGGCGATGCGCAGCGACGTGGCGTGCGGCACCGGCAGTTCCTCGGTCGTCAGGTCGACGTTCAGCCCGACCCCGATCACCGCGGCGGGCCCGGCGTCGGTCTCGACGCGCTCCAGCAGGATGCCCGATATCTTGCGGCCGTCGACCAGCACGTCGTTGGGCCATTTGAGCCGGCCGGCGACCCCGGCGCCCGTCAGCAGCGCGTCGAGCGCGAGCCCGGTGGCCAGCGGCAGCCAGGCCCAGTTCCGCCACGGGTCGGCCGGCCGCCAGACCACCGACGCCGCCAGGCCGGAGCGGGCGGGCTGCGTGAAACTCCGGTCGAGCCGGCCGCGAGCCGCCCGCTGGACGTCGGCGGTGACCACCGCGCCGTGCGGGGCGCCCTGCCGCGCCCACACGGCGGCGTCGGTGTTGGTGCTGCCGGTCTCGGCGAGCACCCGCACCGGGCTCGGACGGTCGGCGAGGGCCTGGGCCACGGCGGCCGCGTCGAGCGGCGCGCGGCGGGTCGGATCGGTCACGGCCCTAGGCTCGCACAACCCCGTCGGCACGGCTCGATACGCTGACCCCCGTGACTGAAGCGCAGACCACCGACGACGTCGTGACCCAGCCCGACCTGCAGACGACGGCCGGCCAGCTCGAGGAGTACCGCCGCCGCCACCGTGAGGCGACCGTGACCGCCGCCGAGGCCGCCGCCGAGAAGCAGGCCAAGCGCGGCCGCAAGTCGGCCCGCGAGCGGATCGAGCTGCTCTTCGACGAGGGCTCCTTCGTCGAGCTCGACGCCCTCGCCCGGCACCGCAGCCACTCGCCCTCGCTCGTCGGCAAGCAGCCCCTCGGCGACGGCGTGATCACCGGCTACGGCACCGTCGACGGCCGCCAGGTGGCCGTGTTCAGCCAGGACTTCAGCGTCTTCGGCGGCAGCCTCGGCGAGGTCTACGGCGAGAAGATCACCAAGGTCATGGACCTCGCGCTCAAGGCCGGCTGCCCGATCATCGGCATCAACGAGGGCGCCGGCGCGCGCATCCAGGAGGGCGTCGTCTCGCTCGGCCTGTACGGAGAGATCTTCAAGCGCAACGTGCACGCCTCGGGCGTCATCCCGCAGATCAGCATGATCATGGGCAACTGCGCCGGCGGCCACGTCTACTCGCCCGCCGTCACCGACTTCACCGTGATGGTCGACCAGACCTCCGGCATGTTCATCACCGGCCCCGACGTCATCAAGACGGTCACCGGCGAGGACGTCACGATGGAGGACCTGGGCGGCGGCCGCACGCACAACACCAAGAGCGGCAACGCCCACTACCTCGCCGCCGACGAGGACGACGCGATCGAGTACGTCAAGGCGCTGCTCTCCTACCTCCCGCAGAACAACCTGGAGGAGCCGGAGATCTTCGACACTGCGCTGGATCCTTCTGGCGTCGACCTGGAGCCGAACGACGCCGATCTGGCGCTCAACACGCTGCTCCCGGACTCCCCGAACGTCCCCTACGACATCCGCACGGTCGTCGAGACGGTCCTCGACGACGGCGACTTCCTCGAGGTCCAGCCGCTGTTCGCGCCGAACATCGTCATCGGCTACGGCCGGGTCGAGGGCCGCAGCGTCGGCGTGGTCGGCAACCAGCCGATGCAGTTCGCCGGCTGCCTCGACATCGACGCCTCCGAGAAGGCCGCGCGCTTCGTGCGCACCTGCGACGCCTTCAACATCCCGGTCCTGACCTTCGTCGACGTGCCGGGCTTCCTGCCGGGCACCGAGCAGGAGTGGAACGGCATCATCCGCCGCGGCGCGAAGCTCATCTACGCCTACGCCGAGGCGACGGTCCCGCTGGTCACCGTCATCACCCGCAAGGCCTACGGCGGCGCCTACGACGTCATGGGCTCCAAGCACCTCGGCGCCGACGTCAACCTGTCGTGGCCGACCGGCCAGATCGCCGTGGTCGGCGCGTCCGGCGCGGTCAACATCCTGTACCGCAAGGAGGTCGCGGCGGCCGAGGATCCCGAGGCCAAGCGCGCCGAGCTGATGGCCGCGTACGAGGAGGAGCTGTGCAACCCGTACATCGCGGCCGAACGCGGCTACATCGACGCGGTGATCGAGCCGGCGCAGACCCGCGCCGAGATCGTCAAGGCGCTGCGCCTGCTGGCCACCAAGCGGGAGTCGCTGCCGCCCAAGAAGCACGGGAACATCCCGCTGTGAGCGCCGAGGAGACCACGCCCACGACCGAGCCCGCCGCCCCCGCGCTGCGGGTGGTCAAGGGCGAGCCGACCCCCGAGGAGCTGGCCGCGCTGGTCGCGGTCGTGGCGGCCCGTTCGGCGGCGGCCGCCGCCGCGGGCTCGGCCCGTCGTCCGCTCCGCTCGGAGTGGGGCCGCCCGGCCCGCGCCGTGC